>PAAY01000052.1 GCA_002698985.1 Saprospirales bacterium | reverse complement strand
GTCAACGAGCGGAGCTCGTGACGAGCCGGTGGGGCTTTTACTTCAATGCAGGAAGGAACATTAAAAAGAACGGAATTACTAGCGATGCCTTTCAGGCAGGAATAAACATCAAAGAACGTCTTGCTCGCCCCGAGCTGCGCTCGGTGGCGGACATAGGTGGCGGCCTCCGGCCGCCGTAAAAAGAATCAAACTAATCAATTAAAACACTCAGCGGCCGAGAGGCCGCTACTTAGATGCGTCAACGAGCGGAGCTCGTGACGAGCCGGTGGGGCTTTTACTTCAATGCAGGAAGGAACATTAAAAAGAACGGAATTGCTAGTGATGCCTATCAGGCAGGAATAAACATCAAAGCACGTCTTGCTCGCCCCGAGCTGCGCTCGGTGGCGGACCTAAGTGGCGGCCTCTGGCCGCCGTACGTATGGTTGCGGCCTCCCATCAAAGCTGGACAAGCTGGCCGCTGGAATAAGAAAAACATTAAAATTCACCTATACACCAAAGGTTGGAATGTACCCGATGTCATTCCATAGATCATCCATCACATCAACATCCAGTATTCCTTTTCCACTTGCATAATTTGATGCACTGCTTAAAATGTAGTGTTCAGCTTCAGCCACATATCCGGCTTCCACTGGATTTTGATGAATGTAATTCAACTTCTGACGAATTACATGAGGGCTGTATAGAATGATAGGGTGATTGTCTTTTTGCCAGACCTGGTGCTCACTGTTTGTTTTGTTCTTTCTGGCGTTGAATTGAAACCTGTTCAGTATCCAGTCTCTTCGTGATTCAGGATTCTTGTGGTCTTTCAGATAGATTATTATCTGTGTGGCAGTATATGATTTGAAACTTTGAATAATGTCAGAAAGTCTTTCTTCGTCTTTTGCTCTTGCAATCAAATGAACATGACTTGGCATAATGACAAAGGCATTTAGAACAAGGCCTTTGTTTTCCTGGCAAAACTTAAGGCTTTCTATCAGTATTTGGGCAAGCTCTTTTCTTGTAAACAGATCAATCCAATCTACAATTGTGAACGTAAGGAAGTTCAGACCTTTTTGGTTAAGTATTTTGTATCTCATAGCTGTATGTTTTTTGATAATACAAGGTAGTGAAGTTTGACAAGCCACACAAGACTTTGACATAAAAGGCTCCTACTTTCTTTTCACCCATTATACACTCTGTCAGTTATGCCAGCGGCCAGAGGCCGCTACTTAAGATCGTCAACGAGCGGAGCTCGTGACGAGCCGGCGGGGCTTTTAATTCAATGCAGGAAGGAACATTGAAAAGAACGGAATTGCTAGCGATGCCTTTCAGGCAGGAATAAACATTAAAGCACGCCTTGCTCGCCCCGAGCTGCGCTCGGTGGCGGATATAATTTGCGGCCTCCCATCAAAGCTGGACAAGCCGGTCGCTGAGGTTATTGAATTTCATGTACGGCGGCCAGAGGCCGCTACTTAGATACGTCAACGAGCGGAGCTCGTGACGAGCCTGCGGGGCTTTTAATTCAATGCAGGAAGGAACATTAAAAAGAACGGAATTACTAGTGATGCCTTTCAGGCAGGAATAAACATTAAAGCACGCCTTGCTCGCCCCGAGCTGTGCTCGGTGGCAGATATAATTTGCGGCCTCCCATCAAAGCTGGACAAGCCGATCGCTGAGGTTATTGAATTTCATGTACGGCGGCCAGAGGCCGCGACGAAAGTGCGTCAACGAGCGGAGCTCGTGACGAGCCGGAGCAGCTATAAATTTCAGGCAGGCAGAAAATTCAAAGAACGGAATCACTAGCGGTGCCTTTCACGGTCATCACGTCCATCTGATTACCTTTACGCCCTTATCAACAACGTGATATGGGTATAGCCGAACTGATACAGCATTTACAGGAATCGTGGGCCTTGCGAGCTTTGGCGGCATCGTCCATGGTGGGAATCATGTGCGGGGTGTTGGGCAGCTTTATCGTGTTGCGCAACATGGCGCTGATCGGTGATGCCCTGTCGCATGCCATTTTGCCGGGGGTGGTGGTGGCATTCCTGCTGGTAGGGCAGAGTACGCTCGGCTTCTTTACCGGCGCGGTGGCGGCGGGATTGTTGTCGGCGGTGGCCATCACCTGGATACAGCGAAATGTAAAGACCAAACCCGATGCGGCCATCGGCATTGTGTTCACGGCCATGTTCTCATTGGGTGTCATCGGCATTTCGAGGGTGAGCCGGCTGCCGGGAGTACACCTGGATCTCAAAGATTTTCTCTTCGGAAACGTGCTGGGTGTCAACAACGAAGACCTTTACCTGACCCTGGCCATCACCTTGTACGTGCTCATAAGTCTGGTGGTGTTCTACCGCTATTTATTTGCCACCACGTTTCAGCCCGTCATCGCCCAGACCATGGGCATCTCCGTTAAGGCCATCCATTATTACCTCATGCTGTTGCTGTCCTTTGCGGTGGTGGCTTCGCTGCAAACCGTGGGGGTCATCCTGGTGGTGGCCATGCTCATCACCCCGGCGGCTACAGCGCTGCTGCTGAGCAAGCGTTTGCCGAAGGTGCTGCTGATTGCCGCGCTGGTGGGCTTCCTTTCGGCGGTCATTGGCCTGGTGGCGGCCATCGTTTTGGAAACGGCTCCGGGACCCGCCATGGCCGTGGTCGCCACAATATTTTACATGATGGCAGCCTTGTTTGCACCGGGCAAAGGCCTGGTGTTTCGTCAGCTTCGCAAACTTGAACTGCAACGCCGCATTCGCCTGGAAGACACACTGAAGCAGGCCTTCCACCTGCAGGCCGAAGGCAAGCTGACGGAGAAGAGCCTGGCCGAAAATCTTGGCTTTTCCCAAAAGCTGGTGGACAGGCAGGTGCAAAAGTTGCGCAGCAAAGGCCTGATGAAGACCGGCGAACTGCAACTGACCAAAAGCGGCAACGACGAAGCCCGCCGGCTGGTGCGTGCCCACCGCCTCTGGGAAACCTACCTCGCCAACCAGGTGGGCCTCTCTGCCGAGCAAATCCACGACCATGCCGAGAAATACGAGCACCTCCTTTCAGAGGATGTGCTGGACGAAGTGGACCGTACCCTTGGTTATCCTTCCATCGACCCGCACGGCTCACCCATCCCTGCGCGCAAAGGGCTTCCGGAATTTTCCTTGCTGCAACTGGAGCCCGGCAAGCAGGGCATCATTGCAGAACAGCAGGTATCGGAACTCATTGCATCCAGGCTCTGGCACCTCGGGCTGGCGCCCAAAAGCCCGGTAAGCGTCATTTCCAAAGGCGAGGAAGAAATAGAAGTGCAGCAAAACGGACAGACCGTGAAAGTGCCCGTTGAACTTGCACGCCGTGTCAGCCTCGAGAAAAAGGATTAGAGCAGCCAGTCCAGCAAGGATTTTACGAAGAAAAACAAGTTGAAGGTCACCGTGAAAACCGGCAGAAACACCGTCCAGGCTTTGGAGGCAGGAGGGGGAGCCATGCGTCCGGCCAGGTCTATTTCGGGCACATTGGGAACGGCGTCGTAAACGATGTTGTTCTGGGGTTTGAAATGATCGTAGAGGATGATCTCGGCTTCTTCATCTTCCACCAGGTAACCGCGGTGGGTGGTGCAACTGGCGGTGTAGGTTACCCCATCGTGCTCGAACTGGAAGAGGTATTTGTGTTGCGGCATTACCCGGCTTCCTTCCCGGATGCTTTTGCCGGTGGGTGATTTGGAAATGAGACGCCCGCGGGTGAAATCCCCCACCCTGAGGATGTGCAAAAACCGGAGCCTTTGCCGAAGGGGAAGAAGCACGATCAATAGGCCCAGCAGGGGGATGATGAGCAGCAGGTTGATGTAGGCAGGGTAGGGACTTCGCCGCAGTCCGATGATGTAATTAATGTCAGGATTGGCGGGGTCGTAGTGGATGTAAACGATCTGCTGCGGGTCGAATTTTTTCTCCGGAGAATAGCTGACGCCTCTGTATTCTTTGCCCGCCAGGGCGAAGCTGTATTCGTATTTCCAGACGTGGTGACCTTTCTCCCATACGTTTACCGAGTCAGCTTTGAGTACCACGCCAGGCTGCCGTTGCCAGTCGGTGCCTTGTTGTTCCAGCCAGCGGGCAGCTTCCGAGCGGATGGAGGTGGACCAGAAAAACACGCTGCCAAAAGCCAGCAGGAACCACCCTGCCTGCATGGTGTAATCACCGAAAAGCACCACCAGGCGGGTGTACCAGTTGAGGTGGCGGGGCGGCATTTCCCGCAAAACTCTCGTGTTGTCCGGATCTTCGTGCATCATTTTCGGTGGTGGACAGGGTGTGCCGCCAAAGGTAATGAATTTGCTGAGGCGCAGGCGGCAGCATGCTCACCTGAGGTTCACCAAATAGTCCTGAAAATCACCTTCACGGCCTCATGGCGGAGGCCTATGTTTGCAGCTTATCAAAAGCAGTAGTCCATGAATCAATCCTTACTCCGCTTCTTTTCAGTTGTTTCTCTCATTTTGTTCGCTTTGCAAATGCGTGCGCAGGTGCCAACCCAGGTGGTTCGGGGCCTTGTTGCCGATGCCGTAAACGGCCAACCGCTGCCCGGGGCCACCGTCCGGCTGATGGGCATTGCCGACACCCTGGGCACGGCCACCGAAAACGACGGCAGCTTCAGGCTTGCTGCCGTGCCGGTGGGTCGCTACCTGTTGGAGGTCTCATTCGTTGGTTATGAAACCCTGCGCCAGGCAGAAACCACTGTTGAGGCTGGAAAAGAACTGGTGTTGAACCTGGCCCTGCGGGAAAGCCCGGCAGCCTTGCAGGAGGTGCTGGTAAAAGCTTCGGTACCCGATTTTCCGGGAACGCTGGACGGCCGCTTGATTACCGTAGAGGAGCAGTTCCGCTTTCCCGCCACCTATTACGACCCTGCCCGTCTGGCAATGAATTTTCCGGCAGTGGTGGGCCTTCACGATGGCACCAACCTGCTGTCGGTTCGGGGCAATTCGCCCACCACGCTGCGCTGGCGCCTGGAGGGACTCGACATTGTGAACCCCAACCACACCGCCAATGCCGGCACCTTCAGCGACCGCCCCACAGCGGCCGGTGGCGGCGTCAACATCCTGAGCGCACAGCTATTGGACAATTCCCGTTTCCTGCCCGGCAATTTCCCGGCCGGCGTCGGGGATGCGCTGGGTGGCTTGCTGGACATGCACCTCCGGCGGGGCAACAACGAAAACACCGAGTGGACGGTGCAGGCCGGCTTCATTGGGCTGGAGGCTGCTGCTGAAGGTCCCTTCGGAAAACGCAAAGGCAGGGATGCAGCTTCCTGGCAGGCCAATTACCGCTACTCCTTCACGGGGTTGCTCACCGCCATGGGCGCTGACTTTGGCGATGAGGAAACCGCTTTCCAGGACCTTTCTTTTCACTTTTCTTTTCCTTCGGCAAAATGGGGCACTTTCACCTTGTTCGGTGTGGGGGGCCTGAGCGAAACCCGCTTCCGCTCTCCGCTGGATTCCGCCGAAATTACCGAAGACAAACAGCGCTTCAACATTGACTTTGAGTCGGAAATGGGGGTGCTGGGCGGCACGCACAATCTTTCACTTGGCAGGAGGAGCAAGTTGAAGACAGCGCTGGCCTGGTCGGCATTGGAGCACCGCCGGTGGGAGGATCTCATCGTAGCGCCGGTGTCGGAACAATACCTGGAAAAGGATGTGCGGCAAGAATCCAAGTTGTCGTTCCGGACGGAGCTGAGCCACAAGCTGGCAATCCGGCACACATTGGTGGCAGGATTTGCGGCGGTCAGCAATGTTAGCGAATTGCGAAGCGAACTGCTCAAAGGGCCTGATTATTCCTTCGCCTCCGGCAATGTGGATGCCTGGCTGCTCCAACCCTATGCCGAATGGCACGGAACGCTGAGTAAGAATGTGCAGCTGGTGGCCGGCTTGCACGCCTTGTATTTTACCGAAGGGAATGGAGAAGCCAGCCTGGAGCCACGACTGCAAGCCATCTACCACCTTGGCGCAGCCGACCGCATCAGGCTGGCATACGGCCTGCACAGCCAGCAGCAGGTGCTTCCGGTTTACCTTGCCGACAGCCAGAGTGATGCGCCATTGCTGAAAGCCCACCACTTTTCCCTTGCCTGGCAGCGGCAATGGTCGGATGCGTTTTCCATGCAGTTGGAACTGGCAAGGCAGGATTTGTTCGACGTGCCCGTGGCCCTTTCGGTGAACAATCCTTTTTCGGTGCTCAACATTACCGACGAGTGGGAGGTGGACAATCAAAAACTCACCTTTGAGGGCAGCGGCCGCAATTACAGCCTGGAGCTGACCCTGCAACGCTACATGAACGAGGATTTTTACTTCCTGCTGGCGGGCTCACTGATGCGTTCCCGGTACAAAGCTGCTGACGGTGTGGAACGCCCCACCCGTTTCGACAGCCGCCATACGCTGAACTTCACTGCCGGTAAGGAATTCAAGAAACAAAAAGGGGACAAACTGCGCACCCGTGGTGTTAACCTGCGGGCGGTCTGGTTGGGCGGCCTGCCGGAGACTCCGGTGGATGTGCCTGCTTCACAGCTTGCCGGTACCACTGTTTACGACCACAGCCGCACCAACACACTCCGTCAAGCCGATTACTACCGCCTGGACCTCCGCCTCTATGTGAGCAAGAGCCGGGAGGGCCGCCGCAGCCTTTGGTCTTTGGATATTCAGAACCTCACCAGCCGGAAGAATGAGCAGTACCACTACTACGATGTGGTGCAGGGCAAGGTGGCCGCCAAAAAGCAGCTGGGCCTGATCCCGATTCTGAGCTGGAGGATGGAATGGTGAATGGAGGGTTATGGAGGATTATGGGGATTATGGAGGATTATGGGGATTATGGAGGATTATGGGGATTATGGAGGATTATATGGTTGAGGATAGGTGCTTAACTGCCCACTGAATACAGGCTCACCGAAGGAATAGACAAAAAAAGCGGCAGCAAAGGGTGCAAGACCTTTTGCTGCCGTTGAATTTTTGGTGATTTGTGGTCCCACCAGGACTTGAACCTGGGACCCTCTGATTATGAGTCAGATGCTCTAACCAACTGAGCTATAGGACCTCCTGGCATTGGGTGCCAATCAAGGGATTACAATGTGTGTCATTGCGGCGCAAAACTAACCAACCCCCGGAAGTTTGCAAACATTTCGATTGTGGGCAAATCCGGTCCTTGGGTAAAAAAAATGCTGTATCTCGCTTCGAGGCTCGATTCTTCGGTTCCTCAGTTTCTGAGCGCAGTGCAAAAAGAGTTATCCTCGTCGAAAGATGTTATTTCTTCTGAACAAAAGTCGGACAGAGTCCGACAAGATGTGGTCCCGGACGGAGTCCGGAACCAGCGTCACTGCTGGCGCCGGACTCCGTCCGGCAGATAAAAGATTCAAAATTCCCATTGGAATTAATGAATCGGACTTTTTGCAGTGCACTCATTCTTCAATTCCTCAAAAACCAATCAGTTATCCAACCGAAACCGAATGTACTTTATGGTCTTGCCGGCAGCGAGGTGTTGTTTTTCGTAAAAGGTTTTGAGCTCCAGTTCCGGCATGGGCAGGGCTTTCGAGTAGATGTCGTCATCGTGGTAGAGCAGGGTGTAGTCCTTGTTCTCTGCGAGCACCTCAAGGGTGAAGTCATACAGGTTGGGCTCGTCGGTTTTGAGGTGCACCAGACCGCCGTTGGCGAGGATCCTTTTGTACTGTTCCAGAAAATGGTCGGAGGTCAGCCGGCGGTTGGCTTTGCTTTTACGAAGAAAAGGATCCGGAAAAGTGATCCAGATTTCCGACACCTCACCTTTTTCGAAAAAGTGGGCGATGAGCTCGATTCTGGTGCGGAGGAAGGCGGCATTGGTCAGGCCTTCTTCCAGGGCAGTTTTGGCACCCCGCCAGATGCGTGCCCCTTTGATGTCAACGCCTATGAAATTGCGTTCCGGAAACTGCCGGGCCAGCCCGAGGGTGTAATCGCCCTTGCCACAGGCCAACTCGAGGGTGATGGGATTGTCATTGCTGAAGTGTTGCTGTGCCCATTTGCCTTTCAGGTCTACTTCCACACCTCCGGTGCCGGTGAGTACCGGGTTCTTTGCGTCGAAGTTTTCGTACACATTTGGGAAGGAGAGTACTTCAGCAAATTTTTGAAGCTTGTTTCGGCGGCTCATTGGCAGTCGTGGGTTTGTGAAAAGGGCGGCAAAAATCCACAAAGCCCGTCAAAGTCACAAGCGGTCGAGTTGTTCCAGCAGCCATTTGCGTTCGGTGAGCGGGTTGGTCTGTTCTATTTCAGCTTTTAGTTTTTGTTTTTGGTTGTCGTCGTAAGGTGCAACCCGCAGCAGCCTCCGGGTATAGCGGATGATGTTTTTGTAGTTGGACTGGTGGTAACCCATCACTTTCTTACGCTGCAAGTAGGTGTGCATGCTGCCCAGAAGGGAGTCAAGTGCGTTGATTTCGTCCAGTTCGTAATAGATTTTCAAGAGCATGGTTTTGGCCACCAGCGTCAGCAGGATGTCGTCGTAATCGGCCTGCACCAGTAGTTCCATGGCGGTTTTGTAATCTTTCTTTTCGTAGTAAAGGCGGGCCAGGTTGATGTGTACCTGCCCTTCCCGGTGTTTCTCATCCAGGTAGGGGCTGTATTCATGAATGAAATTTTCGACCCATTCAAATTCTTTCAGGTTCAGTCCGGCAATGACGATGTTGTTGTAAGTAAAGCGTGAGAGCAGGCCGTTTTCGAGGAAGATGTCATTTTTCAGGCCCTCCTGGTACAGCTCAAAGGTTTCCCTCAAAAATTCTGTGTGTCCGGCGTTGATCCGGCCGATGCAATAGTTGATGGTAAGCAGCATGATGACCCGCATTTCGTGTGGCGGGAACAGCTTGCTGTGTTGTTTGATCTGTTCCTTCAGGTGTTTGAAATGGATGGTTTCATCGGGGATGGTGATGGCCTTAAAGCTGTGGTAGTAGATGGCGATGGCTGGAATGTCGAGGTAATCGGGATGGCTTTCTATTTCCCGAAGGAGCGAATCCAGCAGGCGCATGTTGTATTCACTCTTGTACACCGTCTGGTGAGAAAGCATGATGCAGCTCAGCTGGAGCTTGTTGGCCAGGTAGGCCACATCGTTGGCATCTGACACTTCCTGCAAATTCAGCGGCACTGTGCGGCTCAGTCCGCTCAGATATGCGTAATTTTCGAGTTGCAAAAGGTACTCATTCTCAAAGTAGAGGTGATTGCGGTAAGGTTGTTTTTGCTGAATTTTGCGGCCGGCCTCCATGGCCTTCTGAAATAGTTTGGGCAACTGCTTTTGGCGATACACCCTGCCGAGAAAAGCCTGCGCCCGCACTTCGTCCCTGAGCATTTCCTGATAGGTGAGGAAAGCCTCCACCGCTTTGAACAGAAAGTGAATGACTTGCCGCATCACGGCATCGTCGTACTTTTTACCCTTGTTGATGTGCTTGAAAGCGTTTTCCTTCGTTAAAGCCCGGCTTGAATTCAGGTTGTTGCCACTGACCAGGTATTCGAACAAATCGATCACATCCTGGCGCTGATTATGGGCCGGAGACTGCAACCATTTGCGCAAATCCCGCACTTCTTTCTTGTCGAATGTTCGCAAGACCTGGATCAAAGCACTTTTTTCCATGGATTTTTTTTCGTCTGAAAATAATTTTGCTCAACAAAAATGCATAAGCTAATGACTCGTAACTATCTGCAAATAAAGGACTTTTGTAAACATGTAGGGCGGTTTTTTACTAAAGTTTTGCTCAACAAACGCCGTTTTTTGTACTTGGTCTGGGACATCAATCATCACACTTTTGTACCGTCATCAAATAGCCGCATGAATCTTCTACCCATGAAAAAAACGCACAATGGTTATTCTAACCCCAACAGGCTGAAGTGCCTGTGGTGTGCGCTGTATGTTTTAGCAGCATTGACATTGGGTAGCCACAAAGCCGTTGCGCAGGGATGGGAGATTTATTTCGGTGGTAATAAAGAAGACATCGGCCAAAGCGTAATACAGGCCAAGGACCTCGGCTACGTCCTCACAGGTTTCAGCGAAAGCTTTGGCAACGATAACGACCTTGACATTTACGTTGTCCGCACGGATGTTGACGGAACCGAAGTCTGGTCAAACATTTATGATGACGGATTTGCAGAGCACGGCTACGATCTCATCGAAACGATTGACGCAGGATTTCTCGTCGTTGGTGATATCAAGCCTACTCCCAGTTCCAATTCCGATGTCTATTTGCTGAAGATCAACGCTGCAGGTCAAAAGCTGTGGGCCAAGCAATACGGTGGCGACAGCACAGATGTAGGCCTGCGAATCATACCCACGAGCGCTGGAGGCGGATACCTCATCGTAGGTAAAACCAACAGCCAGGGTGCCGGGCAAGAAGACGTTCTGCTCGTAAAAATTGACAACAATGGCAACCAGGTGTGGCTAAAAGCACATGGTACCGCCGGAAACGACGAAGGAAGAAGCGTTGTCCAACTAGACGATGGCTATCTCATAACCGGTACAGCTGAAAATCCCGACAACGGAACTTCAGACATTTTCCTCCTCAAAGTTGACCTCAACGGCAACGAAGTATGGAGAAAGTATTTCGGCAGCGCTTCCGACATTGACCAGGGCTACGACATCGTGTCAACAGGTGATGGAAACTTCGCAATTACGGGCTATACAGGCTCAAACAGCGATGCCATCCTCATCAAAGTTGACGAAGATGGAAATGAGATCTGGCAAAAAACCTTCGGCGACACGCTTGGCGACATAGCCTTTGACATGGTGCTCACCAACGATAACATGCTGGCCATTACCGGCATTACCGAAGTGAGCCCCTCCAATGTCAACGCTTTCATCGCTGAGTACGACCTCGACGGCAACCAGGTGTGGTTCAACAACGCCATCGGCCAGGACACCCACGTTGATTTTGCGAACGCCATCCAGCAAACCCATGACAACGGCTTTATCGTTGTCGGTTACAATTCGCTCTTTGGCGCTTTCATCAACGACGTGACCCTGATCAAAGCCGGCGGCAGCGGCCAACTTTACACCAACCACATCACAGGTAAGGTTTTCTTCGACAACAACGACTGCATCTATGAAAACGGTGAACTGGGGTTGAATGACTGGGTGGTTCAGGCCACTTCCAGCAGCACCTCCCAGGTTTACTACGGCACTACGGATGCCAACGGAAACTATGATATCGTCGTTGATACCGGCGACTTTCAAGTGCAGGTTTTGCCGAAGAAATACTGGCAGCCTTGTGTGGCAGCTTTCAACGTGAACTTCGATGCCCTCTATGACACGCTTGTTCGCAACTTCCCGATGCTGCCAATCGCTATCTGTGCCAACATGACCGTTGATGTTTCAGCGCCGGTTGTTGACAACTGTGCCAACATCACCTACCATGTTAATTACTGTAACTACGGCACAACAGCATCAGGTGGTTCCACTGTAAGGTTGGTAGTTGACAACGATCTGACACTTACAGGATCATCGATCCCCTGGATTCTCAACATCGACAGCCTTTACCTCTTCGATGTTGGAGACCTCGGAATCAATGATTGCGGATCGTTCACCGTAACGGCCACCAGCACCTGCAGCGGATTGGATGCACAGGCATACATCGTCACTGCCCACATCCTTCCCGATCAGATTTGCACCCCGGCCTCACCAGCATGGGACAAATCAAGTGTCACAGTTGAAGCCAAATGCGACCCTGATCAGGACTCAATCCGCTTTATCTTGCGCAACGACGGCATCGGTGCCATGCAGCAGTCGCTGAACTACATCGTGATCGAAGATCAGATCATGATGGCGCAGCCGACACAGTTCCAACTCGGAGTTGGAGAGTCCATGCAGATCGTTCGCAAATCAACCGGAAGCACTTACCGGATCATAGCTGAACAGTCAGCCAACCACCCCGGAGAGAGCTATCCAACGGCAGCCATCGAAGGTTGCACCACGAACAGTGACTATTCCACAGGATTTGTCACCATGTTCCACGAAGATGATAACGACCCCTTTGTGAATATTGACGTACAGGAAGCCACTGCCATTACCGATTACATCCAGATGAGAGGCTATCCCAAAGGCTATCAGGCAAGTGGCGAAAATCTGGTTCCGGCAAACACGGATGTTGAATACCACATCTACTTCCGGAATCCAACAGCGGATACCATTTCGAGGCTGGTCATCAGAGATACACTTCCAGCAAGCCTCGATCTGGCAACCGTATCACCGGGGGCCGCCAGTCATGAGTATGACTTTGAAGTTTACAGCAACGGCGTAATCAAGTTCACTTTTGACAACATAGGTTTGATGCCGGACGGAAGTGAAGGTTCAGAAGGATTTGTCAAGTTCAAGGTGAAACAAGTAGCTGACAATCCCGACGGTACTTTGATTCCGAACCAGGCCCAGCTTTTCGTTGGGTACGAAGCTCCGGCAGCCACCACCACCTACACGCACAAGGTCTGTACAGTCTTCACCGATTGTTTGATACTGACCGATGTGAACGAGCCGGAAATTCCGGGTGTAGAGGTGAAAGCATACCCCAATCCATTTGCTTCTTCAATCGTGTTTGAAGTAAAGGGGATGCAAAACTCAACTTTGAAAATTTGTGTGTTCGACAATCAGGGGCGCCTGATCACTGAGCAGGAAGCGCAGGGTTCTTCCCTGACACTGCAAAGGGGCAACATGCCGGCAGGTCTTTACACCTGGAGGCTGGAAGCCGACGGCGTCATCCTGAATACTGGGAAAATAATTGCCCATTAACCGATTTACAATCCCGGAGAGAATTGGCCGGAGTTGTCCTCCACCAATTCTCCCGATTTCCGGGGTACGACCGATTACAAACTTGAAACCGAACCGATTACAACCTTTTTCCCAAAGAACGATTACGATTTGAAACCGGCTAAAGTGCCAGTTTATCCAAAGACCGATTTTATCCCAATTTCCGATTCCCCAAAATGCCGATAGTGCGAGGGAATCACTTAGAGTTTTCTAAGGATCCCACGAACGTATTCAAGAGTTCCCCTGTTTGCGAAAGAGGGGGAACTCTTTTCCCCCGGGAGCAGAGGAGTTGAAGACGAGGAGCGGGGTTGAATACATCAAATTTGAATTCGTTTTTTTCATGAGATTATAGCTTGTCAGGTCGTACCGCTTTGCGGTACGACTTTTTTGTTTGCTCAAAAGTTGAGAAGCTAAACACTTAAACGATTAAAATTCAAGCCTTTCGGCTTGCAAACGATACTTTCAGTTTATACCTTCGTCGCAAGAGCGAATTTTCACTACTCACAAAACAAAACAACCATGCTAAAGGAATTCAAAGAGTTTGCGATGAAAGGCAACCTGCTCGACATAGCTGTCGGCTTTGTCATGGGTGCTGCCTTCGGAAAAGTAGTTACTGCTTTTACGCAGGGCATCGTTTCACCACTCGTCGGTCTGCTGCTGGGAGGTGTTGATTTTTCAGAGATGAAGGCCGTCCTGAAACCTGCCGAAATTGGCCCTGATGGTGCCGAGATCGCCTCTGAAGTAGCTATTATGTACGGAAATTTCATCAATACAATTATTGACTTCATCATCGTGGCATTTGCCATGTTCATGGTCGTAAAAGCCGTGAACAAAATGAAGCGCAAGGAGGAAGAAGCACCGGCAGCACCGCCTGCACCACCTGCAGATGTGGTATTGCTCGAAGAAATCAGGGACTTGCTGAAGAAGAAGTAAGCAGCCCAATGCTTTGACCAAGCCCGTTTTCAGCTAGTCTGGAAACGGGCTTTTTTATTCGCTTTACCTACAGAGCCCCGGCTCGACGAACTGAATACGAGTCACTTGTACTCCTCCCTGGGCGGGCTGAATGTGTCTGTAACCTTGCAATCTGTGATGGCAACAGCTGTATGGGGAACATTGGAAGGAATAACAAAGGACATTCCGGCCTCAAGCCGATGGGCTTTGCCATTCACGGTCAATTCCAGTACACCTTCATGCACCTGTACGATTTGCTCGTGTGGGTGGGAATGCACAGGCACAGGAGCACCTGCGGTGATTTCCCACATGACTATGGTCATGTGTTCAGAGTGAATAAAGCGCCCTTTATAACCTGGGAAGAGTTCCTTCTGTGGAAGGTCTGAATTTATCAATGGTTCCATCGGTCAATTTTTTTGTAAAGAAAGGGGGTTTACCCATAGAATACCACCTTCAACTATTGAAGCTGACACTCAGCTAATTCCGAGCATTATTGAAAACAGGCAATCAAGATTTTTTAACTTGTTTAATCATTGAGTAAATTATTCTTAAACAAAAAAGTGAAACTCCTGTTAGATGGCTATTCATTCATACAAATCCACTGCATTGAAAAAGGTTATTGTAATTGGTTCCGGGTTTTCCGGATTGTCAGCAGCTACAGCGCTGGCTTCCAGGGGGTATCAGGTGACTGTATTGGAAAAAAACTTCACACCCGGTGGGCGGGCCCGCAAGTTTGATGTGGATGGTTTCACCTTCGACATGGGACCAAGCTGGTATTGGATGCCGGATGTTTTTGAAGATTATTTTAACCGTTTTGGCTTTACTGCCAACAATTTTTACGTACTGAAAAGACTGGATCCCTCCTACCGTATTTTTTATCCTGACAATGAATTGCTGGATGTGCCTGCTGGCCTTGAAGCCATCTACGATATGTTTGAAGCTGAAGAGCCAGGGAGTTCGAAAAAGTTGAAGAAATTTCTCGAAGAAGCTAAATACAAGTACGAAGTGGGCATGCGCGAGTTCGTTCATAAACCCAGTCTCAGTGTATTGGAGTTCATGGACATACGCATTGCGAAAAGCATGATCCGCTTGCAGATGTTTTCCAGCCTTGCGTCAGAAGTTCGCCGTCTCTTCAGGAACCCCAAATTGATCAGCCTGCTCGAGTTTCCCGTATTGTTCCTCGGGGCAACTCCCCAAAAGACACCGGCGATGTACAGCCTGATGAACTACGCTGACATGGCCCTCGGAACCTGGTATCCCATGGGAGGGATGTACCGCATCGTGGAGGCCTTGGTGGCTGTGGCGGAAGCGCAAGGAGTTGAGATTCTAACGGGAAACGAGGTGCAACACATCTCGGTCGAGCGTGGAAAGGTAACCGGCGTTCAGACGGAAAGTGGGTTTTACCAGGCTGATTTGGTAGTAGGATCCGCCGACTACAACCACGTTGAGCAAAAGCTTCTCCAGAAGGAATACCGTCAGTACAGCCCTCAATACTGGGAAAGCAGGGTCATGGCGCCTTCCAGCCTGCTGTTTTACCTGGGAGTAAACAAGCGATTGCGGAATTTGAAGCACCACAACCTGTTCTTTGACCGTGATTTCGGCAAGCACTCCATTGAAATTTATGAAGATCCGGCGTGGCCTTCAGATCCACTTTTCTATGTCTGTGCCCCCTCCGTGACCGACCCAACCGTGGCTCCTGCCGGTCATGAGAACTTGTTCGTTTTAATTCCGGTAGCTCCGGGCCTGGAAGACAATGAAGCACTCAGGGAGCGCTATTACCACATAGTAATGGAAAGACTGGAAACACTGACGGGGCAATCTGTCAGGGACCACGTGGTGTACAAGCGAAGCTATGCCCATCGTGACTTTGCTGGAGATTACCATGCCTTCAAAGGCAATGCTTACGGTTTGGCCAATACCCTGCGTCAAACTGCCTTTCTGAAACCGAAAATGAAAAGCCCTAAGGTCAAGGGTTTGTACTACACGGGACAGCTGACTACCCCTGGTCCCGGAGTGCCACCTTCTTTGATCTCGGGTCAGGTGGTTGCCGATCTGATTTCCAAAGAACATCCTGTATCAACCTCAAACCTCACCTTGAAGAATAAACTTTCTCCAACACAGCCATGATTTCACTCTACCATCAAACTTGTAACGAGTGCAGCAAACTGGTGACCAACCGGTACAGCACATCCTTTTCATTGGGCATAAGGGTTTTTGCCAAACAGTTCAGGTTGCCCATTTATGCCATTTATGGCTACGTCCGTTTTGCCGATGAAATCGTTGACACCTTCCATGGGTATGACAAGGCAGCCCTGCTCAGCGACTTCAGGGCAGAAACCTGGAAAGCCATTGCTGACGGGGTTAGTATGAACCCCATCTTGCACAGCTTTCAGGCAGTAGTGCGGCAATACGGCATCGAAAGAGAACTGATAGAGGCTTTTCTCGATAGCATGGAAATGGACCTCCACAACAACGTTTACCAGAAAGAACTCTACGAGAAGTACATCTATGGCTCAGCTGAAGTGGTCGGTTTGATGTGCCTCCGGGTATTTTGCGAAGGGGATTCTGAAAAATTTGATTCATTGAAAGAATCAGCCAGAAGCCTCGGAGCAGCATTTCAAAAGGTAAACTTCCTGCGGGATCTCGGAAGTGATTTTGACGAACGTGGAAGGGTTTATTTCCCTGGCGTTGACTTCAATAACTTTTCTCCGGAAGACAAAAAGCTGATCGAGGATGACATCATGAAGGATTTCAGGCATGCCTATGAAGGAATCGTTCAATTGCCTGCCGGGGCGCGTCTGGGAGTTTATCTTGCTTATGTTTACTACCTCGACCTGTTCCGCAAAATCCGCAAAACGGCAGCAGAGAAGGTGCGTCAGCAAAGAATCCGGGTTCCCAATTCCCGTAAGTTCTACCTGCTTGCAACTTCCGCCATGCGAATGAGTCTCAACATGTTGTAATTTTTTGTTTTAAAAAGGCCTTCTCAGGAAGATTTAAAGATCAAAGTCATGAGTGTTTTGTCAGCAATTTTAATAACCCTTGCCGCTGCTTTGGCCATGGAATTCGTGGCCTGGTTCACCCACAAGTATGTGATGCACGGCCTCCTCTGGAAATGGCACGAAGACCACCACAAACCCCATTTCAAGGAGGGCAGGTTTTTCGAAAAAAACGACCTGTTTTTTCTGGTCTTTGCAACCCCGGGTATCGCCCTGCTCTTGCTCGGCACCTTCACCCCACAGAGGTGGATGTTCTTTGTTGGGCTGGGAATAACCATTTATGGTGCCATTTACTTTCTCATTCACGATGTGTACATCCACCAGCGTTTTTCCTGGTTCAAACAGCTCGATAACAAATACTCGAGAGCAATTTTGAGGGCGCATGGAGCCCACCACGCCAAAACCGAAAAAGATGGTTGCGAATCTTTCGGATTGCTGTTGGTGAATCCCAAGTACTTCAAAAAGCGCTCATCCTGGAAGTTGAAGCGAAACAAGTGAAAAAAATTGCCGGATACTGGACTGCTGTCCTTCTTGTGATCATTTACCTGTGGGTGAGCAATGAAGTTGCCCGGGGGAACCTGATTTTTGATGTCGGGCCCATTGCCGCAGTCCCGCTTCTCGAAACCTGCTGGCACTATGCCATTTTACTTTTGTTGACTTTGTTTTTTCCATTCATTGCCAGCTTTGACAAAAGGATCGACTATTTCTCCAAATGGCCGGAATTTTTTAAAGCCGCATTGCCTGTGGCGCTGCTTTTCATTCTTTGGGATGTCTGGTTCACCAAAATCGGGGTTTGGGGTTTCAACGCCGATTATTTTTCAGGAATCACACTGTTGGGTTTGCCCTGGGAAGAATGGGCGTTCTTCTTTGTAATTCCATTTTCCTGCCTTTTCATTTATGAATCGGTCCGTTACTTCTACCCTGGAATTTCCTTCGGCAAATACGACAGGCCCATTACGCTGGGCCTTGCCATTCTGTTTTTGACCATAGGCTTCGCAAAATGGAGTGCCTTGTACACGGCCACCACTTTTCTCCTTTCCGGCTTCTTCTGCCTTTATCACTTTTTATTCATGCCTCGGGCAATGGCCTGGCGGGGTACTTTTTACCTCAGTTATCTTCTTAGTTGGATTCCCTTTTTGCTAATCAATGGTTCACTCACGGGCTCCTTCACCTCTCAGCCGGTTGTCGTTTACAACCCCGCCGAATACCTCGGCATCCGGGTTGGAACCATCCCTTTGGATGATTCCGTGTATTCATTTCTTTTGTTGTTTTCCGTTACCACACTTTATGAATTCTACCTTCGGAAAAGAAAGGTCTAATTCAACTTGCCCGACTGCCAGGCCACCAGTTTCCATTTTCCTCTTTCCCTGAAATAGGCGTTTGTATAACTCAGGCGAATGTCGAATTCGTTCCCCTGGTAAAGCCCCTGAACGTGGACCACTCCGGTTATTACCGCAGCCTTGCCCTTCACCCTGATTTTCATCTTTTCCGATTCCATGTGCTGGTACACGATCTTGCCGGCAGCAATGTTGTGCAAGTGTTCTGACTTGTTCTCTGTGAGTCCGTTTGAGTGGGTGTAAGTCAGGTCGTCAGACAGCATCTCCGACAGGCGGGCAGTGTCCCGGGCGCTCATGGCTTCAAAACGCTGAAGCTCGATTTGACGAAGCCTTTCAGCTTTTTTGGACTGTGCCTGTGCGGTTGAAAATGAAGCGATGAGGAAGAGCAGAGGAAGAATGAGGTACTTCATTGCAAGGATTGTTAAAAAGAAAACCCCGAAGGTTTCAGGCTCCGGGGTTTTGCTCCGATAGTGTTTGTAATTATTTCTTCACCTTGATGGTGCAGCCAATGGCTTTGGTATAGTTCGGATCCGGCTCCTGGCCGGCCTCCAGGGCTGCAATTGCATCGGCAACGTAGTGCTCAGTGGCAGCCTCGGCATCCTGTGGGTTGTTGTCGATGGCCCCGATGTAACGAACCACCCGGTTGGCATCCAGCAGGAAGACATGCGGTGTGCGAGTGGCACCGTACTGGGGGTAAACCTTTTGTCCTTCGTCAAACAGGTAAACAAAAGGAAAGCCTTTCTGCTCGGCCCTGATCTTCATCTCTTCAAAGCTGTCACCCGGTTTTACTTCCGGATCGTTGGGCTGGATGGCTACAACCGGCCAGCCTTTTGGTGCATACTCGTTGTGCAAGGCTATCAGCCGGTCTTCATACATCACAGCATACGGGCAGGTATTGCAGGTGAATGTCACGATGAAGCCTTTGATATCTGGGTTGGCTTCTTTCAAGCCAGCCAATGAAACCATGCTGCCATCGATGTTCTTCAGGTTGAAGTCAGGTGCGGTGTCTCCAACCTGGAGACCGGACACTTCAGAAGTTTTTTGTGTCTCATCGTTTTTCGAAGAAAAGCTGAGAAGCGCTGCGGCTCCGAAGAGCATTACTGCAAGGAAAAGGAGAACCTTTTTCATGACTTTAAAAATTTAGAGGTTATCAGACGGATGATTGAGTAATAGTGCTGTAAAGGTACAATGCTGTGACAACATGTGTTTCAAAGGAAGGTTTGGAGCCGAGAACGGTGCAATAGGGCGAGGGAGCGGGATTGTAACAAAGTGGAAACATGCACAGGGTGTGCCCCCAACTCCCGTCATTGCTAGGTTAATGAGGTTTTAATCGTATTTGAAAAATTATGAATTGGCATCATTGTTGAAATATGAGAAAAAGACTAAAATGAAGTTTGGTTGTGACCTGAAAAGTTTGCGTCACTTTAGAAAAATTTGAATTCGTTTGCGAAACCAGAAGCAAGGATCGCCGTAAACCAGATGCGTTCCATGCTTTTAAAAATATAGGGTGAGTGTTTGTTCATAGTTTTTGTTTTTATGTAGCCCCCGGTCTAACTGGGGGACTTTTTTCACCCTTTTTTCTTCGACATAAGAATAGTGTTTGTTCATAGTGTTTGTTTTTTGTTTTGTCCCTGTCAATGCTTTTTTGACAGGGTTTTTTTTTGTTCGCTCCTTTCGTCGCAAACTTCCCTTCATTTATCTTTCCTTTCCATACCGGCCGGAACAACAATGCCTGAATTCGCTTACTTTTCAGGGTTTCCTGTTGGAACCCGCTCGTATAACAGACTAAAAAATCTATAGCCATGTCAATTTTCAATGATCTGAAGAAGTTGTTTTTCGGTGCCACAGCCGTTGGCAAATCCGCCGCTGAATCAGCCCGGGAAAAGGGGAAAGACGCACTGGAAGAACTCGAACATACCGGTGCAGAAGCCATGGAAAAGGCCAAAGAGGTAGCCGAAGACCTCAGTGACAAAGCAGTTGATGTAGCCGAAACCGTTGGCCAGAAAATTTTGGATGTCACAGGAATGGCAGAGCCGAAGGCTCCCGAAAGTGACAACGATGTCATGGACGACATCATGAAGGAGTCCGGCCTCGATACTACCCCTCCGGAAACTGAAACAGAACTGGAGCTTCCTCCTCTTTCAAATTCCTCTTCTTCGCAAACTGAAGCTCCTGCAACGGAAGACAATCCCTTGGAGCAGCAGGAGCACACCGCTTCGCCCATTGAAGAAACCGGAGAGAAAGTGCTGGAACACGGCCAGGAAGCCCTGGAAAAGGCCGGTGAATTCGCAGAAAAGGTGGGCGGTAAAGTGATGGAAACCGGTGATGAACTGCTGGAAAAATTTGGCCAAAAGGCCGATGAAATTGGTGAGCAGCTAATTGACAAGGGCGGCAAGGCCATGGAAAAGGCAAAGGAAGTTGCGGAAAACCTCGGCGCCAAATTGCTGAAAGCAAGAGATGAATTGGTGAAAAAAGCAGAGGAAGAGGCCGCAAAGACCGGCGAAACTCCAAAGGACCTGGCTGATAAACTGGCAGAGATCAACCAGCGGATAGAAGATGCCATCAGCGGCAACAACACGAAGTTTGCCGACAAACCGCTGGATTTGGGAGGAAGTGAACTGGAAAAGCACGACAGCTTCTTCGAAAAAGCCAAGCGATTTGCCGACGGTGATTATCAATCAAAAAAACCGAGAATAACCAAAGATCAGCCGGATGCAAAGTCCGGTTCCGGAAAGGTCAAGGGCTTTGAAGACCTCGATGGCGACGGGGATGAAATCATCGATGATGCCATTATTGACGAATAGTTGAGGCTCATTTTTTAAAGATGAAGTAAACGGCCAATACGAGGCAGGCAAAACCTGCCAGGTGATTCCACCGGAAGGTTTCAGTCTTGAAAAACACCAATGCGAAGACCGAAAAGATCAACAGGGTGATGACTTCCTGAATCACCTTCAATTCAACCAGGGTAAAAGGACCTCCGTTGCCCTTGAAGCCCAGCCTGTTTGCCGGAACCATCAGGCAGTATTCAAAAAAGGCGATTCCCCAGCTGATGGCTATGATTCCCAAAAGTGGAAGGTTCTCAAACCACTTCATTTCCTTGAATTTCAGGTGGCCGTACCAGGCAAGGGTCATGAAGGTATTGGAAAGAACCAACAAAATGATGGTTAAAATTGCTTTCATGAACAAAAGGTTTGCAGGGTGTAATTCACTGGCAGTTAGCTTGTTTGCACAGTGAAAAAGCCCGCAAATATAGCAGCGCCTCACTCAATGTAGCTTTTTCTCTATCTTCGCCGCTGTGTTTTTTTTACCCCATTCAGCCGGTCTTTTGACTTTTTGGGGAAATCAAATGGTGAGTGGTACAAAGTTGGAAGTGACATTCGGGAATGAACCAAACTCTCACCTCTCAGAAAAACGAACTAAACTATGACCAACAGATTTCAGCCCTTTGAAATCCCCTACCAGGTAAATCCCAAATACAACAAGAAGACGGCCTATTTCTGCATGGAATTCGGAATCGATTCCGCCCTGAAGATCTATTCAGGCGGGCTCGGTTACCTGGCCGGCTCTCACCTTCGCTCGGCTTATGCTCTTCGGCAAAACTTTATCGGAATCGGCATTTTGTGGAAGTATGGTTATTACGACCAGGTGCGCAAAGGCAATGGTGAAATGGATGCCCTCTTCATGGAGCGGGATTACAATTTCCTGGTTGATACCGGCATTGAATTTTCAATTCCCGTCAACAGCCATTCCGTGATGGTGAAGGTGTGGTACTTGCCACCGGAGGTGTTCAAAACGGCGCCGCTGTTTTTGCTCTCTACCATTCATCCGGCCAACGACTACCTGGCGCAGACAACCTGCCACCGGCTTTATTCCAACAACACCGAGGCGAAGATCGCCCAGTACCTTTTGCTGGGTGTGGGTGGCGCCAAATTGCTCGACATCCTTGGTTTCAACCCCGATGTCTATCACCTCAACGAGGCACATGCCCTGCCGGCGCTCTTCCACCTTTACAATAAAACAGCTGTGCTGGATCAAGTCAGGGAACGGGCGGTTTTCACAACACACACGCCTGTTGAAGCCGGCAATGAAAAGCACGACATCCACATGCTGGAGCGAATGGGCTTTTTCGGTGGCGTGCCATTGCACGAAGTGCGAAGGATCACAGGCATGAATGACAACGTCTTCAACATGACCCTGGCCGGATTGCGGCTGTCGGGCATTGCCAATGGCGTTTCGAAAATTCATGGTGAAGTGGCTCGCCGAATGTGGGAACCGCATGGTGGTATCTGCCCCATCACCCACATTACCAATGCCCAGAACAAAGCATTCTGGCACGATGAACACCTGACTTCGGCAATGGAGGCCGGTGATGCCTTTGTTTACGACGAGCGAAAAAAGGAACTGAAAAAACAGCTCTTCCAAATCGTTGCTGACCAAACCGGAAAAATCTTCGATCCCGAAGTGCTGACGATGGTTTGGGCACGCCGCTATGCCGGCTACAAAAGAGCCGACCTCATCACCCGTGATCTTGAACGTTTTGAGGCGCTGGTGAGAAACCAGGATCGCCCCATTCAGATCATCTGGGCTGGCAAGCCCTATCCGAACGATGACCATGCCATCGGAATCTTCAACAGCCTGGTGCACATGTCCAAGCGCTACAAGAATGTGGCGGTGCTCACGGGGTATGAAATTTCCCTGTCGAAAGCCTTGAAGCAGGGCAGCGACGTCTGGCTCAACAATCCCCGCCTGCCCAGGGAGGCCTCCGGCACCAGCGGGATGACGGCAGCCATGAATGGTTCCGTAAACCTCAGCACGCTCGACGGCTGGATTCCTGAATTTGCAAAGCACGGCCACAACGCCTTTGTCGTTCCCAAAGCTGATATGAACTGGCCGGTGGAACAACAAGATGAGTTCGACCGGGTCAACATCATGAAGGTTCTGGAAGATGAAATTCTGCCGAGGTACTACAACCAGCCGGACGAATGGCGCCAGACAGCCTGGAACAGCATGCGGGAGGTGGTGCTGTACTTCGATTCCGACCGGATGGCCGATGAGTACTACCAAAAATTGTACGCCATGGCCCCCACTGTGAACAGTATGCAAGAGGCCTATTGAGCAGAGATTAAAGAATCAAAATAATTCAGAACGACCCTGGCAAACCGCCGGGGTCGTTTGTTTGGAGGCTGTGGCCAAAGGCGCCCAATCCATTACCCACAAATTCGTCATTCCGCCTTTGAGGGTATTCCATGAGCAATTTGATCCTGAGATTGCAGGTTAAATTTCTGTGGGCTAATAACCTTCCACTCCATCAAACATCTTGAAACCCCTTGCTTCAGCGAGGGGTTGACGGACAAACACCCCACTGCATCAAACATCTTTACAAAACATCAGCATCAACATTTCCAGCTACATGGTGATTGATCATTCCTGATGTGATGTTCTGAATAGAAGTTTGATGTGGGTAGGGGGACTGGCAAAATTCCCGCCGTTG
>PAAY01000051.1 GCA_002698985.1 Saprospirales bacterium | reverse complement strand
GGCATTATTCCCGCCGTTGAAACAGCGGGTTACAAGATGGCTGATGTAATCGGGGCCTTTTTTCTCAGCCAGGAACAGCGATTGAAAAATGATTTTTTCACATTCAATGAAGCCGTGTTGCAGAGATACTATTCAATGAGATTGGATTTGTGGGCAATCGATAGAGTTTAGAGAGGTTAGGGATGATGCGCTTCTAACCCCCTCTAAACCAAGGTTCTCAAGCCTTTTCCAGGAACTCCACCAACAGCCGTACGCCAAATCCGGTGGCGCTTTTTTGCTTGGAGAATTCCGAATCGCCAAAGGCCACGCCGGCAATGTCCATGTGGGCCCATGCCGGGTGCTTTTCGATGAAAAACTCCAGAAACTTGGCGGCAGTGATGGCTCCGGCTGCGGGGCTTGAGCTCAGGTTTTTGATGTCGGCGACATCAGAGTTCATTTCTTTCTGATAGTCTTCCCAGATGGGCAGTTGCCAGAGGCGCTCCCCGGTTTCCATGCCGATTTCGTACAGGGTTTTTGCCAGGGCTTCGTTGTTGCTGAACAGTCCGCCGGCGTGGGTTCCCAATGTGCGAATACAGGAGCCCGTAAGTGTGGCCAGGTCGAGGAGGAAATCGGGTTGGTAGTTTTTGGCGACATAGTTCAGTGCGTCGGCCAGGATGAGCCGGCCTTCGGCGTCGGTATCGATGACTTCGATGGTTTTTCCGGAGTACGAGCCGATTACATCGCCCGGTTTGGTGCTGTTGGCGTCCACGGAGTTTTCCGTAGAGGGCACCACGCCGATGAGGTGAACCGGAAGCTGGAGTCTGGAGGCAGCTTCCATGGCGCCCATCACCGCTGCCGCACCCCCCATATCCGATTTCATGTAGTGCATATTGCCGGAAGGCTTGAGAGATAGGCCACCGGTGTCGAAGGTGACGCCTTTGCCAACCAGACCCACTTTTTTGACAGGGGTGCCGGCCGGCTTGTATTCCATCACGATCAGTACGGGCGGGTGCTCACTGCCACGATTGACGGCGATGAGCGCTTCCATGCCCATCTCCTGCAATTCCTTCAGTTCGTAAACTTTCACATCGTAGCCATGCTTCCGTCCCGATTCAATGGCCCAGGCGGCCAGGTGCTGGGGTGGCTTTTTATTGGCGGGGGCGTTTACCAGGTCCATCATTTGCCACTGTGCTTCGGCAATGATCTGCCCTTTCCTGACGGCTTGTTTCAGTTCATTTTCTTCGCCTCCCGAGGTGCCGGCAATGATCAGCTCCAGGGTGAAGTCCTCCCATTCGGGTACCTTATTGCCATTTTGTTCCGTCTTGAACTTTCCGGTGTCATAGGGGCCAAGCACCATGCCGTTGACGGCCGCCTCCAGAAGCTGGTAGGGTGCACCGGTATTGGAATGTTCCAGATCGAGGGTAATGCCCTTCGGAAATTTTTCCTTGTTCCTGAAAACGAGTGAGCGGAAAGACTGGAGCATTTCCTTGAAACCGGGATTTTCGCCCAGGCCCAAAAGGATCAGGCGGTGGGTTTGGCTGCCATCTTTAAAGAAGAAACTGGCAGTTTCTTTCAAATCACCTTTGAACTCTTCGTTGATCAGGGAATCGGACAAGCCCGTTTTTGAGGCAACAAGGGTGATGATGTCTTTGAAATCTCCTTGCTTTGCTACCGGTATGAGGACTACACCTGTGGAGGTGCCAAATTGTTGGCGTATTTCAACTTTCATTTTCACTTTGTTTTGGAGGTATGAACAGGGCCCTCCTGAAGTGTGGCGTTATTGTTTACCTGGATAAATCAAAAGCTGGTTCTTAGAATTCTTCAATTCGTTTTTGTTCCGGGATCTGGCTTGTGTTCCTTTTTGGGATGAGTATTGTTTTTTGCAGAATGCAAAATCAAGCCCTGGAGCTTATGGGTCTGCAAAGATAGTGACTATCTGATTCTTGCCATGTGCAAGGGGTTTTTAAATGTTCATTCTGGCTGGGTTCAGGCCATTTTTTTTAAGCTGAAACCATTGTTTTATCCTGTAAGCGCATTGCCGGGCATAACGAGTCTCCAGGCTTAACCTCCAATTATCAACGAGCATAGCAATGAAGAACATCGCAATTTTTGCCTCTGGTTCAGGCACCAATGCCGAAAAAATCATGCAACATTTTGAACACAACGCTGAAATCTGCGTAAGCCTGATTGTTTGCAACAAGCCCGGGGCAAAAGTGCTGGAAAGGGCTGCAAAATACAGGGTTCCGACGGAGGTGATTACCCGCCAGAGTTTTTACGAAGAAAAAAGTATATTGAAAATACTTAATGAGTACGGCATTGATTTTGTGGTGTTGGCGGGGTTTTTATGGTTGGTGCCACCTTACCTGGTCAAAGCTTATGACCGGAGAATGGTGAACATTCACCCGGCCCTCCTTCCCAAATACGGAGGTAAGGGCATGTACGGTATGAATGTGCACCGGGCCGTGTGTGAGGCCAAAGAACCACAAAGCGGAATCACCATACACTATGTAAACGAAGACTACGACGAGGGCGATATCGTTTTTCAGGCCACATGCGCCATCGATGAAAACGATACTCCCGATGACATTGCAGAAAAAGTAAGACAACTGGAGCACCGTTATTTCCCAGGGGTAGTTGAACAACTCGTTAGACAACTACCTTCTACTGGCGGAGCTCCCTGAGCATAAACAACCACCAATCCCAATTGCTATGCGTTTTAAGTATCCCATTTTCGTATCCACATTGCTGTGTCTGTTCATGGCCCTCGGCCTCCAGGCGCAGGACAATTTGAGTTGGAAAAAACATGCAAAACTGGCCGAAAGCCTCTTCAACAATGCCCAATACGAAGAAGCCGGCGAGCATTACCGCTCGGCCTGGAAAAAGAAGACCAAAAAGAAAGAACTCATCTACAAAGCCGGTGAGTGCTTCTACCTGGTAAGAGATTATGCCAATGCCGTTGACTGCTGGCAACACGTCAAAGACGACATCGAGACCGATCCCATGATTGGCCTTAAATACGCCCGTGTGCTGAAACAAAACGGTCAGTACGAAGCCGCCAGCAGCGAGCTGGTCAATTTCCTCAGCAATTACAAAGGCGATGACAAGGGCGTCGTGTCCCTGATCGTTCAAAACGAGATCAGGGGCTGTGAGCTGGCTGCCCAAATGGCCAGCAAAGGCGATGATGTGAACATCCGGGTGGAACACCTCGGCAGCAACATCAATACACCCGAAACGGAATTTGCACCTTTCCCCTATGGTGAAGAGGTGTTGTATTTTTCTTCCACAATGGGGCATCGGGCAGAGATATACCGCAGCCTGAAAGCCAATGGAGAATGGGCCAAGGCCACCCCCATCGAAAATTTTCCGGCTATTGAAGACAAGCATTTCTGCAACGGCACCCTGACGCCCGATACCAAACGCTTTTACTTCACCATTTGTGAAAATGAAGAAGCCTGGGGCGGCATGACCACACGCTGCCAGATTTACGTTACCCAGCGGGTAGGTAAAACCTGGGCTGCTCCGCAAAAACTGCCTGATTACATCAACGAGCCGGGCGTGAGCACCACGCATCCCTGGGTCGTTCACGATGGCAACACGGAGATCCTCTATTTCGCCTCCAACAAAAGCGGCGGCAACGGAGGAATGGACATCTGGTACTCCACCCGTGAAATCAACAGCAACGCCAACGATTTTACCCTGCCCATCAACGCAGGAACCACCATCAACACCCGGGGCGATGAGATCACACCTTATTACGACGCCGTGGAAGGCGTACTCTATTTTGCATCAAACGGGCAGGTGAGCATCGGTGGCTTTGACATCATGAAATCAAAAGGTGCCCGCTCCAACTGGCAGCGTGCCGAGAATGTAGGCACCCCGATCAACTCTCCTGCTGACGACTTTTTCTTCGTCAAAACTTCCTCTGGGAAAGGCGGATTTTTCGTCTCAAACCGAACTTTTGGAACAGAAAAACTGACGACTACCGACGAGGATATCTTTGAGTTTGAATACCTGACCCCCACTCGCCAGTGGTTTGCCAAAGGCGAGGTGTACAACCGCCAGACGGGCAGCCAGCTCAGCAATGTCGAAATTGCACTTTATGAGATCATGAGCACCGGCAAAAAGCGCTTCATCTCAAAGGAAGTTTCCGAGGACGGCGCTTACAATTTCTCTGTCGAGCCCTCCAAGAAATACCTTCTCGAAGCCATCAAAGAAGGATATGCTTCGGCAACCTACGAATTTGATACCTACGACTTTGCCACTTACACTGACTTTGGTGCTCCCATTTACATGAATGAGGAACAGATGATCGGTGGTAGCGAGCCCGTTGCCGAAAAAGAGAAACCCGCAGATCCGGTGGTGAACAAGCCAAAAACAAGTACGCCTCCGGTGACGCAGCCCACCAAAGAACCGGCACCACCGGTATTGAAAGAAACCAAAGAGGCAGTGGCCGCCAATGAACCGGAGAAACCCCTTACCGATACACCGCCGGTTGAATCAAAAGAGGAGAAAGCGGAAATGCCGCCGGAAGATAATCCTGCCACCACCGAAGATACCGGTACGGGCTACAAGATCCAGATCATTGCCCTGTCGAAGCTGGACCTGGATCATCCCCGTTTTAAAAACGTGAAAAAGTTCGGACAGCTGGAGTCTGAATTTTTCGAAGAAAGAGGACTTTACAGGGTTATGATAGGGGGGTATTCCACAGTTGCCGATGCTGTTGGTGATTTGAAAACGATACGCAGTTACAAAGACTTTTCCGATGCATTCATTGTCGAGTACAAAAACGGCAAACGGATGAGCGTGATCCAGAAATGATATTTTTGGAAAAACGGTAAATCAAAAAGGCCTGCCATGATTTGGCAGGCCTTTTTGTTGATTATTCCTCCGGTTCCTCTTCCGGTTTTGGTGGATGCAGGTCTTCGTAGGTGAGGCCGCAGCCACGGAAGCTCTTTCCATTGACTTTGATGATTACTTTGAAGCGGTACTTATTGTCTGACATGCTGTCTCCACAAGGTTCATCGAGAACCTGTAGCTCAATGTTGTCACCGGTTTCAGGATTTACCGAAGCGTAGATACCGGCTGAATCGGTTTCAACCATTGGCACGTAAGGGAAATTCAAGGTGCGTTCAACTCCCAGCTCGTGAAACTCGATGACCCCTTCTGCTTCTGATACCTGGGCTTGCCAAAAAGGCTCGTTGCCGAGCGCCCACAGGTCAAAGGGTATGCAGGTGTTCCGGAAGTTCTTGGCCTCGATCTTCACAATTTCCGTAATGACGAGGAAGCCCCTGAAGCCGTCGGGCAATGACAGACTTCCGAAATAAGGCAGGCTGTAGCCCTTGATTTCCGCTACGATACTCTGCCCCGGATAGGGGTTTCTCAGTATGCGGATGTAGTTGCGCTGCAGTGCGCCGGTTTCGTCATAGGTGACATACCGGGCGTCCTCCTGGCCACACTGCATGAAAGTGCCGTGCAAGTCGTCAGCTTTGTAAAGGCCCAGAAAGCTGACGGGTTCTCCTTTGTGGATCAGCACCTTCCAGGTGGCCGGAGCAAAGGTGCGCAGTGTCTTTCCCTGAGCACTGAGCGCTCTGTCCAGCTCTTCCCAGGCTTGCTTTTGATAGTCTTGAGAAAGCGCTCCGAGTTGTTGGGCAAAGGTCTCGTCGCCCAGGCGCTCCAGCACGGTCAGCAGAATGGCAGCGTGCTGGTTGGCTACGGTGGTGTCATTCTGCACTTCAAAGGCGATGAGCTCTTTGAAGGCGTTTTCATCGTTTTTCAATGCTTTGGCCAGCAGGCCGGTATAGTCAAAACCCTGATGGTGGGATGATTCCAACAACTCGAGCGGCACCATGACACCACTCACTGAAACGGGACCTTTTTGACAACCGGTAATCAGGACAATAGCAATGCAGATCAAATTGAGTCGCATGTACTTTTGTTTTTCGCCGCACTACTCCACGCGGCAATTTTTGTCTGGGTGTTCAGCTTTGTCAGTCAGTAGGTGCAACAAGATTGCACCAGTCAACTGTTCACAGACAGTTTGATATGTACGGGATGTTTGAAACGATGACCTCTAAACATTGGGCAGGGCAGCCCGCAAGGGGGTGGAAAGCCATTGGAATTGTCGTCAGCAATCTGGGTCATGCTGCACTTACAAAGCGCCAAATTAAGGCTCTAAAGCCGATTGACCCAGCAAAGCACCGCTAAATTTCGATTAATTCACACGGGATGGCACTGCAACATGCGCCCTTATTTGTTGCAAGGTCTGTATTTGCCAGGCCAGCCGGCAGCCAGCGGTTTACAGGAGTTGACAGGATTTTCATCAACTCATCGGGCTCATGTTCAGGGAAGTGCAGCTGGTTTACAATTGCGCCAACTGAAACAGTTCCGGGTCGGGAGAGAAGGTGCTGTCTTCCTCAAATTGTCCGTTCTCCGTTTGAATAAGCACCGTCATTCTTTCTTCTTTCACCTTACCGGTGTTGTCCCGCAGTTGGTAGTGCTGGATGATGTCAATTTTACCATCCCTGTTCAGGTCCTGGAGCCAGGCATCCTGTTGGTTGCACCAGCCTTCATCGCACCAGGCCCATGCCACGGTTTCAGCCCTTTGCAGTTTTCCGTTCCGGAAAACATAAAGCGCAATGTCAGACGATACATACCTGCCGGGAATCCTGCACAGGTAGAAATCAGCGTACTTGCCGAGGGCGTAAACCCGGCCTCCTGACTCGAACCACACATTTGCACTGGTGCTTTCAAAGACAGAATAAAGAGCGGTGTCGATCAACTGGCCGGAGAATGGATAGTCCTCGGTGTTGTCAACGTCTATGATGGGGTAGAGGTGGAGTGGTGGCGGCGTGCCGATGGTGTCGAACAAAGCCAGCAGGCGCTCCTGCTTTTCACTTTCCAGAAAGCCCTGAACCTCTGCTTTTGTGAGCGATCTGAAATGCAGGGCCCCTTTGTCGGAAAGAAGGGTCAATTCTTTTTCGTTGGCGGTGTATCCGGTGGTTTGCCGAAGGAGGTCGAGAAATAAATTTTCGAGGTCTTGCGCTTCGCAATACCGCTCCGTAGCGGCCAGGTTGGTAAAACTCAAACGAACATCATCGGGTCGGTAGTTGGCGAAGAAACTGTTGCAAGGCGCTTTGCCGTTGACGTTTTCTTCGTCAAAATGCAGGGTGATGACCTGCTCCTCACCGAGGTGTACTGTTTTGTTGCCGGTGGTATAGGATACCATCTGCCACCAGGTGTTTTGTATCGGGCCGCCTTTGGGCTTTTGTTTGCAAGATATTGCGACGAAAAGAATAAGGAAAATGGAAAGCGTGATCGGCTTTTGCATGAGTATAACTGATTGATTCCCGTTGTTTTACCCTTTTTGTATTCCTCAAAGTATGTGTTGAAGCTCGCATTTACCGGCAGTCCTGAATGCTACCGCAATGAGGACAGCCTATCGGCTATTCTTCTTCATCGGAAACCGGCTTGGAGGGCATCCCGATTTTGTTCAGCAGTTGCTCCACCCGGTACATTTCGTCCACGGTGTCATCCAGGAAGAATTTCAGCTCCGGCATTCTTCTGATCTTCTTGCCAATTCTGGCTGCCAGCGATTGCTTCAGCCGGTAATAGCTGTTCTCCATTTGCAGGATGACTTCCTGCTTGTTTTCGGTGTTGAAAACGCTGAGGTAAATCCGGGCCTGGCTGAAATCCGGTGTGACCTGTACTTCCGTGACCGTGACGAAAGGGGTAGTGCCGTAGATGTATGAGCCCTCTTGCTGGAGCACTGTTCCGAAATGACGCCTGATCATTTCAGCTATTTGTTTTTGTCTTATTGTAGCCATAGTTGCTGGGTTTTACCGGGGTCTGAATTTGTTGTATTTCTTTCTGGCGGGGAAAGATAGTTATTAATCTAATATCGGTTCAAGGCTGATCTGGCATTTGCCACCGGAAAATGATGTATAACAATTGTTGGCAATGTCCGGCAACAGCGATTTTGAAATGAAACATGGGCATGCAGCCCTCTAAAAGTCCTTGCTACAACTTTGAGTTGTCGTTTGCCGCGGAAATTAAGCCCCGCTTCGTTTCTTTGCCATCATTTAACCGGAAACTTTCCTGCATTGAAGCTCAGCATCATCATACCCGCGTTCAACGAAGAAAGAACCATCCGCACCATTCTCATCAAGGTGTTTGAAGCACCCCTGCCCGACGGAATGCAGCGCGAGGTCATTGTTGTGAACGATTGCTCGGTGGATGGAACCATGGCTGAACTCGAAAAGTTCAAGAAAGAAAACCCCGGCCTCGATCTGCGCATTTTCTCCCATGAGGTCAACAAGGGCAAAGGCGCTGCCCTCCACACCGGCATCAAAGAGGCAGTGGGCGATTTTGTGATCATACAGGATGCCGACCTCGAATACGACCCCCGGGAATTTGGTATTCTGCTGAGGCCCATTCTGGAAGACCACGCCGATGTTGTTTACGGCAGCAGGTTCATGGGTGGAAAACCACACCGCATCCTTTTCTTCTGGCACTCCATCGGCAACAAATTCCTCACCTCCGTCTCCAATGCTTTCACCAACCTCAACCTGACGGACATGGAGACCTGCTATAAGTTGTTCCGCAGGGAGATCATCCAAAGCCTGGAACTGAAAGAGCAGCGCTTTGGCTTTGAACCCGAAGTGACGGCCAAAGTGGCCCGCGTACCGGGTGTCAGAATTTACGAAGTGGGTATATCCTATTACGGCCGCACCTATGAGGAGGGAAAGAAAATCAACTGGAAAGACGGAGTCAGAGCCATTTATTGCATTTTGAAATACAACCTGTTCCGATGAATGAGGCGGCCCTCATCTTGTTTGTGAAAAACCCTGCCTTCGGTAAAGTGAAAACCAGGCTGGCAGCCACCGTGGGGGCACCCATGGCCTTGCGGATTTACAAAGCCCTTCTTCTTCGGCTGCGCCAAACCGCTGAAAAACTGCCCTTTCGTCGCTATGCCTTTTTCAGTGATGAAAACTGGACCCCTCGGGAATGGCCGGAAGAAACTTATCAGCACCGCATTCAAAGCGGTGAAGACATCGGAACGCGGATGCACAATGCCTTTGCGGAAGTATTGTCAGAAAATCAGCAGGCAGTTCTTGTGGGCAGCGATATTCCTGGCCTGACTGCCACCATCATCAAAACGGCATTTGAGGAACTAAAAGAGAAAGACCTCGTCCTGGGGCCTGCCAGGGATGGCGGCTATTACCTCATCGGCCTGAAAGCACCCTGTGCCGGACTTTTCGAAGGCATTAGCTGGAGTACGGAAAAGGTATTGGATGAGACGCTTCGCAAGGCGCAGGAATTGGGATTGAGCCATTCCCTCCTGCCCACATTGAGCGATGTGGACTACGAAGAAGATTGGCTGGAGCACGGATGGGACCTGGATGCCTAGCTGCGCTGGTTCGTCAGCAGGTCGATCAGCGTCTTCAATGCGATAAACATGGGCTCGGCACCTTCTTTTGTCACGGGCGGATTGCTTTCTTCGTCTTCTTCATCCAGGGTGAGCGCATCCTCCACAAAAGCCAGCAAATCTTCCTGCGGGGTATTCTCGAAGAAGGCATCCAACCGGCGGTTGAAATTGCCGGAGCCGGCTTCCCACAACTCCCAGTTTTTTTCCTCGGTGGCTTCAATTGCCTTGCCGCTGTGCAATTGCCCCTGACCATAGGCCTCACTCACCGACTGCCAGATGATGATGGCCAGGTAGAGCAGGTACTCGCCCTCCTCTGGTGTCAATACACCTTCGGGAACGTTGAGCAGGTATTGGAGCAATTCGGGCTGTTGGTCGCCAAATTCCCGGGCAGCTTCTTCGAAAAGTGCTGCATCTTCTTCAAATCTTGCCAGTACCTTTTCTATGGTTGCTTCGCTGACCATGGGCTCGTGGATTGGTGTTGTGAATTGCCTTTTTACCGAAGGCAAAGTTCTGATTATTCCAGCAATGAGGGCTTGTTTGTTTTTTTCTGCCCTTCCGAAAAACGAACTTTACCGCATGAGCCTCTCTGTGCCCGATAGTTTGAACCTGATCAGGCGACTGACCCCCCGGCGAATGGTGAATGCCATCAAGTTGGTTGCCTCCTACCACCTGACACGGTGGTTGGGCAGGCCTGTGGCCTGGGGCTTGCCAATGAGCATTTCGCTGGAGCCAACCACTGCCTGCAACCTTCGCTGTCCGGAATGCCCCAGTGGTTTGCGGGCTTTTACTCGCCCTACGGGCAACCTGAAGGCGGATTTCTTCCGAACCACCCTCGATCAGGTGGCCAAAGACCTTCTGTTCCTGATCTTTTATTTTCAGGGGGAGCCTTATATCAATCCAGCTTTCCTGGAAATGGTTGCCTATGCCAACAGGAAGGGCATTTATACCATTACCAGCACCAACGGGCACTTTCTGGATGACGACAATGCGAAAAGGACCATCGAGTCCGGATTGAGCCGTTTGATCATCTCCATCGATGGCACCACACAGGAGGTGTACCAACAGTACCGCCGGGAAGGCAATCTGGATAAGGTACTGGAGGGGGCACGCAATGTGGTCAAATGGAAACGCCGGCGGAAATCAAAAACGCCGCACATCATCTTCCAGTTTTTGGTGGTTCGTCCCAATGAGCACCAGGTTGATGAGGTCTTTCGTTTGGCGAAGGAAATTGGCGTGGATGAGGTGAAGCTGAAAACAGCCCAGGTGTACGATTACGAAGCTGGCAACCCCCTCATCCCTGAAAACCCGAAGTACTCCCGCTACTACCAGAAAGCGGATGGCAGTTGGGCTGTGAAAAACAAGCTGCTCAACCACTGCTGGAAGATGTGGCATTCCTGTGTCATCACCTGGGATGGCCGCGTGGTGCCCTGCTGTTTCGACAAAGATGCCCTCCATCAGCTTGGGGATTTGAAAAGCAAGTCCTTCCGGGAAATCTGGTCAGGGCCGGCCTATAACCGTTTTCGCTCCGCAATTCTGAAAGGGCGAAACCAGATTGACATCTGTACCAATTGCACCGAAGGCTGCGAGGTCTGGATTGAACATTGAACAAGCCTCCAAAACAAAAAAGCCCCTCTTGAACGGAAGGGCTTTTTTGTTTCAGCCAGACGGCATCAGGCTCTGATGCTGCGTTTGCTGACTCGCACGGTTTTGATCACCTTGCCTTCGGCATCCACCATGCTGACCAGGTAAAGGCCGTCGGGAAGATCAGTGAGGTCGTAGCGGCCGTTGTAGCTGGTGTTGAAGGTTCTCACCCTTTTACCGAGGATGTTGTGAACCCACAACTGACGTACGACTGTGTTCTTCGTCAGAGAAATGAAGTTGGAAGTCGGATTGGGAAAAATCCTGATTTGGTTCCGGTCGAACTGATCGTTTACAGCTGTGAGCGGATCGATACAGATGTTATAGGTGATGGTCTCGATGACGGTGTTGGGATCCGCTGCATCTGAAAGGTGAACGGCAATCTCTCCACAACCGGCTACCCCACGAGGCAATACGTGCACATCCATCAGGGTGTGTTCGTTCTGGGCCAGGGGCACAGGCGCATTGGGCTGACCGCCAATGACGACATTTGAAGCAACACTGGTTGGATAACAGGCTATGGTATCGCAGATGCGGTATTCCCACTCTGCAGGTGCGTCGATGATTTCACGCTCCCATCTGAGGTTCAGGATGTTGGCTGATTTATTGGTGACCCGGGCATGGGCAATGGGCTCGGCCCAAAAGTCGCTGAGGTCGGCTTGAAAAGTGTATTCAGCGGGGTTGGAGGGGTATATCTCCAACTCAAACTGGCCGTACATGGCCAATGAAGAAATGAGAAATGAAAATAAAAGTAAAGTTTGTTTCATGCTCTAGCGGTTTATCGGCATTGCTTGTTTAAGGCAACAAAAGTAACTCAAAATTTCCGAAGAAAGCCGGAATGGCTGCAAGATGCTAATTATTGCACCGCCTTGCAAGTGGCTTATTGCTTTCTTAACAATCTGTCGGCCATCAACATGCTGCCAAAAAAATGCCACGAGGCTCCGCAAAGGGTGCCTCGTGGCAATGTGTTGGCCTGAAAGGCCGAAGGTCAAACAAGTATTACTTGCTAACCATCAAACGGCGCACGCTGGTCTGACCGTCAACAGTAACTTTTACGAAGTAAGTTCCATTGCTGAAGGTGCTGAGGTCCAGCTCGTATTTTCCACCGTTGATGTTGCTGTACTGAGCAGCGTACAGTTGCTGACCAAGGGTGTTGAGTACCTCCACCGTTGCGTTCACGGTTTCATTGAACTCCAGGTTCAGAATGGTGCGGTTGGAAGCAGGATTCGGTGAGAGCGCCATGGCTGTCAGCGATTCGATCTCCTGGGTTCCGGTAACACCACCTACCACTACATCGATGGTTTGTGAACAACCGATCTTGTCAGTAATGGTGAGGGTATAGGTGCCAGGAAGCACATCAGCGAGGTCTTTGGTGGTTTCGCCGGTGCTCCAGAGGTAAGTGTAGCTGCCAAAACCGAAAGTTGGGTCCGGTCCGGTAACGTTGATGGCTCCGGGGCCCGTAGGAGCAGAGTCAATCACTTCAATTTGAGCTCCGAAATCAGCCGGGCAAACCACTTCAACTTCTGTTTTCTCAGCATTCAGGATTTCACCTGTTCCGGCATCCAGTACCATCACAACGGCGTGCATGTTGTATGGATTCCAGTTCTTGTTGAAGTTGGGCATGTTGAACTGGTAGTCGGCTACCTGACCGGCCATTACAGAAGCAGGTACGCTGCCAGGCTCACCACTGAAGCCACCCAGCAATGCACGGCCTACGTGGTCGTAGTACATATCGTTTGCAGGAACATTGCCGGGGAGGCTGCCCCAGTCGTAGCCGTAGCCTGGCAGTGGGTCACCTTGACCCGCATAGTAGTTAGCCTGAGCATAGCCACTGGATGTGCCATGTACCTGGTCTTCGGCAAGAACTACGGCGAGGCGCAGGTTCAGGTCGTCCAGTTGCGTAACGAACTCGGCGCTGGCGTCGGCCGTCAGCGTCATAGTTGCAACGTCAAGGCTGGCATCGATGCCGGGAGCTACCGGAGCAATGCGGCTGGAGAAGTTGGGCAGGGCATCTTCCAATTCACTTGGATCCAGGTCAAAAACACGATCGTAGCGAGCGCCGGGGAAACCCGTGAAACCCATGCCATTGTCATAAGCTGAAACCACCATGGGGTCACCGTTGTGGACGGCGATGCCGATGAATTCATCCGGATAGTTTACTGTCATGTACTCCATCCAGTCAGTACCGCGAGGGCACCATCCACACCAGGTTCCGGTTCCTTCTTCCGCAACTGATTTCTTGTTGGGGATGTAGGTTACACCTGACACCTGGCCGCCCAACTGGTTGTCGTCCGGGTTAGTGTCAACATTGCCATTCGGGTTGTCGGCTGATACGGTGTAATCGTAAGTGACAGCTTGCGGCAAGGGCAACATGGTGCTGTGAGTGAATGTCGTAGTGCCGAGGAAAGGTACATCAACACCGGTGATGTTGTCGGTGTAAGTGTTGATGCCATCGCTCCAGCTAACATCAAAAGAAGTGATGTTTTGAGCACCGAAGTTGGTGATCTCACCACTGATGGTCACGTTGTCACCGAACGGAGCATAACGGGGAACATCGAGCTTGGTGATGGCGATGTCATAATCAGCAGGCACCAGAACAACCACGTTGTCAATAGCACAGCCGTAAAGCCATCCGCCGCCATCCTGGTAGTTGAAAGCGATCTGGACATTGGACTGACCGGCGAGAGAAGAAATATCGATCAGGTAGCCATTTCGCCAACCGTCGGGATCGCCGGACAGGGTTTCAATGACAGTCCAGGTGGCACCGCCATCTGTAGTGTACTCAACGGTAGTCTGTTCGTTAACACCCTGGTAACTCAGTGCTCCGTAAAATATGTCGAATTTCAGGAGAAGCGCCGTATAGGCTGACAAGTCGAGTACAGGGCTAATCAGGCGGTCGGCGCTTTTGTCGCAATTGCAACCATCGTCATTGGAGGCTGCAATGTTGCTGCCATTGGAAGGAATGGGGAATGACTGGCTGGAAAGGCTGGTCGCACTGCCAAAATTCCAGCCTCAATCGGAAGCATTGGTCATTTGGGTCCAGTCAGTGGGCGTTCCGGCGCTTTCGAAGTCTTCTTCCAGAACAATGGTCTGGGCACTGGCGAAAGCTGTTATTGCCAGAAACATTAAAAGGGTAAAGAACTTATTCATACGTATGAATTTTGGATGGGTGAAGAGTTTTAGTTCAAAAAGTCATTTGGTGTCCCAAATAGATTGGATCACCTTATTTTTTCGTCAATTCTATGATCTTGGTGAATGAAACAGCAGGTAAGATTTGGGATGATGCACAAAGGTGACAAATAATCTTCTCAGCGCAAAGCCGGCCAGCTTCTATTATTTTGTCGCAAACTTGACTTAAGCCCCGATTTTAGGTTGTTAATGGAGTATTGGAGGGGACATTTCGGCGGATTTCCGCTGATCTCAGCTCTGCAAAACCCAACGGATGTTGATTTGTTATCGTCCCAACTAAAGTCAAAAAATATGAGAATTTCCGTTTTTCGAAGAGCCCACTTCAATGCCGCGCACCGGCTGCACAATCCCAACTGGTCAGAAGAGAAAAACCGGGAAGTGTTCGGTCTGTGCAACAACCCCAGCTTCCACGGTCACAATTATGAGCTGGAAGTCAAACTGACCGGCGAAGTGGATCCCGAAACTGGCTACCTGATAGACCTCAAGATCCTGAAAGACATCATTTACGAACACATCGAGCAACGCTTTGACCACAAAAACCTCAATCTGGACGTTCCGGAATTTGCCCATCTCAATCCAACTGCCGAAAACATCTGCTTTGTGATCTGGAACATCCTTCGCCAACAATTGCCCGAAAAATTCGAGCTGAAGGTGCGCCTCTACGAAACCCCCAGAAATTATGTGGAGTACCCGGCATGAGGAACCATGCTCAAAACAGAAGTGGTTTACCCTATTCGCTCTGTAGCCAGTATGGGTTTCTATGCATGAGACGTAATAAAACGCCCGAAGGGTCTAAACCTGCCTATGGCATTTAAACGCCCGCAGGGCCTAAACCCCTAAACAAAAAAGGCGCCCTGAGAGGCGCCTTTTTCAGAGGTCGGTAGCGGATTCGAACCGCTGTAGGAGGTTTTGCAGACCTCTGCCTAGCCACTCGGCCAACCGACCAATAAAATATGTTTCGTCACGGTCGGTAGCGGATTCGAATCCCGAAAGCTTTCGGGATAGGAGGTTTTGCAGACCTCTGCCTAGCCACTCGGCCAACCGACCATTTTTCTAAAGCGGGGCAAATATAAAGACTTCGGGTATTATTGAATGCTTTTATCTGCTTTTTCACATTTGAAAAATTCTACTTCAAGGAGGCCTTAGCGAAGCAATACGATCGAACCTTTTCTAAGCTCCTCGTTTCCACTGGCTTGTTTGATTCTGAGCGTATAAACGTAAACTCCCTGCGGAAGTTTCTTCCCGTTCTTTGTACCCCTCCAGCCTTCGTCTGGATTGGTGGTATGGAACACCTGCTCACCGTAACGGTTGAATATCTTCAGGTCGAATTCTGAAAAATCTTCGGGGATGATCATCACCTTGAACTCCTGGTTGAAGCCCTCCGGGGCGATGGCATTGGGGATGAGGATTCGCAGGGGCTGCTCTATGCAGATCACATTTGACCGGCTCTGGATGCTGAGGGTATTCCCGCTGGGCGGAGTCAGGGTGCCTTTTGCCAAAACATAATAGCAGGCTGTCAGGCCACCGGTGAGCCCGGGCTCGTAGTTGTCAGTGTATTGGGTTTCGGTGCCGGGCAGGCTGGCCACTTTCATAGCAGCGCCGTTCAGCACACGGTACACCTCCCAGGTGTGAATGCTGCTCAACTCCTGGTCGAAGGCGGTCCAGCTCAGGTGGTTGGTCCCGGTTTGCGAAGAGGAGCCGCTCAAAAACACCGTGGCGCCATAGGTTGAAATTTTCACCGTATCGCAATCGTCCGTTGTGCGGATGGTGTAATACCACGGACCTGCATCCTGTGGCGGTGTATCAACGAAGGTGTTGAGTTGCTGAAGCGGGAAAACGGGCGTCTGGCTCGAAATCACCTCGTAATTGCCGTTGAAACCCGAGCGCAGGATCTCGAATTGTTTGATTTCGGCGTCATCGTTCCACAACCAGCGCAGGGTGACACTGCCATCGTCGTTCACGCTGGCACTCTCCACATAAAGCTCCTGCACGGGCCGTACGATTTCGGCATCCAGGCAAACGACGTTGGAGTTGGATTGATAGCCGGTTGTTGCCGCCACATTTCTGACGAAAAAACAATAGGAAGCACCATCGTTTACCCCTGTGAAGACATAGCTGCTATCCGTCACCGGCACACCGGCAATGTTGGTATAAGTCCCGCCATCCACACTCAGCCAGACCTGTTGTTCCTCAATGCCGTCGGGCCAGTTCTGATAAGGGTTCCAGTTGAGGGTGATGGTTTGCTCGCAGGGCTGAGTGCTGCCTTGCAGGAAGATGGAGCGATGCCTGAGGTCGAAAAGGCTGGTGTTGCCGCATCGATCGAGGGCGTTGACGAAATACGATTCCGATTGCTGGTCAGGATTGGCGGCGAGGTCGGTGTAGGTGTTTCCGCTGAAAACGGTGTCCACGGGCACGTCTCCCAGGTTGGTCCTTCGGTAAATGATGTAGGCATACACCTCGGGGGAGGGGCTGGGGGACCAGCTTAGCTGCACCAGCCCATTTTCAATGGATACATATTCGATGGGCGAAATTTCAGGCGGCAGGTTGTCCAGGGTGTCAGAGCTGAGCTGCAACTGGCCGGGACAATCGTAGTTGCTGACCATGTAATAAAAGCGCAACTCATTGTTCGGGTTGGGGTCGATGAAGTTGGTTTCAGCGGGATCGGAAACGCTAGCAAGCAGGGTGTAGGGCCCGTTGATGTCGGTGCTGGTGTAAATGTCGTAACTGACGAAGGGCCCGCAGTTGTTCACAGGCAGTTCCCACACCAGGGTGTCGCCTTTCAGGCAAAGGAAATCCGGTGCCTGAATTTGCGCCGAGGCGCTAAGGGAAAAGAACAGCAAGATGAAAAGACCGGCGGAATATGTAAATGTTTTGATCCTCATTGTCTGAATTTGATGCTCATTGGTTGGAGGGTTGTTGGGGGCGTGTGCTCAGTTTCACACCGAACACCCTTTCAAAATAAGGCCGCTCGTAGATTTCCTGTAAGGCGTATTTCATTTGCCACTCCGGATTGATGTTTTTCTCAAAATACACCAGCCCGATGCCTTTGGCGTACACCTCTTCGCCACCGTATTCCAGTTCCAGGTGCCCTTCGCGATCGGTGTCTATCAGTTCCCGCAGCAGGATTCTGACGGCCGGCAGGGTGTCGCCTTTGAACACAACGGTGGTGTCAGCCAGGTATTGCCGGTTTCTGACGAAGGTGATGTCGGCATCGCTGGTTTCGCTGTGCCATTTTACGGTGGTCAGCAGCACTTCGTTCTCATCCTTCAGCCGGAAAGGGAAAACATTGCCGGCTTCGATTTGCGCAGCGACCTCCAGCTTTGTTTCTTCGGAAACGGCCTCGTAGGTAATGAAGGTGTCCAGCTTCATCCCGTTTTTCACCCGGCGTTCCACCACGTACTGGTCCGGTTGGAAATCCAGGTCGTAAGAGGTGCCGGTCAGCAAGGTGCTGCCGTGGGCATTCCGGCTTTGGTACAGCCAGAATATGGGCGGGTCATAGGGATTGCCGACGGACTCATAGGAATAGACCCGGCCATTGCTCAGCGAATCGAGCGGGTAGTAAAAGGGCTCGAGGTTCAGCTTCCCGTCGTCGGGTTGGCAAGCCATGAATGAAACCAGAAGCAGGAATATCCCCGTGTATTTCATTGTTCGTTTTTTTCTGTTTTGTAGTCGCCTCCGGCAACGACGATGACGATTTCACCCTTCACCGTTTTTTCACCAAAATGCCCGATCAGGTTCTGGAGTGTGTCGGTAACGATCTCTTCGTGAATTTTGCTCAGCTCCCGGGCCACACTAGCCAGCCGTTCGCTGCCGCAATGTTCGGCCAGTTGGCCGAGGCACTTCACCAGCCGGTGCGGCGATTCGTAAAGGATGAAGGTGTGGGGCAGGGTGGCCAGGTATTGCAGCCGGGTCTGCCGCCCTTTTTTGTGTGGAAGGAAACCCTCGAAATGGAATTTATCCGAAGGCAAACCAGAGGCTGCCAGGGCCGGCACAAATGCCGTGGCCCCCGGAAGGCAGGTCACTTTCACACCGGCTACCTGGCAGGCCCGTACCAGCAGAAAACCCGGATCGGAGATGCCCGGCGTGCCGGCATCGGTGACCAGGGCCAGGTCGGCCCCGCTCTCCAGCTCTCTGACGATGCCGGCGGTCACCTTGTGCTCGTTGAAGGCGTGGAAGGCGCTGAGTGGCGTCTGAATGTCGAAATGGGTCAGCAGCTTTTTGGTCACCCTGGTATCCTCGGCCAGGATTTTATCCACCCGCCGTAGGGTCTCAATTGCCCGGAGGGTGATGTCATCGAGGTTCCCGATGGGAGTTGGTACGAGGTAGAGCATGGGGGACTTTCATTGAGTTGTTGCAGTTGGGCAAAGTTGCACCCAAATTTTGCGAAGCGAAAAAAATAACAAAGCCCTTCACGGGGAAGGGCTTTGGGGAGGTTAGGGCTGAAGCGGCTGTGCCACCTCATTCGGCTGTATTTTTTTCGAGCAGTTGAAAACCGTTTCCGTGAATGTTCACGATTTCGAGGTTTTCGTCCAGCTTCAGGTATTTGCGCAGTTTGGTGATGAAAACATCCATCGAGCGGGCGGTGAAGTAGTTGTCCTGCCCCCAGATCTTTGTCAAGGCTTCGGAGCGGGGCAGCACCTCGTTCAAATTGAGTGCGAACATGCGAAGCAACTGCGCCTCTTTCGGCGACAGTTTGAACTTCTGTTCGTTGGGTCCGCCCGGATCGAAGGTCAGAATCCGCACCGGATAGTTGAAATGGTATTTTCCGATGGTAAACTCTTTGATCTCGTCTCTGGGGTCGGCTTTGGGTCGGGTTCTTTTCAGGATGGCCTGTATGCGGAAGAGCAGTTCTTCAGAGTTAAAGGGTTTGGTCACATAGTCATCGGCACCAAGCTTGAAGCCCTGCAGTACATCTTCTTTCTGGGTTTTGGCGGTGAGGAAGATGATGGGCATGTTCTGGTTTTTCTCCCTGATTTCCTTGCCGAGGGTAAAACCGTCTTTGCGGGGCATCATCACATCCAGAATGCACAGGTCGAATTCTCCGGAGTTGAAAGCTTCGGCACCTTTGATGCCGTCGGTGGCGAGGGTCACCTCGTAATCGTTCATTTCCAGGTAAGACCTCAGCACATCGCCAAAGTTCTGGTCATCTTCCACCAGGAGTATTCTGCCGCGTGAATTTTGATTTGTCATAAGTCGGTGTTTTAGCTTCTCTGTCCGGGCGTTCGTTTTGTTACGGTAATGCCCGGGTGTGGTTGCGCAAACTTTGTCGGGTAAGATCCGATAGGTCTCAAAAGAAACTGAAAAGGACAAAAATTATTATCCCATCATGCCAGCTCTTTGCCTGGAATTTTGCCGATGCGGCAAAAAGATGGTGAAAGTACTGCCTTTGCCGGGGTCGCTTTTCACATCCACGGTACCCTTGTGAGCTTCCACCATGGCCTTTACATAGCTCAGTCCCAGCCCGAAGCCTTTCACGTCGTGGCGGTTGCCGGTGTGCACCCGGTAGAATTTTTCGAAGATGTGCTTGCGGGCCTCTTTGGTCATCCCGATGCCCTTGTCTTCGATGGTGATGTTGATACCGCCCGGTGCATCCTCCGTTCTGACGAGTATCTCTGGTTTTTCGGGGGAATATTTGTTGGCGTTGTCCAACAGGTTGTTGATCACATTTGAAATATGGGTCAGGTCGGCCTCCAGGATTGGCTGGGTGGCGTTCAGTTCGGTTTTTACCGTGCCCTCTTTCTTCTCAACCTGCAGGCTGATGTATTCCACTGCCCGGTCTATGACCTCGTGGATGTTCACATCGGTCAGTTTTAGGTTGATGTCTTTGCGGTCGATTTGGGCCATTTGAAGCACCTTTTCCACCTGCGAATTCATGCGCTTGTTCTCCTGCTTGATGATGTCCACAAACCGCCGGATCTTTTCCGGTTGGCTGATGACCATGGGGTTGGCAATGCTGTCGCTTGCAAGGGAGATGGTAGCGATGGGTGTTTTGAACTCGTGGGTCATGTTGTTGATGAAGTCGTTCTTCATCTCTGACAATTTCTTCTGTTTGAACACCACCAGCACCGTATAGGTAAAGCTGAAGAGGATCAGGCCCATGAAAACGATGGAGGCCAGCAAAGAGCGCAGCACAGAGCTCCAGATGAAAGAGCTTTTCGTCGGAAAATAAACCATCAGCTTGCCCGGCGGCTCGGCGTCCTGCTGAAACAGGTTGACGCGGTATTCGGAGTTGTGCAGGTTTTTGAAGCCCTGCTGCGTGGAGGCATTTACATTGTCTTCCACCAGGTAATGCCCGTCGGAAATGACGAATGTTTCTTTCTTGTTGTCGTAAACGCCGTAGTGGTATGGGATGCGGATGCCTTTGTCGTACAACTCCTGTCGGAGGAAATCATGGAGTTGTTCCAGGTTTACCCTTTCCACCACCGGGGTCATGTCCAGCCCCCTGGTGAAAGTTACGAACTGGGTGAGCATGCGTGCCCGCTCCTCCCGGCAGCTGGAGCAGTTGCAGGTATTGGAATACAGCGACAGCTCGAGCAGTTGTTTTTTGGTTAGAACCACCTCTTTGTGTTCGGCATCCACAACCTTTAGGGATGAATTGGTGGAATCAATGCGCTGCTGGATGTCTCTTTGCATGAAGTCCTGCGCAAAGCCGTTGTCCACGTGCTGCAGGGCCTCGAGGTTTTCCTGGTAGGCCAGCTTTTCCGATACCCGGTTCAAGGCTTCGAAAACATGGATGGTGAACTGCTCTTCATTGGCTTTCAGACTGTCAACGATCCACTTCACCTGCATGCTGGCCACCCCGATGAGGGCCAGGGTCATCAAACCAATTATTATCCAGATTGCTTTTTTGTTCATACGCAGAAGGGCGCTGTGCTTTGCCCGAAAGAAATAACTGCCGGCAGGCGGCAGAGTTGCGGAAACGGACACAAATTTACCACATGAAGTCCGGTGCGGGTTAGTTTAACAGACAATTAACCGGTCGGCCAATTCTGCTTTCATGGATTTGAACAGCGCAAACTGATTGCGGGCCCGGAAGAAATTCTGACGCTCATGGCTGACCTGGTAATAAACATCTCCCATCAAAAAATCCGTCAGAAAGCGCAGGCTCTGCATCAGGGTCAGCCAGGGGCCTGCGGCCGGCAGTGCCTTTTTTTCTTTCGTCGCAATGTCGTCGGAAAGTCCTTCCAAAAAGCCTGCTTCCAGCGCCTCATAACGGGCGGGTAAAAAAGCCACTTTCCCGGGGTCCTCCTCTTCTTCCGAAACCGTGCTGGCCATGCTGCGCACCAAATCGCCGAAATCCGAAATGATCCTGCCGGGCATGATGGTGTCCAGGTCGATGACGGCCACAGGGCGGTTGTTTGTTTCGTCAAAAAGGACGTTGCTGATTTTTGCATCGTGGTGAACCACCCGGAGAGGGAGTGGCAGTGATTCGATTTTTTCCAGACAATCCAGGTGGCCGTTCAATTCCCTGAGCAGCTCAGCAGCTTGCCCCAGCCGGTCTTTTTCAGCCTTCTCAACGGCCTCTTTGAATTGTCTTATCCGGAATATGCTGTTGTGGAACCTTGGAATGGTGAGGTGCAGTTTTTTTTCATCGAAACTGCCCAGCTTTGCCATGAAATGCCCGAAAGCCCAGGCTGCATCATAGGCCGTTTCATCATGCTCAGCGATGCTATGGCAAATTGTATTTTCGATAAAAGGGAACAGCCTCCAGGCCTCCCCATTTTCCCAAACCAGCCAGGCCCCCGTTTTTGTCGGCATTGGCGACAGCACCTTCATGCCGTAGTCCGTTTCAGAGAGGTGCTTTGCCGTGGTGGCAATATTTTCCATGACCTCTTCTGGCTTCTCAAAAACGCTTGTATTTATTTTCTGCAACAACAGTTTCTCCTTTCGGCCTCCGGCCAAAACGGCATCCACCCGGTAAGTGCTGTTGATATGGCCTCCGGAAAGCTGGGCGCTCGCCTGGATGCCCTCCAGGGGTACGAACTGCGACAGTATTTGGAGCAGGCTGTGTTTTTCCATTTGCAGTAATTCGCCAAACTGTAAAGCGCTGTGAAATTAAGAGCCTGTTTAGATTTTCATGCTTGAGCGAAAGTGAGCAAATTTTATTCTGAACGAGGCAAATTTTGCAGGCGGATACGG
>PAAY01000050.1 GCA_002698985.1 Saprospirales bacterium | reverse complement strand
CGGACTGCGCTACAGGTATAGGCACAAAAAAAAGCGAGCCACTTGACTCGCTTCTCCGTCGGGGTGGCAGGATTCGAACCTGCGGCCCCCTGCTCCCAAAGCAGGTGCGCTAACCGGACTGCGCTACACCCCGTATGTTTTTTCCGGCCTTTTCCCAAGAGAACCTCGCGGCCCTCCCGAGTCCTCGGGATGCGCTAACCGGACTGCGCTACACCCCGTATATTTTTTCCGGTCTTTTCCCAAGAGAACCTCGCGGCCCTCCCGAGTACTCGGGATGCGCTAACCGGACTGCGATACATCCCGAAGTGAAAATATGCTCCAAATTTGAAGCTAAAAGTGGCGGTGAGAGCGGGATTCGAACCCGCGGTACCTGTTACGGTACGCCGGTTTAGCAAACCGGTGGTTTAAGCCACTCACCCATCTCACCAGGTGCTATTTGAAAGAGCGGCGGCAAAGGTATAGGTATTGATGAAAAAACCAAATATCTGTGTAGCTGAAATTTCAGTTTTTTCAACCTTGTGCCGGAGCATGCCCCAAGCCCTATTTCTCATTGAGGCTCAACTTGATTTTCTTCTCTAATTCAGCTACAGTGTCCTTGAATACCAGATCGGTTTCCATTAGGTCCTGCACGGTTTTGATGGAGTAAATGACAGTGCTGTGGTCCCTTCCCCCAAACATCTGGCCGATGGCTTTAAGGGACTTGCCGGTGAGGTTTTTAGCCAGGTACATGGACAACTGGCGGGCAATAACGAATTGGCGCTTTCGGGTCTTTCCGCCCAGTTTGTCAACGGGCACGTCAAAATGTTCTGCCACGAGGGATTTGATGAAATCCAGGGTTATTTCCTTGTTGATCTGAGTCACAAAATTGCGGATGACATTTTTGGCAAGGTCAACATCGATTTCCTGGCTGTTCAGAGAGGACTGGGCGATGAGCGAGACCAGTACGCCTTCCAACTCCCGGATGTTGTTTTTGATGTTGTAACAAATGAACTCCACCACGTCACTGGGGATATCAACCCCTTCCCGGTTCATCTTTGCTTCCAGAATGGCAACCTTGGTTTCGAAATCCGGCACTTGCAGGTCAGCGGAAAGTCCCCACTTGAAACGTGAGATCAGTCGCTCTTCCATCCCGTCCAGGTCCTTTGGCGGACGATCCGACGTCAGAATGATCTGCTTACCGCTTTGGTGGAGCTGGTTAAAGATGTGGAAGAAAATCTCCTGCGTCTTTTGTTTGTTGGCCAGGAATTGAATGTCGTCAACGATCAGCACATCCACCATCTGGTAGAAAGTCACAAAATCATTGACTGCATTGTTCTTGATGGACTCAATGATCTGCCCTGTGAATTTTTCCGAAGAAACATACAGGACTGTTTTGCCATCGTGCTGCTTCTGCACCTCGTTGCCAATGGCATGTGCCAGGTGGGTTTTCCCCAATCCAACATCACCAAAGATTACCAGCGGATTAAAAGCAGTTTTTCCAGGCTTTTTGGCCACGGCCAGACCGGCTGAGCGGGCCAGGCGGTTGCAATCACCCTCGATGAAAGATTCAAAAGTATAGTTGGGGTTGAGCTGAGGATCAACCTTAAGCTTCCTTATACCTGGGATAACAAATGGATTCTTGATGCTGGTGGCATCAACTTCGCCCGGATTCACACCGGAATCGGCCACGCTATTGTTGCGCCGGCTGGCGGATGAGCCTCCTGCCCCTGCCAATACAGTAGCAGCCCCGATCACTTCCTGCGGCTCGGTTCTTTTACGTGGCTGGGGGCGTCCCGTAAGAATCTGGTATTTCAATTTGCCATTGGTTCCCAACTCCTTGCGGATGGTCATTTTGAGAAGAGAGACATAATGCTCTTCAAGCCACTCGTAGAAAAACTTATTGGGCACCTGAATGGTGAGTGCGTTATTCTCCAGCTTTACCGGTACAATCGGCTCGAACCAGGTTTTGTAACTCTGGGCGTTGACGTTTCTTTTGATCGTCTGTAAGCAATTGTTCCATACCGATACGCAATCCTTTACCATTCTCCTTTAAAGTTGGATGTTATACAATTCAGTTTAAGCCCCTGTTGGTTACCCAGAGGTAAAATTTACTATAGTTCAGTAAGTTATTAGAGTTAAAGACTCCGAAGTAGAATTGGTGTGCCCAAAACGGTGGGGTTGCTTCCGCAACCTAATGCCTCTTCCTAATGATTGGAGGACGACAAAGGTGGTGAAAATTCAGCTCAGAAAAAAATGAATCAAGGAGCTTTTTTTGAAATTTTTTTAGCGTAATACATAACAACGGTTTTCTATGCCGTTTAGGCCCCGCATTTGAGCTATGCTAAATTACTATGATACTTAAATCACTGAAAAACAAAAACTTGAGTCACACAAAGACTGATAACCAATGAGTTACACATAAACGCTTCACAAGTAAACGGCGGCTTCCTTCCGTATGGCAGCGAGCGCGGTCTCCAGGGAAAGATCAGGGTGTTGTTGCAGGTGCTTCAGCAGCAGTGCAGCCAGGTCCCTGGAAGGAGCATCGGGAGGAACTTGTTTGGCTAGCTCCTCGACTAGATTAACCGTGTTGTCCCGGGCCGTTTTTATGATTTCCCAAAGCTTCTGTGAGACGTAAACCTGCTGAGTCAGGTTGTACTCAAACTCTTGTTGAATGGTCATCAACATCGCCATTCGCAAATCCTGTGCGGTCTTGCTGGAGCCTCTCAGCCTCAACACCAGGTTGGGTATTGAGATCCGCTCGCAAAGCAAAGCCAGCCTCTCATAGGCATTCATTCGCATAGGGAGGGTTTGCTTTTTTGAGTCTTGCTTGAGCTCAAGCGATTTTTGGTGGTATTTGCTTTCAAGGAATTTTGAAAGCAGGTGATAGGCAGTGAAATAGACTATGAGTGCAGGCACAGTAATCTTTACGATCTCAAGAATGACTTCTAACCAAACTGGCATAGCTGTGTTTCGGGTTTTGATGATTAGGAAGGGCAAAGGTAGTTTTCAATGCGAGGATTCAAAACAACCTTTAGTCAGCTAAGCTGTTGTTAGTCCATTCTCTGAAAATCAACCTGGTCAAGCTATCAGACTTTCCAGGTCAATTCCGGAAGTTCTAAATTTGCAAGCAAACCAAAGCATTGACAAGAATGGCTACAAGTACTGAAACTGCACCGATCACAATAACCGAATCAGCCCTGGCTCAACTGAAGAGAATCAAAGAGCAGGAGAAAATCAGCGATGAACACGGCTTGAGGGTAGGCGTAAAAGGAGGAGGATGTTCGGGCTTTTCCTATGTACTTGGCTTTGATTTGCAAACCGACAAAGACACTGTGTATGAAATCGACGGTCTGAAGATTTTCATGGAAAAAGCCCATGCGCTGTACCTGGTCGGAATGGAGATTGACTGGGTTGAAGGACTGAACAATCGCGGCTTTTCTTTCAACAACCCCAACGCTTCCAGCACCTGCGGATGTGGCACATCGTTTTCAGCCTGATAAGACATTAGCTTTTGTCGGGTACCATTTCTTCTGAATCCAACTTCTTCAAAATAAAACTGGCCAGAAGGCGCTCCTGAAGCTTTGGCTCCTGGAACCAAAGGGAAGCCCACTCAACTCTGAATTCCATCCCCATTTTTTTCACTGCATCCTGCATGGCAGCTTCCCAGGGCCCAAAAGTATTTTCCAGCCTGGAAAAGAATGCATCCTGTTGAATTACAAACTTAGGCTTGACAAAGAGCGGTTTGTGCAAACCAGGTGGCATACTTGCAAATGCAATCTTGTCAGCATCCATGTAGGCTCGCAATCGGTTTTTCACCTCCTGCAAAAACACTGACTGATGTTTGTTCGGTGGCAGTACAAATCCAAGTTTGTGCTGGATCTCCCGAACGTATTCATTATCGCCACTGGCCTGGGCATCGGCAAGCGTCAACAAATTGGCCAACAAGTACAAACCCTTTTCACTGTCGGATACACGGGCACTTTGCACGAAGTTGTCCGGAAGAGAATGGAGAACGGTTATGCGATTGGCTTGCTGGGCAATCAGGCAGCGAATGGCCTGTACATTTTCCAGGGTGTTGAGGAAAGCCAGTTTCCGGGTAAGCGTACCTGCTGAATCATTTGGGCCATAGGTACAGGACACAATGAGTTCGTCAAAGCTCTGGCCGTAAAGCTCGTCCAGGCAGAAAACACCCAAACCGTTTCTTTCCAGTTGTAAGATTTTTTCACTGCCAATGCTGTTCTCCTGTTTGATTTTGAGCAAGTGGGTCTGTATCAGATCTCTTTGTTCATGGGTGAATGCAACTACACCAATGGCAGGGAAAACCCGCTTTTCGTTTGGCTTGGCCTGGTTGAGCAGTTTCACCACTTGCTGCGCCTCAGCCAGGTTCGTGTTTTCAAGGTCGTCAAATCTTCCGGCTACATAACTGGAGGTAACAACAGGCATCCCGACCACGTTGCCTTCCCGGAAAATGGATTGAGAGACCTTTCGCAAATGGCCCCTGAGCTTGATCGTTGGCACTTCGTTGTCAACGGCGTAACTGATGAGGCTGCTCTCTGTTCCAATGTTTTCCTTTCTTCCGCAAATCACCAGTTGTTTGCCCAGGTCGGAAATTGCGGCGGCATCCTCCACCGAAAAACGATCGGAATCTGCAAAGATGATCAGGTCAAACTTTTCATCGTTCCCCGTCAGAATGTTTCTGGCAACATGCGGGGTTACCAACAGTGCCGGGAAATACGCTGTCAGGCAATCAAAGGCATTGCTGAAATAATCCTTCAAATCAGGCAGCCGAGTGCCACCCGGACGTTTTCTGCCGAAGAGCCGTTTATGATAGGCTGAATTGCTTTTTCGTAGTTGCTTTTTACTTTGCTCCTGAACGCCGTGCCATTGGTCCAACAATGCCGGCAGGAGCATTTCCTTCAAAACCATCCAGCTCTCATTCACCTCCTGAGTAGGCAGCTCGTCACCCGGTTGGTGTTCCGAAATATTGCGAAGAAGAACATGGTTCAGGTACCACTGACGGTAAGCCGATCCCCAGTCTTTTGGTTTGACTTTTACAATGGCACTGATAAGTTTTCTGGCGCTTTCCGGCATGGTCAGCCAGTTGCGCTGCCATTTGTAAAAGCTCTGAAAATCCCTGATGTTCAGCTTGATCGTTTCAAGAATGTCAATGATGTACTCCAGGTACTTCTGCCGCTGTGGGATGGTAAGTGTCTTGTTTTCAAAAGGTTGCTGAAATAGTTCCTCCTCATTGAGGCCGGAAATGAACTGTTCGAGCTTTTCTTCCACGGCCCGTATTCGCCCCGATTGGTCCAGGACAGGATCTGCCGTCTTGTGATTCAGGCGAAGCGTATGGTCTTTGACCTGTTCATCCAGGGTTTTGTGCCAGGCCTTGAGCTGATCGACAAAGGTTCGAATCTCCTTGCTGACACATGCCACATGGTACCCACCATTGCAGGAATCGAAATCATATTCTATGAGTCTGTTTTCGTCGAAATGACGAACGAACAACCTGTACAGCTTGGAAGTAACATCCATCGCCTCGGCAACTTCTTTCCGCTTTTTGGAGACGAAAAGTGAAAAGCTTCCCGGACGCTTTTTCGAGTTGACATAGACATCGCCATAACGGTCGGCAAAGGATTCGTGGGTCTTCAGCAATTGATTCGCCTCTTTCAACAGCTGCCGGTAAATTCCATCCAGCTTGTTTCGCAAAGCCTGTGAATAACCCGTGATGGCACCGATGATCTCCTTTTGCAATGTGGCTGCGGCCTTCAGCTTTTCATCCACTTTGCCAGACACATAACTCAATGCCTGGTCAGGGTTCATTTCCGTAAAAACATGGGCATTCAAGGCCGTCAATGGATGGTTGAGGGTATTTACGGAACGATACAATTCCTGACAGAGCGCCACGGACTTGCCCAATTGTTCATACTCGTCGAAGTCAAATTGAAAGTCTTTGGCATTCAGGTGGCTTCCCAGCAAATCCTGCTCATTGCTTTCTTTTTCATGCATCCACAAGCCTACGACTTCAGACCATGAATACTCGCCAAACACTGGTTTCCGGGCCGCCTTGTACTGTTCTGAAAACTCCTGGCTGGCGCGTTGGTATTTGTTTTTTGTAACCTTGAACAGTTGCCCGTCAAAAGCGGCTTCTTTCCGGGAGCCCGATCCGGCCGTTTTGACCAGCTCCAAAAATGGCCATGCATCATGAATGACATCATCCAGCAAATAGTGCAACTGGAACAATCCCGCATGGGACAAGGCCTCAGAAGTTTTGACCAAAGAAGTTGTGAATGGAGAAACGAGGAGTATCCGCTTACCTTCTGAAAGGAAATTCAAAATTAGATTGACAGCGAGTTGCCGGTGAGCACCATTTTGCAATTCCTCAACAACGACCACCTTGTTTTTGGAAACTTCTTCAAGTGCATTGGCAGTTTCGAGATCTTCTTTGTTGAGGGGCACTGGTAAGAATGATGGAGCACTCAATTGGGACCTGCAAAAGCGCTCTTCAGGTCTTGCGAGTTGAGACGGCGAAACGACATCCTGAGGAGGGAAAAGTGCCATCACCGCTGTCCACTTAAGACTTCCTTTCTCCGACTCCTGCCCTATTTCATCGATGCCGGGGCAGCCCTGTAGCCCTTCATAGGCTTTGGGTTCAAAGTGCAATTTGGAACCCAGCTCAATGCAAAAGCGCTCGATCTTGTCAAAGGAAGGATTCTCTGCGATTTCTTTTGCGGCTTTTTCAAAGTCAAAGCCATACTTCTGCTTCAAATGCTTGAGGAGCCGGAAATTGGGTTGGATTGGAAGTTCAGGCTTGACCTGGATTTTCCACTGGTGCTGGTTCCCCAAAACCGGTTCCAGCCATAGCTGCTGCAGGAAAACCGGAGCGAACACCAAATCACTTTCGTTGGTATCGATCACAACGGGAAAACCAATGGCCAGAGACCTGGTGCCCTTGGTTTTTTCGTAATTCCTGGCTTGAAAGTACAGCCTGCGAATTTTATCCAGATGCAGCGGGTCAACATCGAGCACCACATCTTTTCCCCGCTCATCCCAAAGCTCCCTGAACCAGGTTGCGAAATCACCATCCATCATTTCGTGTATGACCGAAAAATCCAGACGATCCTGGTAAAAGGGAAGCGCATTGTAATAGATCGAGTCTTTGCCGGGGGTGTTGTTCCTCATTATTCCTATGCCTTCGATGTAGGAAGTGCACTCAAAGCCATTGGGCCCTATAAAAGTCACTTCGGATTTGGAGCCCAAAATAAACAGGAACAGGGTGATATCCGTCTTTGAATGCAAAGAATAGCCGATACCGGTAGAATTTTTGCAAAGAAAGGCATGAGCTTTGCCAGTTTGAATGCCAAACACTAAATTTGCATTTGCAAGCATCTTCCCTCAGCCGATTTTTTCTGGCACTCATTCCAATTGTTAAAAGTTAAAAGTTTGGAGACATCCAAAACATTCGCGTATTGATCGCATGACCACTGTTAACCAACTATAATCCCATAAAAAACGACACTTTAGACATGGCCAAGATTACCTACTGCCTATTATGTCTTGCCGTTTTGATGATCGGCTGTACAGCTGATGAGCTGAAAAACCCCCTTGACCACCAACTTCAAACGGCCATTAAGCGCGTTTCTCCAACCGGAGATCTCGATCACTTTATCCTTCCCGATCCCAAGGATTACAACTCCATTCCACAGGATCCCAATAATCCACTAACAGATGTGAAGGTTGAATTGGGAAAGATGTTGTTCTACGAAACCGGCATTGCCCTCAACCCTAAACATCCTGAATCCAAAGGCACCTGGTCTTGTGCTACATGCCATGTGCCGGAAGTCGGGTTCATGGCAGGCCGTGCCCAGGGCATTGCAGACGGCGGTATTGGATTCGGAACTGTGGGAGAAGGTAGAACCAAAATGTTCTTTTACGAAGATTCTGAGCCGGATGTACAAGGGGCACGGGCACTCAATGTCATGAATGTAGCCTTTGTACCCAATACAACCTGGTCCGGGAAATTTGGCTCAAAAGGTGCCAACGAAGGCACTGAGGATGTCTGGGAAGGTGATGCCAAAATCAATGAATTTGGACTTGAAGGTTTGGAAAGTCAACTTATTGAGGGAATCAAACTCCACCGAATGGTGATGAACCCCGTAGTTGCTGACACCCTTGGATACAAACCCTATTTTGATGCTGCATTCAGTGAATTCCCGGAATCCGAGCGGTATTCAGATATTACAACCGCATTTGCACTTGCTGCCTACCTGCGAACGCTTATTTCCGATAAGGCGCCATTCCAGAAATATTTAAGGGGACAGGAAGATGCCATGAGCGATCAGGAAAAGCGGGGTGCCTTGCTCTTCTTCGGCAAAGCTGGCTGCATCAAATGCCACAACGGAAAACCTCTCAACAATCCGGACCACTTTTACGCCATTGGCGTGAAGGACCTGTATCAGGGGGGGGAAGCCATTAATACCGACCAAAACGACATCCGAAATTTTGGACGTGGAGGATTTACCAAAAGGGAGGAGGACATGTACAAGTTTAAGGTTCCGCAACTTTACAACATGTGCCAGTCGAACTTCTTCTTCCACGGTTCCAGCAAAACAACCATGATGGAGGTCATCGAGTATTTTGACAAAGCAGTGCCCGAAAACCCCAATGTTCCTGCTTCGCAAATAGCTCCCCAGTTCCGGCCCCTCGGGCTCACTGAAGAGGAAAAACAGGACCTCCACGCCTTTTTGACCATCTCGCTGCTGGATAAAGACATGCACCGTCACGTTCCGGAACAAGTTCTTTCCGGCAACTGCTTCCCTAACAATGACCCGCAATCACAGCAAGATTTGAATTGCAATTGATACAGTTAGAAGCAATTGAATTAAAATAAATACAGACGGGCTGCTCATTTCACTTTGAGCAGCCCGTCTTCATTGCGGAGGGACCAAAAAAACATTCAAAAACCTTTTAAAAACCTCCAGAAAAACCTTCTAAAAACCTTTCAAAAAGCCTCCAGATTCTATTCTTCCACGTTGGCCGTAGCGTTGTTCTCTACAATACCTCCTTTCACTTTCTGGCCGTTTTCGTAATCGTATTCTACAATGACATCACCTTTTTCATTGTAGAAGCGGGTTTTGCCATGCAACTGGCCATCCTTGTAAGTATTCTCCTGCTGTACGATACTCCTGTTTTCGTAGTACTTTTTGTAAACGCCATCGAGTTTGCCCATTTTGTAGTTGCCTTCTTCTGTTTTCCTCCCAACCCGGTAGCGGGCGTAGTAACCGTGCAACACGTTGTTGACATAGGCACATTGCAGATCAACTTGCCCTTGCTTGTTGAATTCGAAGTAGGGTCCGTTATAGAGGTCATTCACAAAGTTGGCCACCACCTTTGGCACATCCCGGTCAGAGTGGTAGATCACCCAGGTGCCATTGCGCTTGCCATTTTCTACAAGGCCCTCCTCCAGCACCTTCCCGTCAGCATTCTTCCGGATGACCCGTTGGAAGTTGGTTCCGGGAATATCCACCTTCTCAAACTTCGATAGGTCAATCGAGTTTTCCTGTGTCAGGTTGCTTTGCTCGTTGGTGCAGGCGAATAATCCAAAAGCCATAAGAATTGCTAGTGTCAAGTGCTTCATAACCTTTCGTTTTTGGTTAATGATTTGGAAGAAGTGCAAAATTGATAAGTCATGGTGGAAGAAATTTTAAATGAATTTCAAATCAAACCATGATTTTATCAAAAATTCAGGCGTCTTGTAATTTTGCGCCCATTCAAAAGCAACTGGCAACCAACGAGCCAAAATGCTTCATTTCTTTCGTTGATTCCTATCGTCATTGTCAACAAACACCATTTTGAAATGGACATTAGCATTCAGGGACTTTCCAAAAGCTACGGATTCCAAAAAGCTGTTGACAACATCTCCTTCGAGGTAAAAACAGGTGAAATCGTGGGCTTCCTGGGGCCGAATGGTGCCGGAAAAACGACCACCATGAAGATGATCACAGGCTACCTGGACATGGATGGTGGCGACATCCTCATCGGTGGGAAGTCGGTTCGCTCCAACAACACCAAAAAGCACATCGGGTACCTGCCCGAACACAATCCGCTTTACCACGAAATGCCTGTGCTGGAATACCTGGAATTCTCAGCAGCCATCCAGGGTGTGCCCAAAACGGCCATTCCCGAGCGGGTGCGGAAAATGGTTCAGGTCTGCGGCCTGGACGTGGAAAAACACAAAACCATTGGTGAACTCTCAAAGGGTTACCGGCAACGGGTGGGCCTGGCACAGGCACTCATCCACGATCCTGAAATCCTCATTCTGGACGAGCCGACCACCGGCCTGGACCCCAACCAAATCATCGAGATTAGGGAACTGATCAAAGACATCGGCAAGCAAAAAACGGTAATCCTCTCCACCCACATCCTGCCGGAAGTGGAAGCCACCTGCGACCGGATTCTCATCATCAACAAAGGCCGCATCGTTGCCGACGGCACAGCCGATTCATTGCGGACACAGGCACAGGGTAAACAGGTGTTGAAAATCAGGATTGAGGGAAGCATGGATGCCATGAAGGCACTGGAAAAGCTAAAGGCACTGGAAACAGTGGATGACGCCACCATTCTGGACGCAGAGGCGCTGAGGTTTGAAATACACAGCAAAGCCGATACAACCGCCAACCGCTCCATTTTCGAATGGTGCGTGAAAAACAACCTGGTGCTGGCGGAAATGATTCCGTTTGAAACCAAACTCGAAGACATCTTCCACAACCTGACCATGAATTGATTTAGAACAGTTGAGAGAAGTTGAGAAGGGTTGAGAGAAGTTGAGAGAGGTTCGAAGCCGGGCTACATTTAACCTTTCCAAACCCCTCCGAACCCCTCTAAACTCCTCTAAACCTCTCTAAACTCCTCTAAACCACTCAAATACAAGAGCTATGAGTGCAACATGGATCATTGCAAAGCGAGAGTTGAATGCCAACTTTGATTCGCTCATTGCATACATCATCCTCGTACTGTTTCTTGGCTTTACAGGTTATTTCACCTGGTTTGGTGGCAGCGATATCTTTTACAGGAAGCAGGCCGACCTGGCAGTGTTTTTTGCCGTCGCAAAATGGACCCTGTTCTTTTTCATTCCGGCCATCACCATGCGCCAGTTTGCAGAAGAGCGCCGCACTGGCACCATCGAATTGTTGCTGACGAAAAACGTAACCGAACGCCAGGTGGTACTGGGTAAGTTCCTGGCCAGCTTTTTAATCGTTGCCATTGCACTTGCCTTCACTTTGCCTTTTTACATTACAGTGAGTATGCTGGGCAATGTGGATCACGGTGCCACATTGATGGGCTATTTGGGTTTGCTGCTTATGAGTGCAGCATATATCAGCATAGGCCTTTTTGCCAGCAGCCTCACCAACAACCAGATTGTGGCCTTTATGCTGGCCCTGTTCATCGGTATCTTCTTCCATTTTTTGTTTGACATGATGGCGGCTGGCACCACCGGATGGTTGGCCAGCACCTTGCAAATGCTCAGCGTTTCAGCGCACTTTGATTCCATTGCCAGAGGTGTGGTGGACTCCAAAGACCTGGTGTTCTTTCTGTCGTTGGTGGCACTGGGCCTACTGGGAGCAGAATACAACCTGATCAAAAAGCGCTAAACCCTTACTTCACTCTAACCGGAAAACCGTTTTTCGAAGATGAAAAAACTAAATCTGACAAGCATACTCCTCGTAACGGCCATCATCGTCGTGGCCAATGTGCTTTCGCAAAAGCTGTTTTTCCGCCTCGATTTTACCGAAGGGAAGCAATACACCCTGAGCACAGCTACCAAAGACATTCTGAAAAACCTCGACTCGCCGGTTACCGTCACGGGGTACTTCTCGGAGAAAAACCTGCCGCCCGAAATGGCCCGCATCCGGGAAGAGTTTCGGCAGTTGCTGACGGAATACCGGAGTGTCAGTGGCAACATGATCGATTTTGAATTCATCAACCCCAACAAAGACCAGACGACCGAGCAGGAGGCCCTCCAAAACGGTATCCGGCCGGTGGTGATCAGCGTGCGGGAGAAAGACCAGAGCCGGCAGCAGAAGGCCTTTCTCGGAGCCGTGTTGCAGATGGGCGAAGAAAAAGAAGTGCTGCCGGTGGTGGTTACGGGTGAAGGAATGGAATACGCCCTCACTACCGCCATCAAAAAGATGGCCGTCACCGACAAGCCTTTCGTCGGAATCATTCAGGGCCACGGTGAGCCCGCCATTGCTGACCTGGCACAGGCCAGAGATGCCCTCTCCATCCTGTACACCGTGATGCCCGTGAACCTGGACGACGAAGGGGTTGACCTTTCGCAATTCAAAACCCTGGCCTGGGTGGCTCCAACTGACTCCATTCCGGAACGGCATTTCAACAGACTGGAAGAATACATGGCAAACGGCGGCAACCTGCTGGTGGCCATCAACCGGGTAAACGGCGACCTGCAAACCCAAAGCGGCTCCGTGGTGAACACCGGCCTGGAGGCCTGGCTGAAAACCAAAGGCATCGAAGTGGAACCGGCTTTTGTCATCGACAACCTGGCCGGCAACATCACCGTGCAGCAAAAGCAGGGCTTTTTCATCGTCAACACCCAGGTGCCATTTCCATTCTTGCCGCTCGTCAGGAACTTTGCCGAACATCCCATTACCAAAGGGCTGGAGCAGGTGCTGCTGCCCTTTGCCAGCCCGATCAATTTTACCGGCACTGAAGGCAGCTTCAGTCCCCTCATCAGTGCCTCGGCAAAATGCAGCCAGGTGCAGGCACCCACTTACTTTGACGTAATCAACAAAAAATGGTCGGAATCCGACTTTCCCATGTCCAACCTGACGCTGGGTGGAGTGCTTGAAGGCCTTCCCGGCGGTGGTCGCCTGATTGTTTTTGGTGATGGCGATTTCCCCGTCTCAGGTCAGGGTGGGCAGACGCCCGACAATGTGAACCTCTTCGTCAACAGCGTGGACTGGCTCAGCGACGACACCGGTCTGATTGAATTGCGGACTAAAAGCATCGCCAGCAGACCCATTGACGAAGCATACCTGGGAGATGAAGCCGCCGGAAAAAGGAACACCGTCAAACTGCTGAACTTCGGCCTACCCATTCTCCTCGTGATTCTCTACGGAATTTTCAGATCGAGAAGGAGAATGCAGCTCCGAATGAAGCGCATGCAGGAATCATACCTCTGATGGCAAGTCCATACCTTTGCCCGATCAACCTACAACCTACAACCTGCTTCCATGCCCCAGGCCTTCATATACGATGCTGTTCGCACGCCCCGTGGAAAGGGGAAACGCTCCGGTTCATTGCACGAAGTGAAACCCATTGACTTGCTCGGCACCTGCCTAAACGGGCTACAGGAACGAAACCAGCTGGACACAGCCGAAGTCGAGGATGTCATCATGGGCTGTGTCACCCCCATTGACGAGCAGGGCTACAACATCGCCAAATCCGCTGCCTTGTACAGTGGCTGGGCCGATTCCGTTGCCGGCATGCAGCTCAACCGTTACTGCGCTTCTGGGCTGGAGGCCATCAACCTGGCAGCCATGCAAATTGGCGCCGGCTGGGGGGAGCTGCTGGTGGCTGGTGGCGTGGAAAGCATGAGCCGTGTGCCCATGGGTTCTGACGGCGGAGCCATGCTTTTCGATCCGGAAGTGCTCAACAAAGTCGGCCACATTCCACAGGGCGTGTCCGCCGATCTCATCGCCACCATCGAAGGGTTCTCCAGAGAAGAATTGGACGCCTATGCCCTCGCTTCGCAACAGCGGGCCGCCCGGGCCTGGAAAGAGGGCTATTTCTCCCGCTCCGTTTTGCCCATCAAAGACCGCAACGGAGTATCCATCCTGGACAAAGACGAACACATCCGGCCCAATACCACCATGGATTCCCTGGCCGGGCTTGCTCCTGCCTTTGCCTCGATCGGGCACCAGGGCTTTGACGACATGGCCATCCAGAAATACCCCTTCGTGGAAAAAATCAACCACCTGCATACAGCCGGCAATTCCAGTGGCATCGTTGATGGAGCAGCAGCAGTGCTGGTCGGTAGCGCCGAAAAAGGAAAAACGTTGGGCCTAAAGCCCCGGGCAAAAATCCTCGCTGTCGCAACCGTCAGTGTCGAGCCTGTGATCATGCTGACCGGGCCCGCTCCGGCAGCTGAAAAAGCCCTGCAACGTGCCGGCATGAACAAAACCGACATCGACCTCTGGGAGATGAACGAAGCCTTTGCATCACCGGTACTGAAATTCCAACGAGACCTGGACCTCGCCGACGACATCCTCAACGTCAACGGCGGCGCCATTGCAATGGGCCACCCACTGGGGGCAACCGGCGCCATGCTGCTCGGCACCCTGCTCGATGAACTGGAACGCAGGGACCTGAACACTGGCCTGGTGGCCATGTGCGTGGGCGGAGGCATGGGCATTGCCACCATCATTGAAAGGGTCTGAGCCTGTACAAAAACTGTCGCCATGAAAAGCATCAGAATACTCATCACCGCACTCATAGCGCTGACCTTCCTGGTAGCCAATGATCTACACGCCCAGCGTTTACCGAAGGGCATCAAAGTGGCCAACGAAAAGCGGCCCAATGATTTGAAGGTAACCGCCGCAGAACTGAATGCTTTTTACAAAGCCCTTTTCGGTGAAGAGATGAGCTTCAAAAACCTGAAAATGGTCAAAAGCGAACTCGCCTATTACCTCCTCGCCGACTGCACCAATGACTCCCGGATTTTTGCATTCGAACTGAAACAACGAGGCAAAAAGCTCTGCCTTGATCCTTACCTGCCTGTACAATCCTGCGACAAGGGAGAGCTGCAATTGCGCACATTCCTCGAAATCGACGGCAAACTAAACGGATGCAAGCTAGGTGAACACAAAGTCCAGGTGCATGAAAAGAATTGAATGCCCCATTCAATTCCAACTCCACCATCAACTGCTCCTTATCTTTTTCATCTATCCTCGCTGCGCAATGCCGGCAAACGTGCTTTCTCCCGGCAGCAAACAGGCTTCATAAACCACAGAGGAATCGGAGTTGAAAACTGAGTTGAACAGAGTATTCCTGCTAAACCCCATAATCCTCCATAATCCCAATTCCTCACTCCACAACCACCCACTTCAGCCCTTTCAAAATTTCTCCTTCTTCGCTGCGCAACAGCAGCCAGTAGTTGCCGGTGGGGGTGTTTTTTCCCGGTAAGTTTATTTCCTCGCTGCGCAAAACGGAGTGCTGCCACAGCAGGCGACCGTGGGTGTCGTGAAGGCTCAGCAGCAGGTGCTGCGGCCAGGGGCCACTCAGTTGCAGGCGGGCGCCGGCACTGCCCGAGGGGTTCGGTACGATGAGGGCTTGCAGTTCTGCGGCTGCCGGGTTTTTGGTGGAGGTCAACAGCACTTCAAATGTGAAGGTCTCCGTGCAGCCCAGGGCATCGGTGATGGTG
>PAAY01000049.1 GCA_002698985.1 Saprospirales bacterium | reverse complement strand
CTTCAAACCCTACACCCTAAACTCTACACTCTAAACTTTTTAACCGCAGCGTTTTGACACGGAGATCCACGGAGAAGAAAGAGCTAGCGCCCCCAAACCCTACACCCTAAACTCTACACTCTAAACTTTTTAACCGCAGAGTTTTGACACGGAGATCCACGGAGATGAAGGAGCTAGCGCCCCCAAACTGACCCCCGATAGCCATAGGGGACAACCTCATAACCCTCCATAATCCTCATAATCCTCATAATCTCCATAACCCTCCATAATCCCCACAACCCTCACAACCTTCACCCCTCCCCACACCCAATCGGAGAGCCATCCGGCATTTGCGGGGCTGGGGGCAGTTGGTACTCTTTCGGGTTTTGGCGGAAGAGGCGGATTTCGTTCTTCAGCCAGGTCAGGTGGGCTTTTCGGCTGAAGTCTTTTTCGTTGGCCAGTTCCAGGTCGAGCTGTTTGTCCAGGTCGTCCAGTTGGAGCAGGGCGATGGCGGCCACCTGTTGGTCGGCGTTTTTGTCGGCGGCCAGGGCGATGAGCTGGCGCACCGCCAACTTTTCGATTTTGTTGGCCATTTCTGCCTGCCAGGGCGTTTCACGGTGGTTGAAGAAGGCCCGTGTCAGCAACATCTCGATGACGTATTGCGGAGAGACCAGCCTGTCCGGTTCGGCCGCCTTTTGCTGCACCAGGCGGGTGAGGCGCTCCGGATTCAGCAGCAGGGCAATGGTGGTGGCGGCAGCGCTCTCGGCCCCGGCCATCGGGTCGAAAACCAGCCCGGTGTTTCCTTTGAAGGTCTCCCTGTCGCGGCGGTAGCCGATGGGCTGGGGCGGAATGAGTTCCCGGATGTTTTCCGGCAGCTCCAGGTAGCGGGTGTCGAGGGTGGAGAGCAGGGCCTGAAGCGCTTCGGCTTGTTTTTCGTCGCTGACGGGGCGGACTTTCCACTGGTCGCCGGCCCGGGTCTCAAAGCCTTTGACCGTATAGGTGTAATTCACCCCGCCAATCACTTTGGCCACGGCCTCCACCTGGTAGCGGTGGGCCAGGTACAACGGCACCAGCACCCTTTCCAGTTTGGCCAGGGGCGTGCCGTTGGGGATGTTGTCGAGACCGAAATTTTTCAGCGCGGTGTTGCGCACCTCCATCAGCCGCTTCAGCTCATCGGTGGGCCAGCTGCCGTTGTCCCAGAGGTGGGCCAGCGGATGGGCGCTACTTTGCGGGCGGGCATCCTGGTCGGACAGGTAGTGCAGGCCCATTTTCATGTTTTCTTCCAGAATGGCGTTCAGTGCAGCCTTTTCATCTGTCCCTTCGGGGAAATCCTGGTAACCGTAGAGGATGGTGCGTTTGTCCCATTCACCGATGCCGGTATCATAGGCTTTGGAAAAGTCCAGGCTGCCGTCGTCGTTCAGGGTGATGTAGGGGTGCGGGTAGTCCATCACCGAAGCCCTGTTGTCAACGCTGGCGGTGAAGTTGTGGGCCAGCCCCAGCGTATGGCCTACCTCGTGGGCGGAAAGTTGCCGCAGGCGAGCCAAAGCCATTTCCATGAGGCGTGGGTCGGGGTTGTCGCCGTTTTCATAAGCGGCCAGCAGGCCCTGGGCGATGAGGAAGTCCTGCCTTACCCGAAGGGAACCCAGCGTCACCTTGCCTTTGATGATCTCCCCGGTTCTGGGGTCGATGACCGAGCCGCCGTAGGACCAGCCACGGGTGCTTCGGTGCACCCACTGGATGAGGTTGTAGCGCACGTCCATGGGATCGGCATCGGCGGGCAGCATTTCCACCCGGAAGGCATTGCGGTAGCCGGCGGCCTCGAAAGCCTGGTTCCACCAGGAAGCCCCTTCCAGCAATGCCGAGCGCACCGGCTCCGGCACCCCGGGGTCGAGGTAGTAAACGATGGGCTCCACTGGCTCACTCACTGCGGCGGCGGGGTCCTTTTTCTCCAGCCGGTGGCGGGTGATGAAGCGCTTCCGGATGGGCTGATCGATGGGCGTGGCATAGTCGTAATAACTCATGCCGAAAAACCCGCAGCGGGGATCGAAGGGTCTGGACTCATAACCCGGGTCGGGCAGCTTCACAAAAGAGTGGTGCTGGCGGACGGTTACCGCTTCCGGCGTCGGCGCCACGGAACGGATCCAGGCCCCCTGTGCGTCGCCAACAAAAGTGAGCGTGGCCTCAAACTCCGTATTCTCAGGAAAATTCTTCGTGCGGGGCAAGTAGATGGCGCTGCGGCTTTGGTCCAGCTTGTAGCTGCCCTGTTTTCTGTCTTTCAGTCGCTTCGCAACCTGGTGGGCATCCTGCAGCAGGTAAGGCGTGGCATCCACCAGCAGTTTGCCGTCTTCTTCGGCTTCCACTTTGAAGCCCCACAGAACGGATTCAGCAAATGCTTCCTGTACGGCCTGGCGCTCCAGTTCGTTGTCGCTCTCGGCCCGGTAGTCGTAGTTTTTCTGCACGAACAAAACCTTGTCGCCACTGCGCCGGAACTCCATGATGCGCTCCTGTCCCAGTTGGCCCCGGTCCAGCCCGATGTCATTGGAACCGACCCCGGCAGCCAGTGAGTTCACGTACAAAAACTCCATGTCCAGCTTGTCAATGAGCAGCCAGACCTTTCCTTTCTTTTCGTCCCAATAAAAGTCGAAATAGCCCGGGAAATGCTGCATGCCCTTCACCTTTTCGGTGAGGCCCGGTTTGGGTTTGGCAGCAGGCCTGGCAGCGGTGGAGACAACGGTTTCTTTTGAGACTGTGCATGAAAATGCCAGTAAAATGGAAAGCAGTAAAACGATGCGCATAAGACGGATCTGGTTTGTTCAGTTTGAAGTGGAGCGAAAATAGGATTTCCGGGGCGTTAATCCTTATGAGCTTTTCGGAAAGCTCATAAGGTTTTGGCCAAAATCCCCCTTCTCCTGGACGCAGCCTGCCGGCGTGCAGCAGCATGGGGGGTGATGCCGAAGGTGTTTTTCCAGTGCGTCGGGTTTAGTCCTTTGGGGCATTCTTTTCAGGGACGGGCTGGTTTGAAAAGGCATGGTGATGATGGAGTAGGCTTGCAAGTGTGGCTGTGCTCAAGGCTTGCAAGGACGGGGGCTTTTTTATTTTTTCAAAGCGTCTTTCAATTTGTAGCAATGAGCAACCAGGCTTTGTCCGACAATTGAGTTAGTGCCCAAAGTCAAGTCCTGCTCTTGTTTTTCATTGTCAAGCCAGATAAATTTTGTTTGATTTCATGGTGAATAATTTTATGAATCATTTATTCCTTTTTAAAGGGAAGGTTAATCCAAGGTTAAATGAAAGTATTCTTTCTATGCTGTAAGTCAAAAATCTTGTTGGCTCAACATTTACACCATTTTCAACAATGTCTATTGTTGCAAAAGAGTCTTCAATATCTGCATACGTAAATTGTAAAAAAATAGAATACTTTGTGGATGAATACATAATTCCTCCGGTATAATTTATTCCAAAATTTACCCTATTGAACTCTGTTTGAAAAAAAGCGCCTGGGGGAAGCCAAAACGGCCTTTCACTTGTCACTTCTGAAAAACCATTCATATCAATTACATGATTAAGAGAAAGTCCAACCCCGGCGTATGAAGTAAATTTGCCAAAATTCAGATTTAAACAAGGCATAAGGGTCAAAAAACCAATATCTTGTACGTTATTGACTAAGTTCTCTGTTCCTCGAATTTCTCCACTTTTTCGCATATAACCTAATTCTGATTGAACTGAAAACCGCGTGTTTAATCGATAGTTTGAAATTATATTTACTCTGAACCCGTTCAACTCATGGCTTTGAAGACCGCTATTCAAGGCAAATTCATCTAAATGAGAAAAAGTTATTCCAGAAGATGCCCCAACACTTATTTGTGAATTAAGGGTAGAAAGATTGAGGAAACAGAATATAACAGTACATAAAAACGAATACTTCATACAGTTTCAAATTTTTATTTTCAAATTAGAATTTTTGCCATAATGACCTTGTTCTTGTGAATGTTGTAATTGTCAGTCTACCACGCTACCTAACCAAATCCCATACACAGCAACTACACCAAATCCAAGGTTGAAGGCTGTAGCAATAGTGAGAAATGATTCTGCTATTTTTTTGTTTCTTTTTCTAAAAAAATAATATCCTCCTAATCCAATTCCACTTATGATAAAGAAAAATAACATAGCAAGTGGAACATTCAAAAACAACATCAAAGCTGCGAAAACAAAACCTAACACCAATGTTGTCCAAAAAGATTCTGGCTTTTGGGCAGTGTCAGATTGGCTATGCTTGACTAATCTTTGAACCCAATTAAATTTTTTAAGGGAAGCCCCTTTCTCAAATCCTAACAACGGGTTCTTCATGATTTTTACTGCATGTTGAAACAATGTACCCCAATAGCGATAATCGATACCGTAATCACTCCCAGTTTTTATCTTCTGTGTTTCAATCATTGCTCCTTTCTTTGCCTCAAACTCATTTGTGTTGGCTCCCGCATGAGCAAAAAGAAATGAATCACACAGTATCAAGGAGAGCATTATCAGGAAATTGATTTTTTTCATGTCTTACTTTTAAGCAAAGTTACTGCGAACGAATCACGCTGTTATTATTTTCCGGGTATTTGTCTTATTTTGTCTGTTTTTTAGCTACTACTAACATCCAAACAAACACCCTCTAATCCCCCCTTCAAAACATCCGTTTATCCAGCAGGTCGAAAATTAAAGATTGTTTATGCAGGTTACCCATTTGCAACCATCCAGCCCTGCATCATCCAGCCTTTATTACAATATGCGGCCTGCCGCCAAAGCTACAAAACCCAAAAAAACTTTCCAAAAAAACATTTCAAAAACTTCAAACCATCCCCAACACCTCCCTCCCCCTCCTAAACACATCCTGCTCTTCCGCCCGGATGATGAGCTCCTCTCTGGAAACCGGATGTGGCAGCCTTAGCTCGGCGGCATGGAGCAGCATGTGGGTGAAGCCGAAGGTATTTTTCCAGAGGCGGTTTTGTTTGTTGCAGCCGTGGGGCCTGTCGCCGATGATGGGGTGATCGATGCCGGCGAGGTGGCGGCGGAGCTGGTGGCGGCGACCGGTGTGGGGTTCCAGTTCCATCAGCGAGTAGCGGGAGGTTTGGTGGGGGCCGTGGGGCAGGGGTATTTCCGCCCTGGCCAGGGTGCGGTAGGTGGTCAGTGCGGATTGATACTCACCGCTTTCGTGGTTTTTCAGTTCCCTGTTTATGATTCCTTCGTCATCGGTGTAGCCCCTTACGATGGCCCGGTAGGTCTTTTTCACTTTGCGCTGGGCAAAGAGCTGGTGCAGTTCGGTGTTGGTTTCGGGATCCAGGGCAAAGAGGAGGACGCCGGCCGTTTTCCGGTCCAGGCGATGGGCGGGCCAGACTTTGGTGCCGAGTTGGTTGCGGAGCAACTGAACCGCAAATACATCCACATCCTTGGCGATGGGGCTGCGGTGCACCAGCAATCCGTGCGGTTTGTTGATGGCCACCAGCTGGTCGTCTTTGTAAATGATTTCTAAAAGCGGGACAGGCATTGCACTTTATTGATTGCCGGCGTGTTTTTTGGCAGCTTGTATTGCACCGTCAAAATGAACGACAATGAATGCAAAGAAATACATTGGCTTGTTACTGGGGGTAGGCTTGATCGTCGGGCTCATCAGAAAATTTGAGGTGGGCCTTGCAATTCTGGGTCCCGGCCACATGGGAGCCGTTCTCATCATTCTCCTTTTTCTGGCCCTGATCATTATGCTGGTGATAAAGGTTCTGCGGGACTGAGCTGTTGAGCCGTTCTCTTCATTGGGTCGTTTCTGACCAGTAAGCATTTCCTCTTTCCGACATTCCATTGGGATGGGGTGCAACGATTTCAACGGACTGCCGCCCTCGTTTTTCCGAAGAAAAAAATTGATCACTCTCTTCTTCCGGTGTTTTCATTGTTGTTCCTCCGGTTTATTTTCGCACGCTTTTTCAAAATCCCTGGTCGGTTTAATTTTCAACCAAGACCTTCATCATGGAGGAACAACTGGAGCAGATCATCGATTCCGTCATAAACGACGGTTATGCTGTTTTCGACGGATTTTTCGAGTCCGGGCTGATTGCCTGTTTGCGCAACAATCTCCTGGCCAGGCATGAGGCCGGGCTGATGCACCCTGCCGGTGTCGGCAAGCATTTCACCTTTCAGAAAAACCTGCGGGTGCGTGGTGACCTCATCAGCTGGCTGGATGAGGATTCGGACGATGCCTGCGAGCGGAAGTTTTTCGAAAGGGTGGGTGAACTCATGCGCTATCTCAACAGAACCTGCTTCACGGCCCTGAATGGCTGCGAGTTTCACTATGCTTTTTACGACGAAGGTTCTTTTTACAAAAGGCACCTGGATCAGTTCCACCACGACAGTGGCCGCAAGTTTACCATGGTCACTTACCTCAACGATGATTGGAATGAAGCTGATGGTGGAATGTTGCGGATTTACCTTCCGGACGGGTCCACCAAAGAGATCGTTCCGCTGGGCGGTAGGTCCGTGTTCTTCCGGGCTGATCAACTGGAACACGAGGTGACGGTGGCGCACCGGCAACGCTACAGCATCGCTGGCTGGCTGCTCAGCCTCTGAGCAGGTGGGGCTGCGAAACCCGCTGTTGCCGGAGGCGAAGGAAGTAATTGAAAGGCAACAGACGGAGAAAATGCGATCCGCTGATGAGCCCCCAAAAAACCTCAAAAACCTCAAAAACTTCAAAAACCTCCCCTGTCCTTCCTCAGGCAATGTTGCATTTCAGCCCCATCTTTTCCAGCGCCTGCACGAAGTCGTTGTTCACGTTCACTTTGAGGCTTTTCGATACGAATTCCAGCGAATTGCGGTTGGTGAAATCCAGCAGGGCCACGTTGAGGTCGTGCGGGCCTTTGTGTTCGTTGACGAGTTGTTGCAGGTTTTCCAGCATTTCCTGGCTGATCTGTTCCACGGGTATTTTGACGGTAATGGACGAGGCCAGTTTGCTGCCCGCATTCTCGAGCATGGTGACGTCATTTATGCGAAGCTGGAACTCGTCCTCCCGCCCCCAGCGGGCTTCGTAGGTGCCGCTGATGAGCACGCAGTTGCCCGGTTCAAGAAAACTCTTGTATTGCTGGTAGTCGTCGCTGAAGAGCGGAAACTCCAGTGAGCCGGTGAAGTCCTGGATGGTGAACAGCCCCCAGCCGGTGCCTTTCTTGCTGATGCGGTGCTGCACCTTGCTCACGATGCCTGCCAGTTTCACCGCCTGGCCTTTGCGGGTGTCAATTTCCTCCAGTGCGCAGGTGGCAAAGCGCTCCACTTCCACCTGGTAGTCGTCCAGTGGGTGGCCGCTGATGTAGATGCCGGTGACCTCTTTTTCTTTTTCCAGCAACTGGATGAGGGGCCAGGGCTCCACGTTGGGGATTTCTGGCTCCGGAATTTCAAAAGCGTCGATATCGCCAAAGAGGGAGGTGGCGGCCGTGGATTTCTGGTGCTGGTATTCGGCACCGAATTTCAGGATGTGCTCGATGAAGGAATCGTATTTGCCGCTGGGTGCAAAAAACTGCGCCCTGTGGATGTTTTCGAAGCCGTCGAAAGCGCCGCCCAAAACGAGGCTTTCCATCACCTTTTTGTTGGCGGCTTTGGTGTTGAGGCGTTTTACGAAGTCGAAAATACTGAGGAAGGGGCCGTTCTTCTCGCGCTCGGCCAGGATCTCCTCCACCGGGCCCTCACCCACGCCTTTGAGCGCCGAGAGGCCGAAACGGATCTGCCCCTGCTGGTTCACGGTGAAATCTGACACGGACTCGTTGATGTCCGGCCCCAGCACCTTCAGGCCCATGCGTTTGCATTCCCGCAGGAATTTGGTCAGGTCGCTGATGTTGTCTTTGTTGTTCGACAAGACGCTGGCCATGAACTCAGCCGGGTAGTTGGCCTTCAGGTAAGCCGTCTGGAAAGCCACATAGGCATAGCAGGTGGAGTGGCTCTTGTTGAAGGCATAGCTGGCAAAGGCCTCCCAGTCGGACCAGATTTTCCGGCAGATGTCTTCGGGGTGGCCGTTCTTTTTACAGCCTTCCAGGAATTTCGGGAACATGTCGTCCAGCACATCCCGCTTTTTCTTTCCCATCGCCTTCCGCAACATGTCCGCCTCGCCCTTGGTGAAGCCGGCCAGTTTTTGCGACAGCAACATCACCTGCTCCTGGTAAACGGTGATGCCGTAGGTTTCTTTCAGGAATTCTTCGGTGGCGGGCAGGTCGTAGGTGATCTCCTCCCGGCCGTGTTTCCTTGCAATGAAGTTCGGAATGTATTGCAGCGGCCCCGGGCGGTAGAGGGCGTTCATGGCGATGAGGTCCTCGAATTTGTTGGGTTTGAGGTCCTTGAGGTGCTTTTGCATGCCCTCGCTCTCGTATTGGAAAATGCCGACGGTTTCGCCCTTCTGAAAAAGCTCGTAGGTGGCCGGATCGTCCAGCGGTATTTCATCGGGTACGATCTTTACTCCCCTCACTTCCTCGATGATGCGCACGGCATCTTTGATGATGGTCAGTGTTTTCAGGCCCAGGAAGTCCATCTTCAGCAAACCGGCGGCTTCTGCCACGCTGTTGTCAAACTGGCTGACGAGCAGGTCGCTATCCTTAGCCACGGTCACGGGCACATACTTGGTGATGTCATCCGGTGTGATGACCACCCCGCAGGCGTGGATGCCGGTGTTTCTGACGGAGCCCTCCAGCTTTCGGGCGGTTTGTATCATCTTCGCAATGTCGTCATCGCCGTTGGCCAGCTTGCGGAAGTTGTAGGCCTTTTCCAGGTCTTCGGAATTGAGCTTTTCCTTCATTTTTTCCGAAAGGTCGTCGCCTTCCAGAATGTCCGCCAGGCTGACGCCCAGGGCAGTTGGGAAGGACTTGGCCACCCTGTCCACTTCCGGCAGGGGAATGTCCATCACGCGGCCCACATCCCTGAGGCTGGAGCGTGCGGCCATGGTACCGTAGGTGATGATCTGCGCCACCTGGTTGCGGCCGTATTTGTCCACCACGTAGTTGATCACCTGGTCTCGGCCCTTGTCGTCGAAATCGATGTCGATATCGGGCATGCTGACGCGCTCCGGGTTGAGGAAGCGCTCGAACAGCAGGTCGTATTTAATGGGGTCCACATTGGTGATGCCGAGACAGTAGGCCACCGCCGAGCCCGCAGCCGAACCCCGGCCGGGGCCTACCGACACGCCCAGTTGGCGGGCGGTGCTGGTAAAGTCCTGCACGATGAGGAAGTAGCCCGGATAGCCGGAGTTTTTGATGACTTCCAGCTCAAAGTTGAGTCGCTCCTCGACTTCCGGGGTCAGGGTGCCGTAGCGCTTGCGGGCACCTTCGAAGGTGAGGTGGCGCAGGTATTCGTCCTGTGTTTTGAAGCCCTTCGGCAATGGGAATGCCGGCAGCAGCACGTCGTGTGCCAGGTTGAGGGGTTCCACCTTGTCCAGGATTTCCTGGGTGTAGTCCACTGCCTGCGGCACATCGGCAAACAGCTTGTTCATCTCGTCCTGCGTCTTGAAGTAGAAATCACTGCTCGGAAAGCGGAAGCGGTCCTGGTCTTCCAGGTGGCTGTTGGTGTTGATGCAGAGCAGGATGTCGTGGGGCAGGTAATCTTCCTCTTCGATGTAGTGGCTGTCGTTGGTGCAGATGACCTTGAGGTTGTATTTCTTCGCAAACTTCAGCAACACCTGGTTCACATCCTCCTGGCTGATGCCGGTGCCGTCGATGTTTTCCATGCCCCGGTGGCGCTGCAACTCGATGTAATAGTCTTCTCCAAAAATGTCGAGCCACCATTTGAGCAGTTCCTCGGCCGCTTCTTCGCCTTTGTGCACGATGGTCTGCGGTATCTCCGCACCGATGCAGCAACTGGTGGCGATGACCCCTTCGGTGTATTGCTGAAGGATTTCCTTGTCGATTCTCGGGTATTTGCCATACAGCCCTTCGATGTAACCCAGCGAGCACAGTTTCGACAGGTTCTCGTAGCCAGTGCGGTTTTTGGCCAGCAGCAGCTGGTGGTAGCGCACATCCTCCTCGCCCCGTGAGCGGAGGAACTGTTTTTTGTGGCGGTCTTTCACCAGGTAAAACTCACAGCCGAGGATGGGTTTCAGCCCCCGTTTGTTGGCCTCGTTGACGAACTGGAAGGCCCCGAACATGTTGCCGTGGTCTGTCAGCGCCACGCCTTTCTGGCCATCGGCCTTTGCCTTGTCCATCATTTTGCGGATGTCAGAGGCACCATCGAGCAGACTGAACTGGGTGTGGCAGTGGAGGTGAGTAAACTGTGGCATGGTGTAAGAAATGGTCTTGTTTCAGAAGCAGAAAAAGGCATTTGCCGAAGGGCAAAAATGCAATTGCGAAGATACCACAATATGGGCGGTGGGAGAGGCGGTTTTTTTCCACATTGGGCAATGACCTCGGGCCATCAAGGGCCGCCGGTAGCCTTTTCCAAAAACTCCGTGAAGTACTTGCCAACCTTGCTGATGAACTCTTCGATCTCATCTTCTGAAAAGGGGGTGTCGTATTTTTTTGCTGGAATCCGGATGCCTGCATTGACAAGTCTTGCGGTGTAAAAATATTCTTCAAACTCTACCCTCACATCTACGGTCATGTCAAAAGGATGGACTCCATTGTATTTGTAACCGGTAAACCTTGCAAGATACCTGACGGCAGCCAATTGACCGTCCCGGCTTTTTGCAATGAGCTCTTCTTCGGAGTTCACCGGATTGGAGGAACCCGTGAACCAGTTGATTTCTTTATTGAGGAACAACTCATCAAAAAGGGCCAGGTGCGCATCCAACTCCCTGAACAGCGGAATGATACTATCCCGTAACCTTGCCTCGAGCAACTCAGGCGTTTTGGGAGTCGTTTCATTACCGACTGCCCTGGCTTTTTGCTTCAGCAATTCGAGTTGCTTTTTCCAATCCTCCTTTTCCTCTATTTCTTCTCCTTGTGCCGCCCTGATAGCCAGTTCGTAAGACCAGATGAGTTGCTCGCCGACATAGGCAATGAATGCTTCAAGCATACCTGCATCGGCCTGTCCCAGTGCAGCCAGATACCCTTTCTTGTCCGAAGATTTGATAATGGCAGGCAGGTACCCTTTCCTCATCAAATGGTAATTCATCAACAGCCTTGCAACCCGGCCATTGCCATCGTCAAAAGGGTGTATCCTCACCAGCCTGTAATGGAAGGTGGCAGCAACTGTCAAAGGATGAAGGTCCTCTGTTTCGTTGTTGTACCAGTTGATCAATTCATTCATCAGTGCAGGTACATCTTCAGGCTTTGCATACTCAAACCGTGTTCCGTCAGGTAAGAGGACGTGGTTAGGGTACTTTTTGTATTCACCTGGCACAATCAACCTCGTGGTGGGGCGCCCTTCCGGTGTAATTGCTTCTTTTCTAAATGGCCGTACCAATAGTAATTCGTTGAGTCCTCTGATATCAGCTTCGGTTAATTGCCTGTTATCCTCTTTTGCCCACTGCATTACCATCGAAATCGCAATATCATGGGACCTCATTTCCTCTATTTCCCGCAAGTCATGGGTGCCGGCAATCTGTTCTTTAATCAGTAGAAGGTAGGTTTCGCCATAGGTCAAGGTACTCCCTTCAATGTGGTTGGAATTGTAGTTCCACTCCAACCTCAACTTCCGCCAAAGCCGTTCTTCATCTTCAGGCTTCATGGGTAGCAAAGCCTCGTACTCGCTTTTGAGTGAGTCTATATCATGAATCAGCTTTTGCAATTCTTTTCCTTCCATTCCTATCTATGATTGAGGCTTTTCAATTTGCCTTAAAGGTAAAACAAAGAAACTGCTGACTTTGCGCCAATTCCCGAATTGTTTGTTCACTTGAAATAAAAAACAGGAGCTAACCGGAAGTCAGCTCCTGTCCACCTCTCAGGCGCTGACTTCGATTCAGCTCCTGAATTTGAGATCATGCAGGTCAGATTTTCACCACCCGGACGGCTGTCAGGTTGCCTTTGCCGGAGAGCTGGGCGATGTAAACGCCAGAAGAAAGGCTGGCCACCGGAATTACATGCTCCTGCAGACCGGCGCTCAGGGTAAGGTTTTCCTTGTGAAGCAGGTTGCCGGAAAGGTCCAGCAGGCGGAGCTGGAATTCACCGCTTTGCAGTGATTCTATCTGCAGCCTGATCTCGTCATCGATGACGGGGTTGTGCATCAGGCGCATGCCGGCCAGCGGTTTCTGTGAATCGTTGGTGGCGTTGATGGTTCCTTCGGCAATGGTCAATGTGTTGTTGGCAGTGCCGTCACCGCTGGTGGCATTGTTGCCATTGGCAGCAAGGCTGGCAGAGTAAAAGGTGACATCGCCGGTTCCAGCGTCCGGGGCAATCCATTCCATTTCAAAGGTGTTGCCGGGGCTGGGGGCACTGTGTTCCACATACTTCCGTCCGCTGAGGGTGACGGTGTGTTTCCCACTGCCCAAATCGCCCCAGTCGCCGGCCTGCGTGTTGGAGCTGTTCAGTGCAACTGCCTGAAATCCGTACTCTGCCGGGGATCCGTTGCCTGGGTTATTGGTTATCCTGAGGGTGTAGGTCTGGCCCGGAGTGTATTCTGTTACGGGGTCGGTTCCGTTGAGCAATTCAATGCTCAGCGAAGGGTCAAAAGCGCCGGCTGTGTGGCAGCCGGTGTTGGCGCAGGTGCCTTTGGATCCGGTGCTGCCGGGAGCTCCCGAAACCTGCAGGTTGGCCACTCCGCCAGGACCGCCTGAGCGGCTTTGGAGTACCACGTAAACCACCAACAAGGCGGCAATTTTGTAAACGTTTCTGATCTTCATAGATGAGAGGTTTGGTTGATGAATGATTGAAAAGCAAGTGGTTTTACACTTTGCAACAGTCGCTTGCCATTCGTTTAAAAAAATGAGGATGGTTAAAGGTCTGAAAATCTGTTGGCTAAATGTCAAACGACCAGGTGTAATGATACCCTACGTCAGCCATTGTACAGATATCCCTGTTCCGGGTTTTTGCCTTTGACGTTTCTGAAATAATCGTTGATGACTTCAAAATCTTTTTCGACGTCTCCTGTCGGGTAATACGGTTCCCTGAATTCCACCACCTTTCTTCCGTAATCGAAACGGCACATGATGATGGGAATGCCCGCTCCTTTGGCGATGTAATAGAAACCTGTTCTCAGCCGGTCCACCTTGCTGCGGGTGCCTTCCGGAGCAATGACCACATGGAAGGTTTTCTCCCGGTTGAAGATGTCCACCATCATCTGCACGTAGTTGGTGCTCTTGCTGCGATCCACCGGGTAGCCGCCAAGTGCCCGGAACAGCCAGCCATGCGGCGGTTTGAACAAGGAGGATTTGCCGACGAATTTGATGTCAGCGCCAATTGCGGAGCGAACTAGCAGGCCCAGCGGAAAGTCCCAGTTGGAGGTGTGCGGAATGACGATGAGCACGGCCTTCGGCACCTCCTCCGGCGGTGGGTAGCGGCCTTCGATCTTCCATCCGAACAGTCCCAGAATCCATTTGCTCAGCTTACTCATCATGCAGGTAAAGTTTGTCAGATCAATCCCCTTGCTTTCAATTCAAGGTATTTGTTGATGGTGTTGGCCGACAGCTCTTCGGGCCTTGTCAATACGGCCTGGATGCCGTGCTGTTGCAGCTTTTGCACCATGGCTGTTTTTTCCGTCAGAAACTTTTGTGCGATGGCCTGGGTGTAGATCTGTTCGAGGGTTTCGGCTGGCTGGTAGGCCACCTTTTCCACCTCGGTGTTGACGAAGAAAATGACCACCAGCAGGTGCAGCTTGCCCATTCGGCGCAGCATGGGCAAGGCCCGGTCCAGTGCGTACATGCTCTCGAAATTGGTGTAGAGCAGCAGCAGGCTGCGGCCGTTCACCAGCTTCCGGGCGGCATAGTACAGCAGCTCGAAGTTGGCCTCCACAGGGCGCTCTTTTTCCTTGTAAAGCAGTTCCTGAATCTTGCCGAGTTGATTGGCTTTGCGGTCGGCACGCAGCACCGTTCCTATTTTGTCGGAAAAGGTGATCATGCCGGCCTTGTCGTATTTCTTCAGAGCGATGTTCGACAATGCCAGGGTGCTGTTGATGGCGTAGTCGAGCAGGCTCATGTTGTCGAAGGGCATGCGCATGGAGCGGCTCTTGTCGATCACACTGTAGATCTGCTGCGAGCGCTCGTCTTCGTACTGGTTCACCATGAGGCGGTGGCGCCGGCCGGTGGCTTTCCAGTTCACGCTGCGGTAGTCGTCGCCCCGGACGTATTCCTTGATCTGCTCAAACTCGTAGCTGTGGCCGATGCGCCGGATTTTCCGAAGGCCCTGTTGGGTGCTCAGCCGGCTCAGAGCCAGCAACTCGTATTTTTTCATCTGGAGCACCGAGGGGTACACGGCTATTTCCGAGGGCTCCTCCAGTTGCAGCCGCCGTTGCAGGTAGCCAACAGGCCAGGCCAGCCGCCATGGGTTGCTGATGAAAAGGTTCACATGACCAAATTCGTAAGCGCCCCGCATCACGGGTCTGATGGGGTAGCTCACCTTTATCTTTTCCTTCGGCAAAATGGCAAGGGGGATGGAAGCGTCCCGTTGCTGGAATTGCATCGGCAGCTCATCGAGCAGCTCCACCTCATAGTTGTGGTTGGTGGTGTTTTTCAGGGTGATGTGCACCAGGTTCTCGTCGCCCAGTGTCATCACCTTCGGCAAACGGCGGTTTACCAGGATGGGCTTGGGGTTGGAAAAAAGCAGCCAGGCATCCACCGCAACCAGCCCCAGGGCCAAGACCCCCGAGGCCACCGCAACCCAAAACAGCCAGGGCAGCATGTAGCTCAGCGCGAACAGTAAAGACACTGTTCCGAAGAGCAAAAAAAAGCGGTTGTTGAGGTACAGTTGTTTCATGAAAGCTGCATTGCAATTGGCCGAAGGCCGAAAGTAATTAAAGTTTAGGGTTTAGGGTGTAGGGTTTAGAGTTTGGAGGGCTAGCGCTGTGGTTATTGAGAGTAGGGAGTAGGGAGTAGAGTTGGGGCGCTAGCTCTTTCATTCCTGTGGAACTCCGTGTCAAAACTCTGTGGTTTAAAAGTTTAGAGTGTAGGGTGTAGAGTTAAGGTTTGGGGGGCTAGCTCCCTCATCCCTCCCCCGATAGCCATCGGGGCATCCCTCATCCCTGAAGTTTAGGGTTTAGGGTGTAGAGTTTGGGGGCGCTAGCTCTTTCATCTCCGTGGAACTCCGTGTCAAAACTCTGTGAAACTTCGTGAAATAACTCTGTGAAACTCTGTGGTTAATTAGTTTAGGGTGTAGAGTTTAGAGTTTGGGGGCGCTAGCTCTTTCATCTCCGTGGAACTCCGTGTCAAAACTCTGTGGTTTAAAAGTTTAGAGTGTAGGGTGTAGAGTTTAGGGTTTGGGGGTGCTAGCTCCCTCATCCCTCATCCCTGAAGTTTTGGTTTAGAGTTTGGGGGCTCAAGCTCCGTGGATCTCCGTGATCAAACTCTGTGGAACTCCGTGTCAAAACTCTGTGAAACTCTGCGGTTAAATTGAGTCTAAAAACCTTCAAAGCCATTCGATAACTGCCGCTTCTGGCCAGAGTTTGCCGAGGTGCTTTATCTTTGCGAATACCGGAACAGCCCGGCCGAAAGATTTAACCAATAAATGCCAACGAAATGAATACCCTTACGCAAAACACCCCTGCCACCGGGCAGGATACCTTCCCCATCAACGGCACCGATCACATCGAGTTTTACGTCGGCAATGCCAAACAGGCCGCCATGTATTACCAGGCCGCCTGGGGCTATAAATTGATCGCCTACAAAGGACCTGAAACAGGCTGCCGCGACAAGGTTTCCTACGTTCTTCGCCAGGGCAAGATCACCCTGGTGCTGACCGCTGCCCTCTCCCCGGAGCACGAAGTGGCCCGCCATGCTGCCCTCCACGGAGACGGCGTGAAGGTGCTGGCCCTCTGGGTGGACGATGCCGAAAAGGCCTTCCACACTGCCGTGGAGCGGGGCGCCGAAGCGGCCATGGAGCCCAAAGTGCTGGAAGACGAACACGGCGTGGTGAAGCTCTCCGCCATCAAAACCTATGGCGAAACCTGGCACACCTTCGTGGAGCGCAAGGACTACCACGGCGCTTTCATGCCTGGTTTTGAAGCCCGTGAAAGTGTGTACCCGGTGAAGCCGGTCGGATTGAAATACGTGGACCACTGTGTGGGCAATGTGGAACTGGGCGCCATGAACAAATGGGTGCAGTTTTACCAGGAAGTGATGGGCTTCAACCTGCTGGTCACTTTCGACGACAAAGACATCAGCACCGAGTACACCGCCCTGATGAGCAAGGTGGTGTCAAACGGAAACGGCTACATCAAATTCCCCATCAACGAGCCGGCTCAGGGCAAGAAAAAATCGCAGATCGAGGAATACCTGGACTTTTACCGCAGCGCCGGCGTGCAGCACATCGCCGTGGCCACTGACAACATCCTCGAAACGGTGAGCCAGCTTCGCCGCAATGGCGTTGATTTCCTCTACGTTCCGGAAACCTATTACGACGATGTGATCGATCGGGTAGGGGAGATTGACGAAGACGTAAAAGACCTCAAGGCCCTGAACATCCTCGTGGACAGAGACGAGGAAGGCTACCTCCTGCAAATCTTCACCAAACCCGTGCAGGATCGCCCCACCGTCTTTTACGAAATCATCCAGCGCCGCGGCGCCCGCTCTTTCGGAAAGGGCAACTTCAAAGCGCTGTTCGAAGCCATCGAGCGGGAGCAGGCCCTCAGGGGTACGCTCTGATTTTATTCCCTTCGGGTAAACATAAATGCGCAGGTGTCGGACTGGTTCCGGCACCTGCGTTTCTGTTTCTAAACCCTGCCAAACAGCTGGATTTGAGAGTTTACCCGAGAATTTCTAAAGTCAACTTTAGAATTTACCCGAGTTTTTTAAAAGTGAATGTTTAAATTTACCCGAGAATTTCTAAAGTCAACTAAGTGTTTGATCGTTTAGAGCGATCCCAACCAAACCCAAGCCTATGGAGATCAAAAGGCATTTATTGCCAAAGCTCAGGGAACATTTGAGCCAGAAGGAAATCACCCTGCTGGTGGGTGCCCGGCAGGTGGGCAAAACGACCCTGCTGCAGCAGTTGCGAAGCGAACTTGACAATGCCGGTGCGCGCACGCTTTTTTTCAACCTGGATGTGGAAGCCGATGCAGCCCATTTTGGAAGCCAGCAAAGATTCCTGGCCAAAGTTTCTTTGGAAACGGGTGGTGAGCGCAGTTATATTTTCATCGATGAGATCCAGCGAAAGGAAAACGCCGGCTTGTTTCTCAAAGGAATTTACGACTTGGGCCTCCCACACAAGCTGGTCGTCAGCGGTTCGGGCAGCCTCGAATTGAAAGAGAAAATTCACGAATCATTGGCCGGAAGGAAGCGGATATTTGAGTTGTATCCTGTCAGCTTTGCTGAGTTTTTGAACTACCGCACGGGCTACCGGTATGAGGGTAGGTTGTCCATGTGGATGGAGAGTGAGCCGGAGCAATCCAGGATTTTGCTCCTCGAATACCTGAATTTCGGAGGGTACCCCAGGGTTGTGGTTGCAGGGCCGGCATCAGAAAAGCGTCTCATTTTGCAGGAACTGTACAACAGTTACCTGGAGAAAGATCTCGCTACTCTGCTGAGGCTGGAAAAGACACAGGCTTTTACGCTTTTGTTCCGTCTATTGGCAGACCGGATCGGACAATCACTCAATTATTCAGGCTTGTCGAGAGAAACGGCCCTTTCACAACCCACCGTGAAGCAATACATCTGGTATGCGGAAAAGACTTTTATGATCGAGTTGCTCCCGCCCTTCTTTCGCAATGCCGGTAAAGAACTCACCAAATCTCCACAGGTCTATTTCAACGATCTCGGGATGCGAAATTCAGCCCTGGGGCTTGCCGGGCGACTGGACAATCTGGCAACCATGGGCATGCTTTTTCAGAACTTCATTTTTCACAATCTCAGATCACTGGCTGAAAAGGAATTCTTACCGCTGCGTTTTTGGCGAACCAAAGACCAGGCAGAAGTGGATTTCGTCTTTGACAAAACCAATGATACACTTCCTGTGGAAGTCAAGTGCATAGACCTTTCGGCGCCCGTTGTGCCAAAGTCACTCCGCAGTTTTATCAACAGCTACCAGCCCAGAGAAGCCTGGATGGTCAATCTTTCGCTGGAGGAAGAGGTGCAGGTCAACGGCACATTGGTCAGGTTTATCCCCTGGTGGAAATTGATCTCAGAATAGTTGGCGCTCAACCACCCGTTCGTTCAATGAGGCATTGCAGCCAAAATTGCGATGCTTTACCCCTCCATCTCTCTCTCAAAATAATTCAGCTCTTCCGAAAAATCCAGGTGGGGATTCCGCTCTGCCAGTTGGCGGCACTTTTCGGCCTGCTGCCGGAGGAACTGCCGGTGCTTTTCCGAAGCAGGGTGGATGGGGCGGTGTTCGCCGGCGCGTTTGAGGCTTTCAATTTCTTCGCAAAGCTGCTTGGTGGCCGGGCTGAAATAGGTGTCGGTGAATCTTTGCCAAATGTAGTCGAGCGCCAGCCTGTTGGGGTGACTGAGGTCTTCGGCGAAAAAACGGTAATCACGCAGGTCGTCGATGAGCAGCTCGTAGGCCGGGAAATAATGGACCTTGCTGAAGTCTGAACAAAGTTGATCCACAGCCAGCAAAAGGGCGGCCTTGCTGCGGTTGTTTTCCACCAGTCCATCGCGCAGGTGGCGCACAGGGCTTACGGTCAGGATTACATCGAGGGCGGGATTCAGGTCTTGAAGGGCGGAGATGGTATTGCCTAGGGCGCTCACTATTTCCGGAACCTGGAGCCGCAACCGCTCAAACTGCTGTCCGGGCAGCTTGTGGCAATTAGCCACGATGCGGAAGTTGCTTTTCAGACGGAAAACATGGGCCGTGCCCAGGGTTAGAACCAGCACTTTTGCGGAGCGAAGAAAAGCTGAACCTGCCCGGATGGATTGGTTGATTTTGTTGAGAACCGTATGCGCGTCGGCCGCTGAAAAACTGCCGTGGTGGTCGAAGCTGTGCCATAGACCATCGTGCTCGAACAGGTCTTTCTGTTCGAATTGTTTTTCCTGAAGCAGAAATTCCAGGCACCTGGAAATGGAAAGCGGATTGTAAACGATGCCGCAAGGGTTGAGGAAGACGGGGAATTTCAGTCTTTTCAGCCTGCCACCCATCTCCTCGGCAAAACAGGAACCCACGCACAGCAAGGGGCTCTGGTGATCGATCTTCCAGTCGCTGGCTTGGATCTTCAATACTGTGCGAAAGGCATCCATGCTGTGAATGGTTAGCGGGTGACGAAGCGCATGGGGTAAGACACTTTGACGGCTCCTTTTTTGATCTTGATGAGCTTGCGCTGAACGAGCTGCTTTTTCACGGGTTTGAGCAGTTCCGTAAAAAGGATGCCCTCGATGTGGTCGTATTCGTGCTGGATCACCCGGGCATCGAGGCCGCTGAAGCTCTCTTCATGTTCGTTGAAATTTTCGTCGAAATAGCGGATGCGGATGTGTTCGGGCCGGTCCACATCGCCCCGGATGTCGGGGATGCTGAGGCAGCCCTCTTCATAGGCCCATTCATCACCGGTTTCTTCCAGCATCTCGGCATTGATGAATACTTTTTTGATGCCTTTGGGGGCGTCTTCGTCTTTGGAGTTTTCCAGCGGTTTGGCCGTGTCCACAATGAACAACCTGATGGAAAGACCAATCTGCGGAGCCGCCAGCCCAACCCCGTCGGCGTTGTACATGGTTTCCCACATGTTCTCGATGAGCTCTTTCAGCTTGGGATAGTCCGGCGTAATGTCCGTGGCTACCTTTTTAAGTACAGGTTGTCCGTATGCGTATATTGGTAAGATCATGCTGTTTGATAATTGTCAAAATCGCGGATTGTCAGAATCACGGATTTTGCGGATTAAGAGATTTCACAGATTGGTTAAAACCGCTCTTTAATCAGCGAAATCCAAAAATCTGTTTCATCAGTGATTCAGACTT
>PAAY01000048.1 GCA_002698985.1 Saprospirales bacterium | reverse complement strand
TGAGCGAAAGTGAGCAAATTTTATTCTGAACGAGGCAAATTTTGCAGGCGGATACGGGTAATCCGACGAAAAATTTAACGAAGTGCAGGATAAAATTGGCCGCTTGCAGCCAAGTGATGGAGATTTAAACAGGCTCCAAAAAACAAAACGCATGTCCAAACGAAGGAAAAAGGAATTTGGAGAAGTCAGCTTTGTCGATGATGAAGATTTTGTGCAGGAAGAACCGCTGACGGATGAAGACCTGATCGAGGAGGCGAGTTTCAGCAGGGAGCTGCAACCCGTCGAACGCTCGCTGCCAAACACCCTTACCATCATTCCGCTGTTCCAGAAGCCGGTCTTCCCGGGGGTACCCCTTCCCTTGACCATCTCCGGTCAGGAAAACATCAACGCCATCAAGGAGGCCATAGAGAACCACGACAGCTACATCGGGCTGGTGCTGGCAAAGGCCTCACCGGAGCAAAATGGCGAGCCGGATTTTTACGAGGTGGGCACTGCCTTCCAGATCTACCGTTATGCGCAGATCGCCCCCAATGTCATGCAGATCATTGGCCAGGGCTTCGGGCGTATCAAGAAACGCAAGACCCTGCTGGTGAAGCCCGCACTCCGCTGGGAAGTCGATTACATCTTCGACCCGAAAGACAAGCCTACTCCCGAGCTCAAGGCTTACCTCCTCTCATTGAGTTCTGAGCTGAAGTCGCTGCTACAACTCAATCCGCTTTTCAAAGAACAGATCAATCTGGTGGTTTCGCAGCTCAACTACGAAGCCCCCGGCCTGACCATGGACATCATCTCCAGTTTGCTGACGGCAAGCAAGGAAAAATTGCAGGAATTGCTGGAGACTTTCGACCTGCAGAAAAGGGCTCATCTGCTGCTGAAACTCATCAAGGAAGAGATCGAGCTGGCCAAAATTCAGCAGAAAATCCAGACCCAGATCGACGAGCAGGTCAACAAGCAGCAGAAAGAATTTTTCCTTCGTGAACAACTGAAGGCCATCAAGAAAGAGCTGGGCCTTGAAAAAGAGGAAGGCGAAACAGAACTCGAAAAGATCCGCAAGAAGCTGGAGGGCAAAGAACTTTCGGAAGAAGCGCAGAAGGTGGTGGAAGACGAGTTGGAAAAGCTCCAGATGCTCAACTCGCAGTCGCCGGAGTTCGCTGTTACACGCAATTACCTGGAGCTCATCGCCGACCTGCCCTGGGGCCTCTATTCCGACGACAACCAGGACATTCAAAAGGCCCGGGCCATTCTGGACCGTGATCATTACGGCCTGCAGGATGTGAAAGCCCTCATTCTGGAATTTCTCAGTGCCATCATCAAACGGGGCAACATCGGCGGCAGCATCATCTGCTTGGTGGGCCCTCCGGGAGTGGGAAAAACCTCCATCGGGCACAGCATTGCCGAGGCTTTGGGGCGCCAGTTCTTCCGCTTCTCGGTAGGTGGCATGCGCGACGAGGCCGAGATCAAAGGACACCGTCGCACCTACATCGGTGCAATGCCCGGCAAGATCATCCAGGCCATCAAACGGGTGGGAACCTCCAACCCCGTCATCATGCTGGATGAAATTGACAAGATTGGCAGCAGCTTCCAGGGTGACCCTGCAAGTGCCCTGCTGGAAGTCCTGGACCCCGCTCAGAACCCGACCTTCCTGGACCATTACCTCGATATCCCCTACGATCTGTCCAAGGTGCTTTTCGTCACAACGGCCAACCAGCTCGACACCATCCCCGAGCCGCTGCTCGACCGGATGGAGGTGATCAGGCTGAGCGGCTACATCCTGGAAGAGAAAGTAGAAATTGCGAAGCGATACCTCATTCCGAGGCAGTTGAAAGAACAGGGCTTTGGCCCCAAAGAGGTCAAATTTACCGACAAGGCCATCCGGCTGATTGCCGACAAATACGCCCGTGAAGCCGGCGTGAGAAACCTGGAGAAGCAAATCCGGAAAATCGTCAGAAAACTGACCCTGATCTCCACTGAAACCGGGCAGAAGACCTTTACCGTGAATCCCAAGAAAGTGGAGGAGTACCTCGGCAAACCCATCTTTACCACTGAGAAACTCTATCCCAAGCCCATTCCCGGCGTGGTGCTGGGACTGGCCTACACGGCTTATGGCGGTGCCACCCTCTACATCGAAGCACGTGGCATCAGGGGAGCTTCCGGCTTCCGGCAAACCGGGCAGTTGGGCAAGGTGATGCAGGAAAGCTCAGAAATTGCCTACAGCTACGTCCGCTCCATTTTGTCAGAAGGAAAAGAACCTAACAAGTATTTCGAGGAGCACCAGGTGCACCTGCACGTGCCTGCCGGAGCCACCCCGAAAGACGGCCCCTCAGCCGGTATCACCATGGCCCTGGCGCTTTACAGCCTGGCCACCGGAAAAGCCGTCAAAGCCGGCATTGCCATGACGGGTGAGCTGACCCTGACAGGTAAGGTGCTGCCCATCGGAGGCGTAAAAGAAAAGACCATTGCCGCAAAAAGGGTGGGCATCAAAGAACTCATCATCCCCATCGACAACAAACGGGATTTTGAGGAACTCCCCGATTACATCCGGGAGGGCATCACCGTCCACTTTGCCGACTATTTCGACGATGTACTGAAGGTAGCTTATTCGTGAGCGTAGGGAGTAGGGAGTAGAGAGTAGGGAGTAACTAGCACTTTCATCCCTCATCCCTCATCCCTCATCCCTCATCCCTCATCCCTACTCATTGCACTCTCTTCATCCATTCCGAATGTTCCGTTTGAGGCACTTTCAGGCGGGCTTCTTCCTGCAGCCATAGTTTCAGTGCCAGGGTGGCGGCTACATCAGCGGCTGCAAGTTCCAGTTTGTCAAGTGCTTCCGGGGTGAAATAATTCTTCACGAAGTGGGTGTCGAAGCGGCCGCTGACGAAGGCTTCGTGTTGCAGGACAAAACGCCCGAAGGGCAGGGTAGTGGCCACCCCTTCCACCTTGTAATTGGCAATGGCACTCAGCAAACGCTCGATGGCTTCGGCGCGGGTGCTGCCCCAGGCAATCAGCTTTGACAACATGGGGTCGTAAAAAATGGGTACCTCCATGCCTTCCCTGAAACCGTCGTCCACCCGGATGCCTTCTCCGGAGGGTGCCTGGTAGGTTTTCAGCCTGCCGGTGCTGGGCATAAAGTTGTCGTATGGGTCTTCGGCGTACACCCGGAGCTCTATGGCGTGTCCATCGATGCGGAGGTCTTCCTGTTTGAAGGGTATTGCCTCGCCTCTGGCAATGTTGATTTGCTGTTCCACCAGGTCGATGCCGGTGATCATTTCCGTTACCGGATGCTCCACCTGGAGGCGGGTGTTCATTTCCAGGAAGTAAAAGTTGAGCTTTTCGTCAACGAGGAACTCCACTGTGCCGGCGCCGGTGTAATTGCAGGCCTGGGCCACCTGCACGGCAGCCTGTCCCATGGCCTTTCTGATTTCAGGGGTCAGAATGGCGCTGGGGGCTTCCTCCACCACTTTCTGGTGGCGGCGTTGCACGCTGCACTCCCGCTCGAAGAGGTGGAGGGTGTTGCCGTGTTCGTCAGCCAGCACCTGAATTTCGATGTGGCGGGGCGAGCCGATGTATTTCTCGATGAAAACAGCGCCGTCGCCAAATGCGGAAATTGCTTCGCTGATGGCCCTTTCCATCTGTTCTTCAAACTCAGCGGCCGATTCCACCACCCGCATTCCCTTGCCACCGCCGCCGGCCGAAGCTTTGATGAGGATGGGGTAGCCGATTTCTTCGGCAATTTTCTTCGCTGCCGCAATGTCAGTGATGGCGTGGTCGGTACCTGGCACCATGGGAATGCGGCCGCCGGCTTCGCTTTCAAACTTTTTTACGGCCTCTTTGGCTGCCAGCTTGCTGCCCATGATTTCGATGGCTTCCGGAGAAGGACCGATGAAAATGAGTCCTTCTTCTTTCACTCGCTTCGCAAAAACGGCGTTTTCGCTCAGGAAGCCGTAACCCGGGTGAATACCATCTGCACCGGTTTGTTTCGCTGCCGCAATGACCTTGTCCATGTCGAGGTAGGATTCGGATGCAGCGGCGGGGCCCAGGCACACCGCCTCATCGGCGAAAAGCACATGGGGTGATTCCCGGTCCACTTCAGAATATACGGCGACGGTTTTGATGCCCATGCGGCGGGCGGTTTTCATTACCCGAAGGGCTATCTCTCCGCGGTTGGCTACGAGAATTTTTTGCATTGGTCAGGTTTTTCGTTGCGGGCCGCAAGTTCTTGAAAATTCTGCAAGGGGGCGGTATTTAATGAAGGAGGAATTTGCTGTGTGCTCAATGATTTGACTGGATGCGGAACAGTTCTGACTTGTGCATGATTATCAAAGCAAGGGAGCACAGAAACACCGTCAGCGCAAGACCGAACAGCAGGCCCCCATCGTCCATGACCTCGATGCCCAAAACGAACAGGTGGGAGAGGAGGGCACCGGAGATAACGCCCAGCGAACCCAGTGTGCCATAGATCATGGTGGGCCGGTAGAGCAACAACACCGCACACACCAGTTCCAGGATTCCACTGAGTATCCTGCCGGCCGGTTCTGCACCCAGTGTGGTAAAGATGTAAACACTTTCGGGGGCCCCGGTGAATTTGAAATACAAGGTCTGAAGGAAAATGGCTACTACAATAACCCGCAGTACCAGGGATAGGTGTTTCTTCATGGCATGGCAAATTTTGCGGACAAAATAAAAAAAGAAAAGGCTTTGGGAATGCTCCCAAAGCCTTTCATTCGCAGGGCTGTTAAGGCCCGGACTGGATTGGATTACCAGCGATCGTTGCGGTTGTATCCGCCTCCGCCGCCGTATCCACCGCCGCCACGACGGTTTCCGCCGCCGCCATATCCTCCGCCACCACGGCGTCCACCGCCACGGTTTTCACGGGGTTCGGCTTTCTTAACGACGATGGTTCTACCATCCATTTCACTGTCGTTCAGCTCGTTGATAGCAGCTTGTGCTTCGTCATCGTTGGGCATCTCCACGAAACCGAATCCTTTGGAACGGCCGGTGAATTTGTCCATGATAATGTTGGCAGAAGAAACTTCGCCAAATTCCTCGAATGCTGCACGCAATTCATCTTCCTGCGTGTCGTAGTTGAGTTTTGCAACAAAAATGTTCATTACAAACAAAAATTAAAAAAGTTAACGAAAACGAGATCACCTGATCTTTGGTGGCTGCAATAACATTTGACCAATTGTGGGAAAAACAGTTAGGCGGGAAAACGTTTAGACGAGCTGAATCGAACAAAAACTTACCAGACTTACTGAATACCTGCGGTGGTAAAAACTACTGAAGCCATCAGGCTTTCTCTCAAAGAACGCTGCAAATGTATGCCTATTTGGGTAGCATTGTCAAGGAAAAACAGATTTATTTTTATTCAAATAGAGGGAAATGATACGATGTGCTGGATTCAATTATTCAAAAGCCTGAGACCACTGTAAATAGTGTCCTCATTCGTTGGGAGGGGTTTAGAGAAGTTGAGAGGGGTTTAGAGAGGTTCCGCTCTATCGTCCCAGGGGCTATGAGTGTCCTGCAAAAAGTGTTACCCTCGTCGAAAGATGTTTTTCATTCTGAACAAAGGTCGGACAGAGTCCGACAAGATGTGGTCCCGGACGGAGTCCAGAACCAGCGTGATACGATGTGCTGGATTCAATTCTGCAAAAGCCTACATTCCTTGAAAAAACATCCAATTCGACCACCCCCTCTCAACAATTTCAACTCCCGAAAGCTTTCGGGATCAACAATTTCAACAATCTCAACAATCTCAACAATCTCAACAGTCTCAACAGTCTCAACTATTAATCCTGTTCCAGATGTCCAGGTAGATCTTCCATTGGCCATCTGACTGTTTTTTCCATACGATCACATACTTGCCCCGCCAGTGGATTTCCGTGCCGTCCTCCCGGCGGGTGATGCCTTCGTAATAGCCCCAGTCATAGGCTTCAACGCCCATGATTCTGATCTCTTCAGGGGTCACCTTGTGGTAAACGGTCCGGCTCGTCCTGCCAGGGGAGGGCGTCCAGTATTTCAGGATGGCTTCCTTTCCGCTCAAAATGTCCATTCCATTGGGAAACAGCTTGCCGTCATCGGTATAGGCATCGGCCACGGCTTCGTAGTTGCCTTTGACCAGGTTTTCGGAAAATGTCCGGATGTTTTGAAGGATGATGGCGCTGTCAGCAGTGGCTTGACTGAATCCTGAGCTGGCAAATAGAGTGGCAAAGAACAGGGTGGAAAAAATTCTCATCTTTAGGCGCATTTTGTTGGGAGGGGGATGGGGGATTATAGAGGGTTATGGAGGGTTATAAGGATTATAAGGATTATAAGGATTATAAGGATTATGGGGGTTATGGAGGTTTTTGAGGTTTTTTGGGATTACACCCCCAATGATAGGTCAATATTGCCAATGGTTGCCCCTGGCAACAAATTCATTTCAGGAACATGAGCCAACTCAGAAAACGCCTTTCGCTTTTTGGATTGACCAGCATTGCCGTCGGGGCCTGTATCGGTTCGGGCATTTTTGTCACTCCCGGCCAGATTGCCGGCGCTGTGGGCAACGAGGCCCTGGTTTTGGTGGTTTGGGCATTGGGCGGGTTCATCGCCCTGTGCGGCGCCCTCACCTTTGCCGAGTTGGGCGGCATGTTCCCGCAATCGGGTGGGGTGTATGTTTACCTGCGGGAGGCATACGGCGACCTCATCGGCTTCCTCTACGGCTGGGTCATGTTGCTCGTCATCAATACGGGGGCGCTGGCCGGCCTCTGTGTCGCCTTTGCGGAATACATGAAAATTTTCCTTCCGGAAATGAGCCACGGCGGCAAGACCGCCATTGCTGCCGGCACCATGTTGTTTCTCACCCTTGTAAACATGCGGGGCGTGCAGGTCAGCCAGGGACTGGCCAACCTCTTCATGGTTCTCAAACTGGCTGCCATCGGGGCCATCATCGTCATTGGGGTGGTGAGTTACGACCCCGCTGCCGTGCCGCTCTCGCTCTCGTTTACCGAAGGAATGCCGGATAACATAGCAGCTGCCCTGCTGGCCGGGCTGATCGGCGTGTTTTTTTCAGTGGGGGGCTGGCACCATGCCAGCTATGTGGCCGGAGAGGCCCGCAACGCCAACCGTGTGGTGCCCCGGGCCATGTTCCTGGGCGTGTTGATCGTTACCACCGTTTACCTGTTGGTGAACCTGGCCTACATGCTTTTGCTGCCCCTGCCTGAGATAGCAGCCACCAACCGGGTGGCCGCCGAGGCCCTCAACCGGGTGGTGCCCTGGGGTGGGCAGGTGGTCAGCATTGCCATTGCACTTTCCATTTTCGGAACCATCAGCATTTACACCATGTCGGCGCCCCGCATCTACTTTGCCATGGCCGAAGACGGCATTTTCTTCAAAAAACTGGCAGCCCTGCATCCGCGGTGGGCCACGCCGGCCAACGCCATGGGCATACAGGCTGTGTGGGCCCTGGCTGTGCTGCTCTTTTTCAGCGGGCTTTTCAACCACATCATCACCTTTGTCACCTTCATGGACATTGCCTTCATGGGGCTGGCCGGAGCCTCGGTCTTCGTTTTCCGAAGGAAAAAACCAGGACAGGAGCGGCCAGTGAGAGCCTGGGGCTACCCGGTGGTGCCGGCCATTTTCGTCCTGCTCTCGTTTTTGTTTGCGGGCAACACCCTGTTGGAGCGGCCGGCCCAGGCGGTGCCAGGGGTAGTACTGCTCCTGCTGGGCGTGGGCGTTTTTTACTGGTACCGCCAACGCAAAGTCCGTGCGTAGCCGGGTGAAAATGAAATGCAAATGCCTTTCAGTGAACGGCCTGAGGAACCATATTTGCCTAATTTTGGCGGCCGTTGACCATCGGCACTTTGCTTTTGACCAACAAACCCAACTACCATGAACCAGAAGTTCATTTCAGCCTTTTTTCTGTTTTTTTCTTTTTCCTTTTTCCTCGCTGCGCAACAGCAATCCGGTTTTCACATCGAAGTGCAGATTGACAATTGGACAGGTGAACAGTTGTACCTGGGCTACCGGCGGGGCGAAAAGGTTTACAGCAGGGATACCGTTCCGTTTGCCGAAGGAAAAGCTGTGTTTGAAGGCAGTGAACCCCTGGCTCCGGGCATCTACCTGGTGCTGATGCCGCCGGACAACAAGTTTTTTGAATTTCTGGTCACCAAAAATGAGCAGCACTTCGCCATGAAAACAGCTGCACCTGATTTTGGCGGCAACCTGACCTTTGAGAATGCGCCCGAGAACACCTTGCTGAAAGAATACCAGTTGTTCATGGCAAAGCAGGTGGCCCGTTCAAAAGAACTTCAGCAGAGCATAGAGGCCGCTCCAAGCCCTGAATCAAAAGCAATGTTTCAGAAGCAGCTCGAGGCGGTGTCGGAAGAGGTGCACGCCCGGCAAAGGGAGCTAATGGAGCAGCACCCCGGCACTTTTGCCGCCAAGCTGGTGGCGGCCTTCAAAGAACCGGCGTTCCCACCCACGCCGCCCGGCCAGGAGGAGCCGCTCTTCCGCTGGCAGTATTACAAGAAGCACTATTTCGACGGGTTTGATTTTACCGAAGAGGCATTTGCCAACAGCCCATACCTGAAAGAAAAAATAGACTACTACTTGAGCGATAAGATGACCGTGCAGGTGCCCGACAGCGTCATCCAGGCCGTGGATGTGGTGCTGGAAAAAGCCCAGGCCAACGAAGAGGTATTCAAATTCGTGCTGCCCTACCTGCTCAACGAATACTACACGCCCAAGATCATGGGGCTGGATGCAGTGTTCGTGCACATTGCCGAGAAATACTACGCCACCGGCAAAGCCACCTGGATCAGTGAGGATGCCAAAAAGAAAATCCTCGACGACGCCTACATGAACAAGTTCGTGCTCATTGGCAACCGGGCGCCCAACATCACGGTGCAGCAATACGACCCTGAAACGAAGTCCTTCCCGCCCGATAAAATGATCAGCCTCTACGATGTGGATGCGGAGTACACAGTGATTTTCCTCTGGAAACCGGGCTGCGGCCATTGCAAACACACCACCGACGAGCTGAAACCTTTTTACGAAGAATGGCACCCCAAAGGCGTGGAGATTTTCAGCATCACCTCTGCCAACCACATGGAGCTGGACAAAGCCATTTCGGACGTGGAGTACAAGAAAATGCCCTGGATCGTAACCGCCGACCCCTACATGAAGGCACGGGCACTCATCAAATTTTATGGAACCACCTTGCCCAAACTGTACATCCTGGACCGCAACAAGAATATCATCGCCAGCCGGGTGGCCGTGCCGCAACTGGGCCGCATCATCGAAGACCACCAGCGCATGAGCAAGGAAGAAAACCGTTGAAATGCATTAGCTTGCGCCTTTGACCAGCCACGGATATATGCCTTTAAAAAAGCGAAAGAACCTGAAAAAGAAAAAGCCGGGCTTGCCACCCGGTCAGCTCATCTTCACCGGAAGGGGAGGGCAAGAGCGCCCCATTCTGCACCTCATCCATTACAACGCGGAGCATTTTTCTGAAAAAACCATCACCGACAACTACGCACCCCACAAGGTGGATGGGCAGGTGACCTGGCTCGACCTGCGCAGCCTTAGCGATGAAACATTGGTGGAATCCATCGGCAAATTTTACAAGATCCACCCGCTGGTGCTCGAAGATGTGCTCAACGTGCAGCAGCGCCCCAAGTTCGAAGAATATGACAACGGCATCTTCATCGTAGCCAGGGCATTGACCTACAACACCGAGGCCCTCTCGCTCGAAACAGAACAGATCGCCATTTTCTTCGGCAAAGACTTCATCGTCTCCTTTCAGGAAAATATCGACGACACCTTCGAACCCGTGCGCGAAAGGCTGCGCGCCGGCAGAGGACGCATCCGCAGCAGCGGCCCCGACTACCTGGCCTATGCCCTGCTCGACAAAATTCTGGATGATTATTTCCACATCCTCGACTCCATCGAAACCGAAATGGAGCAGCTTGAAGACGCCATCACCGAAAACCCCGATGACGGACACAAATCCCGCATTCACGACCTGAAATTCCAGCTCCTATATCTGCGCAAATCGGTGGTGCCATTGCGCGAAGCCATCAATAGCTTTGCACGCTCGGATGCGGAATACGTCAGTCCTGAAACCGGGATTTTTCTGCGCGACCTCTACGACCATGCCATCCGCATCGCTGACCTGGTGGACACTTTCCGGGACATTACCACCGGCTTGCAGGAACTTTACCTTTCAGAACTCAGCCTGCGCATGAACAAAGTGATGCAACTGCTCACCATCATCACCACCATCTTCGTTCCGCTCACCTTTATCGTCGGAATTTACGGGATGAACTTCCGGTATATGCCCGAACTGGAGTGGAAGTACGGGTATCCGGCCGTCATGCTGTTCATGTTGGTGCTGGCCCTGTTGCTGTTGTTGTATTTCAGAAGAAAAAAATGGCTGTAAACCATGAAAAGACCCTGGTACACCCTGCTGAAGTTCATCGCCTTCGTCGTACTGATAAGCCTGAAATCGGGCGAGACAGAGCTGGAGATGTATCTGATAAAAGCTGCCAATGCCCCCCTCCGGCTCGAACCGGTTCTCAGGTCAATCGTCAATTACGGCATCTTTTTGCTGGGCCTGAACCTGGGCGTTTCCGTCCTCAAATATTTTTACCGAAGGCGAAAAAAAATACCGCTTCACCGCACCGACAATGTACTCTCGGGAATCGAAAACATCTCCATCATCGTCAGTGCACTGGCTACGGTGGTGCTGGTGATGAGCTTTTTCGGCATCGATCCCAAAAGCCTGCTCACCGGCCTGAGTATCGTTGCGGCAGCCATTGCCATAATAACCAAAGAATACATTACGAACATCATCGGTGGCATTGCCATCAGCTTTTCCGACGAAATTTCCATTGGTGATTACATCAAAATGGAACCCTATAAGGGCCGGGTCACCGACCTGACCATCACCCGCATCGCACTGCTCACCAACGACGACGAAATCGTGTACATTCCCCACACGAAAATCTTTACCTCCGAGGTGGTCAACTACACCAAAAGCGGCATCCGCAGGGTCAGCATCGAATTTGAGATAGGAATCGGCGTCATCAATACCGTTGAGACTTTTGAACACGACCTGATCGAGAACATCTCCGAATACCACCAATACATCGAACCTGGCTCCTTCTGGCTGAAGATCCAGGACATCCACAAAGACAATGTGGCCATGAAATTCCAGTTTGTGCTGAAAGCCATCAACCGGCAACTGGAAATGGAAATCCGTAAGAAAACCGTTCGCAGCATCGTGAATCACATCCGCCGGCACCAGGTGTGAGCCTCATGAGCGCTTGGTGCCATCCCCGATCTCTTCCAAAACGGCTTTTGCTTCGGCAATGGCTTTTTCTTCGCCGGCTGCCTGGGCGGCGGCCAGTTTGCCCTCCAGTGCCAGCCTCCTTTTGGGTGCCCGCTCCAGCGCCGTTTCATAGGCTGCCAGCGCCTCCCCGGGGCGGCCGTGTTGCAGCAGGAAATCGCCGTACATCTCGTGGGCCGGTTTCAGAATGGCAGGCGGGCCGTAGTCGTAACTGATACTGCTCTGTAAATCGGTGGCACTTTTCAACCAGAATTCAGCTTGTTCATCGTTGCCGTTCAGCATTTCCCGAAGGGCTTTCAGTTCCATCTCCATCACATGCGCCCAGTCGATATCCAACTGGTTGGGTCCCTGCCCGGTGGGTGTGGCGGCACACATCGGAATGCCCGAATCAGTGACCAGAAGGGCCGCCTTTTTGCGTTCATCGGCCATGGTGTCGATGAGGGCACTCAGCCGTTCCTTGTCGCCGTCTTTCCAGGCTTTCCATCCTTCGGTAAAATGGTATTGCGAGCGGGACACAATGCCCATCCCCTCCATGTCGATGCTGAAATCGGCAATGTCGCTGTCCCAATCATCCGTGTGGAGCAGATAGGTACCCTTCATGGAGGCAAAGTAAGAGCGGGCGCTCTTTGAGGGCAGCTCGGTGGTGTAGCCGTACATTTCCCGCATGATCTTTTCGGCTTCATCCAGTCGGCCGAGCTGCAACAGGCCGTATTGCAACCAGGCAAAGGCATGGTAGCTTCGGGCATCGTTGTCGAGGCCCTTTTCTTCCATGCGCCGCACACTTGCATTGTAAGAGGCGATGTTGGATTCCACCACCTCCTTCCACATTCCCACGGCCAGGAAAATGTGCGAGGGCATGTGCAGGGCGTGGGTGGCATCAGCTGCCACCACCGAGTAGCGTTGGGCTGCATTCAGGGCCAGTCGGGCGTGGTAGGGATCGTCGTAGCTGTGGATGAGGTAGTGCAAGGCTCCCGGATGCTCGGGGTTTTCGTTCAGTATGCCTTTGACGATACCGGCACTCCTTTCGTATTCGGCCTCATCACGGCCCACTGGCACGGCACCCAGGACGCTGAGGGCGTAAAAAGCTGCCACTTCCTCGTTGCCGGCGTACTTTTCGTACATGGCAGCCAGGTGGTCGCGGTAGGCAGCGTCTCTTTCATTTTTTTCTCCTTCGGCAAAATAGAGCGCCTCAAGGGAGGCCAGGAAGTCCTTTTCCAATTCCGTCGGGGCTTTGGCCAGTCGCTCTTCAGCGGTGGCACCCAGTTCTTCAAGGGTTTCAATGGCAGCCTCCCGGTCTTGCTGGCGCCAGAGGGGATGGTTGTAGGTCATGGCCTCGCCCCACCAGGCCATCACGCAGGCGCTGTCCAGTTTTTGGGCTTCTTCAAAAGCCGCTTTGGCATCTGCATATTCGAAATTGTGCAGCAGTTTCAGTCCTTTTTCAAAATGTTCCATGGCCTCGGGCGAGCCGGAATAGCTGAAGTGCAACTCCCCCAATTTGTCGCCGCTGTCGGCAGGCGCAGGTTCGTTTTTGCACTGAATGAAAAGGACGATCGTCAGGAAAGGCAGGAGGTATCTCATGTCCGGATTGTGAGAGGGTGAATGAATGTTGAGGACGAAGATAGGGAATGTGGAGTTATTGAGGATTATGGAGGATTATGGAGGATTATGAAGGATTATGAAGGATAATAAGGATTATAATTCAACGCAGGCAGGGTTCCAAACCCTGCCTGCGTTTGGATAGAGAGGATTATGGAGGATTATAGGGATTATTAGGATTATGAAGTTTAGCAGAATTTGCTACGAGCTACGAGCTACGAGCTACGAGCCACGAGTCACGAGTCACGAGTCACGAGTCACGATCTACATCTGAAATGAAATACAATACGCAGCAATGAGCAGGGCATTGTAAACCAGGTAAACTCGCCAATTGATATAGCTGGAGGGGTGGATGCCCAGCTTTTTCCAGTTGTAGATGATGAGGTAGATGCGGTCAACGAAAAAGGCGAGGACGGAGCCCATGGCTATTCCGACGAGACCAAAAGAACGGCCGAGCAAGTAGCACAGCAGCACCACTGCAAAAAATTCTATCAGGGCGCTCATGGTTACCGCAAAGTTGTGGCCACGGGCCATGGTGAGTACCTGTGGCATCAGGATGCGGTTGCTGAGGTAAAAGGCCAGGGTGTTGAAGATGTAGGCCGAGGGCTTGAATTCAGGACTGAACACCAGTGGAAACAACACCGGACTGAGCACCATGAAAACGATGCTCACCGGAAAGAGGAAGTGCGCCAGCCGGGTGCTGTGCTTGCGGATGGCTTTCAGCCCTTCCTCCAGGTTGCCGGAGGCGACGGGCAAAAGGGAGGTGGCCAAAGCCGATAGCATGATCAACGAAAGTGGGATCTCCCTGGCGCCGTAGCGGTAGATGGCAAAGGCAGTTTCGTCGCTGAAAAGGGCCGTGACGAGAAAGGTGCTGGCGTATTCCGACCCCTTGCCTATGAATGCCAGCAGGAGCAGGGGCAGGGCCAGGTGCCAGTATTTGCGAAGAAAAGAAGGGTCGAGGCGCCACTGGGTGTGGCGGTAAATGAGCACCACCACCCACACAAACTTGAACGAGGCCCAGGCGATGAGGCAGTACAGCACCTCCTTGAGGCCAAGGCCCGTCAACACTGGGATGGCTACGGCCGCCAGTTGCAGCGAAAAACCAATCATTCCGAAAAAAATGATCTTTTTGAACTGCCCCAGCAGCAGGTAATACACATGGATGAACAGCGTGGGCGCATTGATGGCGATGTAAACCGAGAGCAGCCCCAGGTAGGGCAGGGTGCTGAATTTGGTTATCTTGTCAATGACCAGGTTGGCCGTTCCGTAAATGAGCAGACCGGAAAGGATGCCAGCTGCCGTAAAGAGCAAAAAGGAGTTGAACAGGCCCCTGCGGCCGCTCTCGCTGTCGAGTTTCGGAAAAAGCTGGAGCAGGGCGTTGTTGCCACCGGCGAGCCAGAAAAAAGTGTAGATGCCCCCCATGAAAAGCAGCGCCTCGTAAATGGCGATTTGCTCCAATGTCCAGCCCCCTTTGGCCAACACGATGGCAATGACACCCGAGGTGCCAAACTGCATGAGCTGAAAAGCCTGCAGTGAGGTGACGTTATTGATGGACGGGAGTTTCGTAAGCCGTTTGATTGAATGTTCGGTCTGTCCCGGAATTTTACGAAGAAAGCAGCAGCAGGTTCAAGGCCAGCCTCAGCCCTTGTGCTCCTCCGGCGCAATTTCCTCTTCCCTTTCACGGAACACCACGCCGAACTCCTCCAACTCCTGAAGCACCGGTTCGTAAACTTCCTTTTGAACGGGAATGTGCACCCCGCGGGCCTGCACCTTGCCCAGCATCACCAGCTTGGCGAAGATGCCGAGTGGTAATCCAACCAGTTTGGCCATGGCTGTATCGTCGGAATCCTTGCCTTCCAGAATGAGGGTGGAGAAACGCCGGTATTGCTTGCCTTTGAGGTTGTAGTCAAATTCGTGCTGCATCACTATAATGTCCCTGTCGTCGGGTTCCAGCTTCCATTTTTTCAGCAGCAGGTTTTCGAGAATGAGCGCCGGCGTGGCGTTGTGAAGGCCTATCTTTTTCTTCGCAAAAAGGCCGAGCCAGTCCAGTTTTTTCATCACGGGGGAGAATTCCCGCTCACCGATCAGCTCGGCAATGCGCTCTTTGACGCTGGCGCCCGGCCGGCCGGGTTTGGAAATGTAGCCCTCCATGAGGGTGTGGTAGGTGATCTTGTCGGAATCCACGATGGGATAGGTGGCGTCGGTGAGGCCGATTTGCACGAGGGCGTTCCAGGCGTCGCAAAAGCCCCGGTAGCGCATGGTGCCCCGGTACAGGTTGGGGATGTTGCCCAGTCCATAGGCCTCGCGATAGAGCAGGGATTCCCGGTTGGCATACACCTCGAAGGGTTCGTCAAAACCCGGTACCTCCACCATCCGGTATTCCTTGAACAACCGGTTGTAGGGGATGTATTTCAGCTTGCCATTTTCGAGGTATTGGGCCGTGCCCTGGCCTGCCAGCACCACATTGCGGGGGTTCCAGGTGAATTTGTAGCGCCAGGGGTTGTTGCCGATGCATTCCGGAGCGATCAGCCCCCCGGCGTTGGAGATGAACCCGGTCAGCTTTCCGCCCTTTGACTTGATCTCATCGATGCTCTTCATGGCCGACATGTGGTCGATGCCGGGGTCCAATCCCAGCTCTCCCATGAAGATCAGCTCCTGGTTGCGGAACTCATCGGTCAGCTTGTAAATGTCCTTGGACACATAGGAGGCCGTAATGAGGTGCTTGCGCAATTTGATGCAGTCGTTGGCCACCTCGATGTGCAGGTGCGCCGGCAACAGGGATACCACCAGGTCAGCCCGGGCGATGAGCTGGCGGCGCTCTTCCGGCTTGGTTACATCCAGCCAGACGGCCAGCCCGTTGGGGTGCCCGGCCACTTTTTTCTCGGCCATTTTCAGGTCGGCATCGGCCACAATGACAGCCCAGTTGTACTTTTTCGCCTGATCCAGGGTGTATTTGATCATGGCCCCTGCCGATCTGCCCGCTCCAAGTATGAGTATGCTATTCATTGGTTGTTTTGTTGTGTTCGCTGCGCAATTGGATGAGGAACTGAGGATCTGAAGAACTACGGAAAAACCCTCAAAAACCTCAAAAACCTCAAAGAAAACGGCCGCAAGTTAGGAAGCCCTTTGAAACCCGTTTCGCATCCGGTAGGTGGATTTGGATGAAATGACAATTTTGTCCAGGATTGAAGAATCCCTGTCTGCCGCCTGCCCGTCTGGCCGCCGGACAGGGCAGGCAGGCAGGGAGGAATCGAGGAATCGAGGAACTGAGTTCCCTGCAAAAAGCCATTTTCGATTGGAGTTACCAACAATTTTCGTTTGTATAGAGAAGTTGGTTTTTTTCTAAAATTTTGGTTTATAGAGGTTTAGGAGCGACCGATTGCAACCTCTCTCAACCTCTCTCAACTTCTCTAAACTCCTCTAAACGAATGAGGACACTTTTTGCCCCGATGGCTATCAGGGCACTCAGGAACTGAAGAACTGAGAGGGCCAGGGTATAATCTCAAAAGCTAGCGCTCCAAACCCTACACCCTAAACTCTCAACCCTACACCAAAATGCAACCTATGTTTGCAATTAGGAGTTTATTTGCATTGCCCGTTGATCCAAAAGAACATACACATGAAAGAAAGGAACATCCAGTTTAAATACTTCATTTACGAAAGTCCCGAAGAACTGCCCGACGAGGACCTCGCTTTGCTGACCCTGGCCCGCAAGACGATGGAGAATGCCTATGCGCCGTATTCCGGATTCAGGGTAGGAGCGGCAGTGCTATTAGAAGGCGGCGAGATGCTGGCCGGCACCAACTACGAGAATGCGGCTTACCCGCTGGGGGCCTGCGCAGAGCGAAACGTACTGGCTGCGGCCCACGCCCAACACCCTGACAAGGCCGTGCTGGCAATCGCCATCGCCGTTCAGAATGACAAAATGGAAATCGTGGAACCCGCTGCACCCTGCGGCGGCTGCCGGCAAAACATCCTGGAAACCGAGCGCAAAAACAACCACCACATCCGCATCATCATGCACGGCGAAAGCGGACCGGTCTATGTGGTTGAAAAAGGCGCTGACCTGCTGCCTTTGGCTTTTGATGAGACTTATCTGTGAGGGGGGAGGTGTTGGTGTGTTTTCAAGTACTACCGTGACTGTTTGTGTTGGAATGGCAGTTTGATGAGATAAGGTCTTGGGTTTTGCTTACGGACGGGAGATGAAACGCAGTTTTGTACACCTAGACGAACGCCAGTGCGAAGGGCAATTTTGTTCGCCACCTGACCTGATATTATGCCTGTGTATTACACCAGTTCTCTAGTCATTGTCTATTTGCTTTGCTCCAAAATATGAGGTCTAAAAGTTTCAAGTCCGTTATTCTGTCGTGTTGTATAGCTCCATTTTTGTCCGCTTGTTTGAATTTCTCCCTTACAATATTAATTAGTTTTTTGTTGTCTTGTGCCCATTGCTTATAAGCAGCGCTAATGATGATGAACGAAATGAAAAAACTTTCTTTTTTAAGTCCGAAGTAATTCTTGATTGGATTGTCTAATGCACAATATTCATCTGGTCTGAAAGTGTGGACTAGCTTGGCAAAAAATGAGCCGAGGTCTTTTTCTCTGGAGCCCTTTCCGTATTTTATAACCACTTTGTGGAAAATGTCAAAATAGAGTTGAGCTAATTTGTCTTCTCGAATTTTTTGTAAAATACCCTTTTTATGTCTTTCGAGCTTATCAAGATAGTTGTTGTCAATGCCCTGAAGTGAATACCTTTTTTTAAACTGTCTGAAAAAGTCAGTCGAGTAGTTGTAGAGCTTTTCGTTGTTAAGGATCAAGAAATAGTAATCTTGGAAACCGGCTGAAGCTTTGTCCTCAATGTGTGAATTGACAAGGTCAATTTTTACAATTTTGTCAACTGTCTTTTCTTTAATGTCAGCCGAAATGTGGTCGTAAACTATCTGTTTAAGCTTGCTAATGTATTTCTCTTCGTTATTGCTCATTGTCTTCTGTTAAGCTGGCATACAACATCCGAATATTTAATCATCGTCCATTTCTCCATTACCACTTTCGCCCTTTTCCGTAGAATTCAAGCTTTAGATCACTTCCTGAATCACTGCAATTAAACAGATTGTGTGTGGATTTGCGTGATCCTTTGGTGTTTTTGCGAATGTTTTCCAAAAGCAGGAATTTGTCTGATTTTCTTGCCCATGAAGTGACCTCATTGGCCGAAGCTACAGATCCAGGGGAGTCATTACAATATACATTGGGCCTATTCTCTTTAATCTCCTGCTGTGTGAATTCCAGCATCTTGAAAGCTCATCCCTGGCTTCTGCTTTTTTGAGGAATACCACCCTTGTGCCGGGTTATAGACTTTTCATCGAGGGGTCAAATCGTGTGCCAATGAATTCTGTTTCTGTGATTTCAACCACCACATCCGCATCATCATGCACGGCGAAAGCGGACCGGGCTATGTGGTTGAAAAAGGCGTTGACCTGCTGCCCCTGGCTTTTGATGAGACTTATATCTAAGAGTGAAGCTTGTTGGGGTGGGTTTAATTATTGTGATGAATGGTTGGGGCTTTCTGGGTGTGGTAATTCGGCGAGAACGGGTTGGCATTGGCAAATGCGGGATTTTGAAATCGCTTTATTGTCCGTTAGCCGAATAATGTTTAGTTGAATTTTCTTCGTAATTAAACCGTCGGTGTGAATTTGCTGAAACCGATGTTGCACCTAGTCCTTTGCTTTTTCTTTCCATCTGTCGGGAATTGTTGGAAAATCAATCTTCCAATGCTTTTGTCTAGAGTTGTAAAGAAGATAAGGTCCGTCGAATCCTTCAAGGTAGATTAGTTCAAATTCAGATTCATTTATTTTCTCATAACTCGGGTAAGTTCCGAGATTTTCAATTTTGAAACCGAGTTGCTCTAATATGTCCCAATCATCTGTAGTAGGAAGTCGTCCTTTTTCCTTTTTGAAGTCTTCAATTCTGTCAGCAAGGATGTTCCCAAATTCAATGTCGGACTTTCTGGTTATTTCAAAAGGCAAATTAAAGTAAATCACTCCTAGTCCGATTAAGACAATTGGTAATATGATCAGAATTTTCTTTGTCATAAGTATGATAGGATTGCAAATGCGAGTCCAGCGACAATTAATAGTCCGACTATATTAATTGCCTTTCGCTTTTTTACTAGTCTTTGAAGAATAAGGTCAGCAAATCCAGCAACAACTCCAATGCCTGCAAGTCCGAACAATGTGACAATTCCCCATCCTTCACTTGCCGATAGTGTCTTGTAGTTCCACGTCGCATAAATTGAAATTTTAGTAAGGGAAATTGCTGTCGAAATGTTTAGCATTGTAGGTCGGTATGTCATTCTTAATGCTGTACAATCGGTCTGCATATGGCTTGTTGCGGTTTCGAAGCACTTTACTGTCCCTCGAAACCAAAGCTGGATACGAAGCGAAAATCTTGCTGGAATGAGTTCATCCGCTATAAGCTTTATGCTGTGTTGTGCATAGTTTTTTTCTTTATTTCATGAATAGTTTTAGCTTAATTTCTTCTCGAGCAGATCGTTCAATTGGCTCCAATTTTTCATACTCATCTAAATAGCCAAAGAAGTAAAGTCGTTCGTTAGCCGTCATTCCTTGAGTTATTCTTTTAATTGAGTCTTTTAGTCTCCAAAATTCAGCTTCGCATTTTTCTACTTCCAGATTTTCTGGAAATGACCAACCAAAATTTCGTCCTTCTTGGTTTAACCATTCTATCAGTTGTCTGTAGTCTTCTGGCCCATGACCCTTAATTATTTGTAAAATGTTATTAGTCTTCTCCAAATGTGTAATCACTTTTTGTGATCGGATTCCATTTTTACCGAAGTTCTTTATGTTCCGAAGATGTGACTTCAAAATATTCTCTATGTCTTGATGGTAGGTCATTTCACATTAAGTACAATTTTCGAATATACGATTGTCCTTCATTCCCTAATCTTCACTTTAGTATATTCGGCAAAGTTCTAAATTAGAACCACTACTCAAATCTCCCCAATTCAACTCCCCATGTGTGACTTTGAATAATCCTTTTGGGAGCGTTGCGAAAGTTCTCCAAAAGCAAGAATCTGTCAAAGCTCCTTTCAATTGAAGTGGTCTCTCCTTCCAAAGCTACAAAACCCAGGGAAATCATTGAAACACACATCAATTTTTTCCCTCTTTAATCTTGCAGCTTGAATTCCCGCATCTTGCAAGCTCATCCTTAGCTTGTGCATGTTTGTAGAATTCCACCCAATGCCAGGTCATAGACTTATGCTTAGTCGGGTCTTGTCAGCTTGCTTTCCGAAATTCCAATGCCTCTTTGTCTGATTCATTCCCAATCGCACTATCTTGCGCAATCATTAAAAGTATCCAATGAAGTACGTTAAGCTCCTTTTCTTTTTTGTCGCCATGGCTTTCCAGGTCGATGCCCAGACCTTGTTTTCCCTCTCTCCGCAAACGGTTACCACTGAGAAGCCGGCGGATTTCTTCACCATGTACAGCTACGCCACTTTTGAAAACCTGAGTGGCACCGACCTGAACATGCGCTGGGTAATTACAATGGCCACACCCCAACCCCTGAACGGCCACGGCATCGAGTGGGGCGAATGGTCCATTACCCTGCAGGATCCTTCCAACTGGCACAACCCCGCTACCGACCTGGACAGTGCCGATTTTGTCCTGCCCGCCATTCCTGATGAGAGCAACGACAAATTCATCATGCAGTTCTACCCGGCCAATGAGCCCGGCCACCTGATCGTGAAATACAAGGTATTCGTTATCGACAATCCATCCGAATCCGTGGAGGTGACTTTCGATTACACGGCCAGTGTAGTCTCTGCCACGGAAGGTGAAGAAGGTGCAGTTTCAGAGAAAATCAAACTGAGCCCCAACCCTGCCAGCACCCAGGTTACCGTTCATAACCAGTACAACCAGCCAGGCACCCTGACAGTGACCGATTCTGCTGGTCGCACAATTCTGACCCAAAGTCTGGGGGGAAGTTCTTCAGCAAGCATCCATGTAGCCACCTGGCCAACCGGCACATACCTGGTGCAATTCAAATCCGAAGGGAAAATTCACGTATCCAGGCTGGTAGTAGCCCATTGAAACGATGATGTGGCTGGTATTCAAATCCTCAAATCCTCATCCCTCATTCCTCATCCCTCATCCCTCATCCCTGCTTTTGTGCTCTGCTCAACCTGTCATTGATAGCCGGTCCCAGGCCCGTTTCCGGCAGCCAGCCGGCGATGATGACATCGGCACCGCACTGGTCCGCTCGCCGCATGACGGAGAAGAGGTTTTTGGCGGCTTCTTCGGTGCTGCCCAGTTCCGATAATTGAAACAGCTTGAAGGCCTCGAGCCCTGCCGCATTGTTGCCGAAGGCGATGATACAGGTCTTTTTACCGCTGAACTTTTCGGCCAGTGCTGGAAGGTCGCCAACGTAGAGTGGGGTGGTGGTGGCATAATGGCTTTTCAGTTGCCCCGGGGCCACGGGGTGCTCTTCCACACCGGTCTTCAGGATGGGCTGATGGCCCAACACCCCGGCCATGGCCTCCAGGCTGGTGCCGCCTTTCCGACGCACGATGACCTCACCATCCTCAAAATCGACAATGGTGCTTTCCACGCCGACCTTGCAGGGCCCACCGTCCAGGATGTAGGGAATGCGGCCGTTCAAACTTTCATAAACGTGCTGTGCCGTGGTGGGGCTCACATAGCCAAAGGGATTGGCGCTGGGCGCCGACAGGGGGAAATCCAGCTTTGACAGCAATTGATGGGTAAGCGGGTGGGCGGGTATGCGCACCGCCACTTTGGGGCTGCCGGCCGTCACCAGGTCGGGTATCAGGTCTGACTTCTTCAGCAAAAACGTCAAAGGCCCCGGGGTAAACTGCCGGGCCAAGAGTTCCGCCTCTTTTGGTATATCAATGGTGTATTTCGCCACGGCATTCCAGTCCGGCAGGTGGATGATGAGTGGATTGAACCTCGGCCGTTGCTTGGCTTCGAAAATCTTCACCACGGCATCGGGGGTCAGCGCATTGGCCGCCAGGCCATATACCGTTTCCGTCGGAATGGCCACCACCTCACCGGCCTCCAACAGTTGCCGGGCCTTTTCCAGATCTGTACCAGTTTCGGTTCTGAAGCTCAATGGTTTGTGGATTTGTTTTTCGGCTGCAAAGGACTTAAAAAAATTCAATGTTCATGAATGATTTGCAGTACATTCATGGCGCAACAGAAACCAAATTGAAAGCTATGAAGAAAACTTACAGTTTCTGGGTGTATATCACCACCAACCCGGAGCGATCCACCCTGTACATCGGAATGACCAACAACCTGATCCGCCGGCTTGTGGAACATTACATGCAGCGTGGCACTTCTGAACATTTCACCGGCAGGTACTACTGCTACAGCCTGGTCTGGTACGAATGGCACCAGTACGTTTTCAATGCTATTGCTCGTGAGAAAGAGCTGAAGCGCCTCCTTCGGAAAGAAAAGGAGGAGTTGATCGCCAAATTCAACCCCGAATGGAAGTTCCTGAACGCTGAGATCTGCGGCTGCTGGCCCCCGAGCCCGGAATTGCTTAAGGAGCTGGGAAAGGATGATAAAAAGGGGTAGAGGGTGATTGCATACTTACTGCTGTCTATCCAATGCTAGGCCTCTTTTGCCACTTGCCACTCCTTTTGCCGGCCGCTAGCCCCCTTTGTCATCCGCCGAAGGCGGATCTTCAAAACGAACTCTCTGCTACATGAGCGCCTACAAAGCCCTGCACCTTCCATTGGCAGTTCCTCCTTCGGAGGAGGACAAGGGGGAGGAGGGCGAAGGCGGATCTTCCAAAG
>PAAY01000047.1 GCA_002698985.1 Saprospirales bacterium | reverse complement strand
TTGGCTGCAAGCGGCCAATTTTATCCTGCACTTCGTTAAATTTTTCGCCGGATTACCCGTATCCGACTGCAAAATTTGCCTCGTTCAGAATAAAATTTGCTCACTTTCGCTCAAGCATGAAAATCTAAACAGGCTCTTAGAAAAAGCCCTGAAACAGGGCCTTTTTTCAATGCGCGGCAAATATCGGAATATCTAAATGCCACGGCAGGTTTTTCCTGAAAACTGTACGGCAGGCAAGCGCTTTTGTTCACTCGGTCAGTGGCCACCAGCTCGTCACAGTGGTTCCCTGCCCCGGCCGGCTCTCCAACAAGACCTTTCCGCCGTGTACCTCAACGATCTGTTTCACATAGCTGAGACCCAGCCCAAAGCCTTTCACCTTGTGACCGCCGGCTTGCGGAACCCGGTAGAATTTGTCGAAAACTGCCTTCTGATGAGCCGTCGGAATGCCGGGGCCGCTGTCAGAGACGCTCATCTTCGCAAAATGATTCTCACGGCTCACCTCCACCAGGATGTCAACCTGCTCACCACCGTATTTGATGGCGTTGTCGAGGAGGTTGCGCAATACATTTTTGAAATGAGCTTCGTCAGCAATGATGCTTTGCAGGCCCTCACCGATGCGCAGCTCGATCTTCGACTGCCCAAGAGCCGGGCTGTACTCAGCCAGCACCTCGCCAATGACTTTGCGAAGCTGAATTTCCGACTTGTTCAGTTTGTACCGCCCACTTTGCAGGCTGGCCAGCTCCAGCACCTTCTCAACCTGCACCTTCATCTTTTCATTCTCCTGCCGGATGATCTGCAGGTATTCCCTGGCCTTGTCCGGATTGCCGGAGGCGAGCTGCTCCAGGGCCATTTTTGAGGAAAGGGAAATGGAAAAGGACGGCGTTTTCAGCTCGTGCGTGAGGTTGTTGATGAACTCGTTTTTGATTTTGTTGAGTCGCTCCTCACGTCGCAATGTACGGATGAGGAAAACCAGCCCGGCATAGATCACCAGCAGGCAAGCCACCGAGGGCCACAGCAGGTAATCCAGCTCGCCCAGCAGGTAAGTGAAGAGCGAGGGCACATCCAGGTGCAGGGCCCTGTTGCAACTGAGTTCGGCTTTGAGGGCAGTCTTGCTGCACCACTCCACCACCGCCGGCCCCAACCGCATGGTGTACCGGCCAAAATTGAAGGTTCCGGTATCGAAGTCAGGGCTGCTCAGGTACACCCTCCGGGCAAAATAATCGGTGATGGCAAAGCTCACTTTCGTGTTGATCCCTTCGCGCTCCATCGCTTGCGCAATGGTGGAGTCGAGGGCAGCCACCAATGCCGCAGGGGCCTCGGCCTTGCCGGAGGCGAGCCAGCGGCCGAGTTGCTCAGCCAGCTTTTCATCTTCATCGATGGTCAACACGGCATTCTGCAGGGCATTTTCGATGCGGTGGTCAAATCGCTGCTTTTCCAGCCGCACCCCAACCATGAGCAGGCGGAACTGAATGAATATCAGTCCGCCCAGCGCCAACAGGATCAATATTGCAGGAATGCTCCTTTTCATAAAGCCCGAAAGTAGGGATTTGGCAGAATAGTGGGGCTGCTTCAGGCGCTGACTTCGAGTCAGCTCCTGAATTGGCAAAAGATGTTGAGAGGGGTTTAGAGGCTGCCGTTTGATCCTTCTGGGGAATGACACCCTTTAGGCGGCTTTTGATGCCCGGCTGTAGTTTTACCGAAGGAAATGAAATGCCCAACCATTTTGGTTTATTTCACGTCTGAAATAGCAAATTGATCGATTATGAAAAAATCCCTTCTTCTCGCCGTATTTCTTTTGTTCGTGATTTCAGCATGTAAAGATGAAGATTGCGGTTGCGCAGGACTGCCGCTACCACAATGCATCGAAGAGATGATCGCTGACACCAGCGTCACCAACCACCTTCAGAGCATCCAAAGGACCACGGTTGGAAACGAACAACACTTCTGGCTCAACTCCGGCGCCTCAGCAGTGGATGGCCCCGAATTCATCGTCAACGAACAATGCGACACAGTCTGCTACTGGCTGTGCTTCTGCGAGCCCCCAGCCTGCGCCGATGATTATGACATCAATGACTTTGAGGTGGTTTGGGAGAAGTGATTATTGAGAGGATTATGAGGATTATGAGGATTATGGAGGTTGTAGGTTGTAGGTTGTAGGTTGGCAGGAACGCGCCGTTGAACTCTGTTTTCCACCCTCAATAACCCTGCGGTTTATAGAGGATTACACCTTCCCCGCACGTGTCACGCGTCACGAGTCACGCGTCACGAGTCACCGCCTTCTGTTCTTCGAACAACTTTGTGGCCTGGCCCACCCAATCGTCACGAAGGATGCGGTTTTTGAAGCTGCCCAGAGCAACGGACACCCGTTCGATGTCCTCTTCGTCAAAATGGCTGATCTGCTCAAAATTGTAAATGCCCATTGCATTGAGTTTTTCTTCAATGCCGGGGCCGATGCCTTTGATGCGGGTCAGATCGTCTTTTGCCGGGGCCTTAGGTTTGGGTGTTTTCGAAGTTGATTTTCCTTTTCCTGCCACTGCTTTTTGCACGGCGGCGCCCATCACCTCGCTGAGCGATTCGCTGACTGGTTGTTTTTCTTCTTTCAATTGCATGCCTTTGGCTTCGGCCAATTCCCTGCGGAGGGCCTCATTTTCATCCATCAGGGCAGAGAAGCGCTTTTCCATGGCTGCCAGCCGCTTTTTGGTTTCCCTGAATTCAGCCGGATCGGGTCCTCCCTTAGCCGTGCTTTTTTCAGCCAGCAAACGGGTAATTTTTTCTTCCAGCGCTGCCATCCGGGCTGCGGTGGAATCGGTTTCGCCGTTCACCGGAGCGGCATTGCCCATGCGGGTTTTCAGCCCCAGCAGTTGGTTGTTCAGATCTTCGATGGTGCCGGCATAAGAGCGTGCATCCTCTTCAGCTCTGGCAGCCCGCTGGTGGGCATCTTTCAGCTCTTTGAGCCATTGGCTTCGCTCCTCCTCCAGTTTGCGGATGTATGCCGCCAATTCCTCTGATTCCCGTTCCATCCTCACCATGTCAGCTTTACCCAGGTCGAGCTCTTCACGCAGCTGGTCCCTCTCGGCCGCAGCCTGGCTGAGTTCGTCCCTGACAGCTTTCAGCTTCTTTTTCAGTTTCGAAACACGGGAGCCATAAAGCAACCAGGCCGTGACGTAGCCAATCAGGAAAGAGACGAAAACAGAGATCAGGAACGCAATGCTGTCTTCGTGGGTCAGAGAGGCAAAGAGATTATCCATGGTAGTATGTTTTGGGTTGCTGGTGGTTTAGCCACCTTCTTTTTTCACGATTTTAAAATTCACCCGCCGGTTCTTCTGCCGGCCTGCAGGGTTGTCGGTTCCATCGGGTTTCGAGTTGGGAGCCATGGGCGCTGTTTCGCCTTTTGAGGCCACGCTGATGGTGGATTTAACGCCCAGCTTCCGGAAATACTCCGCAGCCTTTTGCGCCCGGCGCAGACCCAATTCGTAATTGTAAGACTCACCCCCGATGCTGTCGGTATGGCCGATGATCTCCAGCATCAATTCCGGGTGTTGGCCCAGGTAATTCTTTACGGAATCAGCATACAAGCGGCACTGCTCACCGGGATTGAACTCGTCGGAATTGTATTCAAAATTGGCGTCGGAAAAGGTGTTGTCCTCAAAGCTGAACTGGAGTTTTTCCAGCTTTCCCGGGGCTTCTGTTTGCGGGGTGTAGAGCCCGAATGAAACCGGCTCGACGAGCTCGTTTCCTTCCACCATTTCGTAGTCAATGGTGATTCTGTCAGCGTCCACACCTGCTTTGATCAGCAGGTTTTCAACGGCGGATGCCCGGGCGATGCCGAGGTTTTCAAAAATACCGCTCCGGGCTTTGGCCTCGGTATCGAGAAACCTGCCGGTGATGGTGATGTTCTTGCCGGGATTTTCCTCGAGCCAGCCGGCAGCTTTTTCGATGAACTCCTCATTTGACGAAGAAAGGGAAGGCCTGAAAGAGCGGTAAGGAAAGTTGAACTGCTCAAAGCCCTGGAGGATGGGTTTGTCTCCGTCGTAAAGGGCGAGGGTATTTGCCCCAGCGACTACCACTGGCTTTTCTTCGCAATGGTGGCGCAGTTCACACACGAAGTACCACCGCGCAAAGACAGTGAAAATGAGAAAGACCGTAAAACCTGTCAGAAATATTCTCATGGTTCGTGTTGCGGAAGGCCCCAAAAGGCACCTCGATAGTGTTTGCTTGTCGTGTTCCGGGCAAAGATAGCAGCATTTAAGTACCCTCTGCCGGCTTCGTCCAAAAGTATGGAATTCAATTTATTAGCCCAAACTGTGATGCGAGATGCGTTACACGTGACTCGTGACGCGTAACGCGTGACTCGTAACGCGTTACGCGTGACACCCCGATGCCGATCACGAATCCCGAAATCCTTCGGGATCGGGATATCGGCACGGGGCAGGCTGCGACTCGTAGTTGATGCTGCTAATAATTTACCACAGAGTTAAACAGAGTAATTACACAGAGTTTAGCAGCGTATTCCTGCTAACCGGCAACAACCTTCATAATCCTTATAATCCTTCATAATCCCCATAATCCTTCATAATCCTCATAACCAATCCCCCGCTGGCACCCTCCCGGAAAACATTAAGGATGCCCGGAAAACCGGCGCTGCAAAAACTTCCACACCTGACAGTTTTGGTGTTAGAGGCGGCCGGAAGTACAATAATTCCCCCGGGCCTTTGTTCTTTTGTCGCTGCAAAAACCACGCATACAGAATAATCCAGGATATGCTCAATAAATACCTTACCCTCACCTGCCTTCTTTGCTTTTCATTTTTCATTTCCTTCGGTCAAAACAAGCTCGTCATCGGGCAATGGAAAGAGCATTTGCCTTTCAAGAGCGGGATCAGCGTTACGCAGAGCGACAGCAAGGTGTATTACGGAACGCCGTACGCCCTGCTCATCATTGACAAGGCCGACCACAGCATTCAGAAGGTGACCAAAGTGGAGGGCCTCAGCCAGGTAGGTGTCAACCTGGTGAAATACAACCGGCAGAGCAAGGTGCTGGTCATCGTTTACGAAAACAGCGTGATAGACCTCGTTAAGGAAGGCGGCATCTTCACCCTGCTGAACCTGCCCGAGAGCAACATCATCCTGGGAGAGAAAAAAGTGTACGACGTTTTCATGGCCAATGACAGCATTGCCTACCTGGCGGCCAACTACGGCATCAGCACGCTCAACCTGAATTCCGGTTTGTTCCCCAACACCACCAAAACCCCGGTGGAGGTGCACAGCGTTCACATTTACGACGGCAAGGTTTACGCTGCCACCGATGAAGGCCTTTACACCTTCGATCTTTCTGCCGGATTGAACATCGACGATTTCAGCAACTGGGAACTGCTGGTGGGAGAGCAGGGCTTCCCCTTTGACTATTCGGCCAACGCACTGGCCACTTTCAATGGCAAGCTGTACATGGGCGTCAGCGACAGCATTTACGTTTACGACGGCAGCCAGGCAAGCTATGTGACCCACATGGATGGCCTCGTACTGAGCTACCTATCAGCCGAAGGTGCCCACTTGCTGGCCGGTTACGATTGCACCGGCGAAGGTTGCAGCAACGGCAGGGCACTCATCATCGATGAAGCGCACAATATCCAAACCATTGGAGGCCTCTGTACCAACCGCCCCCGCTACGCCATCGAGGATCAAAACGGAGTGATCTGGTATGCCGACCGCTTCAACGGTTACCGCTGGTTGCCGGCAGGCGAATCCAATTGTCAGATCATCACCGTGAACAGCCCGCGAACACACCACGTACGGGAAATGGACTTCCGCAACGGCCAGCTCTGGATCGCTACCGGCGGACTCAACGTGCAATACAGCGCCCTCTTCCGCACCGACGGCTTTCTGTCATTGATAGATGGTCAATGGAACGAGTACAACATCTGGAACAAACCCGCCCTGGCCGAAGATCCCATCAGCGATTTTCTGGACATCATCGTGCATCCCGAAACGGGTAAGATCTACGCCGCTGCCTTTTACGACGCCCTGGTGGTGTACGACCCCTTCACCGACCAGTTTGAAATTTACCGGGAAAACAACTCCACCCTACAGCTTGCCGAAGGGGACCCCACCCGAAGCCGGGTTTCTTCCATCGCCTTCGATGCGGAAGGCAACCTCTGGGTGGCCAACAACAACGCTCCCCGACCCCTGTCGGTGTTGAAAACCGACGGTTCCTGGCAGAGCTTCGACCTGCCCTGCACCCCCGAAGACGGTGTGCTCAACCTGGCCATCGACGACTTTGGCTACAAGTGGCTGACCACCACTAACAGCAGCCTGGGTCTCATCGTGTTTGACGAAGGAGCTTTTGACGAAGACAGTGACGACCGCTGTGTGGTGGTGAACACCTCCAACAGCGTGCTGCCCACCAACGAAGTGAATACCATCGAAAGAGACCTGGACGGAGCCATGTGGGTAGGCACCAAACTCGGCGCCGTGGTTTTCCAGTGCAACCCGCTGGACAGTGAGTGTCCCGGCACCCAACCTTTCGTCGAAGTGGACGGCTTCGGCGCCAACCTGCTGGAAGACCAGGATGTGCGCACCATCGGTGTGGACGGCGGCAACCGCAAGTGGTTCGGCACCGGTACCGGGCTTTTCCTGATGTCGCCTGCCGGCAATGAGCAGATCGCCAAATACACCGTTGACAACAGCCCGCTTTTCGACAACAACATCACTGATGTCGCCTTCGACCATGAAAGCGGTGAAGTTTTCATCGGCACCCAAAAGGGCCTCATCTCATTGCGTGGCGAAGCCACCGAAGGAGAGGCTTTCCATCAGAACAAGGTGCTGGTGTTCCCCAACCCCGTCCGCCCCGGTTACGAAGGCCCCATCGCCATCAAAGGCCTGGCAGAGGATTCCACCGTAAAAATCACCGACATCAACGGCCAACTCGTTTACGAAACCGAAGCCCTCGGCGGACAAGCCATCTGGAACGGCCGCGATTACAACAACCGCAAAGTGACCTCCGGCGTGTACCTCGTCTATGCCACCAACCGGAACATCGCCAACCCCAGCGTCGCCGTTGCCAAGATCATGATTGTGAGGTGAGAGTAGGGAGTAGGGAGTAGGGAGTAGGGAGTAGGGTTTAGGGTGTAGGGTTTGTCACGCCCGTCACGCCCGTCACGCTTGTCACGTTTGTCACGTTTGTCACGCCCGTCACGTTCATCACGCCCGTCACGAGTCACGAGTCACGAGTCACGAGTCACGCATCACGAGTCATGAGTCACGACTTGACCTTACCTTTGCCCGTCCGCATAACAAACCTGGTAAACGGATGGCTCAACGACCTGCCAACAGATTGAAAAGACTGGAACAGCGGCTGATCAACCTGCCGGTTGTGAAACAGCTTTTGGATTGGTCAAAGACGCACTCCCTGCCGGGATTCTTCCAGGTACCCATTTTCGACGTTGCGGTTTTTCTTTACAACGAGTCCCGGCGGGTCACCATCATCATGCGGGCCAATGCGGTGGCGTTCAGCTTTTTCCTTTCGCTCTTTCCGGCCATCATCGCAGTTTTTACCCTGATTACGATGCTGCCGATTTACGACATATTCCAGAGTGAGCTGAACAGTTACATCGATTACATCATGCCGAGTACTGCCGGAGAGCAGTTGAAAGTGACCATCCAAAACCTCGTCAAGCCCGACACCAGGGTGTTGTCGTTAAGTTTCCTGCTGGCACTGTATTTCAGTTCCAACGGCATGCTGGCCTTGATGGCTGGTTTTGAAAAATCGCACCTGAAATCCTTCAAAAAGCGTCCGGGCTGGGAAAAACGGCTGCTGGCCATCGGGCTGACCTTGCTGCTGGCTCTGTTGCTGCTGGTTTCTGTGGTGATGATCGTGCTGGGTAAGATGATACTGAATTTTGCCGTTGAGTACTTCCACCTCGACATTGAGACAAAAGTTTACATCAACATCTTTCGCTGGCTGGTCATCGTGGCCTTGTTTTACTTCGGTATCGCCTTTATTTACAGGTATGGCGTTGCTCTCAAACGCAAGCTCCCCTGGTTGACGCCCGGGGCCACCCTGGCCACCATCCTTTCCATCATCAGTTCATTGCTCTTTTCCTTTTACGTCAACGCCTTCAATACTTACAACCAGATTTACGGTTCCATCGGTACCATTATCGTGCTCATGCTCTGGATCCAGATCAACTGCATGGTGCTCATGGTGGGTTTTGAGCTGAACGCCAGCATCGCCGTGAACCGGGACCTCAAACTTGCCAGGGAAGAGGAGGGGGAGGATAATTGCTGAGGTTTTGCGAAGCGAGGAAGTGAATGAATTTGTTAGGTCGTCAATACCCGCTTGGGCTTCACCCATATCTGACCCAATGGTAATCAAACAATTACACCGCATTTAGTGTAATTTTGTGAGCAAGCCCGCGTCAGGGCATTCTTAAACGCAATCAATGGCAATGAGCACTTCAGCATTAAAAAAGATCATTCAAAATGGCATTCGTGACCTGCCCGAGGAAGGCTTGAAAATGGTGGCCGACTTTGTGCTGTTTATCCGTGTCCGGCTGGCCCATGAAAAAGACCTAGATGAGGAAAAAATGATGAAATTTCTTTCCAAAGAATTAGAGCAACTCAGTGCCTCTGAAACCGCGCATCTGGAAGAAGAATTTGAGAACTACGAAAAAGACTTTCCAATTGAGCAAATACGCAAGTGATACAATGGCACTCGTCCTTTACCTGGAAGGTCGTCGAAAGCCATCCAGTGTATGAGACTGTTTTACCTTGGCTGAGTCTGGAAAATCCACGATAGTCATTCCAGCCATCGTTCTGGCTGAAATTGGTTTCCTGGCTGAAAAGGGCAGAATTTCAGCCACTGTGGAGGATGTAAACAAGCTCATCACTGAAAAAGAGAATTTTTCTCTCGTAAACCTCGACCTTGAAGTGATAAGACAAGCTTTCCAGATCAAAGACATTCCGGAACTACACGACAGGCTGATTGCTGCAACTGCTGCCATCCACGGCATTCCGCTCCTATCCAATGATCCTGCGATAGAAAAATCAGGATCCACTAAAACAATTTGGGAATAATCCCGAATTGGCCGAAATAAGGCTAATACCGGATTTTGCGAAGCGAGGAAGTGAATGAATTTGCGTGAATTCGTTTACTATGGTGAATGAATTTGCGTGAATTTGTTTAGTTTAGTGAACAAATTTGCGTGAATTTGTTTACTAACACTTTTGAAAAGCCTGGCAAAAATGGAATCCTACATCCCCCGGACCATAGAAACTCAGTTGTATGAAAGCCTGACGGGCCCAATCAGAAAGGTCAATATCCTGTATGGTCCCAGGCAGGTTGGCAAAACTTCATTGTCGGATAAGATTCTTCATCAACTCGGCACTGACAAGATTCTCCGTCTCAATGCCGATGCTGCTCCTGACAGTGCTGTTTTCAGCTCCAGGGACCCCGCGCAGCTTCGTCTAATGATTGGAAACAATGAATTCTTGTTCATCGACGAAGCCCAACGCATTCCTGACATTGGCATCAATTTGAAAATTCTGCACGATCAATTCCCCAAACTGAGGATATTGGTAACCGGCTCCTCATCTCTTGACCTGGCCAACAAAGTCCTCGAACCGCTTACCGGCCGCACCCGGACCTGGTGGTTGTACCCCATGTCTGCGCAAGAGTTGAGTTCGGCATTTGGCACTTTGAATTACCACCAGCGACTGGAGGAATGGTTGCTTTTTGGAACTTATCCGGAGGTGGTAAAAACACCTGGACGGGAGGACAAGATCAGCTACCTGACTGAGCTGACCAATTCGTACCTTTTTAAAGATATTCTTGAACTGGCAAACATCAGGAACAGCAACGTGCTCCGCAATTTGCTCAAAATGTTGAGCCTTCAGGTTGGCGGAGAAGTTTCTTTCAATGAATTGGGCAGGAAGCTCGGCGTTTCAACCCTCACCATTCAACGCTACATCGACTTGCTGGAGAAGTCTTTCGTACTGAAGGTGGTAGGAGGTTTTAGCCGAAACCTGAGGAAAGAAATAACCAAAAGTCAAAAGATCTATTTTCTTGATCTGGGTATCAGAAATGCGCTGATAGACAGGTTCAACCCCCTTTCTCTCAGAGACGACATCGGCGCTCTGTGGGAGAATTTCCTCTTCATCGAGCGAATGAAATTATTGCGGAACAACCAACTGAGAGGAAACCATTACTTCTGGCGGTTACACACGGGTGCAGAACTGGATATGGTGGAACAAACCGAGAACAGGATTTCAGGCTTTGAATTCAAATTCAGAAGTAAAAAAGCCAAAGCACCGGAGAGCTGGGTCAAAGCCTACCCTGAAGCATCCTTTGAGCTGATCAATACTGAAAATTACCTGCCCTTTGTATTGGAGCCCCCGAAAAAATGATGCTCGCATCTGCTTGCCACAACAGTTTTTTGACCAGACCCTTCTTCCTAAACCGATTCCTGTTGGGGAGAATATTTCGAAAACACTCGGCAGATGTTGGTGCAAAACAAGCTCTCCACACCTGCCGGTTTAACCGTTCGCAAATTTCTTGTTCCGAAAGTTTCAGAAGCGACATCCTCAACACCCCCCATCCATGGCAACTGCATAGATCACCCCGTCGACAACCTCCAGGTTGAACACCTTTTCACCAATGGATGGCCACAGGAGCTCCCAGCTTTTTCCATTGTCGGCTGAACGAAAAATGCCATCCGGATGCCCGCAAAAGAAATATTTGCCGACCTGTTTGATGGAAGCTATGGACAAGGAAGCCGGAATGCCCTTGTCGATTGCCTGCCAGCTTGTGCCCCCGTCATAGGAAACCCTGATTCTTCTGGATTCAGAAGACGTATTGAAATTGATAGCTGCAAATCCATTTTCAATCACCTCCACCGCAATGCCCACGCCCCCTTCGTTGAGCACCACTTCCCAGTTGTCGCCGCCGTCGGTGGAGCGTTGGATGCCCCCCTGGCTCTGGCAGAGCATCACCCCGTCAGACTCCACAATGCGCATAACCCAACCATACTCGATGACCTGTTTCCAGGTAGCTCCCTGGTCGGTGGATTTGAAAAGGCCATTGTCGCAGCCGATAAAAACGGCCCCGTCGTTTGATTCATAAACTGTGCGCAAGGATTTTTCGGTGAAGCTTGAAAATTCCTGCATCCAAAAATCCGTACCGTGCAGTTTTCGAAAAAAGCCTCCGTTGTAGCTGAATGCAAATACACCGGAATTGCCGGCAGGCACGAAAGTGCTATTGGGTTTAACAGCATTCAATTCCTTCCAAACCGGGGTCATCAGACCTCTGTCGCTGCAATAAATTCCCTTTCCGGCCCCCAGATAGAGCTCAGCCTCACCGGCATAAAAATTCGAAACCTGAAAATCTGCCGGTAATCCGGAGCTGATGTCCATCCAGCTTTGCCCGGCATCGGTCGACTTGAAAATGATATTGCTCGCAACCGGATCAGCACAAGCCGTTCTGTCAGCATCTGCAACAATGGATGCTTCCGCTCCAATCCGCAGATCAGCCGGTTGCACATTTACCAGGGAATTGAGGGTAATAAACAGGAGTAACGAAGAGAGGTGATAGCCAAGCATGCGTTTGGATTCAGTGGGTGAAAGAATTATACAAAGATGCAGGGATAAAGCCGAACAGCGGATTGTTGAGACAAATGCCTGAAAATGAGAGGGGTTGAGAGAAGTTGAGAGGAGTTACCTACACCGTTGCTGCCTGTTTGCTTTTCTTCAGGAACTCCCGCACGATCACCTCGCCGTGGTGGCGCGTATTTTCAATGAAGAGTTTGCTGGTGTTGAGTCCGGCCTGCACCACCCCAGCCAGGTACACGTTGGGCAGATTCGACTCGAAGGTTTCCGGGTTCATCACCGGGGTGCGCTCCTCGTCGTCGTTGATGGCGATGCCCATTTTCCGAAGGAAATCGTAGTTGGGCTGGTAGCCGGTCATGGCCAGCACAAAGTCGTTTTCCAGTTCAAGCTCCCCTTGGGGGGTATTGAGCACCACTGTGGCCGGTTTGATTTCCTTTACCGTGGTATGGAAATAAGCCTTGATGCTCCCTTCGGCAATGCGGTTTTCGATGTTGGGTTTGATCCAGTATTTCACCTTTTCATAAATGCCGCTTTCCCGGATGGCCATGGTCACTTCTGCTCCCTTATAGTAGGTCTCCAGTGCCACGTCGCAGGCTGAGTTGGCGGCGCCCACCACCAGCACCTTCTGGCCGATGTAGGGGTGCGCCTCATCGTAAAAGTGTTTCACCTTCGGTAAATCTTCACCCGGCACCCCCATCAGGCGGGGGGTGTCGTAAAAACCGGTGGCGACGACCACCGAGCGGGTGAGGTACTCCCCTTTGCGGCTCTTTACTTTGTATAGCCCTTCGGGCAATGCCTCCAAGCCTTCCACCGGTTCGTAAAGGTGAATTGGCAGCTTCCAGAATTCCGCCACCCGGCGGTAGTATTCCAGGGCTTCCCGGCGGGTTGGTTTCTCACTGTGCGAGATGAAGGGTGTGTTTCCGATTTCCAGCTTCAGGGAAGTGGAAAAGAAGGTCATATTGGTTGGAAAATGAAAAATGGAATTGACCAGCACTCCTTTTTCCAGAATAAGGCAGTCGAGTCCATGCTTCCGTGCCTCGATGCCGCAGGCCAATCCGGAAGGACCGGCACCCACTATCAAAAGGTCGTAAATCTTGTCAGCGTTTTTACGGTTCATGTTCATTTCAATATCTTTTCAGTTCGAAGTAAACCTCTGCCTGTTATCTATACCTAAAATTAACAGCTTCCCAAATCATCCCTCATCCCTCATCCCCTACTCCCTACTCCCTACTCCCTACTCCCTACTCCAAAATAACTATCTTGAGGGCTGCAAAAATAGGCCTTCATGGAAAACCCGTCCAATTGCCTCAACTGCGGCCGGCTGCTGGAAGCCGACCACCGCTTTTGCCCCCAATGCGGGCAGAAGAACAAATCCAGTTTTGTTTCGGTTCGGGAGTTTTTGGGTGACTTTTTTGACCAGCTCTTCAACCTCGACAACCGCATCTTCCGCACCCTGGCTGCCCTGTTGGTGCCAGGCAAGCTGACCGAGGCCTGGTTTGCCGGAAGGCGAAAGCCATTCAACCACCCTTTGCGGATCTTTATCGTGTCTGCTGCGATAATGCTGACCGTTGCCACCTTCCTCCTCAAAAATTCAGGACTGGAAGAAATGAACCGCCTTTGGGAGCGCGAGAAGATCACTTTTTACGAGAAGAAGGATTACCACCAGCTCGACAGCTTGAGCCAGGTTCTTAAGTCGGAGTTTCCGCAAACTCCGGTTGCCGAAGCACTGGACAGCCTCAGAGTCCGATTTGCATTTGGCAAAAAGGTAAACAGGCCAGACAGTATCGAGGTGGCCGCCGGGTTGATATTCTCCAACCCTAAAGGGACCAATGCCCGCCGGACCGTCAAAGTGGCCGGAAAGGATGCCCTGGAAATGCGGGAAAAGGACCTGGCCAATAAATACGGCCTGACGGGTTTTTGGGAGCGCCTCTTTTTCGTCCAAAACATACGCATCCTCAAGGCCGGCGATGAAGTGGTCTTTTATGCCCTGGGTAATGTCATCTGGATGATGTTGCTGATGATGCCCCTGCTGGCACTGGCGCTCAAGCTGTTCTACATCCGCCATGGGCACTATTTGGTGGAGCACCTGGTGTTTGCCCTACACACGCATTCATTTGTCTTCATCCTGGTCACTGTAGCGTTTTTGGTTGGAATGCTGACAAGCCCCGATGTGGTTGCATTGTGGTCAGTCGTAATTACAGCCCTGTACGTTCTACTGGCCATGAAACGCTACTACCGGCAGGGCTGGATCAAAACCCTCATCAAATATTCGCTTGCCAGCTTTATGTACCTTTTCCTTTTCTCCGCTGCAATGCTGCTGACTTCGGTGGTGAGTATGTTGTTGTTCTGAGGGAGGATGGAAATTTCCCAGCGGTGCACCTGTAATTGGAAATTATCGTAAAGTTTTTATTGTGAATCCGCAGGGTGCTGATTATTGAATTTGGGTTTCCAGCATGTCGAGTATTGTATCAATAACTTCGAGCAAAGGTTGGTAGTGCTCCTGCTCAGTGGCCTGACAGCTCAACATGAACAACAACATCCTGTTCTCAAATGCAGTGGATTTCAGAATACCAAAATTGCTTGCCCCTGTTTCCACGGGGTCAAGACTCAGGAGTTCTTTTGAAATACCAGTATCGTCCAGCACTTTCCTTAGGCTGAATTTTTCCTCCGCAAGCAGACTGACAACAGAATTTCGTTGAATACCAAGATCGGATTCCTGTTTTGCCACGTCTTCCAATGTTGCAATCCAGGTTGCAAGATGAACCCTAAGGGCTGTGCTGGACAAGTCATTGAGATTGCCCGAACTAATCAATTCATTGAGCAGAGAATTATTGGGGCTGTATGCAAGATCGTTCGCAAAGGCCTGAAAGAGCAGGTTCGAAAATTGCTCTTCGGTGACCATTGGATCCGGATTGCTAATCAACGCCGTTATTTTCCGGGCAGCATCAAAATTGCTCCTGTTCACCCTGATCAATTCTTCCAACTTGGCTTTGTTGATAAGAAACTCCTTTTGCAAACCGGTCAGATAAATTTGCTCGCGATGAGCTTTCATACGGTCATCGTTCCAGTTATCAATACCCAGGGCGATCAAAATCCCTATCACCACCAAAACAATCTCACCAAGTCCATATAGCAGGTAGCGCTTCAATTTTCCTTCCCTGGTCAGTTGTACCCTAAATTTCCTGAATACTTTTATCATTGGATGCTGTCTGAAAATCAATTTTTGCTAAAGGTAGCACTTCCCCAAAAGAAAATAAGAACCTGGAGAATTCTGTAATTGGCCGCACTTTAATGCTTAGGCTATTTGGGATATTTTTCCGGCGAAATTCTAACAGCATCAAGACTAACCGGAAGCCAGCCCATAACGATGTTAAACCTGTAAACCCGCTTCAGCCCATTACCTTTGCTCCCTTTACAAACCTTCTCCATGCGCATCAACAACAAACCCTACCGGACCATTTGGGAAAAAGCAGACAGCACCGGCATCGTGCAAGTCATCGATCAGCGGGTCCTGCCCTTTGAGCTGCGCATAGCAGACTGGCAGCGCCTGGAAGATGCCGCCGCAGGCATTCGGGATATGCAGGTGCGAGGGGCGCCGCTCATTGGCAGCGCTGCCGCCTACGGCATGTGGCTGGGCATCCGGGAACAGGAAGCAGAAACCAACTGGCCCAGAGCAATGGCTCACATCGCCAAAACACTGCTTAGCACCAGACCCACGGCCGTCAACCTTCACCATGCTGTCGAAGCGGTGCTGAATGCCTGCACCGGCATTGCGACGAAAAAAGAACTGGAAAAAACAGCCCTGAATGTGGCCCGCCAACTCACCGAAGAAAGCGTTGAGCATTGCCGGGCCATCGGCGAGCATGGACTTGAGCTCATCCGTGACATTTACCGAAGGAAACAAAAACCCGTAAACATATTGACCCACTGCAACGCCGGCTGGTTGGCCTGCCTAGACTATGGCACAGCCACGGCGCCCATCTACCTGGCACACGATGAGGGCATTCCCGTTCACGTCTGGGTGGACGAAACCCGCCCCCGCAACCAGGGTGCCCGGCTCACCGCTTTTGAGCTGGGGCAGCACGGGGTGCCCCACACCGTCGTCGCCGACAACACGGGGGGCCACCTCATGCAGCACGGCATGGTGGACCTCGTTTTGGTGGGCAGCGATCGCACCACCCGCACCGGCGATGTGGCCAATAAAATCGGCACCTACCTGAAAGCCCTGGCGGCGCACGACAATGGTGTACCTTTCTACGTGGCCCTGCCATCCAGTTCCATTGACTGGTCGCTGCGCAATGGCCGGGACATCGAGATCGAACAGCGCAACCCCGATGAGGTGCAGTTCATCACCGGCCACGACGGTCAGGCCCTTCGCAAAGTACGCCTGACCCCTGAACACAGCCCGGCGGCCAACTATGCCTTCGATGTCACCCCGGCACGACTGGTCACCGGCCTGATTACGGAACGGGGGATTTGTGAGGCGTCGGAAAAGGGCCTGACAGCCTTGTTTCCTGAGTGCTCGTAACTCGTCACAGGAACTGATAATTGAGTGTAACGCAAAAACACTTGATTCTACCAGCTAAACCATGCAGGAAGGAGTCATCAAATACAAAGCCCATTGGCGGGAGGCGGCCCTGCCCTACCCTGAACTTTTGCCGGAGCTCATCCGGTGGCGACAGGTGTTATATGAGGCAGGATTGATCGGGGTTTATCCTGATGGCATCGGATATGGAAACATCAGCCGGCGGGTGCCGGGCACTGATCAGTTCATCATCAGCGGTTCCGGAACCGGGGGGGTACCTGTACTCACCGAGGCTCATTTCTCCCTGGTCAAAAAAGTGGACATCGATGGCAACGAACTCTGGTGCGAAGGCCCCGTCTTTGCCTCCTCCGAGAGCATGAGCCACGCTGCGGTGTACAAGGCCTGGCCAAAGGCAGGGGCGGTGGTGCACATCCACCAGGCAGCATGGTGGAAAAAATGGTTGCACAAGTTGCCCACCACCGATCCGGCAGCTGAATACGGCACCCCGGCCATGGCCCGCAGCATCGCCCGGCTGACCAGCGAGATCGTTGCCCGTCAGCAGCAGGCGAAGATCATCATCATGGCAGGCCACCCGGAAGGGATCATTGGGTTTGGGGAGGATCTGAAAGGTGCGGTTGAAGAACTGAACGTTTAGTAATCCTTTGGAGGTTTAGTAAACGTGGGTTACTCCCGATTCCTCAAATCCCAAAAACACCGCCTTCCTGAACAGCAACACCTCCCGCATATCGGCGATGGCTGTGGCGAGGCTGGCATTGCGGTACTCCACTTCTTCCCAATCTTCTTGCAGCACATTTTCCATGCTCAGGGAGGCGTGGCAGGCCATGAGGCGAAGCATTTGAGGCAGGTGCGGGGCTTCCCAGGGCTGCCAGTTGTGTTTGAGGGCGAAGCGCCTGAACTGTTGCAGCAAAAGGTACACGAGGTCTTCCGGCCAGGTGCCGGGCACCGCCTGCAAGAGTGGCATGATCTGGCGGGATGCCGAAAGAAAATCCCTGTTCCGGTCAAACAGCGCCGTTGCGAAGCGAAGCAAAAACTCAGGCCTGACGAGGGCTGCCAGTTCTTCAAGGCCATTTTGCCAGACGGCAAGTCCAGGATACCCGGTCAGCACCGTCAGCAGGGCCTCCGCCCATACCGCCGACTTGAAGCGGATGGCAGCCAGGCGCAGGGCCTCCGCCAGCGTCTCCGCCCAATCCGATTCCAGAAAAAGCTCCGCCACCTCACCGGCCTCCATACCGAAATGGTGTGCCCAGTGCTCCGGCGGCACCCGTGAGACCACCTGCCCCAACCAGCCGGCTTTTCGCCCACCGGGCCATTCGGGTGCGATGGGACGAATGCCATCGCGCCGGGCCGCTTCATCCACCTCATCCGGTATGCTGACCACGAGCCGGTGACCGTCAAAACCGAGGCTGTCCATGGCCCGGCGGTACATGCGCTGGCCGAGTGCAGAAGTGGGCAGTTGTGCCAGCAGGTCAGCAGCCAACTGTCTCACCTCCTTACGCTTGTCATCGAGGCAGGACTCCAGAAAAGGCTCATCGGCCAGGCTGAGTCCTTCGAGGAGCAGCTCCAGAAAAGCAAGCCTGTCGGTCCATTTTTCCTGCTGCCAGCTTTGCTCCAGCAGGCTCCTGGCTTTCTCCGGACTTTTTCGTCGCAAGCGGCGGAGCAGCTCCACCCGCTCAGCACTGCCACCTGTTTCCCATAGTTTTTCTGTTTCCTTTCCTTCGGCAAACGGGAGGGGCGCCCATTGCTGCCAGTCCGGGTTCTGTTGCAACAGCCACCGTCCGGCATTGCCGATGAAAGGTTCTATCTGTGGCCAGGAATTTTTCAGGTCTTTTGTAGCCATGAGTTGCGGCAGCAGCCGGGCAGGAATCATGCGCCTGTTTTTCCGAAGCAGCTCAAGAAACTCCGGCAGCAGCTCCGGGTATTTGCCCTCCAGGATCAGTTGCAGGTGGTGGGCAGAAGTGCGGGACAGTGCAGGCAAGGCATCCTTCTCGGTGGCACCGGGCAAATCACCCTCAAACTCCACCACCGGAATTTTCGCCTTCCGCAATTGCCCGAAGGCAGCAATGGCATTGGCCAGCACCTCTGCCGGCTCTCCGGCGGTACTGATGCCCAGCTTTTTCAGGGCCGCCACGGTTTGTTCGTCGAGCGGGTGGCGCTCGGTGCCCAGCAGTGCGGATTTGATGAGTTGTTGCCAGTGCATGGTGTTGTTTTTATAAACCTTTAGGCAAACCTGAAAAACTCCTTCCCTTCCTGTAAGTCCATTTTCCGAAGGGAAACCAGGATTTCACGCTGGTCATCGGGGCTGGCCACGGCGATGAGGATTTGGGGATCGGCCAGGTCGTCAATAACCGTTATCGGTTCAAAGGTAACACCATACATCCGGTGGCCCCATTTCGAAGGGGTGTTGCAAAGCCAGCGGAAGGGAAGGTTTGCAGCGTGCAGCCGGCGGGCTATTTCCTTGCCTTTACGGCCCGCACCCCAGACGACCAGTGGCCTGTGCGGCTGGTGATCGGTTTTGAGGAACCAATGAATCTTCAGGTCCAGAAAGCGGTTGTCCCGGTAAACCTCGCTGTTGCGGGAGGTGCGGCGGGGATGGTCACGCCACTGGTGCAGCGGTTCTGGTACGCTCACCACCTTCAAGCCGCCGTGGTACATTCTAAAACAAAGGTCATAATCTTCGGGGTAAGTATCTTCCGTAAATGCGCCGATGCGCACGAGGTCTTCCCGGTGGGCCATCCAGCAGGGCGAGGGGATGACACACTCCCGGTAAATTTCCCGGAAGTGCAGGCCGTTGGCAGCCAGGGTGTTCAGCCATTCGGCGTACTGGCGGTAGCCTGCACCCAGTTTTTCTCCTTCGGCAAAATAGCTGACGCCGCCGGTGGCCACATGGCCCGGGCCGGTCGCTTCCAGCAGGCCTGACAGCGTTTCCAGTTTGGCGGGAAGCATCAGGTCGTCGGCATCCATGCGGGTGATGAGGCTGCCACGGCTGTGTTCGAATGCCAGCCGCAATGCCGGGGCAATGCCCTTTTGCTCGTTCCGAAACACAGCGATGCGCTGGTCCATTTTTGCGAAGCGACGCAAAATCTCCGGACTTTCATCTTCGGAAAAATCATCCACGGCCAGCAGTTCCCAGTCAACCCGGCTTTGCAAGCGGATGCTCTCCAGGCAAGCCTCCAGAAATGGGGCTGCGTTGAAGACGGGGAGAAGGATGGATATTTTCGGTGGCACGTGGTTCATAGCTGATGGCTCGTGGCTCCCCGAGTACTCGGGGCAGGCTGTGGCTCGTAGCTCGTGGCTCCCTCGGGATCGGGGCAGGCTGTGGCTCGTTGGTTTCTGCAGAGGCTCTCTCAACAATTCAACAATTCAACAGTCGTGTCACCCCCCTGTCCCCCCCCCCTCGAGGGGGGATTTCGCCTGTCGCCCTCCACATGGGCCCATTCAACAATTCAACAATTCAACAATTCAACAGTAACATCACCCCCCTGTCCCCCCTCGAGGGGGGATTTCGCCAGTCGTCCTCCAAATGGGCCCATTCAACAATTCAACAATTTCAACAGCCTAAACACAGCGAAGCTGTTTAAACCCCGCCCGAAGGGTGGTTTAAACGCCCTTTCAGGGCCTAAACGCCCGCAGGGCCCCAACCGTCCTGTCCAGCATGTCATTGTCGAAATGCAGGTGGGTGACGAAGCGGATGGTGGCGGGGCCGAAGGGTGAAGCGAGAATGCCCTGTTTTTCCATTTCATTGAGGAACTGATCGGCCATGAGGGGCGGCGCCAGGTCAAAGATGACGATGTTGGTTTGCACGGGGCGGACGGCAGCCACCCAGGGCAGGGCTTCCAGGGTTTCACCAAGTATTTTAGCGCGGCGGTGGTCTTCTTTGAGGCGCTCCACATGGTGGTCGAGGGCGTAAATGCCGGCAGCGGCCAGGTATCCGGCCTGGCGCATGCCACCGCCCATCACCTTGCGAAAGCGACGGGCTTTGGCAATGAATTCCTGATCGCCGATGAGCAGGGAGCCTACCGGTGCACCCAGCCCTTTTGAAAGGCAGATAGAGATGCTGTCGAACTGCTCGCCGATATCCCGGGTACTTTCGCCCGTTTCCACAAGGGCATTGAAAAGCCGGGCTCCGTCGAGGTGGAGTTTGAGGCCCCGTTGCCGGCAAAGCCGGCGAATGGGCTTTATTTCATCCAGGGTGTAAATGCTGCCTCCGCCTTTGTTGGCCGTATTCTCCAGCACCACCAGGCGGCTGAGAGGCAGCCAGTCGTGCACGGGTTTGATGGCGGCCTCCACCTGGTCTGCGGTGATTTTACCGTTGGTGCCATCGATGAGGTTGACGGCTACGCCGGAATTGAAGGCGTAGCCGCCGGTTTCGTACTGGTAAACGTGACTATCTTTGTCGCAAATCAACTCATCCAACGGCTGGGTATGCACCTTGACGGCGATCTGATTGGTCATGGTGCCGGAAGGGCAAAACAATGCTGCTTCTTTTCCGAACATGTTGGCGGCTTTTTCCTGAAGGGCATTGACGGTGGGGTCTTGTCCAAACACATCATCGCCTACCTCGGCGGCCAACATGGCTTCCAGCATGGCAGGGGTGGGCTTGGTAATGGTGTCGGAGATCAGATTGATGGTCATGTTGGCTTAACTTTTGACGAAGGAGACTAACTAAGATAAAAGCGCTGCGAAGTTAGCGCTGTGCGTCAATAATCCCCGGTAAACTTTTGTCACAATTCTTCCGCACATTTTCGTCAATCCTTCGTACACCTCCCACATAGGCAGAATGCCAAACCTATTAGTCAAGAATGAAAACCGGAATGCACCGCATTCCCCGATCTGCAATAAAAACCACATATCATGAAGTTGAAATTTTTTGCAATTGGTGTTGGAGCAGCGCTCGCTTTCGGAGCCTGTAAAAAAGACGACAACGGCAGCAGTGTGCAGGTTGACCAGCAACTGCAGGAAGCCATCCTGGAGGCTTCCGGTGGCGTGGGTCCTACCTTTTATACATTGCCATTGAGTAACGATTACAACAAAATCCCTCAGGACCCCCGCAACCCATTGACGGCGGAAAAGGTGGAGCTGGGTGCTTTGCTGTACCATGAAACCGGCATTGGCCTCAATCCAAAACAAACCAGCCACATGGGGCAATACGCTTGCGCTTCATGCCATTTCGCCAGTGCAGGATTCCAGGCCGGACGCTGGCAGGGCATTGCCGATGGAGGACTCGGTTTTGGTGTAAACGGAGAAGGCCGAATTCCTGACCCATCCTACGACCCATCTGAGTTGGACGTCCAGCCCATTCGCACGCCAAGTGCCATGAACCTGGCTTATCAGGAGGCTATCCTCTGGAACGGGCAGTTCGGTGCCACCGGTGTGAATGCCGGTACCGAAGCCAACTGGACACCAGGCACTCCAAAAGAAACCAACAACCTGGGTTACCAGGGATTGGAAACTCAGGCCATTGCTGGTCTGGGGGTTCACCGCATGAAAATGGACGAAACTGTTTGTCAAACGCTGAATTACGATGCGCTTTTCGATGCAGCCTTCCCCAATGTTGATCCCAGTGTGCGCTACAACCTGGAGCATGCAGGGCTGGCTATTGCCGCTTATGAACGCACCCTGCTGGCCAACCAGGCGCCCTTCCAGCTCTGGCTGCGCGGCAACAGCAACGCCATGAGTGAGCAGGAAAAGCGTGGCGCTGTTCTTTTCTTCGGAAAAGCCGGTTGTACCTCCTGCCACAACGGCCCTTCGCTGGCCAACATGGAGTTTTACGCCCTCGGCATGAAAGACCTTTACGAGAATCCGAATCCGGTTTTTGGAGCTGATGCCAACTCTGACGCCAACCTCGGTCGCTTCAGCTTTACCGGAAAAGAGGAGGACAAATACAAGTTCAAGGTTCCGCAATTGTACAACCTGGCTGATTCACCTTTCTATGGTCATGGTGCCAGTTTCACCAGCATCCGGGAAGTTGTGGAATACAAAAACAAAGCGCAAAAGGAGAATCCTGCCGTACCTGACAGTTACCTGGCCGAGGAATTCAAACCGCTCAACCTAAGCCAGGGCGAGATCGACGACCTGACGGCATTCCTGACCAATGCACTGCGCGATCCGAACCTGATGCGCTACCAGCCCCTTTCGGTACGCTCGGGCCATTGCATCCCCAACAACGACGAGCAATCGAAAATCGACCTGGGATGTAATTGAATGTTTAGAGAGGTTTAGAGGAGTTGAGAGGGGTTGAGAGGAGTTTGGGAACTCTCGCAACATCATAAAAATCGGCTGTCCATGCGGGCAGCCGATTTTTTTTGTGCCTTTTTCTGAGGAGTACCCACCAGTTGGCGAGAAAGCATAATTTAAAAGAAAAAAAATGTAAAAAATTTTCCCTTCCGAAAGCACTTCACAACATTTTACAACAAAACCCTTCCAGAACTAAAACCATCATTTTCCGACGGAAAAATAGCCTGTCACAGACGGCCGGATTTTGGACCGGAATCGGCCGTGGACCCAATAGTGACAAGGTTTTTGGCCGTTTCTGGCACAGGCCTTGCAATTTAAAGGGCATAACACATTCCCCCCTCTGACAAGATTCCACATTTACTAAGCTTGCCCCCCACGATCACGGTTCACCACTACATTCAAACAAACTATGAGCAAGCAAACAATCATCACTCTCGGAATCATCCTGTCAGTTCAATCTTTCCTCTTCGGAGCTACCACTTTCGTTCTTCCCGAGTGTACTTACCAGGGCGGATCAGTAATCAACTTTCTGGTCAGCAAAACTGGAACTGCCGACAACGGTGCACCATACACCATCATCATCCCTGAAGATGTGGAGTTTGAAATCAAGTGGGAAGCTTTTGACCTGACAACCTTGAATGGCGATGTAACCGTGATTATCGAAGGTGACGATGACGACGGTGGAGAAATGAAGTTCAACAAGAACGGAGCGAAAATCGTGATCAACACCGGCGACCAGATCATCATTGATCCTGACAACGAAGAGGGCCTCGAAAGTGAGAATGCCCACGGTCAGGTAAAAGTTGACACCGACGGTACCGACTACACCGGCCACGGACTGGATGACATCGTTGAGGCCGGTGGTGTACAGGGCGACGGAACACTGGGTGCTGCTCCTGCCAACTTGCCGGTAGAATGGGTACGCTTCAGCGCCATTGCCAACGGCGAAGAGGTTCTCATCAGCTGGACCACCGCCACCGAAGAAAACAACGACTACTACCAGGTAGAGTACAGCACCGATGGCGTGAACTTCGAAGTAATTGCCGAGATCACCGGCGCCGGAACTTCCGACATCGAAAACAACTACCGCTACACCCACTATGCTCCGGCCAACGGAATGAACTACTACCGCATCCGCCAGGTGGACTTCAACGGTGAGTTTTCTTTCACCAGCATCATGGCTGTTGAAATGAGCAATGGTGAGGAGCAGGTGATCAGCTTCAGCCCTGCCACCGCTCAACTCGATGTCACTGTTTCAGAAGAGGAACTGGCTCAGGTGGTGGTTTTCGACATGAACGGCCGAGTTGTAGCTCAGCAAAGTAACAATGGCCACAGCCTCGTCAGCATCAACCTCGACAACCTGCAAAGCGGCATCTATGTATGCAGCGTTAAGAATACAAAGGGTTTCGTTAGCACACAGAAATTCTTCCTGCCCTGATATCCACACAAAGAGAAACGAGCAAACACTGCTTTTTTGATCATTCGTTTCTGACATAGAAAAGCCCGGACAATGAGCGATTCGTCCGGGCTCTTTCTTTTTACCTGATGCCTGGGTGGTGCAGGCTCTGGGGTGACTGTTGAGAGAAGTTGAGAGGGGTTTAAAGGCTACCATTTATTTCCTTCCTTTCAGTTGAATTCGCAGGCAGTTCCAACTCATAATGGTTTATGAAGATGATTAAGAGTTGTTTTCAAACTCAAAGCGAAGTGATTTGGGTAGAAGGACTACCTTTGCTGTCCCCTTCGCACAAACAGCACCCTTTTAAAAAGTTTGCGTCTATGAGAATATTTATTGCCATGGCCATGGTGCTTGGCTGGTGCAGTCTGGCTGCGGCACAGAATGTTGAAGTCCGCACCTCAGCGGAAGTGATGCCCTATTTCTGGGGCTGCCAGGAATGGGATGGCCAGCCAGAACAAAAAAGGAAATGTTCGAATGAGAAGCTGGTCAGGTTCATCACCAACTACTTGCAGTATCCCGATTCAGCAAAGGAAGAGGGAATCGAAGGCACCGTATATGTTTCTTTCGTGGTGGACGCCAACGGCTTGGTTGGCAACATCGAGTTGCTGAAAGACATTGGTTATGGTTGCGGCGAAGCCGCTATGCAACTCGTCAAAGAAATGCCTCGCTGGGAACCGGCCACCGAGGCCGGCACACCCGTTAGCGTCAGACTCAACCTGCCCATACAGTTCAAGCTGAAAAACACTGCTGAAGAACCCGACGATTACAGCCTGAGCTGGGGGAAATTGATCGGAACCGAAATCAGTAAAGACGAACTGCTGAACCACCTGTACGAGCGAATCACAGTACGGGATGCTTTCGGAAACGAGTGCTACATCAGCGATCTCAGTTTCGACTACGAGCGAAAAGGCCGCCACTCATCGGTGCGCTCCAATGGTTTGGTAACCCCCGAAGTAGAGAAGTTTCTCCAAAAATTGAAGCCGGGTGGTCAATTAAGCCTGACGGCAACTGTGCAGAAAGGAGTTGATTTTTTTCAAGTTTCGCGCACATTTATGATTTTGAAGTAGATATTTGCGCCCCAACGGTGACGAAGGGGAGTAATCTTGCGTCTTATGGCCTGTTAATTTGTTGCTTCCCTTGTTTTATTGCACCAATTATTACCTTTGTTGCCAATTAGCAGCTGTAACTTTTGGAGGCTGATTCGTTAAGCCCGGAGGGAGGCATGAACTAATTCGACATTCACTTTTCAATCAAACTAAAAACTAATGAGTATGAACTTGACACTAAGATTGCTCGCCATTACCCTGATTTCTACCCTGGCGCTTTCTTCTTGTGTTTCCAAGAAAAAATTTGACCAGCTGATGGATGAGAAAAACTCACTTGCCAGCTCACTCTCCGAAAGCCAGGAGAAAGTGAAAATGCTGGAAGAGAAGGTTACCTCTCTGGAAGCTGAGATGGAAGCTGAAAAGAATCGACTCAATGGTGAAATCGCAGGGATCAAAGCTGACCTCGACGCTACCAAGAAGCAACTTTCCGACGCCAAAGCTGCTTTGGCAGCCAAGGAAAACGAAATTGCTGAAATCAAGAAAACCGTTAAGGATGCTTTCGGCGTCAGCGGTGACGTTGCAGTTCAGGAAGTCAACGGTGACATGTACGTTACCTTGTCTGAAGCTGTTCACTACCGCAGCGGCTCTGCCCGCCTCAATCGCTCTGCCCGCAAAGCCGTTGACGATCTGGCTGAGCTGATGAAGAACAACCCGAACATGCACCTGCTCATCGAAGGTCACACTGACTCTGACAAGTTCCCTGCTGATACCGGCATGGACAACTGGCAGCTCAGTGTAAACCGTGCCATGGCAGTTGTAAAGCGCCTCATCCGCAAAGGTGTTGAGCCTGCTCGCCTGACCGTTGCCGGCCGTGCCGACACCGACCCGGTTGCTCCCAACGACAGCCGCGAGGGCAAAGCTGAAAACCGCCGCACCATGGCCAAGCCTTCTCCGAAGACTGGCAAAATCTTCAAAATCGGCAACTAATACCACCGTCTCCAACTGAGACGATCGACATCGAAAAAGCGCCGCTTCCCTGCATGGAGAGCGGCGCTTCTTTTTTTGGGTGTAGGGTGTAGAGTTTAGGGTTTAGGGTTTGGAGGTGCTGGTTCCTTCGATTCCACGTCTGGCCTGGCGTCAGCCGGACAGGCTCAGTTCCTGAGTTCTTCAATTTCTCATCCACTCACCCAGCAGGGTCAGGTCCAGGTTTCCGCCGGAGAGGATCACCCCTACCCTTTTGCCACGGAAGCGTGTGGGGTCTTCTTTTATGGCGGCCAGGGCTACTGCCGAGGATGGCTCCACCACGATTTTCATCCGTTCCAGAATGTAGCGAAGCGCTTCGATGATGGCTGTTTCCGGCACCCGGACGATGGATTCGGTGAGGTGGTACAGCACAGGGAAGGTCTTATCACCCAGCGAAGTCCTTAGGCCATCGGCAATGGTTTGCGGATTGGTTTGCGGTATCAGGCGGCCGGCTTGCATACTCTGCCAGGCATCATCGGCACCGAGGGGTTCAGCGCCCACGGTTTTCGTTCCCTTCGTCAAAAACCGGGCAGCCAGGGCGGTGCCAGCACACAATCCGCCTCCGCCAACGGGCGCCACCAGGTAGTCGAAAGGTCCGGCGTCTTCGATCAGTTCTTTGGCGGCGGTGCCCTGCCCCAGTATCACCTGTTCATCGTTGAAAGGATGCACGAAGGTGGCACCGGTCTTGGCCACTACCTGCTGGAGGGTGTCCTCACGGGCCTGCAGGGTGGGTTCACACTCGATGATCTGCCCGCCGTAACCACGAACAGCCGCCTTTTTTACTGAAGGAGAGTTGGAGGGCATGACGATGTATGCCTTCACCCCCAGCATCCGGGCTGAGAGTGCCAGTGCCTGGGCAAAGTTGCCGGAGGAGTGTGTGGCCACGCCTTTTTCCAGTTGTTCCTTCGGCAATTGCAAAAGTGCATTGACGGCACCCCGCATTTTGAATGCCCCCATTTTCTGAAAGTTCTCGCACTTGAAGTGCAGCTCCGCCCCCGTCCATTCATCGATGCTCCGGCAGGTCAACACCGGCGTGCGATGCACATAAGCAGCGATGCGCTCATGGGTGGCCACGAGCGCATCGAAGGTCAATTTCCCGGGAATTTCAAGCTTATCAGCCATCAGAGATTATTTGTTGAGTTGGGCGGAGAGAGTAGGTGGAGAGAGGTTTAGAGGGGTTTTTGAGATAATCCTCATAATCCTCCATAATCCTCCATAATCCCTGCCTGGCGGCAGACAGGCTCCATAATCCTCCATAATCCTCACCCACCTCACTTCGCCAGTTCGAACAACTTGCCCAGATTGGGTGAGAGGATGATCTCGGTGCGGCGGTTTTTCGCCCGGTTTTCTTCGCTGTCGTTGGGCACGATGGGATGGTGCATACCCCTGCCGGCTGCCACCATGCGTTCCGGTGGCACACCGTTTATGGCCAGAATTTTCACCACAGCGGTGGCGCGGCGGGTACTCAGGTCCCAGTTGAGGTTGACACTGCCGGTGTTGTCGGTATGGCCTTCCACTACGATTTCAAAATTGGGGTTGTCTTTGAGCGCCTGTGCCAGCTGTGCCAGCGCCTCCTGCCCTTTTGGATCCACTTTGTCGCTGCCGGTCTTGAACAGCAGGTTCTGGCTCAGCGAAACGTAAATCTTGCCGTCGCGCTCCGTCACGCTGAGGTCTTCGGCCGAGAAGCCACTTAGCACTTCCTTCAGGCTGGCACGCATACTGGCCAGTTGGGCCTCCCGATCGGCCAGTTGTTGTTCCAGTTCTTTCAGTCGCTGCTCACGGGATTCCAGGTCGGTGCGCATGCTTTCCAGGTTGCTACTCTGGATGCCGAGCGATTGCTCCAGTGCCTGCAATTGCCGCTCTTTTTCCCGCAGTTCCTGCACCTTGCGGGCCAGTTCCTGCTCCAGGGTTGACTTGTCGCTGGAGTAAGTCGTCAGCAGGCTGTTATTTTCTGCAATGGCCTTGTCCAGCCGGGCACTGAGGTCAGCCTTTTGCTTCTGCAGGCGCTCGACGTCCCTTTTCAACGCTTCCACGTCTTCCTGACAGCGCAGGTGGGCCGCTTCAGCCATCTTCAGGTCGTTTCGGAGCTTTTCATTTTCCTGTTCAACACCTTTGAGGTTGTTGTATTCGGCCAGGTAATGGTCCCGGGCCGTCTTCATGTCGTTGTACTTCGTGGTGGATACGCAAGCGCTCATGGTCAGCAACGTTGCGAAAGCGAGGAGAGAAAATCTGGTTGTCATAGGGATTGGATTTTTGCTTTGTATGCTGGCAAAGATAATCGGCGGGAGGGCAATTGGCAATTTGCTGAATGAAACTGAAGAATTGAAGAACTGAAGAATCGAGGAACTGAAGAATCGAGCTGTCTTGTCCTGAAATAGGTTGACAACAAAAACCTATTCAACAATGGCAAAACAAACAAAAAGTTCCAAGATGTACACAGAGCGCTTCAAG
>PAAY01000046.1 GCA_002698985.1 Saprospirales bacterium | reverse complement strand
GGATTACCCGTATCCGCCTGCAAAATTTGCCTCGTTCAGAATAAAATTTGCTCACTTTCGCTCAAGCATGAAAATCTAAACAGGCTCTAAAGAACAGTTATGCTGATCAGAAAGATAAGACTTAAGAACATCCACTCCATCCGGGAAGAAACCGAAATTGATTTCACGCAGTCTCCCCTTCGGCAATGCGGCTTGTTTGCCATCACCGGCGAAACAGGCGCCGGCAAAACAACCATTCTCGATGCCATTACACTGTCGCTGTATGGCCGGGTGTGCAGAACCTCGAACGCCAACCGGGGCGACAACTACGAATCATTGAGCATTGGGGCTGAGCATGGGTACGCCGAATGTGAATTCGAAACGAATGACGGAGAAGTTTACCTCGGCCAGTGGGCCATGACCCGTCGCAAAAAGCGAAAAACGGGAGAAGAGACCCTGGATGTCAAACGAAGCCTGTCCAAATTCAATGAAGCGTCTGGGGAATTCGAAGTGCTTTCCGGAAAAATCCGTGAGACTGATTCCATGGTGGAAGAACTCACGGGCTTGGATTTCAACCGTTTTACCCGTTCGGTTTTGTTGGCACAGGGAGAGTTTGCTGCATTTATGAAGGCCTCGCTGGATGAGCGAAGCGAGCTGCTCGAAAAAATCACCGGCACCGCCATTTATTCCCAGATATCGATGGGAGCTTTTGATCGACTCAAGGAAGAGCAACAGAAAATGGCCGACCTCGAGGTCAGGCTCAGCAGCCTGCAACTTCTCAGCAGTGAAGAACTGGAGGAACTCTCCGCCCGGCAAGTTGAGCTGGAACAGGAATCGGCAGAGTTGAAAAGCCGGCAGCAGACCCTCCGGCAAAGCCTGGAATGGGTTGCGAAATTCAAGGCCCTGACCCGCCAAAAAGTGGCTGCCGAAGCTGAATTGCAAACCATTTCCGAAGAGGAGGAAAGATCCGCGGCTGACAGGAAACGGCTGGATGTTCACTACAAAGCGCTTCCGCTGAAAGCTGATTGGGTAAAAGTTGAACGAATCCGGCAGGACATTTTAGCGAAGCAAAACAGGCTAAGCCAGGCGGAAACCGAAATTGAACAGGCCACTTCAAAACTGACCCTGCTCGAGGCTGACCTGGCCAATGCCCGTAAAGAACTGGAAGCGCACCAATCGGACAAAGACGCCTTTCTGGAAACCCTGTCAAAGGTGCGGCAACTTGACCGCACGCTTGGCCTTCAGAAACAGCAGCTCGACCAGTTGGAAACTGCGGAAATTGAGACGAAAAAACAGCTGCATGAAAAGGAGACGCTGCTGAAAAAGCTGGAAAAAGACATCGCTGAACAGGAAGCGGAAAAAGAAACTGTTGCTGCCTGGCTGGCTTCCAATGAGATCCTGCAATCCCTGGCCGACAAAGTTCCGCTGATTGAAGCCAGAGTGAAGGCACTGCAAGAACTTTCTGTGAAAATTGAACGCCTGAACGATGAAGGCAAATCTTTCAGGGCCAAAAAGTCAGAACTGGAAAAGGCGCTGGAAAAGCAGACTATACAAAGGGAACAGTTGAAAGCATCGGTGCAGGGGATCGAGGAAGAATTGAAAAGCAAAAGCGAAGGTGCCTACATCAGCGATCCGGCTGACTTCCTGAGCCTCTTGAATGTACAACTGGAAGAACTGACCGCCCACAAGCAAAAACTGGAGCTGCTTGCGGAAAAAGACGGTCGCTACCGCAAAAACGTGTCCCGCGTGCGGGAGCTGGAAGAGCAGTTCCAAAACTTGCAGTTGGAAGAGCAGCAGCTCAACAAAGCCCTCCTCAACCTGATGGACGAAATGGAAGAGGCCGGCCGCCAGCGGGAGTATGCCATGAAGATATTTTTGCAACAGCAGCGCATTGCCAGTTATGATAAAGACCGGGCAGAGCTGGTTGAGGGTGAACCCTGTCCACTCTGCGGCGCCGTTCACCATCCATACCTGGAACACGGCATTCCCGTTTACGAAGATGAGGCCAGGAAGGCCTACGAAGCTGCCGAGAAAACGGTGGAAATCCTGAAAAAGAGGGAAAAGCAATTGCTCACTGAACTGAGCGGAGTGGCTGTGCAGATGAACGGCCTCCGCAACCAGTCTGGCACCGGAAACCTGGACAGGCTGCTGGCTGAGATTGAATTACAGGAACAGGAAATTGCAGCAGTTCTGGGGAACGCTCCCACGTTTTTTTCTTTCTCACAAAAGGGCGATCCGGTTGCGGAGGAATTGACAAAACTTGAGGCAGAAACCCGGAAGAAAAGACAACTGCGGGATTTTTTCAGGGAAAAAGTGCAGGTGCTGAATGCCCATAACCAGGAGCTCGCTGAACTGGAGCGGCAGATTGCCCGATCCGAACACGAGCTGAACCGGGCAAACGACCAGTTGGGTGATTTGCAGACGCGCTTCAAAGAGTACCAGGAAGATTTGAAAAGCATCCGGGAGGGGCTGGAAACGCTCCTCGGAAAATCGTTTGTCCTCAGTATTGACAAGCTCAGTGAGGAACTCAACAGGCTGCGGACGGATGTGCAGGCCTTTCAGACTAAGAGCAAGCGTCGGGATGAATTAGCGCATGCCATCGATGCCGCCAAAAAGGAGATTTCCATCCATTCCGATGACGGTGAAAAACTGAAGCTTGCCCTGTCTAAAGTCAGCGGTGAAAAGCAGGCCGCAGAGGAACTTTACGAGGCAAAGCGAAAGGAGCGCCTCGAATTGTTTGGTGAAAAGGATCCCGATAGCTCACAGGAAGAATGGCAGCGGAAGCTGGACCTTTTGAAGGACACCGCCGGCAGGCTGGAGACCGCAATCGCTTCGCAACGGCAATTGTCAAAATCGCTGGAACAGGAAGTTTCCAAACTCATCGATGAACTGTCAACGCTCCGTTCGGAATTGGACTCACTGGAAGCGGAACTTTCACCAAAGCTGGCAGAGCTGGGTTTCGAGAAGTTGGAAGCCTTTTCCGAAGCGCTGCTGGATGATCAAAGCCTGAAAGAGATAGAGGGCAGACTGGAAGGCCTGAAGAACCGGGAAATAAAAGCCCGGCAAGAATTGGAAACCGCCCAAAAGGGGCTGGCCGAACTTGCTGACACCATGCCGGATGAAACCGATGAAAAGGAACTTGAATCCTCCTTGCTGGCCGTCAATCAAAGCCATGAAAAGTGCCTTCAGGAACTCGGCGGCATCACCGAACAACTCCGGCAGGACAGCTTGCGCAGAAAGCAGTCAGGCGAGCTCGAGAAAGAAAGGAAAAGGCAGCAAAAGGCCCTCCAGCGCTGGAAAAACCTGAACGAATTGATCGGCTCTCACGATGGCAAAAAGTTCAGGGTCTTTGCCCAGTCGCTGACCTTGCAGCGCCTGGTTTACCTCGCCAATCAACAATTGGAACACCTGTACGGCAGGTATCGCATCGTCAAGCGGGAGGGGACGGATCTGGAGTTGAACATTGTTGACACCTACCAGGCCGACAGCGTTCGATCCCTTTTCAGCTTGTCGGGAGGGGAGAGCTTCCTGGTGTCGCTGGCGCTGGCCCTGGGCCTTTCAAGCCTGGCCGCCCGGCAATCCAACATCCGCTCGCTCTTCATCGATGAGGGCTTTGGCAGCCTGGATGAGCAAACGCTGGACCTGGCCATCAGCACATTGGAAAACCTCCAGGCCGGCGGCAAAACCATTGGCATCATTTCGCACGTGAAAGAACTCAAAGAGCGCATAGCTACCCAGGTCAAGGTTGTGAAGAAAAACAATGGGGTGAGCCGGGTTGAAATAGCCGGTTGAGTTTTAGGCAAGGTTCAATGGGCACTTTGTGCAATTGCATTGTCGTTGTACTCCTGTGTTCTGTCAACGAATACCCTGAAACCGATCTGGATTTCAATTGAAATCAATTGCTGATGAACAAAATTTGCCTCCCGCTTTTCCTGGCCTCGTTTTTTTCTTTCCTGTCATCTTCGCTGGCGCAATACACCCTTCAGATCTATGTGCTGGATGGTAACGCCACCACCACCTGCACCGATGTCTTTTCCGATCCCGATCCCATGTGGAGCGTGCAGATAGAGGGTCAGGGCTGGGTCAGCTATCCCGCCCTGGGGCCTTGCTTTACAGAGCTGCCCAATCTTCAATACCAGAATTCCTGGCAATGCCAGGCTGACGTTCCCGACAGCATCGAGATATGTGTGCGGTTTTTTGAAAATGACCCGGGTTTCTTCAATCCATGTGAAGTTGCACCTGATTGCGAAGAAACGCTTTGCACCATGGTTCCTTACAATCAGCAGGACACACAGTTGGTTCAGGTACAGTTGCAAGGCGGTGGCAGCTCAGCCGGAACCGTTACGCTTGGATTCTTGAGTTTTGGGTTTCCAGGTGGACTGAACGACCAGGCCTGCGATGCCATTGACCTGGGTCTGTTGACTGCTGACATGACCCTCGGCAATGCCGACACCAGCCTTTACAACAATTACTGCGCGACTGCCGTCAACGAGCCAAGCCCCTGGGGCTATGGTGCCGGCTGGGTGAACAACCAGGCGGTGTGGTTCACTTTCAGCACCGGACCCGATCCTTCTTCTCACATCGCGGTACGCATGGAAAGCGACCCCAGCGGCATCGGCGACCCAATCAACCTGCAGGCCGCCATCTGGACCAATGACAACGGTTGCATGGGTGGCTGGAATTTCATCGCCCAGAACCACGATCCGGCCACATGGGGAGAGGAGATTTTGCTGGAATGCCCCCAGCCAAACACCACTTATTTCATCATGGTGGACGCCGTTTGGGACGACCCCGAGCAGTTGGAAGGATGGTTCGGGGTGGAGGTGCGAGATTACGGGGTGTTGCCCCTCAGCGATGCTGTTTGCGACGCTTTGCAACTGGGGCAGATCCCCGATGGCGGTTTGCTCACTTCGCCTCCGGCAATGTCAAACAATTGTTCCGGCAACAATACCGGCGTTTCTCCCACAGCATTTTCGGTGCAGGCAGGCGTGTGGGTGAGTTTCGTCGCTCCGCAAAGCGGTCACGTCATTATAGATGCTTTGGCTGATAGCTCACTCGATCCCATAGACCTGCAACTGGCACTTTATGCTTCGTCAAACGGAGACTGCACAGGTCAGTTGACTGAGCTGGCAGGCGCTTACATCCAGGCCAGCCCCGATGAATCACTGACGGTTCACTGTCTGAACCCCGGGCAGGAGTACTTCCTGCTTGTTGACGGTGGAGGAAACCTAGACAGCCAGACCGGCATCTTCAATATCACGGTTACGGATGGAGGTGATGATACCCCCATCACCAATCAGACCCTGACTATTTGCGCCAGCGACACGCTTTTCGTCGGCAATTCGGCCTATACCCAGACGGGCAGCTTTGCCGACACGATCATACTTGCGAGCGGTTGCGACAGCATCGTTTTGACGGAGCTTACCGTGTTGACGCCAATTACCCTCAACCTGGAAATTCTCCAACAGGGCCTGAACCCCGGCAACACCGACGGCGTGGCACAGGTGAGTCCCACCGGAGGCGCCGGCGGTTACAGCATCGCCTGGTCGGACGGGCAGAATTCCTCCCTCGCTTCGCAACTCATAGGTGGTGACTTTTACTGTGTAACTGCAACCGATGCATTGGGTTGTGAGGGTGACACTTGTTTTACCATGCCTTTCTTCGTCAATGTCCAGCCCATCGTTCAGGTTGATTCCGTTCAGTGTCCGGGCGGTTCGGATGGGGCCATACAGCTTTCAGCGCATGCCGGCGAGGCACCCTACCAGTTTCAGTGGGAGAGCAGCAACGGGGTGCTGAATGGATCAGGCATGATTGCCCTTGACAGTGAATTTGTAAGCCTGCCCAACCTGCCTGCCGGCGATTACAATGTGACCATTGCAGACGCCAACACGGATTCGGTTTTTGTCGTGACCGTTCCGGAACCTGCTGCCATTTCCCTTTCCAACCTGGTGGTGACAGACCTGAGCTGCTTCGGCAGTTGCGATGGTCAGATACAGGTGACGGTTGCCGGCGGAACAGCGCCTTACCAGCTCTCATGGTCCTCGGGTGGCAGTGGTGCCAGCATCTCTGATCTGTGTGCGGGTGTGTATGTGCTGGCCGTGACCGATGCCCATGGGTGCGGGGAGATTTTCGAAGTGGAGGTCAATCAGCCGGCAGCTTTTTTGGCCGCCATTGCCGAAGTGCAGCCCATCAGTTGTTTTGGCGGTTCCGACGGGCAACTGTCGGTGAGCACCAACGGTAGCCCCGTCTCCTGGCAATGGAGCACCGGCGGTGCCGATTCCCTCCTGACGGGTTTACCCGAAGGGAATTATTCAGTGACAGTGACCAATGCCGATGGCTGCACGGCAGCGGCGACATACCAGTTGGCAGGGCCCTCTGCCCCGGTAGGTGCATCGATTGCAGTTACAAGTCCGGTGATCTGCCATGACGATGCAAACGGAGCCCTCACTGCAATACCATCCGGCCCGGGTGCCAGCTTCTTTTACGAGTGGAATACCGGTAGCACCTTTCCCTCCCTCACCGGCCTGCCGGCTGGTAGCTACACGGTGACCATCACCAATGAATCGGGTTGTTCCGCAGAAGCTTCCGTCGTTTTGACGAATCCGGCACCCATCACCAGCCTTGCCAGCACCAACTCGCTAAGCTGCTTCGATCCGCCGGATGGTGGGGTGATCACTGTTGAATCAGCCGGAGGGGGCATTCCACCTTACCTGTACAGTTCTGACGGATTGAATTTTTCTTCGCAAAACGAGTTGCCGGGCTATACAGCCGGCGAGCAGGTCTATTTCGTTCAGGATTCGCTGGGATGTGTTGAAACCTTCTTCACAACCATTCCCGGGCCGCTGGAGATCATTGTTGAAGCCGGCACTGACCAGGTGATAGGGCTTGGCGACCAGGTCTTCCTCCAGGCCTTTGTCAACCTGCCGGATCTGCAACTTCAATGGCAACCGGCGGAGTTGTTTTCCTGTCCCACCTGCCTGCAAACCAGCGTTCTTCCTTATGAGACGACTACTGTTTCGCTCACTGCCACCGACACTTTTGGTTGCAGTGTTACGGACGAATTGGTCATTCAGGTTTTGCCGAGGCGCAGGGTTTTCGTCCCCAATGTGTTCAGCCCTGATGGTGACGGCATCAACGACATTTTCGTTCCTGAAGGAGGTAACGATGTGGCGGAGATCATCGATTTCAAGGTCTTTGACCGCTACGGTGCCTTGCTGCACGAGGCCTCTAATTTCCTGCCGGGCGATATATCCCGGGGCTGGGATGGACGCCACAAAGGGAAGCTTTTTAAAAGCGGTGTTTTTGTCTGGTTCGCCAAAATCCGCTTCATCGACGGGGTAGAAGAAATTTACAGGGGAGATGTGACCATCATGCGATGAGTTTCCTCGAGGAGAAAAGAAACTTACAGGAAGCTTACATTGGGCATCCTTCCGGAGTTTACATTTGCCGGATGGAAACAAAATCAACGATCAATAGAAATACCTCTTCGGAACTCTTCAGGAAAGCCAAAGCGCTTTTTCCGGGAGGCGTCAATTCACCTGTCAGAGCCTTCAAATCCGTTGGCGGCGTTCCGCTTTTCATCAAAGAAGGAAAGGGCTGCCGCATCACCGACGAAGACGGCAACACCTTCATCGACTTCTGTTGCTCATGGGGGCCGCTGATTTTGGGGCATGCCCATCCGCAGGTGCAGGAAGCCATTTTTGAGACCGTGCGCAGGGGCACCAGTTTTGGCGCACCAACCCGCCTGGAAAATGAGTTGGCGGAGTTGATCATCGACAACAACCGATTTGTTGAGAAAATTCGTTTCGTGAGCAGCGGGACGGAGGCGGTGATGTCAGCCGTGCGCCTGGCCCGGGGAGTTACCGGAAAGGACAAAATCATCAAGTTTGACGGTTGTTACCACGGGCATGTGGATGCCCTTTTGGTCAAAGCCGGATCCGGGCTTGCCACCTTTGGGGTCAGCACTTCTGCCGGCATTCCTGAGGCCTTCGCTTCGCAAACCATCGTGCTGCCACTCAACGACCTCGACAAAGTTGAGGACACCCTGAAAAAATTTGCCGACGACATTGCTTGCATCATCATCGAGCCCATTCCTGCCAACAACGGCCTGTTGTTGCAAGGCAGGGAGTACCTTTTGGGTTTGCGCAAGCTTTGCGACGAGTATGGCGTACTGCTGATTTTTGATGAGGTGATCTCAGGCTTCAGGGTGGGTTTTGAGGGCGCAGCCGGTCTGTACGACATCAGACCCGATATTGTCACCTACGGTAAGATCATCGGTGGTGGCATGCCCGTTGGGGCTTACGGTGCTTCAGCAGAGATCATGGGCAAGGTGGCACCGGACGGGCCGGTTTACCAGGCCGGTACACTTTCGGGAAACCCCGTTGCCATGGCTGCCGGCAAGGCCACGCTCACCGAGCTGTTAAAACCCAATGTTTACAAGGAACTTGAGAAGAAAACCAACGAATTGGTGCGGCGGGTTCAGGGGCACGCCGAATCAAGGGCTTACGAAGTGAAAGTGGCGCACGTCGGTTCCATCTTTTGGGTTTCATTTTCCGACAAACCCATCCTCCGTGCTGATGAGATAGACCCCAAGCGAATGGAAAACTTCAAGCGCTTCTACGCCGCTCTGCTCGAGGAAGGGGTGTATTTCGGACCTTCAGGCTACGAGGTAGGCTTCGTGTCCACCGCCCATGACAAAGATGCCCTCGACCATGCGGCGCATGCCATTTCCAGTGCCCTGGATGCCACATTTGACTGAGAACAAAGCATGGCCCATGCGTTCCCAAAACCATCTGAAGCTCACCTTTTTCTTTATCGTCGCAATGTGTCAGTATTGCATGGCGGGGCATTATTTCTGGACGCCCATGCTTGAGCGGGCTTACCTCGAGGCCACCTCCCTGCAGCTCGAGGAAGCAGAAAAGACGCTGGCATTGGCCGAAGCTGCTGATCCTGACAATTTGATGGCCCTTCATGTGGCCAATTACGTTGATTTCTTCAGAGTATATATCAATGAAGATGAAGACGAATTCAAGCGCCTGGAGAAAAACCGGGACATCAGGCTTAAGCGAATTGAGAAAGAGGGCGATCCAAGTTCACCCTGGCATAAGTTCCTGCTTGCAGACATCCGGCTGCAATGGGCGCTGGCAAGGCTGAAATTTGAGCAATTCACCACCGCTTATTTTGAGACGAACAAGGCATTTAAGCTGCTGACATCCAACGTGGAAGCGCATCCTGATTTCATGCCCAACTACAAAGACCTGGGCATCTTACACGCCATGGTCGGCACCGTTCCGGACAATTACCGCTGGGCGCTTGACTGGTTCACCAGCCTTGAAGGAACCCTCAAACAGGGCCGGGAGGAGTTGCAAAGGGTAATCACCTACGCCAAAAGCAACCGCTTTATTTACGAGCAGGAAATCTACATCTACTACGCTTACCTGCAATTGCATTTGATCAATGACCTGGAGGCTGCCTGGGACCTCGTCAATGAAGCAAGCCTTGATCCGGAAGAAAACCCCCTTCACTGCTTCGTTTTGGCCAACGTTGCCATGAGAACAGGCCGGGCAGATGAAGCCATCCGCATTCTGGAAAAAGCACCGAAAGGGAAGCGCTATCATCCGTTCCACTACCTGGAATACTTGATGGGACTGGCCAAATTGCAGTCGCTGGACCTTTCGGCTGAGCAGCATTTTCTGAACTACGTTAACCATTTCAAGGGCTTCAACTTTGTCAAAGATGCTTACCAGAAGCTGGCCTGGTGCCGCTTGTTGAAAGGCGATTTTGCCGGTTACAAATCCTACCTCGAGTTGTGCCGGTCAAAGGGTAAAACCATCGTCGGAAATGACAAGAGTGCCTTGAATGAAGCCAATTCAGGCTTGATTCCAGCCACTGAGTTGCTAAAGGCCAGGCTCTTATTCGACGGTGGCCATTACCAGAGGGCTTTGGAGGTGTTGAACGCCAAAAATGTAAATGATTACCTGAGCGACCGCAACCGGCTTGAATACCTATACCGGCTCGCAAGGATCGAGCAGGCATTGGGGAAATTTGAGCAGGCCCTCCTGCTGTATGACACCGTGATTTCTGAAGGAAAGGATGCGCCCTGGTACTTCGCCTGCAGGGCTGCGCTGGAGAAGGGCCACATCTATGAACAAAGACGTCAAAAGGCATTGGCGGTCAGTGCCTTTGAGCAATGCCTGAGCATAGACCCCGACGAGCACAAAACGGGGTTGCACCAGCAGGCCAAAGCCGGATTGAGAAGACTTCAATGACAAATGAAAAATTAAACCACTCACCTTGTGGTTTTTTTTGAAACAGGACTATATTTGCGCCGCTTTTAAGGAAAGCACTTTGATTAGGCGTGGTAGCTCAGCTGGTTACCCCGAAAGCTTTCGGGGATGATTCATAATCCAGAGGTCTCCACCCGAGGCTCCATGGAAGCATGGAACTTTTAGAAGTAAATAGTACTAGGCGTGGTAGCTCAGCTGGTTACCCCGAAAGCTTTCGGGGATGATTCATAATCCAGAGGTCTCCACCCGAGTCTCCATGGAAGCATGGAACTTTCAGAAGTAAATAGTATATGGCGTGGTAGCTCAGCTGGTTACCCCGAAAGCTTTCGGGGATGATTCATAATCCAGAGGTCTCCACCCGAGGCTCC
>PAAY01000045.1 GCA_002698985.1 Saprospirales bacterium | reverse complement strand
CTATTGCTATTGCTAAACTTATACATATAAAAATATAAAATTCGATGAATTTATGTCAGGGTTTTTGAGGAGGGGACAGACCTGGAATTTTGTCGGGCAACTTGCAAAAATCATCGCCCCCCTAACCTCAGCGAGGTTCAGAACCTCACTGAGGTTTCGTTGGGAGGGTAAAAGGCCTAAAAGTGATTTAGGCTTTCAGGTTGGCCGTCTAAGAGGAAGACCTTACGAGGTTTCAAAAACCTCAAAAGGTCTGAAACCAGGTCGATACACATTTCGAGCAGGACTAATGGCCTTGTAAGAACAAGGCTCCTGTATATTGGGGCCAGCTCGGATCCTCAGTTCTTCAGTTCTTCAGTTCCTCAGTTCTTCGAATCCTCAAAAAAACCAAAAGCAGGCAGAGGAGTGCGGAAACTTAGGCGGAGGACAGATTGAATCGGCAAGGCTACCTTTGCGGGCATGAAAAGCTACCCTGCCAAAGTCCTGCTTTTTGGAGAACACACGGTAAATTTGGGAACCAGTGCGCTGGCCATGCCTTTGCCGGCTTACAGCAGCAGGTGGCAGCAGGCCTTTTTGCCGAAGGAAGAGACACTGAAAAAACAGCAACAGCTACCCCGCCTGGTTGACTGGCTGGAAACGCAATCTGCAATTCTGCCTTTCTCACTTGACACCGGGGCTTTCCGGAAGGCGCTCAGCGATGGCTGGGTGCTGGATTCGAACATACCCGCTGGCTACGGGCTGGGCAGTTCGGGTTCGGTGGTGGCTGCAATCGTGGACCGCTGGGGCAGTCGTTTACCGAAGGACCTGAACACCCTGCGCAAGGGGCTGGCCGCCATGGAGGTCTTTTTTCACGGCAAGAGCAGCGGCACCGACCCCCTGGTATCTTTCCTGCAGCAGCCTGTGCGCATTTCAGAAAAAGGCATCGAAACCGTAAGTCTTCCCCAACTGAACGACAGCGGGATCTTTCTGCTCGACACCGGTATCCGCCGCACTGCAACGCCGCTCATCCGGAAATTCCTGAAGGCCTGGGCGGAACCAGCCTTTCAGAATCTTTGCAAAGAATTTTTACTGCCTTCGGTAAATGCGGCCATCGAAAAAATGCTTGCCGGCGACTGGCAGGGCCTTTTCGAAGATTTTGAGCAGATCAGCCGGTTCCAGCTGAGGCACACACCCTGGCTCATTCCCGATGAATTTCAGCCACTGTGGAAGAGCCTGCTGGAAGGGCAGTGTGCTGCGCTAAAGATTTGCGGCGCCGGCGGTGGGGGCTTCATGCTGGGTATGGTTCGGCCCGGCGCTTCATTGCCGGAACCCCTCGCTGCACCTCGGGAGGCGACGAAAAAATGGCCGGTGGAATTTTTGGGAATTCCCGGTTGAGCGAAATCCTTTTGCCCCACTGCTTGTTGCAACTCCGGTCTTTTATGTCATCCTTACATGCCCGCCAAAAAAACTACTTTTGCCGCCAAGCCGGAACAAGCCTTACATGAGCCATCCGTTAAAAGCCATAAAAGCACCTATTAGCGAAGAGCTTTCGAAATTTGAAAGCCACTTCCGCGATTCCATGCGCAGCAAAGTGCCCCTGCTGGATCGCATCATGTATTACATTGTGCGACGCAAAGGCAAACAGGTGCGGCCCATGTTTGTGTTTCTGAGTGCCAAAATCTGCGGCAACACCACCGAAGCCACTTACGTGGCGGCCTCGCTGGTGGAATTGCTACACACCGCCACCCTCGTTCACGACGATGTGGTGGATGATTCTTACGAGCGCCGCGGATTCTTCTCCATCAATGCACTGTGGAAAAACAAAATTGCCGTGCTGGTGGGCGACTACCTGCTGGCGCAGGGCCTGCTGCTGGCACTGAAAAACAAAGAATTCCGACTGCTGGAAATTCTTTCTGACGCAGTGAAGGCCATGAGTGAAGGCGAACTGCTGCAACTGGAAAAAGCCCGCCGGCTCGACATCGAAGAAGATGTGTATTACGATGTGATACGTCAGAAAACGGCTTCTTTGATTGCCGCCGCTTGCAGTGCCGGTGCAGCCTCCACCACCGACGACGAAGAAGTCATCGAACGGATGCGGCAGTTTGGGGAAGCCATCGGCATCTCATTTCAGATCAAAGACGATCTTTTCGATTTTGGCAACGCCGATGTGGGAAAACCGCTCGGAATAGACATTCAGGAAAAAAAGCTCACCCTGCCGTTGATATACGCCCTCAACGAAGCACCAGCCGACCAGCGCCGGCACATCATCAACCTGGTGAAACGCTACAGCAACAAACCCGATAAGGTGGCAGAGGTGATTGAATTCGTGCGAAATTCCGGAGGACTGGAATACGCCCAGGAAGCAATGAACAGCTACAGCCAAAAGGCTTTTGGCATCCTGCAGGAACTGCCAGATTCAGAGGCAAAAACCGCCCTCAAGGCCCTGGTCAAATACGTTACGGAACGGGAGAAATAGGATAAGTCAAATCTTTATTGGTTCTTTTCTTTCTCTTTTTCGATTCTCTCAAGCTGTTCGGCGTCTGCCAAATCCTGGAGCCTCCCGGTCATTTTTTTGGCCTTTATCAAATCCTGGAGCGATAAGAAATTGACATTGATTCCATCGAGTTCCGCCTCTACCCTTCTCTCAAAACACTCTTCGAAGTCAACACCTTCGACATCTACCAGTAAATCAATTCTGTAAGGCTCATACCCTAGTTGCACTATGTTTTCAGGTGTCAGAAAGTCTTCAATTCTTAAATCCAAATCACCGAAACCAAATTGCTTAAGGGCTTCGATTAATTTTTCGATATTCTGCCTGGTCATCCAGAGCCAAAAATCAATGTCCCTGGTGTACCTTGGATATCCGTGAAAATTCACTGCGTATCCACCTATGACGAGGTATTTGACACTATGCTCGTTTAGTAATTCTATAAACTCTTTGAAATCCTTGTCGAGTTCCATACTTCCTGGTGATGTGGGCTTTTCTAAGCTTTTCCAACTCGATCATTCTGTCCTTGTAAGACATCGAGAGCCAATATAACAGATTTCCTTTATCCTCGCCTTTTGTAATGATTCTCAACTTCTTTTCCATAGAGAGCATATTGTGCCAATACTATACCCAAGTCGAAGTAGTTTGGGGAAACCCCAGCTTTAAACTTCAGTAGGGGGTGGGAGTTTGGTCCCGAAAGCTTTCGGGATCGCCGCCCAAACCACTTCGTTTTGAGTATAACATTTCAGACCTTATGAGGTTTCGAAAACCTCATAAGGTCTTGACCAGCATTATTCTTCTTCAGTAGCATCCGCCTTTGCTTGCGGCTCTTCCTTCTCAGCGGTTTCGGCTTTTCGTTCAGCTTCTTTTTTGGCCACTTTCTCCTCCACATCCTCTTTGATCTCCTCGATCTCTTCTTTGATTTCTTCGATGGCCTCGCTGATCTTGCTTCCGATGACTGAGGCAACGGCGCTGGCGGTATCCATCAGATCGCCAATGCTGTCGCCCAGGGTGGAGCCCACTGCTTCCAGGATGGAATCTTTTTCGGCTTCCTCCGGTTCTTCTTTCGGTGCTTCTTTCGCCTCCTTTTTTGGTTCTTCCTTCGAATCGGAAAGTTCTTTGGCGGCCTCCTTCAGCTTCTCGATTTCTTCTGGAGTAAGCGCTTTGGCGGCTTCAGCCTCCTGTTTGATTTTTTCTTTGGCGGCTTGCTGTGCTGCCTCCCTGGCTTTGCGTTTTTCCTCGCGCTCTTTCATTTTCTCCAAACGAGTCTGCAAGGTTTCGAGGGTGGCAGTCATGTCTTTCAGCTTCTCCTCTTTGGAGCGGATTCGCTCCTCGATCATGAGGATTTTGGCCTGGCGGATCTGAGCTTCCAGTTGGCCGGCTGTAGTTTCAATTTTTCGGCGTTCGTATTCCAGGTCGCTGTGGTCTCGTTTGATGGAGCGCTCCATTTTGCCGATGGCCTCCACCAGGCCTTTTATTCTGCGCTCCAGCCGCTGGATTTGGGTGGAAGAGTCTTCAGAGGAACCTCCGAAGCGCTTGGCTTTTACATCTTTGAATGCCTTGTTGAGCTTGTCCCAAACGGCACTTCTGTCGTCGCGGGTAAAGGTGCTTTGATGAAACTGGCTTTGGAGTTTCTTCAACTCGTCAAAAAGTGCCTGAAATTTCTCGCCCTTGTTGAGGCGTTCATAAATGGTTTCGATGGTGGCGAAGAAAGTATCGCGTACCTTGGCAGAGCTCTCTTCAAACTCCTTGTCGAGTTTGGATCGCATTTCTTTCATTTTGCCGAAGAGCTCGTTGGTGGCATCTCTGAGGGCATCGGCATGCTCGTGCAGCAGGTTGCGCTCTTTTATCTGTTGTTGGAGTTTGTCCCAAAATTCTTTCAGGCGCTCCCAAACTTCCTTGTCATATTCATTCAGTGACTCCACCTTTTCTTTGAGTTCAGCCAGTTCGGTCTCGAACATCTGGCGGAGTTTGGAGGACAGCACTACGAAATGCCATTCGGTTTGTGCCCGCTGAATGAGGTCTGTCCGCTCGACTTTGATGTCATCGGGCAGGAGGCTCTCGGTAACGGAGAGCTCTCTTTCGAGGTGGGTGTGATTTTCGGGAAGTTCAAATCTCGCTCCGTCACGCCATTCTTTCATCATCTGCTGGTAGAAATCCTCCGTGGCAACCTCCTCTGGGAAGGTGTAAATGTCAACTTTGTTGTCTTCCGGTCGCAGTGCAATGGCGATCAAGATCTTTTCATCCTGGGCATTGGAGCCCCACAGTACAATTTTCGACTTCATGATTCTTCGTTGTAGTGGTTCTTGTCAGTTATGGTGTCAAGGTGCGTTGCAAACGTTAGGTACTTTGGTCGAGCGTGCATACCTATACGGTGCAGGCTTCTGTTCAGGTTACAATCAACAGGGTCAAAGTTTGAAAAATCTTTTTCATTGGCCGTGGCAATGGCAAGGCGATTCAATCCTTCAGAATGAGATGAAATGGCGCTTTCGCCCGGGGCCACTTGGGGGCCAAAGTTAATAAATAAAGCTTTCCACAAATCCCGGACGTGGAATGATATATCCCCACAGTGCGTACTTTTGAAAACCATTTACAATCACCAATATCGAACATTGTGAAAAAAGACTTTTCGCACCTTGACGCACAAGGGAACCCAACCATGGTGGATGTGGGTTCAAAAAGCATAAGCCGCCGGACAGCCACCGCCAGAAGTATCGTTGTGCTGAACGATGAAATCCTCTCCCATTTCGAGGGAGATGACATCAAAACCAAAAAAGGCCCCGTGTTTCAGACGGCAATCATCGCCGGTGTAATGGCAGCAAAACAAACCAGCAACCTCATACCGCTCTGCCATCCGCTGCCCCTAGACAACTGCAAGATCAAAATAGAACTGAATGACCAACGGGAAGTGGTCATTGAATGTACGGCCAGCGTTTCGGCCAAGACAGGCGTTGAAATGGAAGCCCTTACCGGAGCTTCGGTAGCGGCCCTAACCATTTACGATATGTGCAAGGCCTTCTCCCACCACATCGTGATCAAAGAAACCCGGCTGCTGGAAAAAACAGGCGGCAAACAGGATTTCAAACTGGAAGAATAAAGAGCCCCTGCACTACTGTTGGATGTATATCAACAAGCCCATCAGATCGGCTTCGTTTTTCACATTGACCTTGTTCTCTTTCATGTAGCGTTTGAGCTTTCCCTGGTGCCGTCTCAGGGCCTTCTCGAGGTCCTTCTTTCTCCGTATCGGGAGTACCACCCCATCATGTTCGAGGTATAGGAAGTTCTCCTTGACCACTTTCGGCCGTGGATCCACACCATTGATGAGTTGCGCCTGACTTGGATGCACCAGCCTGGCTTTCATGTGGGTCAGGATGTTGTATTCTCCAACCTGGGTCACCTTCATGATGCCGGAATCCAGGCGCTTACCACCCACCTTATAGAGGTTTGAATTGGTGAAGTAAACTGCCTTGTTGTTTTCCTGGTCGTAGAGTGTAAAGCGGGTAAAACGGTAGGCATCGATGTATTTCTGTTCTCCGTCAAAAATGACCTCCAGTGCTTTTTCGATCAAATCAAGCTTGACCTGTTCCAGTACATAGGTCTGGCCGTCGATATCAACGGTGCCGGTGGTCCAGTAATCAAAAAGGTAGGGTGTGCCCAGTGTGGCGTATTCGGCTTTCGTCCTTTTGTTCATCAAATTGGCGAAAAGGGAACCATACTGCCCACCGCCTGATGATACAGCTACCGGCACATTGCCGGTAACGGGTGGCTGCTGAGCCATGACCCCGGACAAAGAAAACAATAGCGCAAAAGCAAAGAGAAGGAGTGATTTCATCGTAAATAATTTTGATACAAAGACATAACGCCTTGCCAGAAAGGAAGGCTGCCCAGGTAAAAACAAGCTGTTTCTTACGGGGTTGTAAATTCGGCAATTTCCATGAGGAAAAAATACGAGATGATCAGGATCACCGGCTTCGTCTGCTGAATTGCCAATTTCAGAAATGACTGAAAGGCACTGAAATGATTGCCCAAAATGTAAGTGTTACCATTTCACATCCCCGGAGTCATTTGCTACCTTTGGCGGTTCCGCAACGCCTGTTTTCATTGGGGTCGACACCTGAAATTTTTGGATCAAAATTCCGGCCCTGCAACCAGAATTAGCATGCTGAACACCTCCTCTCTTTCCGGAAAAAGCCCCATCAAATTCCAGTTCAAAACCTTCGAGAAACTTCCCGTCAAAATCTGGGACGACAGCCGGGCTGCCAGCCTCCATGTGGCCAAAAGCATCGCCCTCGCCATCCGGCAAAAACAGCAGGACGGGGAAAAGATCGTTCTGGGTCTGGCCACGGGATCTTCTCCCATCAAGCTCTACCAGGAGCTGGTCAACATGCACCGCAACGAAGGCCTCAGTTTTCAGAATGTCATCACTTTCAACCTGGACGAGTACTACCCCATGCCCAAAGAGGCACCGCAGAGCTACTGGCGCTTCATGCACGAGCACCTTTTCAACCATGTTGACATCCCACCGGAAAACATCCACATCCCCGATGGTACCATTCCGATGGAAAAAGTGTCGGAATACTGCCAGTGGTACGAAAAGCAAATAGACCTGGCCGGTGGCATCGACATCCAGGTGCTGGGCATTGGCCGCACCGGCCACATTGGTTTCAACGAACCAGGATCCTGGGAAACCTCACTGACCAGGATGGTCAGGCTGGATGGCCTGACACGCCGGGACGCCATCAAAGACTTCATTTACGAAGAAGCTGTGCCCACCCGGGCCATCACCATGGGCATCGGCAGCATCATGAAAGCCCGCACCATTTACCTATTGGCATGGGGTCAGCACAAAGCCGATATAATCAAAGAAGCCGTAGAAGGGCCGGTGAGCGCTCAGGTGCCTGCTTCTTTTCTTCAGAAACACAACAACGTGCGGGTCATCCTCGACCGCGCCGCTGCCGAAAGCCTCACCCGGACCACCGCCCCATGGCTCTGTGGCATGGTCAACTGGACGGAGGACCTTGCCTGCCAGGCCGTCGTCTGGGCAGCTCAGAAAACCGGCAAGCCCATCCTCAAACTCACCAATGAGGACTACAACGAGCACGGCCTCAGCGAACTGATGCTGGAAGAAAACGGCGCTTACGACCTCAACATCAAGATCTTCAACCGGCTGCAGCACACCATCACCGGATGGCCCGGTGGCAAAGCAGGCTCGGATGACAGCACCCGCCCGGAACGGGCAAACCCGGCACGCAAACGCTGCATCATCTTCTCCCCCCACCCCGATGACGATGTGATCTCGATGGGCGGCACCTTCATGCGCCTGGTAGAGCAAAAACACGACGTGCACGTGGCCTACCAGACCAGCGGCAACATTGCCGTGCACGATTACGACGCCCGCCGCTATGTAGAGTTTCAGCGGGAGTACATGGCCTCACAGGGAATGCTCAGTGAAAACCTGGACAATCATTACCAGATGATCCTCGATTTCCTTGCCGCCAAGAAAACCGGTCAGGCGGACATTCCCGAAGTCAGGGCCATCAAAGGCCTTATCAGAAGGGGTGAAGCCCGCGCTGGTGCGCGCTATTCCGGAATTGATGACGACCACATCCACTTCCTGGACATGCCTTTTTACGAAACCGGCCACGTGCACAAAGGCGACCTCACCGACGCCGATATCGACCTGGTGGCCAACCTGTTGAACTCCGTGAAGCCCCACCAGGTTTACGCCGCCGGTGACCTGGCCGATCCGCATGGCACTCACCGGGTCTGCCTGGAGGCCATCCTGGCTGCCTTCGAAAAACTGAAAGGCGAGGCCTGGATGCAGGATTGCTGGCTGTGGCTGTACCGCGGTGCCTGGCATGAGTTCCCCATCCACGAAATAGACATGGCGGTGCCCATGAGCCCCGACCAGGTCGCCCGGAAGCAAAAAGCCATTTTCATGCACCAGTCGCAAAAAGACCGCCCACCCTTCCCCGGTGAAGACGACCGCGAGTTCTGGCAACGGGCCAAAGACCGCAACAAAGCCACAGCAGAATTGTACCGGCAGCTCGGCCTTGCCGAGTACGAAGCCATGGAGGCCTTTGCGCGGTGGAGGTTTGAGTGGCAAAAAGTACGATAGGATGGTGCAACAGGGGTTGAGAGAATTTGAGAGGAGTTGGCACTGCCCTAAAAAGTTTTACCTTGTTCGCCAAATCAGTAAACCATGAGAGTTACCCTCCTGCCGGTGCTTTTATTCATCACCGGGCTCTTCGCTTGTCAGCAAATCAATCCATCTGAAACCGGCAACAGCTATCCGGTCATTCCGAAGCCACAAGAGCTGTCTGAACGTCAGGGCCGGTTTATGGTACCCAATGAGGTTAGGATCATCGTTTCCAAAGAAAATGAGGGCCTGCAAAAGGCAGGCACCCACCTGAAAGACCTGCTGGAACAGGCCGGTGTGAATCAGGTAGAGCTTTCCTTCGGCAAACCTGAGAACGGGGCCTTCAATTTCATCATCGACAACGGCATTGCCGGAGGCGAAGCATATAAACTGGAAATTTCAAAAGAGCAGGTAACGATTCGCTCTTCGGGTGGTGCCGGAGCTTTTTACGCGGTGCAGACCATCCGCCAGCTCATGCCCATCGAGGTGGAAAAAGGGCCGGTGGAGAATCTGAGCCTACCCTGTGCCGAAATTGAAGATTCACCGCGATTCAGCTACCGGGGCATGCACCTGGATGTGGGGCGGCATTTCTTTCCTGTGGAGTTTGTGAAGAAATACATCGACCTGCTGGCCTTCCACAAATTCAACCGCTTCCACTGGCACCTCACCGAGGACCAGGGCTGGCGCATCGAAATCAAAAAATCCCCCCGCCTGCAGGAGGTGGCCGCCTGCCGGGACGAAACCCTGGTTGGACATTACAACGACCAGCCCCACCAATACGACGGCAAACGCTATTGCGGCTATTACACCCAGGAAGAGGCCCGGGAAATCGTTCGCTACGCAAATGAGCGCTTTATCACTGTGATTCCTGAAATCGAAATGCCCGGTCATGCACAGGCGGCCGTGGCTGCCTACCCGGAACTGGGATGCACCGGCAAGCCCGTTGAAGTGGCTAAACGCTGGGGCATTTTCGAGGATGTCTATTGTCCGAACGAAGAGACCTTCGAGTTTCTGGAAAACGTGCTGACGGAGGTGATGGATATTTTCCCATCCGAATTCATCCACATTGGCGGTGACGAATGCCCCAAAACACAGTGGAAAACCAACCCGACGGCACAGGCCATCATCGAGCGGGAAGGCCTGAAAGATGAGCACGAACTGCAAAGCTGGTTCATCCAGCGCATGGAACGCTTCCTCAACGATCACGGCCGCAACATCATCGGCTGGGACGAGATCCTGGAAGGCGGACTGGCACCCAATGCCACGGTGATGAGCTGGCGGGGTACAGAGGGAGGCATTGCGGCAGCGAAGCAGCACCACAAGGTGATCATGACCCCTACCGATTACTGTTACTTCGATTATTACCAGTCGCAAGACCCCGACGAACCGCTGGCCATCGGAGGATACCTGCCGCTGGAAAAGGTGTACAGCTACGAGCCCATCCCCGAAGAACTTTCCGAAGAAGAAGCCAAATACATTTTGGGTGCCCAAGGCAACGTCTGGACCGAGTACATGCAAAGGCCGGAACACATGGAATACATGGTTTTTCCGAGGGCCTGTGCCATGGCGGAGGTGAACTGGACCAATCCCGACCAAAAGGATTACGACGACTTCCTCCAACGACTGAGCACCCACCTGGAACGGCTTAAGGCAATGGGTGTGAACACCGCTGAAAAGATCTACGATACCCGCATCAAAGCCCTGGCCGGTGACGGCGGCGGCATCCGCATCGAAATGGCGCCCGATATTCGGGGGTTGGAAATCCACTACACCACCGATGGATCGGCGCCCACTGCGGAAAGTCCGGTTTACAAAGCGCCATTTTCTTTGGATGATGTACAGGCCAATGGCACTTCCATTGCCATCAGCGCCCAGGCTTTCATGAATGACACAGCAAAAGGCAAGGGCAGCACACTGACCATCGAGAAACACAAAGCTGCCGGCAAGAAAATCAGCCTTTCCGAAGAGCCTGCCCCAAAGTACAGCGGCAACGGTCCCGGCAGCCTCATCAACGGCGTACCGGGCCCGACGGAGCGCTACGGGGGCAGCGAGTGGCTGGGCTTTGACGGCAAGGACCTGGAGGCGGTGATAGATTTTGGGCAGCCAACCGCAGTCAGCAAGGTTTCGACGCGTTTCTACCATGCCCCGGGACAATGGATCTATGCCCCTAAAGGAATTTCGGTGGCGGTTTCTGAGGATGGACAGGCGTTCAGGGAGGTGGCTAATTTGCCGGTTGCCGCTGGCGAAGAAAAACTGATCGCCGTTGACCTGCCGTTTGACGAAGTGGAAACCCGGTTTCTAAAAATCACCGCCCGCCGTTTCGGGCTGATCCCCGAAGGGGCACAGGGGGCCGGCCATGAGGCCTGGCTTTTTGTGGATGAGCTGGTGGTGGAGTGAGATTTCGATTGGCAATCGGTTTTTTGAATGCACTGCGAGACGTAGTCTTGGTTGAGAGGGGAGTTCAAATGCCGATCAACCGCATTTTCATAAGAGCTTTCAGAGGGTAGTCGCTTTGCGCTGACCTTATTTACTTCGAAAAACAAAACAAAAACTGACTATGCACCTCACGGGATTAGACTGGTCATTTGTCATTGGCTTTTTCATTCTGTCAATTTTTATCGGCGTGCTGGCCTCCCGGAAGGCCGGCAAGGGCTATTCGGAGTTTTTCCTGTCGGGCCGGACCATGCCCTGGTGGTTGCTGGGCTTTTCGATGGTGGCCACCACTTTCAGCGCCGACACGCCCAACCTGGTGACAGACATCGTCAGGAAAAACGGCGTGTCCGGCAACTGGCAATGGTGGGCCTTCCTGCTCACGGGCATGCTCACTGTCTTTGTATATGCAAAACTCTGGCGCAGGAGCGGCGTCGGCACCGACCTGGAGTTTTACGAACTGCGATACAGCGGCAAGCCGGCCGCCTTTCTCAGGGGCTTCAGGGCCCTGTACCTCGGGGTGCTGTTCAATGTGGTCATCATGGCCACGGTATCATTGGCTGCCATCAAAATTAGTGGCGTACTCTTGAACCTTTCGCCGATAGAAACCGTGCTCATCGCTTCCGGGGTCACGGTCATTTACTCTGCACTCGGAGGTCTGACCGGGGTTATATGGACGGATTTTTTTCAGTTTATCATCGCAATGATCGGTGTGGTTGGTGCTGCCTATGTCGTGGTCAACCTGCCGGAAGTGGGCGGCATGGAAGCCATGCTCACCCACCCCAACGTGAGCGGCAAGCTCAACTTCCTGCCCGACTTCAACGACATGAATGCCCTGCTGCCTTTCCTCATCCTGCCCCTTGCGGTGCAATGGTGGAGCGTGTGGTACCCTGGTGCCGAGCCTGGCGGCGGTGGCTACATTGCGCAGCGAATGCTATCGGCAAAAAATGAAACCCACGCCATTGGCGCCACCCTGTTTTTCAATTTCACCCACTATGCCCTGCGCCCCTGGCCCTGGATCATCGTAGCGCTGGCCTCGCTCATCGTCTTTCCGGACCTCGAAAGCCTCAAAACGGCCTTCCCACACATCAGCGATAATTTTCTCAAAGACGACCTGGCCTATTCCGCCATGCTCACCTACCTGCCCTCTGGATTGTTGGGGCTGGTGGTGGCATCGCTGATGGCTGCCTACATGTCCACCATCTCCACGCACCTGAACTGGGGCTCCAGTTACGTGGTCAACGATTTTTACAAGCGCTTCGTAAAACCGGAAGCCGGCGACCGTGAACTGGTGCTGGTTGGCCGCATTTCCACGGTACTGCTCATGGCACTATCGGCCTATGTGGCTTTGAAAATGGAAAGTGCCCTCGACTCCTTCGAGATCATCCTCCAAATCGGTGCCGGCACAGGCCTGATCTTCATCCTGCGCTGGTTCTGGTGGCGCATCAACGCCTGGAGCGAAATTGCCGCCATGGTGATCAGCTTTGTGGTGGCGCTGATCTTCAAAAAGTGGGGAGACGACATCCCCTCCCACATCCAACTAATTTCCGGAGTGGGCATCACCACCATCGGCTGGATAGCCGTGACCTACCTGACCACACCCACCGACAAAGGCACCCTGCTCAGCTTTTACAAGCTCATCAAACCGCATGCAGCTGGCTGGCGCCCGGTGCTAAACCCGGCCATTGCCGAAGGAAAAATTGATGAAAGTGAAATTGAGCCCGGCAAGCTGCCACTGGAAATTCTGTGCATGGTGGCGGGCTGCTTCCTGGTGTACGGAGCCCTTTTCGGAATAGGATTTCTGGTGTACGGCACCATCGGGAAAGCCATGATCGGGTTTGCCGTAGCGGCTGTCGCCGCAATCATTCTGTGGCGTTCATGGAGCCAGGTGAAGGGAAGGGATGAGGCGGCTCCGGCTGCCTGATGCATCAGGTGAAATACATGGCCAGTTTGAGCAGTTCCACCGTATTGGACACCTCCAGCTTCCGCTGAATGTTTTTGCGGTGGGTGTCAATGGTGAGTTTGCTGATGCCGAGTTTTTCGGCTATCTGCCGGGAAGTGAAGCCCTTGCTGATGAGTTTCAGCACCTGCCGCTCTCGGCGGGTCAGCCGTTCCAGCTTTTCCAGTTTTTCATTGCGGGTATCGAGGGCCTTGTTGGCCAGGTGGCGTGACTGGTTTTCAGCATCCATCAACTGGACGGCATCCAGTGCCCGTCGCATTTCCTTGATGATGCGCTGATGGAGCGACAGCTGCTCCTGGAGGTTTTGGTTCTGGCGACGCAAATGCAAGATCTCGCTCCTCAGTTCTTCGGCATTCTTTGACAAATTTGCCATGGTAAAGGGTTTTTGTTCAATAGTGAATGTTGCAGTGGACAATAGTGCATCGCTAGTGTAAAAAGTCTCCCCTTCAGGAGCTTGGAGTATTCAAAAACATATAAAAAATGTAATTCTTTCCTGATTTGTTGAAACAAAAGTCATCCAGCACCGTATTTGCGAAGTTGTAGTTAAAACCTTAACTTGCGGCACCTTGCCTGAAAACCGGTTTCCGTCCCAACCCTTCAAACGCCTATTCCGGGGACGCACCTAATACCCTCCAACATCACGAAGGTTTCCTCCTTTGTGGGAACATATCCACACCACACACACTTAAACTCAAAATCGGTTTAACCGGCATTGGTAAAATGCGGAACACCCAGGCCTTATGGAAATTCGCAATAACAACAAACACTCGCATCCCATGAACAACACTTTACACCTCAAGGTATTCATTACCGATGACCACCCCATTGTGGTCGAAGGTTTGAAGGCCTTCCTCGCCAAAACAAGCGGCTTCAAAGTGGTTGGAACTGCCACATCTGCCCAACAGATGTTCGAGTTTCTGCCCGGTGCAAAGCCCCACCTTCTCCTGTTGGATCTAAACCTTCCCGGAACCGACTTTTACGCCAACATCAAATGGGTAAAAGACCATGCTCCCTGGGTAAAGATTGTGGTGTTCTCTGAATACCACAGTGCAGATCTGGTAAGGTCGCTCTTTCACGAAGGCATTGCCGGCTTTGTAGCCAAAACGGCCAGACCCTCTGAAATCACCGAAGCCCTCAGGCAGATTCACGACGGCGAAGCAGTGGTTGTGGAACCTGTTCAGCAAATGCCCGCCAAAGCGGCCAATGAAGAACTGTTCTGCGACGGCTTCAAAAAGCGCCTGTCACTCTCCCGGCGTGAGCAGGAGATCCTGGCATTGATCAGCCGGGGCCTCAGCAGCCAGCGCATCGGCAAAACGCTGTTCATCAGCAAGCACACCGTGGAGACACACCGCAAAAACATTCTGCGCAAACTGGATTTCAACACAAGCACCGAACTCGTTAAGTTCGCTGTCCAGCATGGTTTGGTTTAAGCCTCCGTGCTGGTCAGAGGCCCGAAATTTTTAGTTTATCGTTTCCGCACATAGGCATTGATCTGCTGTGCGGCAAGCTTTCGTACAGTATCGAAGGCAGCGGATTTATCGTCAACCCTGTTGGCCCAAACAGCGAACAAACCGTTGCGGGCCTGCTTCAGGATCAGGGCATCGTTGTAGCCCATTGTCATGAGCGCCTGCAGCCGGCGGGTGGCATTTTCGTAATTGGCAAAGGTGCCGGCAATGACGATGAAGGTACCTTCGGCAGGTGCATCGCTTTCATCTATCACCTCAGGCAATTCCTCTGAAGTTTTAACGGGTACGCCTTCTTCCTGACCGCCTTTTTCAAAGTTGGGGTCTTGCGATTCCTCCTCCTGGGCATATAGCAGGTCGGATTCCTCTGGCCCCATATCTTCTCCCATCTCGATGATCTTGATCTCCGTGCGGCGGTTCAACTGGTGCTCTTCTTCCGAACAGGCCACGCCGTCAGAACAATGGTTGCGAAGCTGGCTTTCGCCGTAGCCCCTGGCAATCAGTCGGTCATCCTCTACACCATGCTCAACGAGGTACTTCTTCACGCTGAGTGAGCGGCGGCGGGAGAGGTCGAGGTTGTAGGCCTTATCACCCCTCGAGTCGGTATGGGAGGCAAGCTCCAGGCGCATGCCCGGAAAGCCCTTCATCATGGCCACCACCTCATCGAGGTCTTTGTAAGCATCGGGGCGGAGTTTGTCGTCGTCAAAATTGAAATAGATGTTCGGCAACACAATGGTCATGCCTGCATACAGTGGCGCACCTTTGAAAGTCAAAGGCATGTCAATCATTGAATTTTGCCGGCAGGGGATCTCCGAAGTGGAGATGGTGCCGGGTTCGGTAGAAGCATTGTTGCGGGTGGCATAGACGGTGTAGCTCCTGTTGCAAGGCACGCAGTATTCGTAATAGCCGCGCTCATCGCTGAAGATGGTGATGCGCTCTTTTGTCTTAATGTCAACAATGCTCACAGTGGCGCCGGAAACGGGTGTGCGGCCATTGTTGATGGAAACCACACCCGATACGGTTACACATTGCGCCGCAGGCGTGAGTCTGATCTCTTTCTGGCTCAGGTCTGTCTCAGGCCCCACCACGATGTATTCCGGCAGGTAGCCCTCTTTGGAAACTTTGACCACGTAATTGCCCTGGCGTAGGGCGATGTTGGTCTTTCCGGCATCATCGGTGAGTCCTTCGTTGCCGAGGTTGTCAGGTGACACATCCAGCACGAAACGCTGCGGATCGTCTTCTGCAGGCAGCAATCGGACGATGCCTGAGCTGTCTGTGGCAATGGCAATCTCATCCATGTGGATGGCCTTGATCTGTGCGCCGGACATTGGATTGCCCACGGCATCTTTCACCACCAGGTCTTCCAGGCCACGGCCTGCACCGGCGATGGGTCTGCTGTCACCTTCGATGTAGAAACTGTAAATGTCATCTTCGCCAAAACCACCTTTGCGGTCGGAAGAGAAGTAGCCGTTTTTGTTGTCTCTGTCAACGATGAAACCAAAGTCATCGGAAGGCGAGTTGAAAGGTATGCCAAGGTTGACGGGGGCCATCCACTCACCCAACTGCCGCTGGGTGTAAAAGATGTCCAGATTCCCGAATCCGCCATGCCCGTCGGAGGAGAAATAAAGCGTTCCATCAGCGGCCAGATACGGAAAAACCTCATTGCCGATGGTGTTCACCGTACCTCCCAGGTTCACCAGTTTCGACCACTTGCCATCCTCTTTGACCACGGCATAGAGGTCCATGCCACCATAGCCACCCGGCAGGTCAGAAGCGATGATCATCAAATCATCGTCGGGTGAAACCGTGGGGTGCAGGTAGTTGAAATTGGGATCATTGAAAGGCAATTTTTCCAGGCTGTCCCATTTGATGCTATCGTGGACTGCGGTGTAAATCTGCAACTTCTTGAATCCGTCAGCAGCCACCGTTTTGGGCTCGTTGCGGGTGAAATAGATGCGCTGCCCTGTGCGGTCAAAAGCCAGAGGCCCTTCGTGCAAACGGAACATGAGCTCATTGGCAAAGGGCGTGGGTTCCTGAAGGAAACCCTCCGAATCACGGCGGGAGCGGTAAATGGAAAAGATGTTCTTGCTGCCAATGTTCTTGTCTTTTACATTCATCTGAACGGTCTCAAAACGGGAGGTAATGAAAACGATTCCATCTTTGTAAAAGACCGGGCTGAACTCCAGTTCGTCGGAGTTGACCCTCCTTTCATTGGTCACAACGACCTTCTCTTCTGCCAATGGTATTTGTGCCAAGACCCATCCGGGCAAGGCTACGAACAACAGGGCTGCGAAAATGATTTTTCTCTGTATCATATTGCGTCGGTGTAATGTTGTGAAGCTACATGCTTCCACAAGCGGTTAATCCGGGGGCAATGCTTAATTCTCAACGTGTTTCACATTCGGAATATCAATAACCCGAATTGTGCCAAACAGTGTTCTTACGGGCATTTCAACCTAAAAAAAACTGCCTTTTTCACTGTTTTTTAAAGAACCTTGGATTCTCCAGGTTGGTTTTTTCGTCTCTCAAATCATACCTGACGACCAGCTCCACCGTACCCGATTCGTACTTCTTGATGTCAGAAATCGTTAATTCATAGGCCAGTCCGGCACCAATTTTCTGATTGGCCTGAAAGTAGAACAGGAGGCCAAGGCTGTCGCCGTTCTTGTTGCCGCCTACCCGGTAATTCAATCCACCCATGATCCGGTCGAGGTACCTGACATTGAAATTGATGTCGGCATCCAGCGGTGCCTGGTCAACCCACTTGATCATGATGTTGGGCATCAACTCGAGCTGGTCATTGATCGGCAGTATTGCCCCTGCATTCAGATAGCGGTGGGGAAATGCCTCAGCAGTTTTCAAAGTGAATTCGTCAAAACCGATTTGATTGGGATAAATCTGCGGGGATGAGCCACCAAAATAAAACAAATCTTTGTAGGTCAGGTACATTCCGGCACCTACGTTGCCGACATATTTGCTGCTGAATTCTCCTTCGGACAATGCCGGATCGTTTTGGCTCACAGTGACCACATCTCTGCTCCCAAACTCAAAGGCCATGTACTCCAGGGTGGCCTGAAGGCCGACCCTGAGATCGAGGTCTTTGGTCAATTTGATGTTGTAGGAATAAGCCGTAGAAGCAAACCAATCGTACGAGAATCCGATCTGGTAACGGGAAACAGACCCTCCAATTCCAGCCCGGCTCTTCATGATGGGCGTTTGGAAGCTCAGTATCTGCGTGGTGGGAGCCCCGTCGAAACCGAGCCACTGGCTGCGGTGCAGCGCTGTAAACGAGCCGGTGTTCCGGCTGCCTACAAAGGCCGGGTTGTAGAACTGCTGGTTGAAAGTGTAGAATGCAAAATGTGGCTCCTGCTGGGCGTAAACACTCACTACCGTCAGGAACACTATGACACTTGTAAATAACTTCTTCATTGATGGTGGTTTTTATTCGCTGCCGCAATGGGCAAATCGGTTGTCAGGTGTTTTTTTTTCTTCGCAAAACAGATTTCGTTGGCCGGCAACATTCTGCCGGCCAACAAAACTCCAGCCTCATCGGTGAACCATGATGAAGCCTTTCTGCACTTCTGATTTTGCATCCAACCTGAAGATGTAGAAATAGGTGCCGTCGGGCAAATCCTTGCCGTTGTAGGTACCCTTCCAATCGTTCTCGTAGGGCTGGGCTTCGTAAACCTTGTCGCCCCACTGGTTGAAAATGATCAGGTGGTTGTCAGGATGGTTGCCCAACTCGAGGCAGGAGATGACAAACTCGTCATTGATGCCGTCGTCGTTGGGTGTGATCACATTCACCACCACGCAGGTATCAGCCGGATGGCGTACTTCCAGGGTCACCAATGCAAAATCGCACAGGTCAGGACAATCGGTGTAGCAGACCTCGTAGATGAACTGGTCATTTTCACGGAACTTGGCTGCCGGGTTGTACCGGAACTGTCCGTTGCCCTGGTAGCTGAGGCTGCCGTGCATGGGTTGTTGCAGCACGTTGATGGTGTAATCACCCACCAGTCCGTCGTTGTCAACGACGCTGAAGATTTCCGGTGTTTCGTATTCCACCATTACCAGGTCGTTGTTGGCATTCGGTGCCGAAATCACGCTCACCGACAGCGGTGGTGAGGTGCTGGTACATCCGTCCTTGGTTGCGATTACTGTGTAGTTGCCATTCATGGCCGGGCTTGCGTTTGGTATCACCGGATCGGGTATCAATGCAATGGTACCACCCGGGCCTTTCCATTCATAGGTAGCGCCGGAAATCAGCGTTGTGCTGAGGCTCAACACACCACCCTCGCAGGCTGGCTGCGTAAGAATGGCCTCTATGGCCGGCAAGGCATCAGTTATGGTCAAAGTGGTACTACCGGATGCCGTACAGCCCAGTGAGTTGCTGACGACGACAGTGTAGGTTCCGGAATTGGCCGAAGTGGCATTGTTGAACACCAGGTTCTCCCCAGTTCCCACCACGGTTCCAGCCTGGTTGGTCCAGGTCCAGCTGGTGGCTCCGGTGGAGTTTGGAATCAGTGTCACGGTGGTGGTTCCGTCCACACATTCCGTATCGCCATCGATGGTGATGTCCACCGGCGGTATGGCTTCCACCAACACGTTTACGGTGGCCACACTGGTCGTACAGCCATTCACCACGGCAGCAAATGTGTATTCCAGATTGCCGGTGGTATTGGGCACCAGGGTCACCGTTTGCACCGTAGGTGCGAATGGCGGCAGGTTGTTACCCGTCCAGATGTACTGGGCCCCGTTGCTGTATTGCGGCGAAGCCGCTAAGGTCAGTTGTGCACCTGCACAAAGCTCGGTGGCAGAAGCCGTCAGTGTCGGAGCCGGTGGCTGGTTTGTGATATTTAGGTTGATGCTGGCCGTACTCACACAACCGTTGGAGGTGGTGGCGGTCAGTTTGTAGGTATCGCTGTTGGCAGCGGTGGCGTTGGGGATGATTGGGTTCTGCTCGTTGGAGATGAAGCCGGTGTTGAGCCCTTCCCAATGCCAGGTAGCTGCCTGACCGGTGGCCATCAATTGGATGGTATCCATTCCGGAAACACACTGCAAATCGCCAGTCACACTCAACGACAGGCTGGGCGGAGCTTGCACATTTATTGCCCACATGGCCGTATCGGACGAGCAACCGTCAACGACGGCATAGTAGAAATACTGGTAATCTCCCGCGGCAGTAGGTTTCACCTGCACGATCGGGTTGTTGATCGGTGTCAGGCCGCTGCCCGCAGCCGGCACTGCATACCAATGGTAACTGACTGTGCCTCCCACATAGCTCTGCCCGGTCAGAACAACTGGCTGCCCCACACAAGAGGCGGATTCGGTTCCGAATAAACTTGGCATGGGCGGGTGGTCGCTGATTTCCACGTCTATTGTAGCACTCGCTGCGCAACCGGCATCCGTAATACCCGTCACCGTGTAGGTTCCGGAATCATCAGAAGTGGCCAGTGGCACGGTTGGGTTCTGCTCGAATACCAGGGAGCCATTCGGGAACTCCCACACCCAGTCAACAACACCGGCAAAAGCGGTGTCTTCTGCTGTCAGCATCAGATCGGCAGTGCCGCCCTGGCAAAGCATGTCGTTTGCGCCAGCGAGGATGGACGGATTGGGAGCTACCGTCAACAAGGTGCTGCCGCTGATGGTGCATCCCCATGGGAAAGTCACCTCTACGGTATAGGTGCCACCCTGCCCGAGGTTTACCGAAGGAAGTGTGAGTTCACTGCCGGTGCCCACCACGAAGCCGAGGGCATCCCGCCAGGTGTAGGTGGCGGTATCGTAAACATTTGAGAAGAAAGTAACGTCTTCGCCTTCGCAGGCAACGGCCGGGAATACATCCGCTACGACAGCAGCCAGTGGCTCAACCGTAATGGTGAAGCTGCAGGTGTTGGCGTTGCCGTTGTTGTCAATGGCGAGGAAGGTCATCACCTCGCTGCCGGGGCCGAAACTACTGCCCGTTGGCAAGCCGGATGTCTGCATCAGCGTCGCAATGCCGCAGGCATCGGTGGCTGTGATGGCACCAAAATCAACGGTGACGGTATCGCAGGCCACCGGCGTGACACCCAGCAGCAACCCGCTGGGATCGCTCAGCACATTACCTTCGGCATCCACCACCACATTATCGGGGCAGTTGAATTCCGGTGCTGTGTTGTCTTCCACCGTCACATTGAAAGTCTCTATGGTCACATTTCCGTGGATGTCGGCAGCAACGAACTTCACCTCCGTCGTTCCGATGTCAAAGAAAGTTCCGCTGTTGACAGACACCATGAAGGTGTCGATGCCGCAGTTGTCGAAAGCCTGTGCCGGAGGCCAGGAATAGGTGGCCCCACATTCATCGGGTGCAGCTTCCAGGGTTACATCAGCAGGCACCGGTGAAATCGTCGGCGCTTCGTTGTCAACCACGATGATGTCGAAAGAACAGGAATCTGCATTGCCGGCCGGGTCGGTAGCGATGTAAGATGCCGTGTGAAGGCCTACAGATAGTTGAGCCGGCGGTGTCAGGGTTCCATTGAGGCTGACCACTCCGCAGTTGTCCGTTGCGGTGGGCTCTGTCCAACTGGCTGTTGCAAAGCACTCACCCGCATCGGTATTGATGGTGGTGGTTCCCAAACATCCACTCAATTGCGGAGCCTGGGTGTCGTTAACAGTTACATTGAATACACATTTCGAAACATTGCCGGAGGCATCAACTGCCACGTACTCAACCGGAGTGACCCCTACAGCAAAGCTGGTGTTGGGTCCCTGGCTGGGGGTGAAAGCGATCAGGTCGCAATTGTCGGTGGCAGTCGGTTCTATCCAGCTAACCACCGCACTGCATGAATCGAGGTCATTGTCCTGAACGATGTCAGCCGGGCAACCGGAAATGGCCGGTGGTTCGTTGTCGATCACTTCCACATTGTAGGTGCACATGGCCGTATGGCCTGCGTCATCTTCGATCTGCACACTCACCGGCGTAATGCCCACCGGCAGAATGGTTCCCTGTGAAGGGATGGAAGTGATGGTATAGTTGCAGTTCTCGAAAAAGTCGGGCACTGCTGTTGGGTCGAATTTCAGTCCGCACATGAGCGGGGAGTTACCTACTGTCAAACTCGGTGGGCAATCGAGGAAATACGGCATTTGCGTATCCTGTACCACCACGGTAAACTGGCAGGTGAAAAACTCGTTGCTGGTGCTCACGGCGGTATAGGTCACCGTCGTGGTATCCACGTTGAAGAAATTGCCGGAGGCCGAGCCGGAACCGCTGCCTGCCGTTGCGCCGATCATGGTGTAGAATGCTTCCTGCAAACTGTCCAGTGGCGTAATGACCGGATCGATGTTGAGCACCACAGCGCCGCAGGAATCCGGATCGTTGGCAACCACCACATTGGCCGGACAGGTGAGGCTCAGGCCCACCTGAACGACGATCACCTTGAAAGAGCAACTGTCAACATTGCCGTTGACATCCCTCACGTAATAGGTCACGGTAGTGGTGTCCAGGTTGAAGGTAGTTCCGCTGGCGTCGTTCATGCCATTGCCGGTGGTGGCACCGGTGAGGGCGTACCAGGTCGAATCCACTCCACAGTTGTCAGCCACATTGCTGAGGCCGATGTTGTTGACCACTGTATCGGTCACTGAATTGGGAACTTCTACCAATACATCTGCCGGACAGGTGAAGGTTGGTGCCGAATCGTCAACCACCGTTACCACAGCACCACAGGAAGCCGAGTTATTGCTCTGGTCGTAAACCATGAGGGTTACGTTGTTGTCGCCAATGTCGGCACAGGTGAATCCGTTGGGGGTGACCGCCAATGAGTCTATGGAACAATTGTCAGAAGAGCCGTCATTGATTTGTTGCGGGTCGATAACCACGTTTCCATTGCCATCGAGCTGCACCGTTATGTCTTTACAGGTAGCATTGGGTGAGGCCTTGTCTTCAACCTTGACGGTGGCGGTGCAGGTTCCCTGGTTGCCACTGGCATCGAAGGCAGATAGCGTCACGCTGTTGTTTCCGATATCATTGCAGGTGAACATTGCGGGGCTCACAGCCAGGGAGTCAACCGCACAGTTGTCAGTGGAGCCGTTGTCGATGGCCGCGGCAGTGATGCTGACCGTTCCGCCTGAGCTTAGTGTAACCGTAAGGTTTTTGCACATGGCTGTCGGCGCCAGGGTATCGGCAACGGTAACCGTGGCTGTGCACTCAGAAGTGTTACCCGCTGCATCCGAAACAGTCAGGGTGACCGTCCGCTGTCCGAGGCTGTCGCAGTCGAATGAAGAAGGCGCAACCTGCATATTTGTCACACCGCAGTTATCGGTGGAGCCAACATTGATGTCAGCAGCCGTGATGGTCACATTGCCGGAAGCATCTAGAAAAGCCTCCGCATCCTGGCAGACGGCTTTAGGGGCTTCCGCATCAGTCACCGTCACCGCAAAGGAGCAGGTGGCAGTATTGCCAGAACTATCTATTGCGGTATAGATTACGGTGGTGGTTCCGACGTCAAAGAATTCACCGGATTGCATGTCAGCGAAAAGGGTGTCGACGACACAGTTGTCAGTAGGTGTTGGAACTGTCCAACTCACAACAGCACCACACTCACCGGCATCGTTAACCATGGTGGTGTCAATGGGACAGGTCACCACCGGGCTTTCAGTATCGGAAATGACCACATCGAAAGAACAGGTGGAAGTGTTGCCAGCTGCATCGGTGGCAGTGTAGGTAACTGTAGTAGTTCCCACCGGGAAAGAATCTCCGGAATCATGGTTGCTGGTCAGTGTCCACCCAGGACAATTATCTGAAACAGTCGGGGCTGTCCAGGTTACTATCGCTGCGCAATCGCCGGGGTCGTTGCTCTGGGTGATGTTGCCGGGGCAGTCAGTGAGGACAGGTTTTTCAGTGTCATTTACGATGACGATAAAAACGCAGGTATCCGTATTGCCGGCAAAATCAGTGGCAACGTACGTCACCTCAGTAGTGCCCACCGGAAAAGCATCGCCAGGATTGTGTGACCTGGTTACCGTCACGGTTGAGCAATTGTCGGTGGCGGTTGGTTCCGTCCAGCTCACAACGGCACTGCACATGGTGGAATCATTGCTGACGATGATGGTGTCCGGGCAGTTGGTGATGACTGGGGGGATGGTGTCATTGTTGGTGATGGTTCCTTCTTCGAAAGTGATCTGGTTGTTGGGGATGACACCACCCGGTGCCGGATTGGCCACCTCTATCGGAAAACCTGGCAAGGCTGCAAATTGGATGGTTGTCGTGGTCCAATCGTTCTGAAGAATATTAAAATGTAAAATGAAGATGACCGTGTCAGGCGGCGTCAGGGTAAGGCCCGGTGAGGCAGACAGGTCGAACCAGGAAACTTTCAGCTCTCCACTGGCGGCATTGCCAGCATTGTACAAAGCTGCGGGAGGCAGGTTATCGGTCACACCGGTATAGCTCAAGATGGTTTCATCCCAGACAATGCCAAACTGGAAGCTACCTATGTTCATGAAGTCCTGCACACTTACCGGCACGGAAATGCTGGAGGTGGGACACGCTACCTCCTGGTCATTGATGATGAAGGCAAAAGTTCCGGGAGGTGGAGGGTCTTCCACAACAGTCACTACAAAGCTGCAGGTGGCTGTATTTCCTGCCCCGTCGGTGGCAGTATAGGTAATCGTGGTCATTCCCACCGGAAAGGCATCACCGGGATTGTGTGTGCTGGATAATGCCACTCCTGGACAGTTGTCGCTGGCAGTTGGAGGCGCCCAGTTGACGGTTGCCGTAGCAACACCATTGGGAACATTTACGGTGATGTCAGCAGGGCAGTTGGAGAGTGTGGGGTTGGTGTTGTCCTCAACGCTAACCGAACCCTGGTTGATTACAATATCTCCTGTTGGGATGATACCACTGGTGTTGGCTATTTCCATCATAAAACCCGGAACATCCCCGATGGTTACCGGACTCACCTCCCCGTAGTTTCCAACTACATTGAAGGTGATGGTAAAAAGCACAGTTCCATTCGGAAATGTTTCCCCGATGGGAGGTGAAAAGTCAAACCAGGAAAACCGAAAATGACCAGCCGCAGTGCTGTCAGTATTGTACAGCGCTGTTGGAGGCATGTTGTCAAAAACGCTGGAAAAGGTCACGATGGAGGTGTCCCAGCTGACGCCAAATTGGGCGCTGACGATATCCACCCAGTTGTCGGCAGTGACATCCACGGTAACGGTGGTTCCAGAACAACTGGTAACCTGTTCAGCGGATACGGTCACTTGCGACATCAGGGGGCTCAGACTCAGACTGATAAAAGCCAGGAGGATGGGTAGAATCTTTTTCATGTCGTAGGGTTGTATGGCTTGGATAATGAACGATCGGTTTTGGGCAGCGCCACCCATACAAGCCGGGCCATGGGATTGAGGTCTGCCAATCTTGTTCAAGTAATTCTTCAAAATGCGGCTGGAGAGTTCAGGTGTTCATTTGCGGTCCGATCTCCATCCGGTTTATCTCGTGTACCTTTTTTCTGGTGCGTTCTTGCTTAGCCATCCGGCAATGAAAAGGTACGTGATGTTTTTTCTCTCAAGGAAACTTGTTCTCCCCTTCCCGCTTTCATGGTTACACAAAGGGGAAGGGGATCACAAGTCAAAATGCGGATACGCTGCACGGGCCTAAAAGGTTACCGTGCAATCACTCCAAGCCAAATTCTACTGTGGTTGGCAGGGCTCTCGCCCGCTTGCCACAGCAAACCGGCCGGGTGTGTGCAGCTCAAACTTTTATCTTCAGCATGGAGCTTTCTCCATGTAGGAGTATGTGTATGCCCGGCATCCGCCGGGCATACTTCCATTGCTATTAATCCATCAGTATCATCTTCCGCACTGCGGAGTTGGTCGAAGTTTGCAGGCGGTAGAATACCACACCCTGTGTGGGCAGATCGTCACGATCGATGATGACCTGGTGGTATCCTGCGCCGTAGTATCCCTTCACCACTTTCAGAGTCTTTCCGGAAGCATCCGTCAGTGTCAGGGTTGCGTCGTCGCCCGTTGGCAGATGGAATCCTATTACGGTTTTGTGCGCAAAAGGATTCGGACGGTTCTGGTACAGGGCAAAGCGATCGGTCAGGTTTTCACCTGTAGCGGTCGGATTTTCGAAAGTAACGCCTACTCCAATCAGCTCGCCATCGCCTTTCACAGCTTCGATTACGATGTAATCTTCAGAAACGCTGATCAGGTCAGACAAGGTGGCAGCGTCCTGCATGGCGGTGAAATGCAGTGTAAACATCTCGTAGCCGTCAGGCAGATCAACCGGGGTGAGGTTGTACCAGTTGGTGGCCAGCAAGCCTTCGCTGCTGCGCAATGGGTTGAAGTTGGCTCCGCCCATGTTCACCAGGTTGCCGGGAATGGCCTCAACGTACTGCAACACTTCCGTATCAAAGTTGACGGTCATCTGGTAACCGCTCATGTTGGTGAAGTTTTGCGAAGCGAAGGTCACATACACATCCTGACCTGCGGTGATCTGCTGGTCTTCGATGCTGAAACGCAGCTTCTCTGCACGCTCGTCAACACCGGCTGCAAACTGGCTAACCGGATCAGCAGAACAGTTCACATCGCCCACCTTCACACCGATGAAGTCGGCGTCGAGAATGTCAGCGGTAACGTTGGCATAGCTGAGAAACTCATTCGGTACCGGGAACGGAGCGGCCAATGGTGGGTTGGCCGGCACGAAGCGCCAGGAAGTATTTCCAGGTAAGCTCGGAATGAAACCGATACTCAATTGGTGGATCAGAGAAGCGTCAAAGACGGTAATCAGGTTATCCTTGTTGGCATCGGCTGCAATGATCTTGTAAGGTGAGCCGAGCGGTGCAAAACCACCGGCATGCTGGTGTACAAGCAAGGCATCGTTTACCGTCACACCGTTGGTCCAGTTGATGTTCTTGGTAGGCGTAATGGTTACGCTGGCATTTTCCGGAACGGTGAAACTGAATGAACCGTTTGCCGGATTCACATTGCCGGTGGCACTTCCTGTCATCGTTACATCCACCAGGTGGATGGGATCGCTGCCACACATGGGCTCACGCATCAGCAAGCCGTTGATGTTGTGGGTAATGCCTGCATTCAAGATGGAAATGGTTCCGGCAAGACCCAGGGTGGGTACAATGGCAGAAGCAGGTCCACCATTGACCAACTGGCTGGATGATTCGTTGGTGAGCACAACCGGAGTGGAGGCACCCACTACGCCGACCAGCATTACTTTCAGGTTGAAGATCACTGTGCCATCGCTGAATGTTTGACCGAAGGGAACAGTGGCATCAAACCAGGATACAGTTACACTGGTGGAGGAATTAACCGTAGTTAAGAAACCGGTCAGGTCAGGGTGCACGTCCTGAACACCTACGATGGTAGCAACAGTGCCATCGGTAATGTTCATGTCAAACTGGAAGGATGTGATATCCGTGAAGTTTTCTACGGTAACAGGCACCATGACCATGTCACCCGGTGTGCCACCGGCATCACCGGCGTCGAAGATCACACCACCCAGTACGGTTACGATAGACGTACAAGCATTGTTGTTGCCGGCTGCATCTTCCACGTTGAGCGTAACCGGAACCTGACCGATGTCATCCACCGTGAACATGCTCTGAGAAAGGGTCATGCTGGTGATGCCGCAGTTGTCTGTACTGCCATTGTTGACATTGGCAGGCGTAAGTGTTGCCTCACCGTTGTTGTCCAGTTGGACGGTAATGGTCGGGTGGCAAACAGCGGATGGTGCCTGGGCATCGATCACTTCCAACTCGAGATCGAGGGTGTCCGAATTATTGCATTCATCTTTGGCAATGAAACGGATGTTGTAGGTACCCGGAGAATAGTACCCAGACGCATCAAAAGTTCCATTCCCGTTTCCATAGTTCATCAGTGCATCATTGGAGATCATCAGATCACCAAATGCTGTACATCCATCGCTGATTTCCTGTGAAAGATCGAGGTCGATGAACGGAGCACAAATGCCATTGTCAGCCAATACGGTCATGGTTGACGGGAAGTCAATGACCGGTGCCGTTTCATCTTGTGTACGGATGATCTGGAGTTGGTCGGCAGCGGCATTGCCGCAGTCATCAGAAAGGCTCCAGATACGGGCTACACAGTATTTGCGCGGGCAGCCGTCGACAGGGATGGGGCACTGCAATTCATCAATGAAGACGAAGTTGGTAATCGTTGTTGTTGCCGTATTTGCATCTCCATCGGCTTTTTGTCTGAAGCCAAACATCTGACCTGATGAGACAGGCACTAGTACACGACCCGGAGTCGTCAATACAACTTCACTAGCACCAACGAAATAAGCAAATGCATCACCCGTATCTCCGGTCTTGGTCCAATCAAAAGCTACCCAGCCATCAGCAGGAATGCTGTTGTATTTCAAGTCAGTATTCGTGGTACCGCTCAAATGGCTGACCATTTGAACAGAGGTTGGTGAATTGTCGATAACCTGTCCTGAGCCAGAACTCGCCCATTGCCCAAAAGAGAAGTTATAACCTCCTCCCTCAGCATGGGTGCTGAAATCTTTATAGGCGTGGTAGTCCTTGAAAGTGGCCTGTGGGTTGGGATCACAGTTGTCTGACTCATCGGTAACATCGCCTGTCAGAGCTGCAACGGAGGGATTTGAAGAAGGATCATCCGCTGGCGTTACATAGCAAATCTCGAGGCCCCAGGAGATGAGGTTGCCGCCGTCAGATGGTGGGAAAATATCCTCAACCCATAAGCGCCAAGTGCCTGTAATTTGTTTTTGATAAAGCATTGCCAGCGGCATCGTACTAAAATCCACCGGTTGATAAGAACCTTGATCATTAGGAGGACAAGGTATGCTAACATACGGATTCCCTTCATCATCAAAGTTTAGCTCAAGATTGGTTGATGGCCCACACACAGGACCTAGCAGAGGAATCATTGTTCCATCTGGAGCCTCTAATTCTAATGTTATATCACCAATCCAGGTATGTTCAATTTTGACATTGACAACATTTACATCCAAGATCTTCCCTTCTTCCAGAATTTCTAATTCTGAGGCAAAGAAAGTGGACCCGTTTGGAGGGGATATAGGTAGTGGCACATCTGTACTCATATACGTCGTACAAACCTGATTGGCCACCACATAGGAATCCGGGCAGTCGAGGGTTGCGTCAGCCGGGGCTGTGAAGGTTGGCGGTGTAGTATCTTCCACCTCAATGGTTTGAGTACAAGTGGAAGTATTACCGTTAACATCGGTCGCCGTCCAGGTACGGGTAATGGTATAGGTACCAATACAGACTGGTGTAGATTGGCTGTCACTCCAATCAATGTTGTCCACCCCGCAGTTGTCGGTGGCTGTGGCGTATCCGGTGTTGTCCGGATGATCGCTTTGATCGCATTCAATGGTAACATCTGCAGGACAGGTGATTACCGGATTTTCGGTATCGATGATGGTAACCGTGCTCTGGCAGGTGGCTACATTTCCGTGGCAGTCCTCAACGGTTACTTCCACAAATACTCCGCCCGGGTCGTCCACATCGTTACAATCAAAAGTGTATGGATCACCTGTTGGCAGGTTCGTATCCACAATGTTGTCTCTATTGGTATCAACTGCAAGTGTATAGGTCAACGTACAGGTCGGTGACATGTAGCAGTTGTCTGTACTCAAGGCACCAATGGTCCCTGGTCCAACATCCACCTGGCCGTTGGAGCCAACAGCAACAATGACGTTGGTACAAATGGCGACGGGGGCGATGTTGTCTACGACAGTGACCGTTGCCGAGCAGGTACTCGAGTTACTACTTTGATCGGTCACAGTAAGCGTAACTGTGTTGGGTCCAATGTCTGCACAGGTGAACATATTGGGCGATACCGTCCTGTTGGTAATTGTACAGTTATCGCTACTCCCATCGTCAATATCGTCAGGAACAACTGTTACATTGCCTGTGGCGTCGAGTTCCGCAGTAAAATTCTGGCAAGATGCAGTTGGAGCCATGTTGTCAACAACTGTTACTGTTGTCATTGTAACATCCGAATTGCCAGTAGTACCATCTCCTTCGTCCATAACCCTGAGCCACACGTTATGAATTGTCGAAGGTGAAAGGTCAGCACAAGTGAACTGTACTCCAGTCTGGCTGAAGCCCGTGGTTGATGAGGTTCTGGAAATTTCATATTTCACGATGCCACAGTCGTCGGAACTTCCATTGTCGATATGTGCAGGTGTTACTAAAAACTGGCCGTTTGCATCCAAATAGGCAGTATATGGAGTTGCTGCCGCTGTCGGATCAGTCACATCTCTAACGGTCACTAAAGACTGGCAGAAATTCAAATTGCCTTCATTATCACGCACCCTGATCTGAACCAGGTTAGGCCCCACTTCAGAACAATCGAAAGTTACCGGATCGCCGGCGGGCATAAAAGAGCCGGTGGTATCTTTCCTGATTCTGAAAACCAGATTGGCAGGGTCCGTACAGTTGTCATAGCTACCATTATCGGTGTAATACAGGGGCATTGCTGCAGCAGCATCAGCTGAAAGGGAGTCTGCATAGACATCTACTGATGGAGACGCTCCAGTAGCAAGGTCAACGGTTATGTCCTGACAGATGGCAACCGGAGGAAGATCGTCCACGATGGTCACCGTACAGGTATTGTCATTGTTGGTATTTCCATTGGCATCCACAGCACGGAATCGCACCATATAGGTTTGATTGACATCGGCGCAAAGCAGTTTCAGGGTATCCCGATAGGCATTTGAAGAACCATGAGGGTGAGGAGGCTCATACCTGATCTCAAAATGATCTATTCCACAGTTGTCCGTACTTCCATCGTCAAAGTCAGCCGCATGAACCACTGCCATTCCGGTAGAATCAAGTCCAACTGTGAGGCTCTGGCAAACTGCCACCGGGTTCTGCTGGTCTTCCACCACCAGGTTGATGGTATAGCTGGCCGTGTTTCCGTGAATATCATGTGCCGTGAAAGTGATGTCGTAATCACCCACGGGATAGATTCCGCTTGGGTCACCGTGGTTCGCAGCGGTAACAGGAGGAGGTCCACCAGAGTTGGTGGTGATGGAGAAGGACAAGCCATCTGTGTAAGTGGTTGTATTCAAGCCGCAATTATCATCAGCAGCCGTACCGCTCAGGTCCACAAACTGCTCGCAGCTGGGAGAAGGGGAAACGATCAGCGAAGTGATTTGATTGGTGAAGGTGGGATCTTCCGTGTCGTTGACAGTGACGGTGAATGAGCAGGTGGAAGAGTTTCCATTCACATCAACCGCTGTAAAAGTCACGGTATAGGGGCCTCCAACCATAAAAGTATTTGGCGGAGAAATATTGGAAGTGAAAGTGTTAATTCCACAATTGTCGGAGGCCGTCGGCTCTGTCCAGTCAACGCTGGCATTGCAAAGTCCAGCATCATTGCTCTGAACAATGTCACCCGGGCATCCGGCGATAACCGGGTTTTGGGTATCATTGATGGTGACGGTTGTGGAACCGGTAATTGTATCGTTATTTCCGGCAGAAACCAAATAGATAACGTTCCAGTCGATGGTGGTTGTACCGACATCATAAATACCGTTTGCAGAGCCCGTTCCGGAACCAGGAGTGACTCCTGATCTTGTCCATTCTATGGTAAAAGAATTGTTGCAGTTGTCAGACACCAATGGTGTCAGGCTGTTGATAAATTTGGAACAGGCATTCGGATCCGCATCCATGACCACATTGCCGGGAAACGTGGCTACTGGCGGCACATTGTCAACGATGTTCACCACAAAAGGCGCTACAGGTGGGGTCGGACAAGTATTCCCAGGCACCTGCAAAGTCACGTACACATTCACCGAGGTGCCTACATGTGCACAGTTGTAAACAGTGTTCGGAAATGGCGTGGTAGCAGTAATATCCTGCCATAAGAAAATCTGGCCGCCATTGGCTGGCAGACAGGAAGCGTTCGGGCTTCCTACATAAGTAACAAAAAGTGTAGGATTGATTTCCACAGTCCCGGTGTTGTCCAGGGATAAGTCAATGATTGCGCCGTTGGGTTGGGAAATCGGGCAGCAAATCTGTGCGTTCAGGGTCGTGTTGCTCAGAAGAAAGGCCAAAACAAAAGAAGCCAGCCACAATACATTGCGACGAGCTTTTTGTTCCGAACTACTTCCTGCCGACCGCTTGGGAGTGTTGATGTGTACCATAGTAGTAGGCTTGGTTAGTGATAAGTTCAGTTTAGTTTAATGGTTATATAATCAAGTGCAGCAAGGCAACGAGTGATCTTGCAACATTGAATTTGCTGTTTGTGGGTCTTCAGGCACGCATAGCGCTGAACGTCACCTGTAGGAATTACAGGGACAGGCAGGGCAGATCAGTCAACGGCAGTAACAGCCATGTGAGTGAGACGTCCTGAAATCCTTGGTCTTGATAACGATTGATGTTTGACTGGTAAACTCGCTCGGGACAAAGTAGCGGGAAAATCGAAGGGTCTAATGTGCGTGTGGACTAATCGGTTCCGGGTAACATGCGGTTTCATGTTCAACGGGATTGGGATCTTTGGAAGGTGTTGGGAGCACCTTTCCGTAATCGGTTTTTGTCTGTACGCATCCCTATACGGGAATGCGCGTAAAATGTTCAGTCGCTGCAAAAGTAATACAGCACCCCCCATACTTCATCCCTACATTTAGGTATTTTTTTTAGTTGAATGAATGAACATACCTTTTTCAGGGTTTGAATTTCTATTGTTGGTAAATTAGATTTGGCGCTGTAAACAAGGATTCCTCCACCCCCCTTTTCAAAATTTTTCCGCATGAATTTCGGAAACGCTGACGAAAACAAAAGCTGGAAACAATACATCATTTCCCTTCTGGTAAAACAGGCCGTAGCTGAGGGCCGGATTTCTGCCGTTGAGGAGCAGTTCCTCCAACATGCAGCAAAATCACTGAATATCGGTCCTGAAGAACTTCAGGCCATCAAAAGCAATCCGCAAGCATTTGAAATCGCACCACCTCCCGATGAACGCACCCGCATGACCATCCTCTATTACCTGCTCTTCATGATGCGGGCCGACGGAGAGATCAGACCCGAAGAGGAAAAACTGTGCTACGAGGTAGGCTTCCGCCTCGGCTTCAGAATGGAGATGGTCACCAACCTCATCGCCCTCATGCGCCAATACCTGCGCCAACAACTTCCACCCGATGCCATGCTGGAAAGGATCAAGCCTTATTTGTCGTGATGGGCGTGATGGGCGTGACGAGTGTTTACAGTAGCACGGCCTTTAGGCTGTGCCAGTAAAACGACCTTCAGGTCGTGTAAACTCCAACCGTCGATCTGGAGATCGAAGATACATGAGGCGTCGATCTGGAGATCGACGGTACCTTGGCGAACATTTCGACAGCTTTCCACCTGATAAGCCTGAAAGGTTGGTTTTCTGCCAGGATGCTTGGATTTGGCCGCAGGCCTGAGTATATTTGGCCACCCTTCAAACATCACGGCGAACGAAACCACTCACTCCTTTTTAATCCCATTGAACAAGTTCGCAAGTACTTTCTGCACCTACCCTATTCCAATTGTAACGGCCTCTGCCCCTCGCACTTCAGTTGACTGATGAATGGTCCTGAAAACACTGTATTTGCACCTGCCCTGTTGCCTGTTGCCTGTTGCGAGCACACACTATTCGAACATTGCGGAAACAACCGATTATCAAACCATAAAAATCTGCTTCCTATGAAAACCATCAGATTTACACTTCCCGTGATCTTACTGACCATGCTATTCATGGTTCAAGACGCCACCGCCCAGATCAGCGGCCAGGTGGTGGACTTTTACATGAACCGCTACAACTCCGCCACCAACGGCGACAAGCTGCCCGTTGAGGACGGCGAAATACTCGGAACCATACACTGGCGTGGCTGGACGCCCTCCGGCGAATACCAGAGCAGCACGGCCATCAGAACTTACGTAACCGGCAATCCGGACCTGGGCTACCTTCCGGGCCGAATGGTGTTCTACACCGGTGGCTCTGACCTGTTCTCGCACGAGCGCATGACCATTCTGGAAAACGGTAATGTGGGCATCGGCCTCAGCGACCCGCAGGCCACCCTGCACGTGGCAGGCGATTTCATTCTCGACGGCAACTTCACCGTCAATGGGGATATCATTGCCGAAAACGTAAAAGCCAACAACAATGTGGAAGCGGGGGTGGATGTCATCGCCGGAAATGACGTAAACGCCGGCAACAACGTGGCTGCCAGCCAGGATGTGACGGCCGGCAACAACGTCATTGCGACGAACAATGTACAGGCCGGCGGCGACCTGTCGGGCACCAATGTGAACGCCACCAACGACGTGAATGCAGGCAACGACGTCGTTGCCGGAGGCGATGTAAATGGAGAAAACCTCCACGCCAACAATGATGTCACGGCAGGTGGCAACATCGTCGCTGACCAGGATGTGGGAGCGGGAAATGACGTGACCGCCATCAACAACCTCAATGCCGGCAATGACGTGGTGGCCGGCAACAACGTCAGCGCCCTCAGCGATGTGACCGCAGGCAACGATGTAACCGCCACCAACGACGTCAGCGCCGGACAAAACATCAGCGCCGGCAACGACGTGAATGCTTCCAACGATCTGACAGCCGGACATGACGTGCTGGCCGGAAACGACGTGACCGCCGACAACGACCTGAATGCCATGAACAACGTGAATGCCGGACAGGACGTGCTGGCAGGCAACAACATGAGCGCCAACAACGACATCAGCGCAGGCAATGACATGGAAGCCGGAAACGACCTACGGGTAGCCAATGACCTGCTCGTTGGCAACAACGGCTTTTTCGACGGACAAGTGGCCATTGGCATTGCCGACGACAACATGCCCGACGGCTACAGGCTGTACGTGGCCGATGGCATCCTTGCCGAAAGGATCAAAGTGGCGCTGAAGGACTCCGGCGACTGGGCCGACTACGTTTTCGAAGAGGATTACGAGCTGATGCCACTGGCTGAAGTGGAAGCTTTTGTGAAGAAAAACAAACACCTGCCGGGCCTTCCTTCGGCAAACGAGGTGGCTGCCAACGGCATCGATGTGGCTCAGATGGACGCCATGCTCCTGCAAAAGATCGAAGAACTGACCCTGTACATGCTGGAACTGAAAAAGGAAAATGAGGCTTTGCGGAAAGAACTGGATGAACTGAAAAAGTCGAACCACTAATCCGTTCACCCTAAAAACTTCCGCCTTATGAAAAAGCTCATTTTATCTTCGGTAATACTCCTGCTGGGGCTTTGGGCCGGAGCGCAGAACATCAAACTCTGCGGCACCGATGCCAGCCCCCTGGACGACTCCATCTACATGGCCAAAGTGGCACAGTTCAACGCCGATACCACCACCCCGCCGGTGCTGGTCACGCGCTATGTGCCGGTCATTTACCACATCATTCGCCAGAGCGATGGCACCGGTGGTGCCGTGGCCGATGCGTTGGACGACGTGCTGGCCGACATCAGTGAAAAGCTGGACACGGCCGGTTTCAACTTTTTCCGTTGTGAAGAACCGAACTACATCGACGCCGACGACTACTTTGCCGGGGTCACGCAGGGCTCCCTGATGGAAAGCGACATCGTGGGCGACCACGCCCGCAGCGGGGCCATCAACATCTTTTTCGTTCCGAAACTGATCGACGACAACGGCATCGACACCATCTGCGGTTTTGCCCGCTTCCCCTGGCAGGGCGGCAATTACCTCTTCATCAACAACGAGTGCGCCGCCGACGGGAGCACCCTGCTACACCAGATAGGCCACTATTTCGGACTCTACCACACCCACCACGCCAGCAGCGTCATTGAAGCGGAGCACGTGACACGCACGCAAACCGACACCTGCTACAACTGCGCCACCGCCGGCGACCTGCTTTGCGACACGGAAGCCGATCCCGGCCTCTCAGCCCTGAACGTGGATGCCATGTGCAACTACCTGGGCCTGGTAAAAGATTCCTGCAACCTGGCTACCCCTGCGCAAATTCTGGACTACACGCCCGACGTGAGCAACCTGATGTCGCTGGCACCGGCCAATTGCCGGAAAAACCTCAGTGCAGGCCAATTGGACAGAATGGTGGATTTCTATTTCGACAGCCGGATGATGGAACTGGACCCCATGGGCTGCACCAACTCGCCCTGCTACGACGATGTGGTACTCCCGCTGGGCATGGACACCACCATCACCGCCATCAAGACCATCCGGGCTTCCGGCAGCATCACTTCCATCGAAACGATCGATGTGAGCGACTCGCCCGGTGTGACCTACAAAGCCGGTGGTTTCGTCAGCCTGAACCCCGGTTTCGAGACCATCAAGGGCTCTGTCTTTAGCGCCTACATCGAAGGTTGCACCAACCTGCTGCCCGATGACGAACAGGACTTTTTGGTGATCCCCAAAGAAAAACCCGGCCTGATGATCGCCCCCAACCCGGTGGCCTCGGAACTGACCTTCTGGTTCAAACTGCCGAAGGAAGGCCGTGCACGCCTGCAAATTCTATCCGCCACCGGCCAACTCATCGAAGTGCTGACCGACGGCAACTTCCAGGAGGGCCTCCACTCCATCAGCTGGAATGCCGGCGCCCTGCGCGGCGGCCTCTATTTCGTCAGCCTCCAGAGCAACGGCGAGCAGACGGTACAGAAGATGGTGAAGCTGGAATGAGGATTTGAGGATTTGAGGACGCGAGCCCCGAAAGCTTTCGGGGGAGGAATCGACTCGCACAGACCTTATGCGGTTTCGGGAACCTCATAAGGTCTTTTTCTTCTTTGTGAATTCAAGGATGTAATTGCTACCAAAAAATGAATCTATTAGGGCACATGCCAAACACTCTATTTCTGAATCACCAGTTTTCTACTGACGATATCATCTCCAACTTGCAGCATGACATGGTAAATTCCACTTTGCAAATCATCAATGACTAAATCTGCCTTCGAACTTCCCCCTTTAGGTGCCTTATATTCATTCACTACTTTGCCTGCTGAATCAAGCACTTTCAACACCCAGTCTTCTCTATTTTTTAAATCCATTTCAACATAGACAAAGCCCGAGGAAGGATTAGGATTTACATTGAAAATCCACTCAAAGCCAACTTCGGAGGATTGTACAGCTTTATCCACGACTACTTCTGCTTCAGAAGTACATCCGTTTGCATCAGTAACCACAACATGGTATGATCCAACAGTCAGGCCAGTGGCAGTTTGGGTCGTTTGGATGGGATTGGTATTCCACTCATAGGTAAAAGGTGGTGTACCTCCAGTAACCTGCACGGTGGCGGTGCCATCGGCATTGTTCCCATTGACGGGTGTAACGACCGCGGACAACTCAATTGGCTCCGGTGATTCCAATACAATAATGGAATCAGCTACTATTTCTCCCTGGGCATTTCGGACGACAAGTGTATATGTCCCTCCTGTCAAACCCGAAATTGAACTGCCAGCCATGCCATTGCTCCATTCGTAATAAACAGGTTCAGGGCTGGCAATTGAAATGCTGATTTCACCATCCGCTGAAGAATGACATAAAGGATTTTTTTTGAGCTCAACGATGAGGGGATATTCCGAAACCATCACATTGGCCACCTCGTTAGTCAAAACAGGTGGATTAAAATCAAAGTAAATTCGCGCTGAATTTTTGACAATTGTATTCTCAGGCAAACCATTCAATGATCGGATCTGGTACTTGACAAAACCATGACTGGCCAATTCATTCGTAGTGCTGTCCGGCAAATAAATATTATCAAACCGAACTACTATTCTGCCATTTTTAAGGTAAACTTCGAATGGATGACTTGAAGCCACAACCTTGAACGAATTCCAGTCTAAATTACTATCCAACTGATCTTCAATCCTTACATTGATTGCGGTATCTGTGCCTGTATTTTGAAAACGGATCAGATACTCCAGCGTATCATTATTCAAAGTGTAATTATCATGGCCAGAAATATTGGGATAAACCAGCTTGTCATTGGGGTCATAAGAACAATTTATCACAGAAGAATAGGTAGTGCCATTTGCAACAACAAAGCTTCCGTTTTCTTCTACGTACATTTTGCCCTCAATCTCAATTTCCTCTCCCAAAAATGAAACATCAGGCATTTGCAAGAAAAGGTTTATCTGACCCGAATAGGTTGGCGGCAGATCCTGGACATTCCAAAAGTACCTGTTCGAACTCACTGAGTCAGGAGCTGGAGATGCATTCACAAAAGCAACCAACGTGTCCAACTCTACACTAACGTATCCATTCAATAGCTGTGTGCCAGTGTTCTCATAAGTAAGCCAAAACGGCACAATGAAACCGCAACGGGTAGCAGAGGAATTTAAAGAGACTCCTACTTCCAGCAAAGATGTGTCGGGTTTGACACCAAAATCAACAAATATGGTGTCTCCTGAATTCAATACTTCAACATTCTGAACAAGAGGGGTGGTTGGGGTCCATACCGGAGCAGGAAAGTATTCAAGTGTGTACTCTCCCAGGCTGACATGATAACTTACCTGTCCAACTTCATCAGACCAATAGATGTCCGACTCTGGCTCTAAAGTGACCATTTGGTTATTTAGTCCAATATCGAGCGAATCGAACACTCCATCCTCATCCAAATCCAAAAAACACCTGCTGATGATTTGGACACTGTGATTAACTCTCCACAATAACCAGCTTTCATCTAAAATTACCAAATCAAGTGACCCATCTCCATTTAGATCACCGCTAGAAGCATTATCTACATTCCCGCCAATGGATTTTTTTTCAAAAACACCCGTGCCAAAAATATTTTCAAACAATGTTAGCTTACCGATAGGATTGTTCACGAAATCTAAATACCCATCACTGTTAAAATCTCCAAATGCAAAAGCACCGTAACTATCTATTCCCGCTATCGCATGTCTATTCCATTCCCCTTCGGAAGCATCAACATTCTCAATCCACTCAGAAGAACTGCCATTTCTAACAAAAACATCGACATCACCATCTGCATCTAAGTCGCCTGTGAATATCTTAGGTACTGAAGGGACAATGTCAAAATCAACAATGAGAGCAGGTGGATTAAAACCATTTTCACTACCCAAATTTTCCAGCCATAAGAGCCCTTTACTCACCCCACCCACAAAAAGTATAATGTCATTCAGTCCATCGTTATTCAAATCAGCGACGTGAAATAATTCAATATCAAGGCTAAAAGCACCACTATCTATAAATAACAATTCCGGCTCCCCAACCAGTCCTGCCCCTCCCGCATTTTCGTACCAGGTAATTTTATTGTCAGCAAAAGGGGCTTCCCCTGTCGCCAATATATCGGGAAAACTATCACCATTAATGTCAGCAATCAAAACATCTTCATAAGGTGCAAGCTCAGTTATCAGCTTGGATGAATCAGTAAAAGTGCCTGCCCCATCAATATTTTCATACCAATAAACAAGGTTCTGATCTTTATCAATAGTGACCACATCCAAATCGCCATCCGCATCAAAATCCAATGGATATACTGAATTGGGCCCATTTGAAGTAGTATATATGATGTGTTCTACACCAAAGCTCCCATCTGAGTCAGTATTTTCGTACCAGCTTGCCTTACCAGTGTACTTTACAAACAAATCCAAATCGCCATCCCCGTCCATATCAACTACTGAAACAGGGTTATTATATTGGTACAAATCATCTATTATTTTTTTATCTAAAAACACACCGTCTGAAGGATTATACTCTACTATTTCGAAAAGGTCTGCAAAGGTCGTATGATCGATGGACCAAACTATTTCTTTATTGTTGTCATTGTCTGCGTCAATTAATATTGCCGACCTAACAGAATAGCCAGAACTGTTGTTCCCCAAATAATTAGCAATGTTCTCCTCACCAAAAGTTCCCAAGCCATCTAAATTCTCATACCAAACCACTTTTCCCTTGTCTCCCCAAAACACAAGATCAACATCTCCGTCCAAATCAAAATCTTCGGCCAAAAAATCATCTGCAATCAAATCATGTGCAACCAATTTAAGGCTATCGAAACCGCCCATTCCGTCATTCACCAACCAAACGGAGCTATCACCAGACACCCGCCCCAAAACCACATCCAAATCATTGTCGGAATCCAGATCGGCGAGGCCGGCTGATGTAATGAAGTCAACATTTTCCGGAATAAAAATTTTGTCTCCAAACTCACCAAGACCATTTTTATTTCTATACCAGAACAATTCATGAGAGGTACTGCACAGGACATCTTCGTCACCATCATTGTCAATGTCACCTGTGTATATTTTCACGCTTAGGTCCAAGTCAGGATCGATTACCTTTTCATTGCTAAAAACCCCACTCCCATCCAGGTTTTCGTACCACACAATGTGTTTAGGCCAAGAAGCCGGCTTTCCCACAATGTCCATGTCTCCATCTCCGTCTATATCACCATATGCAAATCTGGATAAGTTACCTGCTACTTCATGAACGCTATCAAATTTCCCCACTCCATCTGCATTCTCAAGCCACACCACTTTATTATTAACAACCCCAACAATGTCCTGATCCCCATCATTATCAATGTCCACCGCCCTGGGACTGCGAGGTGCAAAATAAGATTCTCCAATATTTATCTGTCTTTTGATTTTGAATTTCCCACTTCCGTCCACATCCTCGTACCAGGCAATTGCAGGACGACTACTGCCCATAAAAGCCAATACATCCTGGTACGCATCTCCATCCACATCGAACGATAGAAGGTGCCAACTAGAATTTTTAGCTTCTATTATTTGAACATCTTCCAATTGCCCCCAACAACAGAAATGAAAGAGAAAAAAAACAATAGCGAATAATGAGGTTCTCATGATTGTAAAATATTGGTATGAACAAAACAAGGTGAAACTGAATTTTGGAACCAAGATAATCCAGACAGGGATTTTTTCTGAACAACCCGAATCTTGAACTTCCTGCAACCTCATAAGGTCTTTTTCTTCGGCAAGCCCACCAGCCTGCTGCCCAGCCAGCCAAAGGCGGCTATGATTACAATCCACTTCAGGATCAATACCATCTTGCCAGTTTCTGCTGCGGCAGAGCCGGGAGACAGCATTTCAACAAAGAGGAATATCAAGGGAAGTAGGGCTATTGGAACCAAAGCCCAAACTACTATTCGCTCCTGCTTTTTGGCAAACTGAGGCGCGTGGCCATGCTGCTTTTTATATTGTACGAAATCATGGATCAACAGCGCCGGAATGATGATGGAAGCTATCAGGTAGAGGAGGTCTTGCAATGTCATGACTGAAGCGTTATAGAATGCCGTCAAAGATAATTAAAGCACTTCAAAAATTCGCTCGATTTCTCTGTAGCTCAATACCCGGAGGTCTTCTGAAAGCGGATACCCTTCATCAACCGGACAAATCAGAAACTGGCGTTTGGGCTTCAGATCTTCAACTACGTGGAAGAATCCTTTGGAAGGTTTTGGCGCAGTGGAATACTTTATTTCAATCAGGACCTCCGGTTTTCCTGCACGGGAAATGACTACATCCGCCTCTGCGCCTGCGTGCGTTCTGAAGAAATGCAGTTCATGGGTGTCAGGCATAGTGGCCAGCAGTTGCTCGACGATGTAGGTTTCCCAGGAAGCACCAACTGAGGGATGGCCGGCAAGATCGATGAAAGACGGAATGCCCAGCAATTGATGGAGAATCCCTGTGTCTCTGATGTAGATTTTGGGCGACTTGACCAGCCTTTTTTTAATGTTGGCGTAAAATGGAGTCAACCTCTTAACGAGGTATGCAGCTTCCATGAAATCAATGTATCGTCTCACCGTGGTGCCATTGATGCCCAGGGATTTGGCAATGGTCTCCATGTTTAGCAAATTGCCCGAAAGGTGGGCAAGCATCTGCCACAGACGGCCAATGATCACAGGGTCGGCTGACAGGCCCAGCAAAGGCAAATCCCGTTCGAGGTAGGTGCGTATGAAATTTTGGCGCCAGGCACCTGAGAGCTCGTCATCTGGCGCCAGCAAGGACTCCGGAAAGCCTCCCCGAAACCAGTGCTGGCGGAAATCAAAGCGACCGGAAATTTCATCAAAGCTGATCGGCATCAGTTCATGGTAGGCAATCCGTCCGGCAAGGCTTTCCGAACTGTCTCTGATCAGGTCTGGAGAGGCAGACCCCAACAGAATGAAACGGCCCGGCACCCGGTGCTTGTCGATGATGCCCCTCAATACAGGGAACAAATCCGGTTTCCGTTGCACCTCGTCAAGGATGACGGTGTGCTCCGCAAGGGGTTCCAAAAAGAGCGAAGGATTTTCCAGTTTGGCGAGGTCGTTTGGGTTTTCCAGATCGAGGTAAACCGTGGGTTTGGGCAAAGCAGCTGACATCGCAAGGGCAAGCGACGTTTTGCCCACCTGCCTGGGGCCTACGATGGCCACAGCCGGAAAGTAGCTGAGGAGTTTTTCGATTTTCTTCTCCGCTTTTCGGTGTATATATTCACTCATTACCTTGAAAATTCTGCATGAAAAACTGAAATTTCAAGGTAAAAATAGGAAAATACGAACACTACCGCTTGTTTCTGTCCAAACCCTTGGCATTCATCCCACTCCCCCACCGCCAAAAATCACCCCTTTCCTTTTTGGCTTTCCTTCGGCAAATAAGGTGGCATTTAGTACCTTCCCAGCCGTTTGCCGGAAGGCGAAAAACAGCCCGGCTGCGGACAGGAGCCGGCTGCACTTTCAATGCTTAACCAAACACCTGACGTATCATGAAGAAATTCTCACTCCTCCTCCTTGCAATGCTCTTGCTCTTTGGGCAGGACGCCATTGCGCAGCGAAAGAAAAAACAAGAGAAAAAGGAAGAAACACCCAAACACTGGACGGACACCCTGAACCTGGGCCTGAAATGGCGCAGCGTGGGTCCGGCGGTAACCTCGGGGCGGATAGCGGACTTTGCCGTGAATCCAAACGATAAGAGCACCTACTACGTGGCCGTGGCCTCCGGTGGCGTTTGGAAAACCACCAACAACGGCACCACCTACGAACCCATCTTCGACAATGAGGGCAGTTACTCCATCGGCTGTGTGACGTTGGATCCCAACAACGCCAGCGTGGTGTGGGTGGGCACCGGCGAAAACAACAACCAGCGCTCGGTGGCCTATGGCGACGGGGTGTACAAAAGCGAAGACGGCGGCAAGAGCTGGAAGAACATGGGCCTCAAAAATTCCGGAAACATCGGCAAGATCCTGGTGGACCCGCGCAACTCCGACGTGGTGTGGGTGGCTGCCATGGGGCCGCTGTGGAGCTCCGGCGGCGACCGCGGCCTCTACAAAACCACCGACGGCGGCAAGACCTGGGAACAGGTGTTGCGGAACGAAAACGGCGAGAGCCTGCTCGACGAACACACCGGCGTGGTGGACATCGTCATGGATCCGCGCAACCCCGACGTGATCTATGCAGCGGCATTCCAGCGCCGGCGACATGTGTTCACCTATGTGGGCGGCGGCCCGGGAAGCACCATTTACAAAACCAAAGACGGCGGTAAAACCTGGCAAAAAGCTGCCAAAGGCTTGCCCGGTGTGGACCTCGGACGCATCGGCCTGGCCATCTCACCGGCTGATCCGGAGGTGCTCTACGCCATCGTGGAAGCGGCGCAGGGCAAGGGCGGCTTTTTCAAAAGTACCGACCGGGGCGCCAGCTGGGAAAAGCAGAGCAGCCATTCCACCAGCGGGAATTATTACCAGGAAATTGTTTGCCACCCGCACAACCCTGATATCGTTTACAGCCTCAACACCTTCAACCACATCAGCCTGGACGGCGGCAAGACCTGGCGGCAGCTCGGCGAGCAGTACAAACACGTTGACAACCACGCCCTCTGGATCGACCCTGACGACACCGATCACCTGCTGGCCGGTTGTGACGGTGGCATTTACGAGAGTTTCGACCACGCCAAAACCTGGCATTTCAAGGCCAACCTGCCCGTGACGCAGTTTTACAAGGTGGAAGTGGACAACAGCAAGCCCTTCTACTACATCTACGGCGGCACGCAGGACAACTTCAGCCTCGGCGGCCCCAGCCGCACCCGCAACGGCCACGGCATCACCAATTCGGACTGGTTCGTCACCCAACTTGGCGACGGCTTCGAGAGCGCCATCGACCCGGAAAACCCGAACATCGTTTATGCGCAGTACCAGTACGGCGGCCTGACCCGCTACGACCGGGCCAGCGGCGAAAACATCTCCATCCAGCCGCAGCCCCGCGAGGGTGAAGACGCCTATCGCTGGAACTGGGACGCTCCCCTGATGGTGTCCAAACACAAAAGCACCCGCATCTACTTCGCTGCCAACAAGCTGTTCCGCAGCGACGACCGCGGAGACACCTGGGAGGTGATCAGCCCCGACCTGACGCGCCAGATCGACCGCAACCAGCTACCCGTCATGGGCCGCATCCAGAGCATGGACGCCGTGGCCAAAAACGCCTCCACCTCACCTTACGGCACCATCGTGGCGTTTTCTGAAAGCCCGCTGAACGAGAACTTGTTGTACGTCGGAACGGACGACGGCCTGGTGCAAATCACCGAAGACGGCGGCAAAACCTGGACGAAGGTGAGCTCTTTCCCCGGCGTGCCGGACACCACTTATGTCAACATGCTCCTCGCTTCGCAACACGACGAGAACGTGGTCTATGCCTGCTTCAACAACCACAAGCGAGGCGATTTCAAACCATATGTTTACAAGAGCACCGACAAGGGCCGCACCTGGACCAACATCAGCAGCAACCTGCCCGAGCGGGGCAGCACCTACAGCATTGCCGAAGACCACGTGAAGCCCGACCTGCTTTTCGTCGGAACGGAATTCAGCTGCTTTTTCACCCCCGACGGCGGCCAGCACTGGAAGAAGCTGGGCAACGGCCTGCCCACCATCGCCGTACGCGACATGGCCATCCAGAAGCGGGAGAACGACCTGGTGTTGGCCACCTTTGGCCGCAGTTTTTACGTGCTCGATGATTACGCTCCCCTCCGGGAAATAACCGGTGAAATGCTGCAGGAAAAGGGCAAGATCCTGCCCGTGAAGCCTGGCCTGGTTTACATCGAAGCCCGGCCACTGGGTTATGCCACCGGAAAGGGATTCCAGGGACACTCCTTCTACACGGCTCCCAATCCGCCCGTTGGCGCCACCTTTACCTACTACATCAAGGACGAGGTGAAAACCCTGAAGCAAAAGCGCCAGGAATGGGAAAAGGAGCAACTCAAGGCCGGCAAGCCCATCCGTTACCCGACTTATGAAGAGCTGGAAGCCGAGCGCAAAGAGGAAGCCCCCTACCTGCTGTTCACCGTTTACGACCGTTGGGGCGAGGTGGTTCGCCAGCTCAAAACCGGTGTCAGCAAAGGCATCAACCGCATCACCTGGGACGGCCGCTATCCCTCCAAAGACCCCGTGAGTCTGCGCAGCGGTGAGCGCCTGCCCTGGCAATCGCCGGAAGGCGGAGCCCTGGCCCTGCCGGGACCCTACCTCGTAGCCATGACCCTGGTGCACAATGGCGAGCGTGAAACCCTCGGCCAAGCCAATTTCGAAATAGTACCCCTTGGCGGCACCACCCTGCCCGCTGCCGACCGCAAGGCACTGGATGACTATGCCCTCCAGGCTGCCGAACTGGAACGCGCCGCCCAGGGTGCAGGCCGTGCACTGGGAGAGCTGGAAAACCGCCTGCAACACATCGAAAAGGCGCTCATCGCCATCGGTTCTCCGAAGGAAATGAGCGATGACCTTCGCAAACTAAAGGAAGGTGTGAAGGAGTTGCGGAAATCTTTCTACGGAGACGACGTGGCCTCCACCCTCGACAAACCGGCCCCGCCCTCATTGATGCAACGCCTCTACGCCATGGCCTACGACATCTGGACGTCCACCTCCGCACCCACCAACACGATGAAGGAACAGCAGCGCATAGCCGGTGAGATCTTCAAAAAAGACCTGGCCACCCTGCGCCAACTCATCGAGGTGGACCTGAAACAACTGGAAGACAAACTGGAGGCTGCCAAGGCACCTTACACGCCTGGCCGAATTCCAAAGTGGGAGTAGCACGACCTTTAGGTCGTGCCTGTAAAACAACCTTCAGGTTGTGCCTGTAAAACAACCTTCAGGTTGTGCCTGTAAAACGACCTTCCCGCTGGCAACGGACAGGCAGGTCGTGCTAATGGGGTAATGATTTCAAGTCATCACCCCATTAAACCAAAAACCCCGGCAGCACCATACGCTGCCGGGGTTTCTTTTTAGGCCTGCACCACCCAGTTTCACCCGCCCGGCTGATGTGCCTCTGTTATTGACACAGCCATCACCTTGAGGGGTTTTCCACCTTTACTGAAATAGAATTTGCCATCGTGGTAGCCCAGATAAGTTGGATACTTCAAATCAATGGGCTCGTCGAGAATGAGCTTGAAACCATCTTCTGTGTCGTAAACCTGGACAAAAAATGGCTTGCTGCTGAGCAACTTCAACCTCCGTAATTCGCTCAACGGAGCCAGGGCACAACCTTCCACCTCTCCATTTTTCAATTTCTCCAGATATTCCATTTCAGACCTTGATACGGTCACCGTATCCTCGATCCCGGTGGTATATATTCTCAATATAAACCGCCCCCCTGAATAAACACCCCAATTGAACGGTGCTTCCAGAATATTTGATGTCTTTTCGAGGTTTCCTTCCACAGGGTCCTTTATTTCCGGCAATGCGCTGAACGCTTTTTGCATAAACCTCCCCCGTTCCCCAAACACCATTTTCTTCCCTCCGTCAAACGGTTCAACATACAAGTGATCGGAGAGCTGCAGCGTGTAAACCAGACCGGCATCTTTGTACTCATCAAAAATGCAAGCATCCAAATAATATAAAAAATGCTTCTGCTGGTAAACATCATCATACTCACCAAAGAAGTTTTTCAATTCTCCATCGACAGAAATTTCCGCAATCAGGCCGGGCGTTTCGTAACGCTCGACCCCATATCTATAGCGCTTGTCAGCTTTCTTCGAAAATTTCCACTGCGGATGAACCCGCAGGAACAATGAATTCCGTTCAGGACTGTAAAAATTTGTAAAGCTTGCTAAATCTCCATAGACAATGAAATAGGATATACCTTCACGTTTCAGCTTTGGTTCAAGCCAGGAAGAGGACTTCCCATCCTTGCCGATTTTCAATATTCTGTTTTTATACCCTGTGACAAAATATGCGTCCTTGGTCGCAATGATGTTCTTTCTCGTTACTGCGGGAACGCTGCTTCTGTCAAATTGAACAACCATTCTTTTCATCCTTCCATCCAAACCCAATTCATACAAGGTCTGGGTCTCCTCCTCAAAAATCCCAATGCCGTCATCCAACCTGACAAACTGGTGGTGATGAGAAGTGTCGATATCCAAAGGAATGACCTCGCTGGATAATTCCCAATGGCTTTGGGAGAAAAGAGATTGGGAGATACCGGCGAGTAGCAAAAGCAATACTGTGATTGGCGACCATGTTTTCATGAAAAAAGATTTTTGGACAAGAAGGCTGTTTTCACAATGGGATAAAAATAATTCTTGCCAGTAGATCCTGGGTATATGGAAAACAATTTAACGTGGGATAGAATCCTTTAAAGCGCTTTTATGCAAGGGATGGAATTGCAAAAAACAAATGAGGTGATGACTTGAGCTCATCACCCCATTTAAGCAGAAAACCCCGGCAGCACCAAACGCTGCCGGGGTTTCTTTCTTCGCAAAACCAGAGGAGATCAGCCCTTTCTGAGAATGCTCTCCATCTTTTTGCCCCGGGCCAATTCGTCCACCAGTTTGTCCAGGTAGCGGGCTTTTTGGGTGAGGGGATTTTCGATTTCCTCCACCCGGTAGCCGCAAATCACGCCTTTGATGAGGTGGGCGTTGGGGTTCAGCTTGGCTTCGGCAAAGAACTCCTCGAATGTCGCTTTGCGGTCGATGAGCTCCTGCAATTTGGCATCGTCGAAGCCCGTCAGCCAGTGGATTACCTTGTGCAGGTCTTCTTTGGTCCTGCCCTTCTTCTCCACCTTTGTTACGTAGTGTGGATAAACGGAGGCAAAGGTCATTTGTGCTATGCGTTCGTCGTGGGAGGGTTTGGTGGACATTGAATGGAAGTTTAGATGATGACCGAGGTGTAAAAGTAAGACATAACCCATGCCATGTCTTTTCCTTTCATTCCTTACGGCAAATGGAATTCACCGTGTGGAGCTACTTTCCATAAATCTCTTAAATTGCCGAAGCAGAACCGAAAATAATCCATTTCAACCATGAAAAAATACCCCCAGTTCATTGCCATCCACTTGCTATTGGCCATTGCGCTGACCACCCAGGCCCAGCAACAACCCCCAGCCTCCCAACCCGGCAAGTGCATGGTTCAGGGGCTGACTCCTCCGCAATTCGAGACCATTGACCGGCGGGGGCTGGTGCGGCCGGCTTACAAAACCTACGAGGCCGTTCCCGCCGAATACCGCACAGTGGATGTGCGAATCATGGTGAAACCGCCTTCGAAGAAGTACGTGTATGTGCCGGCAGAATTCGAAACGGTGGTGGAAATGGTGGCGGTGAAAGACGCCGCAACGCAGGTGGAGCTGGTGCCGCCCACTTTCGACACCTTGTACGAAACCATAGAAACACGGCCACCCACAGCCCGCTGGGAATACCGCTACCCGCCCGGCGACTGCAAGTCCGAAGATCCGAGGGACTGCCTGGTACTACAATACGTGGAGCGGCCAGGTGCCTATCTGAAAATCCCCACCCTGAAGCCACGGACTTCAGCCGGATTCAGGACCGCTCCCGGCACGGGCGATTCCATCCGCATAGAAAAGCAGCGACTGGTGCGGGAAGCCAGGGTGGAAGAGGTGGAGATCCCAGCCGAATACATCACCGTTCAACGGCAGGAGCTCGTCAGGGATGCTTACGTCAGAGAAGTAGAAGTGCCGGCGCAGTATCGACTGGAGCCCATACAGGTGCTCAAAGACCCCGGTGGCCAGCCCTTCTGGGCAGAGGTGGACTGCCACCTGACGGAGTACAACGAACTGCCCATCACTTTTGACGAAGGGAGCGCCAATCTCAGTCCCACCGCAACCAGCGTTTTGCGAAGAGAAATTCTGCCTTTCATGCAAAAAAGCCCCGGCCTGCAAGTGGAAATCGCAGCCCATACCGACAGCCGGGGCGATGCCGCTGCCAACCTCCAGCTTTCGCAAAAGCGGGCGGAAGCCATCGTCAACTGGCTGGTGGCGCAGGGCATTCCTCCGGAACTGCTCATCGCCAAAGGCTTCGGCGAAACCCGCCTGAAAAACCATTGCGCCGACGGCGTGAAGTGCACGGAACTGGAACACGCCCAAAACCGCAGGGTGGAATGGCGCGTGGTGCCGTATTTGCCGAAGTAAGGTTTTTGGTGGAGGTTTTCGGTGGTTTTTTTAGAGGTTTTTGGTGGTTTTTGGGCCCACAGCCAAGGGATAGTTCCTCATAGGTTTCCCAACCCCGGCAGGGTTCGGAACCCTGCCGGGGTTTTCCCTTCGCCGCAAAAGGGTAGTTTCAAAAAAAACCAGGAACGCTGGCAGGGTTCCAAACCGCTGCCAGCGTCGATTCCTCAATCTTTCCCCGATATTTGGCCCGGATGAAGGCCCTTCGGGTAAACATGAATTACAACAACCGCACTCAATGGACATCAAACGGCTATTTGACTTTTTGTACTACCAGTTGGAAAACTACCCTCAGGAACGTGTGCTGGCCTACCAGCATAACGGAGAATGGCAATACCTGAGCACGGCCCGGCTCGTTGAGCTGGCAGAAAAAACCGCCCGTGGGCTGATAACAACATTGCAATTACAGCCCGGAGATAAAGTAGTTTTGGTCGCTTCGCAAAACCGGCCTGAATGGCTCATCCTGGACCTGGCCCTGCAGATGGTGGGAGCGGTATCGGTGCCGGTATATCCCACCATCAGCTCGCGGGAGTACGGTTACATCTTCAGGGAAAGTGAGGCCAAATACTGTTTTGCCGGAGGCGAAGAAGTGCTGGAACGGGTTCTGCCCGCAGCCGAAGAAGTGCCGGGTATGCAACAGGTGCTTACATTCGACCGGCACCCGAAACTGACCTTTTGGGAGGAAATTTGGAGCGAAGACGGAGCAAAAGAACTGGAACAACGGAAACAAAACATCGATCCCGAAGAACTGGTGACCATCATCTACACCTCCGGCACCACCGGCAATCCCAAAGGGGTGATGCTCAGCCACCGCAACATCGTCAGCAACATCCTGGCGGTGAGCCCGCTGGTGCCACTCGTAGCCGGACAACGGGCCCTGAGTTTCCTGCCGCTGAACCACGTTTTCGAAAGGGTGGTGACTTATGCCTATTTCTACCACGGTGTGAACATCATACAAACCGGCCTCGACAACATCGCCGGCGACTTGCAGGCTCACAAGCCACATTTTTTCACCACCGTGCCACGCCTGCTGGAAAAGGTTTACGAAAAAATTTACCAGAAGGGACTGGAACTCAGTGGCATCAAAAAGGCCCTGTTTTTCTGGGCCTTGTCACTGACGGATGATTACGAATACAACATCGAGTACCGGGGCCTCAGGGCCATCAAACAGCGCATTGCCGACAAGCTCATCTTCGCAAAATGGCGGGAGGCGCTCGGTGGCAACGTCGTCGGAATATTGACGGGAGCTTCGGCCTGCCCGGTCAAGATTGCCAGGGTGTTCAGCGCTGCCGGCATACCGGTGCGGGAAGGCTACGGACTTACGGAGACCTCACCGGGCCTCACCATCAACCATTTCAACGACGGGCTTTGCAAGCTGGGTACCGTGGGGCCCGCCATCAACGGTGTGGAATTGCGCATCGACGACAGCGACGGCGATTTTGCCGAAGGCGAAGGAGAAATACTGGCTCATGGCCCCAACGTCTTCCTGGGCTATTTCAAACAACCCGAACTGACCGCCGCCGTTTTCCGTGAAATTGACGGCAAACGCTGGTTTTGCACCGGCGACGTGGGCCGCTTCGTGAAAGGCCCCGGCGGGCTGGACTACCTTGTGATTACCGACCGGAAAAAGGAATTGCTGAAAACCTCCGGTGGCAAGTACGTGGCTCCGGCCCCCATCGAGAGCAAGTTGCGTGAGCATTTTCTGGTGGAGCAGACCATGGTGGTGGGCGAAGGCCGAAAATTCGTTTCGGCGCTCATCGTGCCGGCCCGGGAGGCACTGGAAAAATGGTGCCGCAGCAAAGGCTTGCCCTTCGTAAATGTCGGACAGGCCATCCAATTGCCGGAGGTGAATGCCCGCTACCAGGAGGTTGTGGACCGCTACAACCCGCTGTTCAGCCATACGGAACAGATCAAGAAATTCCGCCTGCTGGACGCCGTTTGGGAACCGGTAAAAGCCGACGGAACGGAGGGTGAACTGACACCTACCATGAAGCTGAAGCGCCGGGTGATCATGAAAAAATACGCCAGCCAGATCGAGGAGATGTATAGCGACTGAAAGGATTGGTCTATGAATAGCGGGCTTTGATCAAAGTGAAATGTGAAAAAGCGACTCGAATTGCCCATGTTGCGTTTTCAAGGCACTCTTCACCAAAACCACCAACTATGAAAAATCTCTTTTTCGGAATCATTCTGGCCATCGCAGCCAGTTCCTGTGTCACGCTGGAATACGAAAACCCGCAACCCGCCGATGCGGCTGACCTCAGTTCCATTCCCTACCAGTTGCAAGGAACCTACCTCGACGAAGACAACGACACGCTTATGGTTGATGAACACGGATTTGCTTACCGTTCGGAAATGTCGCCCGTTGCCAGTGAAGCCGGCCTATCCGACACGCTGATCCTGCGCCCCTACAAGGGCTGCTATTCGGTCAACATTGCCGGTGACAATGGCTGGCTGGTGTACCTGATCTGCCGTGAAACCAACGGCGATCTGCTTCTTTACGGCATCGACGTGGAAGAGGAAGCCGTGAGAGACAAATTGAAAAGCATCACCAAAGTGGTTGCCGAAACGGACGACAGCGGCAACGTGACCACCTACCGGATCAATCCCACAGAAAAGGAATTCGACCAGATGTTCGAGGCCGGCCTGTTCGAAAAGGGCGGCAAATTTCGAAGGATTGTCCCCGAGGATGATAAATGATGAAGTCCCATTTTTGAAAAATCCCCCAAGGTCGAAAAAACGGACCTTGGGGGATTTTTTTTATTGCATGCGTTGCAATGGGAGGCATCGATTACCAATCAATGTTTCCAACAGCAAGTCGGCCGCATGAAGGAATTGGTTTCCATGAAATAGGGGTACCCATTTCCGCTGCCCGGCTGTTCGAAATAAAACTTCGTGCGTTTGCGGTCGTAATTGCCGATTTCGTTCAGGGTGGCGGCGTCGTACAGGCGGCCGTTGACCATGGTGTATTTCACAAATTCCGAGTTGCGGATATTCTCAAGCGGGTTTTTGTCCAGAACGATGAGGTCGGCCAGCTTGCCGGGTTCGATGGAGCCGAGTTGCTCGTCCATGCCCAATGAAACCGCACCGTTGATGGTTGCGCAGCGAAGGGCGTCCATGTTGGTCATGCCGCCCTGCTGGAGCATCCACAGCTCCCAATGGGCGCCGAGACCCTGGAGCTGACCGTGAGCCCCCAGGTTGATGCCCACGCCGGCGTCGTTGAGTTTTTTCAGGCTGCGGCTGGTCAGGATGTGGCCATTTTCGTACTCCTCTTCCGGAATCATGGTGCGGTGCCTCGAGCGGCTGTCGATGACCGCACGGGGCGTGAAGGTCAGCAGGCGCTCCTTTTCCCACACATTGGTGTGTTGGTACCAGTAGTACTCCCCGCTCACGCTTCCGTAGTTGACAATCAACGTGGGCGTGTTGTGGGTTTTGGTGGCGGCCCAGAGCTTCACCACGTCTTTGTAAAGCGGCACCACCGGGATGTTGTGCTCCACGGTGGTGTGGCCATCCACCACCTGTGTCATGTTGTGAAAGAAAAAGGAGCCACCCTCCGGCACCACCTGGATGCCCAGTTCCCGGGCAGCTGCCATCACCTGCTGGCGCTGGTTGCGGCGGGGCTGGTTGTAGCTCTTCACAGAAAACGCCCCGTAGGCAGCCGTTCTCCGAAGGGCTGATTTGGCGTCCTCCAGCGAATTGATCACGGCTTTGAAATCGCCGTCGGCACCGTAGAGGATGGTGCCGGTGCTGAAAAGGCGCGGCCCTACCATGCGCCCCGCTTTGATGAGTTCGCTGTTGGCGAAGACCATCTCCGTGTTGGCGCTGGGGTCGTGCATGGTGGTCACACCGTAAGCCAGGTTGGCGTAGTACTCCCACTGTTTTTGCGGGCTGAGGCCGTAGCGGAAATTGCCGCTGTGGGCGTGGGCGTCGATGATGCCGGGCATGATGGTTTTGCCCGCACAGTCGATCACCTTGGCACCACGTGGAATGGCCACCTTCCGGCCCACGGCTTTGATCACGTTGCCTTCCACCACCACCGTACCGTTTTCGATCACCTCATTGCCCTTCATGGTGATGATGCGGGCATTGCTGAAGGCGATGCTGCCAACGGGTTTATCCGAAGGAAGCGTAAGCCGGATTTTCGTTCCCACGGAATCCATCGGCGGAAGGCTGTCCCGGGATCCTTCGAGGAAGGAGAAGCGCTCGGTCAGTTCGTCGGTGAAGTACTCGTTGCCGAGGGTCCAGTGCAGGGTCTTGCTGTCGGCGCTCCAGTGGATGTTGATGCCGGCATCGCGGGCCACCTGGGCCACGGGCACGGCTTTGGTCTTGCTGGTCAGCCCCACTTTCTTGCCTGTCTTCGGCAATGGCGCAACATAGACTTTGTACAGTTCCGACCAGGCCACCCATTTTTCGTCGGGGCTGATGACGTAGCGTTGGGCGTATTTTCCGTCGAAATGCTCCTTTTTGTCCTCGCCGTTCAAGTCAACACTCTCCACGCTTTTGGTGAGGCTGCCGAAAAGGTAACCGCCCTTTTGGTAGTAGATGCGCTTGCTGTCGGCGCTGAATTGCGGATACTCACCCTGCGGAGTAATGAGCTTTGGCTCGGCACTGCCGTCGGTGGGTATGAGGTATATGCCGGGATTTTTGCAGTTGGTGTAGCCCTGGTGGCTGTTGCCCCCATCTTTCCGGAACACAATGTATTTGCCGTCCGGAGAAAAAGAAGGCGTCCGGTAAATGCCTTTTTCAGTTGTCAGCCTTTTGACCTTTCCGTCGGCAAAACTGAAAGTGCACACAGCACCCATGTCCTCGTCGTCCCAGGTTACGAAGGCGATTGTCTTTCCATCCGGAGAAAATGCCGGCTCAAACTGGAAGTACTGACGGGCCACCTTGCCGGCGTATTCCATGTCCGGCGTTGGCTCTTGCCCGCGAATGACGATGGGCTCTTTGATGAGTGGCGAGGGTTTGCCATCAGGGAGCACCATGCTCCACAATTGCCCGACGGCATTGAAGACCAAAATATCGGCTGTTGGTGAAGTCACCGCATGGCGAACGACCTTGACCTCCATGTCGTCTTCAAAGGCCTTTTGTTTTGGCCGCAGCGTTTCGGCCACTTTCAGGTCCACCTCCACCGTGAAGGGTATTTGGGTGGCTTTTTCTTTTTTCTCGGTTCCCAAACTCACGGGTACCCGCCAGATTTTGCCAAGGCCATAGATGATGATGGCTGAATCATCGGGCAGCCAGTCGAAGCCGGGGTAGGTGCCGAAAATGGTCCAGGCCTCCTGCTGGTCTTTGCTGAGCTGGTCGAAGAGGGGCCATTCCTCGCCTGTGCGGAGGTCGTGGACGTAGAGTACGGTCTTCGTGCGCACCCGCTTGATGAAGGCGAGCAGGTTGCCGTCGTTGGAGATCTGGGGTCGACTGGCACCACCAGGGCCCGTCACGATGTCTTCGATCTTGCCTTCCTGCCGGTCGTAGCGACGGATGATGAAGATCTGATTATTGGGGTCTTTGTTGTATTGGAAATAGCCGCCGGGGTACATGTCTTCACTGAAATAGACGTAGCGTCCGTCGGGGCTGACACTGGGTTCGTTCACGTCCTGCTGGTCGTTTTTGCGCTCAGTGAGTTGCAACCCCTCTCCGCCGGTGATGTGGTAGAGCCACATTTCACCAGCGCCCAAGGAGCGCTGAGAGGTGAAGTGCTTGCGTGCCACGATGTACTGCCCGTCGGGGGTCCACACACCGTTGTTGAGAAGCCGGAAGTCTTCCTTGGTGATTTGTTTGGCATCGCCCCGATTGCCATCGGGATCGACGTTCATCACCCAGCAGTTGTCGCCACCTCCGGCGTCACTGGTGAAGAGAATCTTTTTCCCATCAGGCGAAAAGCGGGGCTGCGACTCCCATGCAATGCCCTGCCGCAAGGGTGTGGCCTTGCCGCCAGTAATGGGCATGGCGTAGATATCCCCGAGCAGGTCAAAGACGATGGTCTTGCCGTCGGGGCTGACGTCGAGGTTCATCCAGGTGCCTTCGTCAGTGGTGAATTTTACGTCTTTCCAGTTCCAGCCGTCGCCAGGGGGATTGTTGACGTCCCAGTCGTCTGATGTTTTTCCAGACTGGGCGAGAAGAGAAAAAGACAGAAGAACCAGGGAGAAAGTGAATCCTATTTTCATGCTTTTATGCGTTTTGATCAAAAAGCGTGAAGGTAAGGATTAGAATGTATCTTTGTAGGCACATGCCTCGACAAGGCAATCCTAAATCAGCTCTCTATGATCAGGAAAATCCATATCGAAAACTTCCGTTCCATCCGGGAAGAGAACCTGGAATTAGGGAAAATTACAGTACTGACAGGAGCAAACAACAGCGGCAAATCGAGCATACTCTATGGGCTGATGGTATTGCAGGATTTCGTATTCAACCCCAACCAGTCGCTGGAGGAATTATTTGCGTTGCCCTTTATCAATTTAGGGGGTTTTGAAGAGGTAAAATCAAGGTTTTCCAATCATAGCAAAACACCCGATTTTATTAAACTAGGTGTCACTTGTGACACTGATGAGTACGAACAAGATCAAGTACAGTATAATTTACTATTGAGCAAGGCCCGTACACTCTTAAACCTGCTTTCTGTAAGTTGCCAATTTAGATTCAACGCATTTTTAGATATTGGTCTTCCATATACCGGAAACATTGAAAAAGCATTTATTGCATCAAGCAAGGATGAGAATAAGGAGGTGAAATTTCAATGGAATGGATTCAATGCGTGGGTGAATTCTTCTCCCATGCCATCAAACAAGGACGAACAGAATTTGGCAATAGCTCTTAACAGCCCCGTCAAGGCACTTTCATCCACAGATTTCATCCCGATCAATAGAGGTTTTACCAAGCCTCACTATAATTTGGTCCCCATGACCGGCATCGTGAATTCCGAAGAAGAAATTGCCACCTTGCTAAAAACCGAATCAAGAGCAGATACTTTGGGAATGGTTAATTCATATTTGGAACAAATTGCCGAAAGAATCATCGAATTGCCTTCAAACGGAGCACCAGGGCTTTTCAGCCTGAAAGCAAAGAACACAAAAACCGGTCAGTCCAATTTTCTCGTCAACGAAGGTGCCGGCACCAATCAACTGGTAACGATCCTCGCCAAAGTGTTTCAGTACAACCAGCAATTCACCTGCATCGATGAACCGGAAATTCACCTGCACCCAAGCATGGTGCGAAAGCTGGCAAAATCATTTGTAGAAATATGCTATGATACTCCAAAACAATTCCTGGTTTCCACCCATAGTGAACACTTCGTGCAGGCCCTGCTGAGCTGTGTTGCCGAAGGGAAAATAAAACCGGACGACATCAAGGTTTACCACCTTACGATGACAGAAAATGGAACCAGTGTAGAACGGCAATCGATCAATGAAAAAGGCCAGATCGAAGGAGGGCTGTCGCATTTTTACGAGTCTGAACTGGCTGATTTCAAATCCATGTTCAAATTGACCGAATGACATGGATTTAGTCGTCAATGAATGGTTGCCTGAATATTTCCGCCCCGATGCAAGTCCGGAAGAAAAACGGGCACTTGAAAAATTTCTTCTTTGCTTTTTGGAGAGAGGCGACAAAATCATCGTTTTGAAACCTTCGCCATTCCTGTATAAGATATATCGCTATGCAAAAGAGTTCCAACGACAGTATGAGGCCGTTTTACCCATCAGGAATTTCATCAAGACCATCCTGCTGAATAGTGAAAGGTGCATATTGGTGAGCGCAGAAGAGATCGAAGAGTTACCCCAAAACATCCAGAACAAATTGGCAGAAGGAAATTATGGCAGCGATAGTTATTTGTTCGAAACAGCATCTGTCATCCGTGATTCCGCAAGAAAGATCATTACCACCGACACCCGGTTGAAAAACCACTTTCAAGATGAAGAATGGTGTGAAATAGTCCTCCTGCATGAATTTCTGGACTCATATTGCAATGACACCTGATGGTAATTGATTGCATGATTCATTTGAATTTCACCCAGTTTTTTCAACCAATACTTCGCACCATGCCCACCCACATCGCCATCATTCAGCAAGGCCCCGTTTATTCCGACCTTCAGAAAAGCCTCGAAAAAGCCGCAGAACTGGCCCGGCAGGCCAAAGCCAATGGCGCACAACTCGTCGTCTTTGGTGAAACCTGGCTGTGTGGCTACCCCGTTTGGCTGGACTACCTGCCCAAGATTGCCCTGTGGGATTACGAGCCCACCAAACAGGCCTTTGCCCGCATGTGGGAAAATGGCGTTGAAGTTCCCTCCCCTACCACTTCATTTTTGTCGGAACTGGCCCGCTCGCTGGGTATCGTGCTGGGCATGGGCGTCAACGAAGTGGTGCGCAGCGGCCCCGGAAACGGCACCATCTACAACAGCTTCCTGCTCTTCGACGCCGACGGCAGCCTGCTCATCCACCACCGCAAGCTGATGCCAACCTACACCGAAAAAATGCTCTACGGCCTCGGTGACGGACGGGGGCTGAAACCTGCAAACACGGCCATCGGCCGCATCGGGGGGCTGATCTGCTGGGAGCACTTCATGCCGCTGAGCCGCCAGGCCATGCACAACGAAGGCGAGCAAATACACCTGGCCCTGTGGCCACGTGTGCACGAAATGCACCAGGTGGCCAGCCGCATGTACGCCTTTGAGGGCCGGTGCTTTGTGGTGGCAGCCGGCCAATTGGTAAGGGTCAGTGACCTGCCGGAAGAATTGCCGCTGCCAGATGAACTCAAAGCCACTCCCGACCGCCTCCTGCTCAATGGCGGCTCCTGTGTGGTCAACCCCAACGGCCACTTTGCGCTGGAACCCCAGTTCAACGAAAATCTCATCGTGTACCACACCATCACCGACGAAAGCCAGGCCATCCGGGAAAGGATGACCCTCGACACCTCCGGCCATTACGCACGACCGGATGTGTTTGAGTTTGGAGTGAGGATTTGAGGAACCGAAGATTTGAGGAATCGAGCCTGTCCGGCTGGCGCCAGGCCAGACGGGGAATTGAGAGCACTGCAAAAAGTCGGTCTGGATCGGAAAAGCAAGTATCGGCAGACGGTTGGGTGGCACATTCCCTTTCCGATACAAGTGCGCAGGTTGCCCTGTAGCGCAGCGTTTACGCTGCGCAAGTAGCTCGACCTTTAGGTCGAGTCGGACAGGCCCGTCTGTCCAACTGGGCAAGCCAGACAGGCAGGTCAAATTTCAAACCGAGCCCCCAGCTACACTAAAAACTACGATCACTCCTGAGAGCAATTTGAATATTTGTAGTAGGCTTGAATTGAGCAATGTGCTTAACTGCGATTTTTGGGAAAAAGCATTTAAGTCGGGGGCGCATTCCACAACGACCTAAAGGTCGTTGTACCTGCGCAGCGTGAACGCTGCGCTACGGGGGCGCCGCTGCCTGTGAACTTGAACCGAAAAGAATTTGGAAACCCCGGCAGGGTTCCGAACCCTGCCGGGGTTGGAAAACCTGTATCACAAATTTCTGTTCAGCTCCCGCCAGGTGCCGTCGCCGTTTGAGACGAGGGTGAGGGAGCTGTTGGAGGTGGAGGTAAATCCTGATTTTAAAGAAATATATGCGCTGCTGGTCACATTGGCTCCACTGCTGTTGAAGAGCAAATGAATCACGGTTCCCTTCGGAAAACGGTCAGCCAACAGGTAGTTGATGCGGGTAATGGTTGGCGTGCCATTGATGACGAAAATGTTCCCGTCCTTCGGCAATGTGATGAAAGGTCCGCTGGGGCTCACTTCCACCATTCCTTGCGACAGTGTTCCTGTCAGAATGCCACCTGATGTCAATATTGGCCGCGGAGCGGCTGAAGGGAAAGAAGGGCCAAAATTCAGTGTGGGCATGGTCACAAACACTTCCAATGGGGCGCCGGTGGTGTTGTTGACCTCCACCCGGGGATCGGGGCTTGGGCCGGTGGTCATGCTCATTCCGATGAAATGCCATTTGTTGTCACCGGGGTGTGGGGTGGAGGCGGTGATGCCCGTGGCGCTGTTGTAGCGGGTGTAGGCAATGCCCGGTGTGGCTATTTTGACGAAGGCGCCAAAATTGATGGTGCCGTATTCAGGAAGTCCCATCAGCTTGGGAACGAAAAGCGTGGAAGGCCGGAGGTCTGCCACCACTCCGGCAGGGATGGTCAGCTTCAGCACCCGGTGCTCTTCGCTGAGCTCCGGCGGCAGGATGCTGGCAGTGACGCCTGTTCCGATCAGTTCCCAGTATGGCAGGCTGCTTCCGTCAAAACCGTGGAAAGTGGCGTTTTGCAGCAGGTTGTCGGAGTCGGGCTTGTGATCCAGCGCTTTGCCGCTTCGCAAATTGAGGTAGTTGGCTCCTTGATCGATGGTGAGACCACCGCCGTAAGTGCCACTCAGCTCGGAATGCCGTGTTGCGGCAGCGAAGGAAACCAACGGCACCGTGGCGGGTTGCGAAGTACCTTCAATCCTTATTTCGATGCCTTTTACTTCGCCACTGTTTACCACAAAGTGGCCGGCGGTGCTCTGCGGTGGCTCTATGACCGTTCCGTAAAAAGTGTTGTTGTTGCCGCCCTCGACCAGCACCCCGTATTCAAAACCACCACCCGAGATGACTCCATGCACAAAGCTGTTGGAGTTCACCGCCGAGGTAGCATCCTGGCTGATGTGTATGCCCCGCTTGGCATGGCGGATCCGCAAGTCGTAAAAAGAGCCGTAGTAAAGGCCGCCGCCGTTTTTCGCCTCCATCTTAAAGGCTGTGCCGCCGGTAAAATTGGTGATGAGCAGGTTCTCGATACGGATGCTTTCAGAAAGCCTGTTATCAGCCAGCAAGTGTACACCATCAGACTCGTTTTCTCCGACGGTCATATCGGCGATGACCAGATCCCGGAGGCCGCAATTGTGGCAGCTCAGCTTGATGGCTGCTCCGACCCCGTTGTACTTGATCTGTGAGCCATCGAGAGGCGTGCCCAGGGGGGTGCTGCCGGCTCCTTCACCAACGATCATCACACCATCGGGCACCACCAGCGTGCTTGTTATCTTGTAAATACCGGCAGGCACAATGACCCGGTGGCCGTGGAGTGCGGCACTGTCCAGGGCATCTTCAAAAGCGGGAGTGTCATCCGTACTGCCATCGCCCAGGGCTCCAAAATCCTTGACGCAAACGCCAAATGCGCTGCATCCAGGCGTTGCCGAAGAAGCAGATGAGGCTGCGTACAAAGCCACCGGCACGGCAGTGATTTCATTGACGACGATGGGGCTGAAAGGGCCTTCCTGATCCGGGGCATACTCTACCACCAGGTAGCACTGTTTGGTCCAGTCCACCTGCATGAGGTCACCGGTGATTTTGGTGCCGGCCCCCACTTTGAGGGTAGCCACACCGCAGTCATCGGTCCAGGCTTGCTGCATTTCAGCGTAAGCCGGGTAGCCATTTAGGTTTTCTTCGAAAATGCTTGCCCGGAAAATGCCCGGCTGGTTGGAAACGACGCCGGTCTCTTTGTTTTGCACCACGGCTTTGTAAGTGAATGCCTGTTGCGCAGCAAGGGGGATGATGTTCAGGAATAAAACGATGGGGAACATCCAGCGCAAATCAGCGCTGCCAATGAATCGTAAGCATGCCATTTGTTCATTTGTGTTTGTACGGGCAGGTGCCCGGAGCATTTGAATTTGGGGAGTAGGTAGGCAACTACTCAGATCATTGTGATGCTTGGTATTCTTCTCGGCACGGCTAATGTAGGGGGCGGAAATAAATTTTTAGAACCTTTTCCTAAATAACACAACACTTCCGTTCTTAACAATTGGTTTTCACGCAATTAGGGGCATGTTTCAGCAGAAATTCGCTTGGTTTAGCTCGATCAAACCCCTAAAAAATTACAGATCGTTTTATAAAATGCACCACCAATCAGCAGAGACTCTCCATTTCTGAGGTGAACTTCCTTGTTGCTTTGGTCCACCATTTTCACCCAGTCCATGTTGATGGCCTCCCAACGATTGATTTGAATGAATGTGTGGGGCAGTTTGTCCAGCAACTGCGCCATCGACAGCTGGCACTCGATGGCATCATCGGCAAACACCAACTGGCTCTTACCCTCCCCTTTGGAGGCCGTTCGCACCAGCACCACGTCGTCAGGGTTGACCATGTAAAGCTGCCGGCCATCCTTGATGGGCAGCAATTTGCTCCGGGATGCAGGCTGGGTGGAAAGGCGATTCTCCTGAATCCTGTTGTAAACGGTTTCGATGATGTCGGCCTGGTGTTTTTCCCAGTCTTCGTAAAAGGGTTTTTTGAGAATGGCAATGACCTCTTGCCCGAACTCATTGTGAATGCGCTGGGCGAATTCAAAATCCCGGAAGCCGGTATTGACGACTACCGGCGGTATTCTGATTCCTTCCTTTTTCAGTTGTGCCAACAGATCGAAGGCGGTGCCGCCAATGAGTTTGATGTCGAGAAACATCAGATCGGCAGGAACGCTTTTTACCAGGTTGTAAGCCTCTTCCACCGAGTCGGCCTCTCCTATCACCTCGATGTCAACAATTTCATTGAGGGCATTTACCAGTTCTTGCCGGATGGCAGTTTCGTCCTCAACGACGAGTGTTTTCAGTTTTCGAAAGCTCATAGTTGAAGTGTTTTGGAATAAATATTCTGACCCGTGTTCCGTATTCTCCAAAAATAAAATCGTCATACTCCACCGTGACTGGCACCTCGTTGTAATTATTGAACAATTCGATCAGTTCATTCATCACGAAGGTGGAGCCTTTCCTCGGTGAATCAGTGTCTCGCCTGCCTCTTCCGTCATCCTCGATCACAATGCTGCAACCATCATCCGTACATTTTATTCCAAGAAAAAAGTTGCCCGCCCCCTTGCGGTTTCTAATGCCTTTTTCAACAGCATTTTCCGTATGAATTTGCAGCAGCATGGCGGGCACCTTCACCGATTTTAGTTCTTCGTCGGAAAGGGTGATGGAGAATTCCGCATTGAGTGTCCTTCCAAAACGGACTTGTTGAATGCGCAGGTAATTTCTCACAACTTCCAGCTCACGGTACAATGAATGCCAAGGTCTTGCTTTCTGGGTATTTTCGTACAATATGTGCACATTATCCGAAAGCCGCCCAATGATGGTTGCCGTTTCGGGATCTTTGCGGTAGCGGCTCTGCACCCAGTGGAGTGAGTTATTGATAAAATGGGGGTTGAAAAAATTTGAAAGGGCCAGTATCCTGAGACTGTCGCTCTCACGGCGGACTTGTTCCAGTTTCAATTCATTCCTTTTTTTCTGAATAATGATCATTGCCGGCAAGCCAATGAGCAACATCGCCATGGCCCCGTAAAACCAGGGATTTTCCGTGAGCAACGTCGGCACTGCGAAGCGGTATCCGTTTTGCCCAACCACTACGTTGTGTTTGTAGGCTGTCAGCTGAAGTGTGTAATCCCCTGGCGGGAGGTATGGAATGGAATGGGCCTTTTCAGCAGTCTGATATTTCTGATAAATGGTATCTTTTCCGTCGCGTACCACCAGGACATCAAATTTCAAATTATCCCTCAAAAAATAATTTCCTTCGGCAAAAATGGCAAACGAAACTGCCCGCTTTTTTCGGGGCAGCGAGCCAATGTCATTTTCGGAAATGTCGAAACTCTCACCTCCTGCCCTGAAATCCTGCAAAAACAAATTGGTGTGCAGCGTATCAAATTTGAGGTTGTCAATATCCAACCTGGTGGCTCCTTCCTGTGTGCCCAACCACAGGTAGCCCTTGCTGTCGTACCACACCGCATTTTGTTCTGCTCCGCCTCCGTTTATGTCTTTTTCGAATTCTAGGGTGAATATCCTCGGCCGCTTTGCAGGGTAGGTTTTATCCAACAGGTACAATGCCCTTTCGGTTCCGATGGAAAGAAAACGCTCAGTGTTTTTTAACGAATGAACCACCGTCTGGTCGTTTCCCGGAAGGGGTAAAGGCGTCAGGTATTTCCAGACATCTTTTACGTGATAATCGAATGTATGGGCATTTTCCAGAAAATAAAGCCCGTTGTGCGCACCCAGCCAAAGGGTGCCCTTTTCGTCCAGGCAAGAGCTCATGATGCCGAGGGTGTGGTTATCTCCTGGCTGCCTGGCCCAGTTGACCACGGTGTCTTTTGCCGGGTCGTAAATGGCCATTCCGGCAGGAAGCCGCCCCAGCCACAGGCGGCCAGCCAGATCTTCCGTCACGGTGCCCACATCGTTTGTGTTCAGCCCTTTATCTTCGTCAATTACCCGGAAATTTGTCAGCCACCCGCTGCTGTCTTCGGCCAGCACCAGTCCAATATTTACGGAACCGATGGCAATATGGTCATTGCGCAGCGAAGTGAAATAAAACGCACTGAGATCAACACCATCTTTTGAATATCTCTGAAATATTGGCCTGCCATTATTGATGGAAATTATTCGCCGTGGAGTTGACGCCGTGCTGAAGAACAAATGCCCCGAAGGCCCCAATACACTGCCCGGCAATATCTTTAAAGATTGCTCCCCAAAATTCTCGTACCGGAGTTTATATCCATCAAAAACGCTGAATCCACCTGGGCCTTCATGTCCTCCCATCCAGATGTTCCCTTCACTGTCCTCTCCAATGCTGAACAGACCGTTTACCATTCCTGGTTGATCGTCGTCGAAGGTGAGCAGATCCGGTTTTACATACATAATGCCGCTGTTGGTGCCCAGCCACCAATTACCGGCAAAGTCTTGGGTGGCAGAATAAAAGCCCTCATTGGGTAAATAAGGTATGAGGATTTCAGGTCTTCCACTCGCAGCCATTTGCACCAGGAATTGAAAACCTGTTTTGGGATCAGAACAGACCAAAGCTCTGCCGGAACGATCCTTCCTGTGCACACCTGCTCGAAGATGGATAATATATTTTGGAATCAATTCGGTTCCATTAGGCCCCAAAACCGGAATGTGTGTCTTTCTGCCATTGGAATATCGGAAGTATTCCAGGTTTTTCGAATCAAGGTAAATGACATCATTGATAGCATTGACAATCAGTGGAAATAGGAATCGCTCGCCAGGAACATGCGCCAGTTCCTTTCCTTGCCAAAAAGATTTCACCTCACTCGAGGGGGTAATATATTTTATTACCTCATCCGAATTGATTGTACTGTAGGTGCCACCGTAAATATACCCTGGCACCACAGTCAGGGGAGGACTTTTCTGACTGACAAAGGAATCCAACCTTGCTGAATAGCGATAAGTAGTATATGCCGAGTCAAGGCAGAAAATTTTTCTTTCTTCGTCAAAATCACATTTGTAGCCAGGAGGAAAAGAATAGGTACTAAAGCCGGATGAGGGGTGATAGCGCACAATTACTGTCTTGTCGATGTTGCGGTAATCCATCCAGAAGTTGCCATCAAAATCCTCACTCAGAAAATTCACATAGGCTGGCATCCCCTCTGCAGCGACATTGAAATGTTCCCAATTGACCCCGTCGAACCGTGAAACGAACTCCCCCGAGGCAGAACGCACCCAAAGCACACCGCTTTCGGTACTGCATAGACTGACCACCTCCTGGTAAGGAAGCCCGTCTTTCAGGCCATAGGTGTATGAGAACACCTCCTGCCCTTGCAGGGTCAAAGGCATCACCAGCTGAGCAAGCCCAAATATTATGACGATAATCCGCATCGAGGTCCGGGTTCAATTATTTTCTCTAAGGTACAAAGGCCAGGAGAATAGCCAGCAACCGATGCACGAATGGTATCCGGCCAGCTAATGAAAGGGGGATTTTTGTGGACAAAATGAAAACCCTGGGAATTTTGAATTCCAGTTCGTTCCTCCGATCGAAGCGTTCATGGCTAGTTACGGGGCCATTCGTGGTGAGGAGCCCAGGGTCAGTCCATTCCAGTATTAAATTTGAGCTAACAATTTGATGCAGCAGGAGGCCGCACAGGGGATTTTCTTCATTCCGGACGAAAATAGAACCCATTAGCTTTAGTTAAACACGGAATTAAACAAACCCTTTGTCGCCCTTTAAAAATTGCTTATATGATTACAAATAACCCAGACCGGATGAATACAAAGACGGCCTCCTGCTTTTTCTAGATTCATAAATCTCCTTGCAAGCCAATGTTCAAAGAGTAGCCGGTCGATCTGCCGCTTCCATGCTGCTTCAATGCTCCGATGCGATGAAGCATTTGTAAATCCCTCGTGGCAGTCGCTTTTGACGCCCCGGTGATGCTGCAATACCGCCGTGCATTCATTCCCATATTAGCTTCATTGGTTCCTTCCCCGAGCATCCTATGCACCACGTACAATTGCCGCTCGTTCAGGCTGGCGCTGTACTTTTCCAGAAAACGGGTTTTGCTGACGATGAATGCTGCCAGTTGCTCAGCATCGGAGATGGCCTTTAAGAGGCATGTTGCAAAGTACTGCACCCAGGATGTCAGCTCATTTTTGCGCTGAGCTTTTTCCAATGCCCGGAAATAGCCTTCCCTGTCAGACGCTATGGTTTTGGACAAGCTGAATGGTGCAGGCAATCCCAGGCTCTGAGCCAGTGCTTTTTCCGCTATTGCCCTGCCAATGCGGCCATTTCCACTTTCAAAAGGATGGATGCTCTCAAAATAGAGGTGTGCAATGGCTGCCCGAATCACAGCACCCTGCTTTTGCATGGCCGGCCATTCCGATGAAGAATTGAACCACTGAATGAATTGATCCATCATCGGAGGAACCCTGAAGGAGGGTGGGGCCTCGAAATGCTTTCGCTGTCTGGCAATGGGACCGGAAAGAATCACTACCGCTTCCTTGCCCTGTCTCCAATGGCCTAAAGAAGCAAGATCCTGTCTGTAAGACAACAACTGACGATGCCATTTGAAAAGCAGGGAAGCACTCAGCGGCTGTTCAAATGACTTTCTTGCATCCCCCAGCATTTCGCAAAGCCCTATGGCTCTGAGATCATGGACGTTCTCAGGTTTCGAATTCAAACCCAGCTTATTCCGGATGGCGGCCAATACATTGCGGCTGTCGAGTACCTCCCCATCGGTTGCCGAGCTGCCCAAGGCCTCCCTGGCAATCGTTTCAACATTGAATTCCATCGCTACGGAAGCCGGCAACGCCATGAGCATTCCGAGCAAACGGGAACTCGCCTCCAGGTAAGCTGTCAGCACTTCCTCGAGGGCATGGGCATCAAAGGTGAATTGCCCCCAGTCAGGCTGTTGCCAATTGTAGGTCATGAGCTGATTTTAATCAATTATCGGCTCAAATATAACCACAATTATGAGCCGCAAAAACATACAATCAGCTCAGGCCAATAAAAACAGCCACTTTAGAATTCCCTGTCTGTTTTTAAGGTTTCGCACCGTCCATGCTGCGGTTCTTCACGTACTTATCCAGCCACTGGGTAGTCTCCCAGGCCACGTGCATGAGCGATTCGCGGGCACGATAGCCGTGGCTTTCATGTGGCAGCATCACCAGCTTGACGGTGGCACCGTGGCCTTTCAGGGCTGCGTACATGCGCTCACTTTGCATGGGGAAGGTTCCGGAGTTGTTGTCGGCCATGCCGTGTATGAGGAGAATGGGCTCCTTGATTTTGTCGGCAAAATTGAATGGAGACATTTTGTAATAGATTTCCGGGGCCTCCCACCAGGTGCGTTCTTCCGACTGAAAGCCGAAAGGCGTCAAGGTCCGGTTGTAAGCGCCGCTGCGGGCAATTCCGGCAGCAAAAAGGTCCGTGTGCGCCAGGAGGTTTGCCGTCATGAAAGCGCCGTAGCTGTGCCCTCCTATTGCAATCCGGTTGGGATCGCCAACGCCCATGTCGTCCAATACCTTGACGGCGGCCTCAGCATTCATTTTCAACTGCTCTACAAAAGTCTCGTTGGGTTCCTGCTCACCTTCACCAATGACGGGCATACTCACGTTGTGGAACACAGCATATCCGGCAACCACCCACAATATTGGCGAAGAAGGGCTGACCCGGATGAAGGTATAGGGTGAACCGGATACCTGTCCGGCAGCCGCAGCATCTTTGTACTCACGCGGATAAGCCCACATGAACACCGGCAGCGGGCCATCCTTCTCCTTGTCGTAACCCGCCGGCAGGTAAAGCGTTCCGCTCATGTCCACCCCGTCAGCCCTTTTGAACTGGACAAACTCTTTGGTAACCCCTTTCAAGGACTCGTAAGGATTTGGGAAGAAAGTGACCTGGTTGAGCTGACCCGTTTTCAGGTTGCGAAGAAAATAATTGGGTTGCTCATAATTGGCCTCCCGGCGTGTCAGCACCAGGCCCTTTTCTGCATCGATGATTTCCACCGGCTGTTCATAATAAGGCGCTTCCGACCTCCACAGCCGGTTGCTTTTTTTCGAAGAAAGATCAAATTCATCAACGAATGGCCGGTTGCCCTCGGGAGAAGCACCCTCTCCGGTGAGGTACAAGGTATTGCCACCATTTGCGGTCAGCAGAACCGATCTGCCGTATTCGTTGGTCGTCGTTGCAAAGCTGCCTGGGTCGGAATAGCGGTCTTCGTAAGACCGGTCGAAAAGAATTTCGGGTTCAGCTTCCGGCCTGTCGGGCGTCCACTTTCTGGTTATCGCATGGCGGGTTTTCCACCAGCGCTCTTAGGTGATGGCAAGGTTGCCATTGCCCCAGGTCACACCGGCATAGCGCAGCCTCAACTTGGGCCCGGCCACCGGCTCGCTGTTGAAGGGTGCTGCCAGCAACATCAGTTGATCCCTTACCTCTGCATCGGCATTGGGATCGCCGCCATCGCGGGCTTCCACCCAATAAACCATGGCGGGGTGATCGTTTCGCCAGCCGAATCTTCTTGGTCCGGTAGGCACGGCATTGAAACCCTTCGGCAAACTTTCAGCAGCCGGCAGATCCGCCAGGAGCCGAACCAGCTTGCCGTTTGCGTCCACAATGGCAGCTTCTGAAGCAAAACGGTACCAGGGCACGATGTAGCTGAACGGCCGCTTTATCTTCTCCACCAGCAGGTAGCGGCCATCCGGTGAGGGTGAAAAATCTGTAAGAATGCCCTCGATGTTCATGGGCTTTTCTTCGCCGCGGGCAATGTCTATGCTGTAAAGGGCTGCATGGGCGAAGTACTCAAACAACTGCTCGTCAAATGGGTTCTTCAACAAATCCTGGTAGGTGCGCACGGGCGCAGCTTCACCCTCATTGCTCTGCACCACCGGCCCTGCGGGCACTTCAGGAGCCTGCGGAACCGGCCCTCTGCCGGCAGGTATCTTTTTATACAACAGCGACTGGCCACCGTTGAACCACTCGTAAGGGCTCCCCAAAACATCGCTTACCACCGGCGGCGTCAGCCGCTTTGCGGAGCGACTGTTGACATCTGCCACCCACAGCTCGATGCCCTCATCGGTGGTATTCAGAAATGCGATGTGGGTGCCGTCCTTGTTCCAGCTCACATCCGAGATTTTTGCCGAAGCAGGCAAACCGGCAATGGGTGATGCCTCACTGGCATCCAGGCCTTTTATGGAGAGGCCAATGTAGTAAGACGAACGGCTAGGCCCATTGGTGCGCGGATTCAATCTGAGACCCGCCAGGCGCAATTCCTCCTCGCCCAGTTCTTTGATGCTTTGCAGCCCTGCCCTTTCCAGAATCAGCATTTTGGAATTGTCGGGGCTCAGGCTTACCCCGGGTGTCGGCGGGGCATCGATCAAATCAGCGATGGCTTTTGGTGGCATTTGGTAACCCGTTTGGGCTTTCGAAAATGCCATTGCGACGAAAAAGAATAAAAGGAGATAATTGAACTTGCGCATGGTGTCTGTTTTTACCGGTTAGGAATTCGTGGTTTCTGAAGTGCACCAAATGTAAGACAAGCCAGCGGCATTCTGAAAGCCTGTTGACCAGGATCAACCCAAACGCAAACAGCCCCGCACCGGGAAACCGGTACGGGGCTGAAAGCCAGTTAAACCTGTCATTATAGTTCTTTGCGCAGGCGTGCCACCGGAATGTTCAGTTGCTCACGGTATTTGGCAACGGTACGGCGGGCAATGTTGTAGCCTTTCTCCTGCAGCAGGTTTTTGAGTTTTTCGTCGGAATAAGGCTTGCGCTTGTTTTCTCCGTTGATGATTTCGGTGAGGATTTTCTTCACCTCCAGTGTGGAGACCTCTTCACCATCGGCTGTTTGCAGGCTTTCGGAGAAAAAGTCTTTGAGGCGTTTGGTGCCGAACTCGGTCTGAACGTATTTGCTGTTGGCCACCCGTGACACCGTTGAAATGTCCAGGCCGGTGATGTCGGCAATGTCCTTGAGGATCATTGGGCGCAGACGCTTCTGGTCACCGGTCAGGAAATAGTCGTACTGGTAGTTCATGATGGCGTACATGGTGTTAAACATGGTCTGCTGGCGCTGGCGAATGGCATCGATGAACCACTTGGCACTGTCAATTTTTTGCTTGATGAACATGACGGCTTCCTTCTCCTTTTTGGTAGCCCGGCGCCCCTTAGTCTGGTCTTTGTATGCCCTCAGCATCTCCTTGTACTGGTTGTTGATGTGAAGATCGGGCGCATTGCGAGTGTTCAACGACAGTTCCAGCTCCCCGTCTCTGTTGACGATGATAAAATCAGGAACGATGTAATGGGAATTGCGGGTTGATGAAACATATCCGCTGGCCGGCTTGGGGTTCAGCTTGAGAATTTCATCGATGGCTTCTTTCAGCCGTGATTCGGGGATGCCCAATTGCCTTTGCAGGCGCTGGTAATGTTTCTTCGTAAACTCGTCAAAATAATCCTTGATCAACCGGTGGGCTATCGACAACAGCTCTTTCTCCTCAGGCGTGATCCCTTCCCGGGCCTGCTTTTGCTCCAGTTGCAGCAAGAGGCATTCCTGAAGGTTGCGGGCACCTGTGCCCGGTGGGTCAAAGCGCTGGATTTTTGACAGCCAGTACTCGAGCTCTTCTTTGGTGGCTTCCACTCCCTGAGAAAACAACAGGTCATCCAGAATGGCATCCAATTCCCTCCTCAGGTAGCCATCTTCATCGATGCTGCCAACTATCTGGCGGGCAATGATCTCATCCTTTTCATCTTTGAAGTCGAGCATGCCGAGTTGCTGCTCGAGGTACTCATGGTAGGTATTTTCAACAGCGATGGGCAAAGTCTTGCCTTCGTCTTCAGCCTGGTAAGAATCGCCCCTGGTTTTGTAGGAGGCCTCATCATCTTCCATGTAGTCGTTGAGGTAATCATCCAGCGGCACTTCTTCTTCCGGAGGTAATTCATCCTGATCGATGTCGTCGAGCTCCGAAGTCTGATCGTCGGAATCTTCGGACTCAGCCTCTGACTTTTCTTCGGAGCGTGCCATTTCCAGAATGTCATCTTCTTCTTCAGTATCCCCTTCTTCCAGAGCAGGGTTGGCTTCCAGTTCCTCCTTGATCCTTTGATCGAGCACTGCCGTCGGGATCTGGAGCAGCTTCATCAATTGAATCTGCTGCGGCGACAGCTTCTGTTGTAATTTCTGGGTAAGTTGTTGCTTGAGCATTGCGCGTTACGTGATTGGTGTTCTCAATAATGTTTAGTCGTGCTCGTTCAAGGTGTTTGTGCGATCGTTTTCCGGATTCAAATGTAAGCAAAACGAGGTGTACAAAGCTTCTCCCATTTTGCCCCAATGTGTGACAAAGTTACCGGAAATTCAATTTAACAAAAATTTTATAGGTTGGATGATACGGCTGATCGGAAAGCTTGTTCTGTAAAGGGCGAAGATTTTCTAAAAAAACATTTAAAAATCGGTAATTTATACTGCTTCCAGTGAGAGCAGATTAGACTCAATTATTTCATTTTCAAGGCTTTTGTTCTGAAAGGCGCTTTTTACAGCAAAAATTTCTCCGAATTTTTTCAAAGCCGGCATTGACTACCTTTGCCGAAGCTGCAAAACCCGTTCTGAAAACCTCGAATCTGTAACAGCAACATGGTCCAACAAATCGAGTTCGCACTGCCGCCTTACCCCCGCGGATTTCACCTGATCACGCAGGAAGTGGAGGCCCACCTGGGTAATTTGCCTGACAGCGGACTGTTACACCTTTTCATCAAACACACCAGCGCCGGCCTGGCCGTCAATGAAAACGCAGACCCCACCGTCCTGACAGATTTTGAACTTTTCTTCGACAAACTGGCACCGGAACACCTGCCCGGAATCCGGCACACCCTGGAAGGCCCCGACGACATGCCCGCCCACATCAAAGCAGTGCTCAGTGGCTCCTCGGTGAGTATCCCCATCAAAAACGGCCAACTTAATTTGGGGACCTGGCAAGGGATTTACCTTTGTGAGTTCAGAAACAGAGGAGGTCGTCGTAACTTGGTGGCCACTATTATTTCCTAAACCCGGCTTCCATCGAGCCACTCCAAACAAAATCGCCGACCCCGGAAAAAGCCCTGATCTATGGACCTCCTGTGGAATGGAATCAAGTACGGATTACTACTCAGCTTGCTGGTAGGCCCCATACTGTTTACCATTATTCAAGCCAGTATAGAGGAAGGCTTCAGGGCGGGATGGATGGTTGGACTTGGCATCTGGATGAGCGACGTCTTTTACATCCTTGTTTCCTACTTCGGTGTATCGTATGTAAAAGAGCTGATGAACTGGGATGGGTTTGAGTTCTGGCTTTGCATCATCGGCGGCATCATCCTCATCGCTTTCGGCATCGGCTCCATTTTGGTAAAGCCTCCTTCCATGGACTCGTTCGAGTCAAAAGCGGTGCGTTACAACTCCTATTTTGCCCTCTGGCTCAGGGGCTTTCTCATCAATACCGCCAATCCATTCACCTTCTTCTTCTGGATTGGCGTATCCAGTGTCCTGTTTACCGAAGAAAACCTGACCATGCACCAGGCAAGGTGGTTTTACACCGGGCTGGTAGGCACACTGGTATTCACTGATACCCTGAAAATCGCCCTTGCCAAATTCATACGCAGGTACCTCAAACCCAAACTCCTGCTTTGGCCCAGGCGCATTGCCGGAATCGTACTGATCATTTTTGGTGTGGTCTTACTTGTAAGATCCACCTATTACTATTAACCAACCCTTTTCCCATCATGAAAGAAATACTGATGACCAATGCCCTGGATTTCCCGGGATATGAAATTGTGGAAGTCATCGATGTGGTTCGTGGCAACACCGTCAGGGCCAGAAACATCGGCCGAGACATTGGAGCTGCTTTCCGAAACATCTTTGGCGGAGAAATACCCGAGTACACCTCCCTGATGGCTCAGGCGCGGGAAGATGCCATTGAAAGAATGCTGGCCGATGCTGAACGAATCGGTGGCGACGGCGTTGTAAACGTCCGGTTCTCCACCAGCATGATCATGCAGGGCTGCGCCGAAATTTTAGCCTACGGCACCGCCGTCAAACTGAGAAAGTTGTAACAAGAAAAACAGCATGACCAACACCAAAGAAATCGTCAACAGAAGGGCAAAGCACGAATACCATTTCCTCACCACCATCGAGGCAGGTATCGTCCTCACCGGCCCCGAGGTCAAAAGCATCAGGCAGGGGCATGTCAGCCTCAGCGATGCCTATTGTGTTTTTGACAAAGGTGAACTCTGGGTTAGGAGCATGTACATCAAACCCTACGAACAGGCCACCTTTCACACGGAAGACGAAAGAAGGCCCCGCAAACTTCTTTTGAAAAAAGGGGAACTCAAAAAATTGCACCGAAGGGTAAAAGAAAAAGGGCTGACAATCGTCCCTTACCGGCTCTACTTTTCAGATCGCAACCTCGTCAAAGTGGAGATTGCACTGGCGCAGGGCAAAAAGTCTTACGACAAAAGAGAGAGCATCAAAGCCAAAGACACCAAACGCGACCTCGCCCGTTTGAACAAAATCAGGCTTTGAAAATTTTTTTTAGCGTTGAAGGGGGTTGGATGTAGAGAGGAGTTTTTCTAACCCCGGCAGGGTTGAGAACCCTGCCGGGGTTCCCCCTCGATTCTTCAGTTCCTGAGTCCTTCAAACTCTCACAAACAATAAAACGTCCGAATTATGGAAAAGACGAAACTGACTGTAATGAACAACGGCCCGATTCGGGTACAAGGAGAAATTGAACTGCTGGACGCCGACGGCAATCCTTACGACCTCGGCGGCCGCACGGTGATTTCACTGTGCCGCTGTGGCCTTTCGGCCAACAAACCGTTTTGCGACGGTTCTCACAAAAAGGAGGGATTTGAACACGAGGCAAAAGCCTTTGCCCTGCCTCCGAAAAAAAGCTAAAGACAACAGGAGGGAGCCCGGCCAGGTGCTCCCTCATATTTTTTCCTTTCCTCGCTCCGCAATCAGGCGGGCAATTTCCACGGCTTCTTCAGGTGTATTGGCATTGCGCAGTGCCATGGGGTCCGGTGCTGTCAACAGTTCCACGGGTGAGTTGATGAGCACCTTTCTGGGGCAACTGAAGCCCTGGGCCAGAAAGCTGAGCAGTGCCGGGTAGGCCTTTGGTTCCCAAATGGCAATGAGCGGTTCCGGAAATTCATCCACCGGACTCCGGAAAGCCGTAGCAATGGCAGAAGGGTTACGGTTTTTCAGCAGGTAGCCGATGGTGGCGGCATCCAGCAAAGGCAGGTCACAGGCCACTACCAGCCAGGCGCTGTTGGGATCTTGGCGGAAGGCCGAAAGAATGGCCCCCATCGGACCGAGGTTCAGGTAGGTGTCCACCACCAGTGGGTATTCCAGCATCATGGTTGCGCCCTGCTCCGGGCGGCAACTCATGAACACCTCATCCAGGCACTGCCGCATCTGGCCGAAGGTGTAGTCCCTTTGCGGCACGCCGTGGTATTCAATCAGGCTTTTGTCCTGCTTCATTCTCCGGCTTCGGCCTCCGGCCAACACCATGCCTTTCACTCCCGGCAGTCTTTCTTGCATTCGCTTCGCAAAAAAGGTGTGCAGCGCTTCGGTGTCTTCCAGTTTCAAAACCGGCACATCCGCTTCGCCAAGATGTGATTTCAGAAAGGCGGGCACCTCTCCCATGCCGTCAGCCAGCAGCACCAGCTCCACGCAAGTCAGCCGGTCCAGCTTGCGCTCCAGCGATTCCAGTTTTTTCGGATGAACGATGACCACCTGCCGGTTGGCCTTAAAATGGTTGCCATTGACGAAGACCATATCCATTTCGGCAAAGCGGTTCCGCCAATGATAGGTATCCTGAGACCGGCGGGTATCGTACCGGTGAAAATTGATCTTGTCGGTGTATTCCAGCAACACGCCGTGGTCATCGGCACCCTCTCCGCTGTCGCCGGCAGCATGGTCGGCATCCACATAGCCGCACTTCCATTGCGCAGCGAGGGAAGAAGAAAGGGCAAAGACCACTTTCCGGATCAGCCCACAAGGCGCCCCAATGAAAGCCCATTCGTTGCGATGAAAAACGCCAAGATCGGGCCTGGCCAAATCTTCGTGTTTCCGGTGTTTCTTTTTTGACATGAATCCTGTTTTTACTGAATGATCTCGAATGCTCCTTCCCCCCTACTCCCTACTCCCTACTCCCTACTCTCTACTCTCTACTCCCTACTCCCTACTCTCTACTCCCTACTCCCCACTCTCAATAAACCACCTTATCCTCCATCACCCTCCATTCTTCAAAAACGGGCAGGGCCTCATTGCGAAGAAGAGGTTTGGCGGGAATCTTCCGCTCGGTGAGCGGCAGGCTCAATTCTTTGTAGATAAACTCGTCGTCGAAATCAATGGCAGCGGCGTCCTCGCGGGTGCAGGCGTAGAAGAATTTCTCCGGCCGGGCCCAGTAGATGGCTCCCAGGCACATGGGGCATGGTTCGCAGGAGGTGTAAATGATGCAGCCATCCAGTTGAAAGGAGCCCAGATTTTTGCAGGCCTCCCGGATGGCTACCACCTCGGCATGTGCGGTGGGGTCGTTGGTGGAGGCCACCCTGTTGTTGCCCCGGCCGATGATCTTTCCGTCTTTCACCACCACTGCACCAAACGGCCCACCCTCTTTTGAGCGCATTCCTTCACGGGCCAACCGGATGGCCTCCCGCATGAAATAAGCGTGCGATTCTGTGTGATTCTCTTCCATTCATTTTTTATTGAGGAACTGAAGAATGAGTGCACTGCAATAAGTGCCCTCATTCGTTTAGAGGGGTTTAGAGAAGTTTAGAGAGGTTGCGCTCGGTCGCTTCTAAACTTCTGTAAACCATAACTTTAGAATAAAACCAACCTCTCACAACCAACGACTCTTGCAGGCAAATCCAATCGAAAATGGCTTTTTGCAGTGCACTCAAGAATCGAGGAACTGAGGAACTGAGCCCCGTACCGATCCCGAAAGTCTTCGGGATCGGTATCGGGGGAGGAATCGTGCCCCATGCCAATCCAGATAAGCATCTGGGGGTGCAACCCCTCTCAACATCTCTCAACTCCTATCAACTTCTCTCAACCATCCAATTTCGGTTGATTCTTCCACCGACAAGCGAAAATAGGTGATTTGCCCCAAAGCACTATCTTTAGCGCTCCGCTGCAAATTCCGATGAAAGCTCAATGATTTGACAATCAAAGTGAACGAATGAATCAACCAATTTTCACCAACGACGCCGTGGCTTTCGGCCTACTGGCGCTGGTGCTGGGACTCATCTTTTACACCTCCCAGCTCAAGTCTTTCAAGAAGTTTTACACCTATGTGCCGGCACTGCTCTTGTGCTATTTCGTGCCGGCATTTCTGCACTGGCCGCTGGGGCTCATCGCTCCGGAGTGGTTTGATGCCAGCCTGCTGGATTTCCTTCGGGAAAAAAGCCTGACTGCCCCTGAGCACCTCACCTTCAACGAAATGAAGGCCTGGCTGGAAAACAACGGCATACAGAAAAGCACCTATTCAGAATACATCCACCACAGCTACCTCTACTTCGTGGCCTCCAGGTACCTGCTGCCGGCCAGTTTGCTGCTGCTCTGCCTCGGCATCGACCTCAAAGGCATCATGCGCCTCGGCCCCAAAGCAGTGACCATGTTCCTGGCAGGTACGGTTGGGGTCATTCTCGGTGGCCCGCTGGCCTTGTTCATCGTTTACAACTTCTTTCCGGAAGGGCTGATTCCCGCCGGCAAGGAAGAAGTTTGGCGGGGCTTGTCAACCATTGCCGGAAGCTGGATAGGCGGCGGTGGCAACCAGGCTGCCATGAAAGAAATCTTCAACGTCAACGACACCCTCTTCGGCACCATGGTGGTGGTGGATGTGGTGGTGGCCAACATCTGGATGGGATTCCTGCTCTACGGCGCCAACATCACCGAGCGGGTGGACCGTTGGCTGAAAGCCGACAGCTCGGCCATCGAGGACGTTAAAAATAGAATATCCGCTTACCGGGCCAGCATCGAAAAAGTGCCCACTACCCGTGACATGTTCATCCTGCTGGCAGTGGCATTCGGCGGCGTGGCGATTTCGCATGCCTTTTCCGATTTCATCGTGCCGGTTCTCTCACAGTTTGAAGAATCACTGAAGGCCGCCCGCCTGGATTCCCTCATTTCCGGATTCTTCTGGATCGTGGTGGTTTCCACCACCATCGGTCTGGTGCTCAGCTTCACCAAAGCCAGGAAACTGGAAGGTGTAGGTGCCTCCCGTTGGGGCAGTGTTTTCATCTACATCCTGGTGACCACCATCGGCATGCACATGAACGTGCGTGAGGTCTTCGACAACATCGGCCTTTTCGCCGTCGGTCTGGTATGGATGGCCATGCACGTGACCATTCTCCTCGTTACCGCCAAACTCATCAAAGCCCCGTTCTTCTTCGTGGCAGTTGGCAGCCAGGCCAACATTGGCGGGGCAGCATCAGCGCCCGTTGTGGCTTCGGCATTCAGCCCAAGCCTGGCCCCCGTCGGCGTCCTCCTGGCCGTACTCGGCTATGCCGTCGGAACCTACGGCGCCATCGTCTGCGCATTGCTGATGCAGTGGGTGAGTTGATGCAGGAAGAATGAAGATTTGAGGATGCGAGGATTTGAGGATTTGAAGGGCCTGCAAACCTGGTATGTTGTGGTTGATAGCACGGGCCTTTGAGGTACGGTCTCAACAACTGAGAGCGCTTACCACAGCGCTCTCAAATCCTCGGTTCCTCGATTCTTCAGTTCTTCAAATCCTCAAATCCTCACCCGATTCCGATGCCGATCCCGAAAACTTTCGGGATATCGGCATCGGAATCGGAATCGGGGCTCACACCCTTCTGATCTCTGCTCCAAGTGCATTCAAACGCTCGTCGATGCGTTCGTAGCCACGGTCAATTTGGTGGATGTTGTGGATGATGCTGGTGCCTTTGGCAGAAAGGGCTGCGATGAGCAGCGCCACCCCTGCCCGGATATCCGGCGAGGTCATTTCGATGGCCCGTAGTTGTGAGCGGCGGTTGAGGCCGATGACGGTGGCCCGGTGCGGGTCGCAGAGGATGATTTGGGCTCCCATGTCGATCAATTTATCCACAAAGAACAGGCGGCTTTCGAACATCTTCTGGTGGATGAGCACGCTGCCTTTGGCCTGGGTGGCCATCACCAGCACGATGCTCATCAGGTCGGGAGTGAATCCGGGCCAGGGTGCATCGTAGATAGTGAGGATGGAGCCATCGATGAAAGTCTGGATTTCCATTTCTTCCAATTCCGGAATGTGGATGTCATCGCCCCGGAACTCGAGTTTGACCCCCATTTTTTCGAAGACAGAAGGAATGATACCCAGCTCATTGACCGCCGCATTTTTGATGGTCAGTTCCGACTGCGTCATCGCTGCCAGCCCGATGAAGCTGCCGATCTCGATCATATCCGGCAAGCAGCGGTGACTGGCACCGTGCAGTTGGTCCACCCCCTCTACCAGCAGCATGTTGCTGCCGACACCGGATATTTTGGCGCCCATTTTATTCAGCAGACGGCAGAGCTGCTGCACATAAGGCTCACAGGCCGCATTGTAAATCGTGGTGACGCCTTTGGCCTTCACTGCCGCAAAGAGCACATTGGCCGTTCCGGTAACGGAGATCTCGTCCATCAGGATGTAGGTGCCCTTCAGCTCCGGAGCACTGATGCTGTACAGGCTCTTGTCCACGTCGTAGTCCAATACTGCGCCCAGCTTCTCGAGGCCGTGAAAGTGGGTATCCAGGCGGCGCCGGCCGATTTTATCGCCGCCGGGCTGTGGCAATACGGCCCGGCCCATGCGCCCCAGCAATGCGCCGATCAGCATGACCGAACCCCGGATGCGCCTGGCTTGACCCAGGAAGTCCTCATCTTTCAGGGAATCCAGGTTGACCTCATCGGCCTGAAAGCTGTAAGTGTCGTGCGCCACGCGCTCCACTTTCACGCCCAGTCCCTGCAGCAGGGCCACCTGGCTGCGCACATCGGCAATGTCCGGGATGTTAGAGATGGTAACTTTTTCATCGGTGAGCAGGGCTGCACAGATCACCTGCAGCGCCTCGTTTTTTGCTCCTTTGGGCTCGATTTCGCCGCTGAGGCGACAATCGCCCTTTACTTCAAATGTCGTGGTTTGCATAGGGTCAGTTCTTCAATTGTTCAATCCATGGCAGGCGCCCGCCTGCGGCGCAGCAAACGTAAGGATTTCCGGGAGGCTGTGGTTGGGAGGGTTATGAAGCCTGCCTGCCCTGTCCGGCGGCCAGACGGGCTGACGGCAGACAGGGATTATAGGGGATTATTGAGGATTATGAAGGATTATAGAGGGTTATGGTTGGGGCTCCATTTTATCCTTATTCACTTTGAAATGATCACTTTGTGCACCTCCTGACCGCCCCTGGCAGTTGGGAGCTGCAAGAAGTAAAGCCCTGCCGGTAGCTCGTCTAAATACAGCGTGGCCCGGTGGTTTCCTTTGACCTGCCAGCTTCGCAGCTCCACACCGGAGATGCTGAGCAGCCGCAGGGTGCCGGTGGTGGCTGCGGGAAAGTCCACCTGAAGCAGGGAGGTGGTGGGGTTGGGATAGAGGATGGCCGGAACGGAACCCGGGCCGGCAGGCTCCTGCGTGGCAGTGAGCGGATCGTCTATGCCGAGGGTGTCACAGGGGCTGCCCGGCACGTCGTAGAGGTTGTAGTAAGGGAGGTTGGGCATGCCCCAGTATTCCCAGGTAGGTAAGTCTATTGCTCGTTGTTCCACATTGCAGGCCAGGCCTGGCTCATTGGGTGAGTGTATTACATGTAAGTGCCTCGATCCTCCCGGTGGTACAATATAAATCTTTCCGTCAGGTGCCAGCATGTGCTGGAAGAAACTTGTTTCAAAAAAACCGTCATCCAGATAGCCATCCCAGTAAGCCACCAACTGCCTGCTGGCAGCGATGTCGGCAGCCCAGGTGTCGTATTGCCACAGCTTGTAGCCCACCGTGGCATAAAGAAAGCGATTGTTGGGAGAAAAGGACAGACCGGTGGGCGTGGAAAGATATACCGTATCCTGGGATATGTCCATGAACCGGTGGTTGGACAGTAGACCGCTGCAGCGGTCGAAATCGTAGAGGTTGATGCCGTTGAGGGCGCTGACCCTGGCATACCTGGTACCATCGGGGGAGAAGACCGATTGACCTACTGGTTCTCCTGTCCATACCTGTCCTATGGTGATGGTATGTGTTAGTTTAATACCAGTGGGATCAAGCAAATAGATAAATATCCTGTCAGAAAATCGTTCGGGTAGTGCAACCCACCAATCCCTGCCATTGGCATGACG
>PAAY01000044.1 GCA_002698985.1 Saprospirales bacterium | reverse complement strand
CAATATGTTTGATGGAGTGGAAGGTTATTAGCTCACAAGAATTTAACCTGCAACTTCAGTATCAAATTGCTCATGGAATACCCTCAAAGGCGGAATGACGGATTTGTGGGTAATCGATAGCTCTCAACCCCTCTCAACCTTCTATTTATTCGCCCCGTATTTGCGTTTTGGATAGCAGAGGTAATACTTCACAAACTGCCGTGTTTGGAGCCCGAAGTCCGTCACTTGTGACATTGGAACCACCTCCCCGCTTTTGTATAGGATTTTGATCTCGTCACGCGATGTGGAATAGGCATGGTTGGCTTCCACCCCGTGAAAGACGATGTAATCGAGCCATTCTTCGGGGTAACCCTTCTGCTGAATTTCCGCTCTTTTTTCTGACAAATAGCTTTCCTTAAAATCCTCATTCTGCAACTCGATCCGGAACAACCTCCTGTGCAGAGTGCTGTCGGCCAGAAAACTTAGCAGTTGATCTTCCTGTTCCGAAAAATTCTTCAAGGCCACGAAAATGTCGTAATCATCGAGGCGGGAATAGTGAAAAAGCGCCTCACCATTTTCACGAAAATCTTCGGGGGTGAGGTCCCGGTACAGGAACCAGGCAAGGCTCCGGGTGACGTCCAGAGGATGGCCGCTCATGGCCAGTTCTTTGGCCCTCAACAAGGTTTTCACCAGCATTTGCTCAGCTGCCAACACGGTTTTGTGAAGATAGACCTGCCAGTACATGAGCCGCCGGGCGATGAGAAATTTTTCGATGGAGTAAATTCCCTTCTCTTCCACCACCAACTCATCATCTTTCACCGCCAGCATCTTAATGATGCGATCGAAACCAATGACTCCTTCAGAAACGCCGGTGAAATAACTGTCCCTGTTCAGGTAGTCCATCCGGTCCATGTCCAACTGGCCGGAAATGAGCTGGTGCAAAAATTTGCGGGGGTATTCATTTTTGAAAATCCGGATGGTCAGGTCCAGTTCACCATTGAACTCCCTGTTGAGTTCTTGCATGAACTGGAGCGAAATCTCCTCATGGGAAATGTTGATCAGGGTGTGTTCCAGGGTATGCGAAAAGGGCCCGTGCCCAATATCGTGCAGCAAAATGGCGATGGACACCGCCAGGGCCTCCTCTTCTGATATTTCTGTTCCCTTGCTTCGCAAAACATCGATGGCCTGCCCCATCAGGTGGAGGGCCCCCAGGGCATGGTGGAAGCGGGTGTGCAAAGCACCGGGATAAACATAATGCGTGAGGCTGACCTGCTTGATACGGCGCAACCGCTGAAAGTAGGGATGCTCGATGAGATCGAATAGCAGCTCGTGAGGCACGCTCACAAAACCGTAAACAGGATCGTTGAAAATTTTTCTCTTATTCATGTATGCTTTTGCCGGCAGGCAAAATTAGGCCAAGAAGCTGACTACGTAACTATCTGGCTCCGTTGTTCAAAATCAGCTCTGCCAGGTCGTACACCATCACCTCGTCCTGTTTGTCTTTGGCCTTCACCCCATCGGAGATCATGGTGAGGCAGAAGGGGCAGTTCGAAGCCACCACCGACGCACCAGTTTCCAGGGCCTCTTCGGCACGCTCCACGTTGATTCTTTTGTCGCCGGGTTCATCCTCTTTCCACATTTGTGCGCCACCGGCACCGCAGCAGAGGCCATTGGTACGGCAGCGTTTCATTTCCACCAGGTCGGCGTCAAGGGCTTCGAGTAAGGCCCGGGGCGCTTCGTACTCGCCATTGACACGGCCCAGGTAGCAGGAATCGTGGTAGGTGATCTTCTTGCCTTTGAAGCTGCCGCCTTCCACTTTCAACCGGCCTTCTTTCAAAAGCTGGAGCAGAAACTGGGTGTGATGCACCACTTCGTAATTACCCCCCAGAACCGGATATTCATTTTTCAAGGTGTTGAAACAATGCGGGCAGGCCGTCACGATTTTCTTCACCTCGTACATGTTCAGCACGGCAACATTCTGCTGAGCCAGCATCTGAAAGAGGAACTCGTTACCGGCCCGGCGGGCAGGGTCGCCTGTACAGCTTTCCTCCTGCCCCAGGATGGCAAAATCCACCCCGGCACTTTGCAGCAGCTCTGCAAAGGCCCGGGTCACACGTTGGGCACGGTCATCAAAACTGCCGGCACAGCCGACCCAGAAGAGCACTTCCGGTTGGCGTCCTTCGGCGGCCAGTTCGGCCATGGTGGGTATGCGATTCATGAATGGTATTTTTTTCTTGTTGATTTTCATCGTCAAAATTCGATCACTGGTTCCAGGCATCCCGGGGGGTACTCATGGCCCAGGCACTCTGGCTGTTCTCCAGGCTGTTGAACAGTGGCAGCCAATCCGATGGCCCCGAAGACTCCACCAGGATTTCATAGCGCCGCAATTGCAGAATGATGTCCAGCGGGTTGATCAATACCGGACAAGCCTCCACACAGGCGTTGCAGGTGGTGCAGGCGTGAATTTCTTCCCGGCTGATATAGTCGAAAAGGTTCTTGCCATCGTCATATCCCAGCTTGTTGGGCAACATCGTTTGAGGACTCTCAGGGAAAAATTTCGGGTCTTTGCTGTCGATGTTTTTCGACACCTCTTCCATGCGGTCCCGGACATCCATCATGATTTTCCGGGGCGACAACTTCTTGCCCGTAATGTTGGCCGGACACTCGGCGGTGCATCGGCCGCATTCCGTGCAGGTATAGGCTGCCAGCAAATCCCGCCAGCTCAGGTGGAACACATCGCTGGCGCCAAAGACAGGCATCGTTTCTTCCTGCGACTCGGTGGAGCTTGGTGCCGCTTCCGGATTCATCATAGCGGCCACTTCTTTTTGAATCTCCGGCATGTTTTTCATCTGCCCACGGGGTGTCAGCCGGGCAAAGTAGGTGTTGGGGAAAGCCAGCAGGATGTGCAGGTGTTTGGAAATAGGCAGGTAATTCAGAAAAGCATAAACCACCAGCACATGCAGCCACCAGCCAAAGCGCTCTATCACCATCAGCGTGCCGGCATCGAGTCCGCCGAACAGAGTGGGCCCCAGCCAGCTGCTCACGGCAAAGGCCCCGGTTTGGTGGTAACCCTCAGCACCCATGGACTGCAACACCATGTCCGCTCCGTTCATGCTGAAAATGCCAATGATGAGCAGGATCTCTCCGTACAGGATGAGGTTGGCATCCTTGAAAGGCCAGCCTTTCATTTCGGGTTTGTGAAAGCGGGGAACCTTCAGCAAATTACGACGGGCAAGGAAAATAATGGTGGCCACAAAGGCCAGCAAACTCAGTATTTCAATGAAACTGATGAGAAAAGTGTAAAAGCCTCCCAAGGGTTCTGCAAAGATCCGATGGTGCCCTGTTGCACCGTCCACCAGTATTTCGATCAACTCGATTTGCGTCAGCAAAAAGGCAACGTAAATGAACAGGTGAAAAATGGCCGGAATCCAATTCTTGAACATCTTTTTCTGGCCAAAGGCCACCAGCAGCATATTCCGCCAGCGCTCCGACGAGGGCCCTTCGATGGCCTCATCCTGTCCCAGCAATACGTTTCGCCTGATGCGTTTGTATTGCACGAAGGCCAGTCCAAATGCCGTTATTGTGACGACGATAAAAACAATGGGCTGTATCATAAATGCTCTTTTTGAGTATCCGCTAAAGTGCAGCGGCTAAAATAGTCCTTTCGTTGTAGAAAAGACATCGGACCAAAAAAGGAATGAGACCCTCCAAAAGTGTTGAGAGGGGTTTATCCCGACATTCGTCGGGAGGTTTAGAGAGGTTTAGAGGGGTTCAAGGCCAGTCGTGGCATCTTTCTGAACCAACGGAAGTTACAGACAACTTCAACATTGAATGGCCTTTTTACAGTGCATTCATTTCTGATCGCCCGTGCCTCTCATCAGGAGCTCGATGGTCTTCATGGGAAGGAACATTTTTCCACTGTCCGGTAACAGGATGAATCCGAACCGCTGGTAAAAACTTACCGCTTCCGCATCGATCGGATCAACAACAACCGCCATGGATCCAATGATCCCTGACGCCTCAAATGCTCTTTTCAAAGCATCGATCAGCAATAATTTCCCCAAGCCCTGGCCTTTGTATCTTTCATCAACTGCCATTCGACCGAGCAGGGTCACGGGAAGCGAATAATAAGCCCTCGGTAATTTCTTGCGGATGTTTTCAGGAATTTGCTCTCGAGGAATACCGGCATTGGACAAGGTATAATACCCTTTGATCTCGTTTTCTTTGTTGCTGAGTACAAAACAAGCGGCCAATTTTCTCTTGATATCCTGTTTGACCTGTTTCTGGATGTAGTTATCCAGGTATTGGTTTCCGCAGGAGAAGTTTGCCCTCCCGTGTTTTGAATCGAGTGGTACTGTTAAAAATTTTGCCATTCAAAGCGCATTGTTGTACTCATTGAAAGCGGCTTTGAGTTCTTCGTTGGGTTCTATTCCTTTGAAAACGTAATCGAAAAAGATCTCCTGGTCAGCTTTGGAAGCAATGATCTTGTTGTGTTTTTCCACGATTTCCTCGGCTTTCTGTTGGGCTGCTCTCACGATGAACTCCGTAAGGCTTCTGAACCCGCCCAATCTGCTAGCATATTCAAAGAGTTCCTTTTGTTCTTTGGTTAATCTTGCATCGAATCTGGTCATTTCTGCACTTTTCATAAAATCTCGTTTTACAAAACTGGGTCTAAAGTACGCCGATTTCCCGTACAGAACAAGCTGACCTCTGCTTTAGTTTCCACAAACAAAATACGTCTTGCAACACCCACCGCCATACCGCCCCTCCGACTCCCTGCAGCAGCATCGTTACCCGGGATTTCTGTTCCGGTGGCCCTGGCTCATCGACCTGCTGCACGGCTGGAACTGGCTTGTGCATCCCCGCAACCGCATTGTCTGGCGCTTTTTTCACTGTCGCCTCCGGCAACTGGAAGCCGGGGCAAAGGTGCTGGATGCCGGCTTTGGAGACGGGCAGCATCTGTTCCCGGCAGTCAAGGCATTCCCAGGATTGCAGTTTACAGGCCTTGACAAACTGGAAGCTCACCTTCGCTTCGCAAAAAGGTATTTCGGCAAATCTCCGCCTTCCCGCCGGCCGGAGTTGCTGTGCGCCGGAATCGAGGCGCTGCCCCCTGGCGGACATTACGACCTGGTGCTGTGTTGCGGAACCCTGCAATACCTGAAAGACGACCTGGCAGGATTGAGGGCCATCCGACAGGCCATGAATGCCCGGGGCAGGCTGCTGCTGTACGTACCGGTCAACAACCTACAGGTGTTGCCGTGGTACCACTGGCTCCAGATGCGGTTCGGTCATTACGACGAAAAACAGAAGAAAAGAGCCGTTTACACCGTGGATGCCCTTCGGGAAAAATGCCGGGAGGCCGGATTCCAGCTCATTGCGGAGCGAATGACCAACGGTCCGGCAGGCATACTGGCCAACGAATGGTACAACACCTGGCTGATGCTGGCGGGCAATGCGGGCCGGCTCTCATGGCTGCTGTTGCCGCTGACGCTGCCACTGGTGCTGCCGGTGCTGCCCCTGCAATGGCTGGACGACCTTTTGCCGAAGGAAAAAGGAAATGGTGTGCTGATGGAACTTCAAATGACCTAACCCGCTGCCTCCTCTTCCAGGTGCTCCTCGATGTGGCACATCACCGCAGCGGTTGGGTTGATGGAGCGGGCAGATGGCAGCATGGCAGTGGAGAAATGCCAAAGGTTTTCGAGGCCTTTCACCTTGCCGGTCATGGAAACTACGGAACCCACCGGCAGGAAGCCCACCGGATGATAGACGTCCTCAACCTTGTTGCCGGTCACGGCAGGGTCGTATTTAGCCTTGAATTTCAGCTTGTTTCGTCGCAATAGGGCTTCCACCTGGTTGCGCACGTCGGCGATGGCTTCTTTGTCTTTTTTGGAAATATCCCAGTTGATGCGGAGGGCCGGCTCGCCATACCGGTCAGGCAGGTCGGCCAGGGCGAGGCTGTTGCTGTTGGGCACCGCCTGCTCCATGTCCAGTTGGACACTCCACTGCCCCGGATGCACATACAGGCGCTTTGCCACCAGCATGCCCCAGGCAAAGCGGAGGAGGAAACCCGCCCCCTGAAGCAGGTCTTTGATACCGATGGACGTGCTCATTTTACCGAAGAGCATTTCCTTCAGAAACTTGAAAGCCCGGATGTCTTTGTTGAAAACGAAATGGACGAAACCCACCATGCCATTGCCCGCCAGGGCGACTATCCTTTTTGTAACCAGGCTGCCATTCACCACCTGTGGGGTGAAATCGATACCATCCAATACCGGCCGGGCATCCTGCACCACAAAGAGCTCTGTGGAGATGTGGTCGCCAAAGTTTTTGCCGGTGTTCTGTTGATGTAATTCAGGAAAATCCGCCTGTAGTTTCAGCATGAGGCGGCAGGACTCCAAAGCGCCGGCAGTGAGGTAAAAGCGGTCGGCGGTGAGGTGCTCAACTTTTCCGTCCGCTGATTTTAAAACGACGGCTCCGATCCTGTTTCCTTCCACCTGAAAGCCAACGATGCGGCGATTGGTTTTCAGTTGCACCCGGCTCCGCACCGGTCTGACCATTCGCTTGTAAAGGTTGCGGCGGTTGTACCGGAGCCAGACTCCCGTTTTCAGGCTGGCTGACAACTCGCCTCCGGAAGCCTCCGGATTGATACTGACAAACCTGGCGGTGTTGCCGAGCAGTTGTTCCAAAACCGTCTGTTGATGCTTGCGGTTGATTCGGATGATTTCCGCCCAAATGGGGTCATTTTCCGGATTGTCTCTTTTGTCAAAAAACAGCACCTGCCCGCCCCAACGAGCCGATGTGCCTCCGAGACCAAAATAGCGTCCGAGGCTGGCCACGTTGGTGTTGCCGGCTTCGGCGGTCACACCCATTTCCTCCTCATTCCGGATCTTGTGATCGCCCATTTCCACAGCAATGATTTCCACAGCACCACCGTACAGGTCCAGCAACCGCCGGATGAGGTAGCTGCCAAGGGTGCCGCAACCGATTACACAAATTCGCTTGGATGGGGCTCCGGACGGGAGTCCGGCGCCAGCAGATTGGAGTACGGCGCCGGCATTCGGGAGTTTGGAATCAGCAGGGGTTGTGGGCTTGTTTTTTTTCACTGTTACATTATTCAAACCGGATGGAGACGGTGGCTGAGCCGGCGGGTTGCCATTTCGGGCCGTTTTGCAGGAGGCGAATGGCCTCTTCATCGCAGCCACTGCCGAGGCTTTTTACGACGGTGATTTGCGATGGTTTCCCATCCTCACCCACCACAAAGCGAAGCGTTACATCCCCGCTCACCCCATTGGCCCGGGCTTCTTCCGGGTAGTTCAATTTGCGACGCAGGTAGCGTTCCCATTTTTTCCAGCCGCCTTTTGGTGCCGGCCAACCGCCCACCCTGGCGGAAGAAGAGGCAATATTATTTCTTTTCGTTGGAGCTTTTTCAGCAGTCACCACTACCTCGCTCAAGGCATCAGTGGCGGGTTGCAAACCAACTATCACTGGGCTTCCAGGGCTCACTGTCACCTCCTCATTCTGGTACCCTGTGTAGGAAACCAACAGGCGGGCATTCTTTTCCGGAACGGGAAGGGTGAAGCTGCCATCTACATCTGTGACGGTGCCTTTGTTGCTCCCCAATACCTGAACCACGGCTGCAATCAGTGCCTCGCCGGACTCTGCATCAACCACTTTGCCCTTCACCTCAAATGCAGCTGGAGCATTTCCGGCAGCCACCTCATCAGCACTCAAAGCCGGGGCGGCAGTGTCAGCAAAAGTTTCAACATTGGTGGCAGGTGGGGGCAGCAGCCCTTTTTGTTGCGATTTGCCGGAAGAGGCCTCCCGGCTTGCAATGGGTTCGGCGGGCTGTCCTTCCGGCTGGGTGGGGGCCCCTGCATCCGTGTTTTCCGAAGGGAAAGCCTGCGATTTTGTTTGCTCGATCACAGCCAGGTCTTCGTTTTCCGAAGGCAATTCATCCGCTCGATCTTCCATGACCTGACCGGCTTCTTCCTGCGGTGCCGTTGTCTCGGTGGTTCGTTCATCTTCGGCTCGCGCCAACCTGCTATCTTCCGGGTTCAGCAGTGGCATCAGCAACCACCAGGCCACCACCAGCACCAACACAGCTGCGGCCACACGGGGCAGGTAAATCAAAACCGGTGTGCGCTTTTTCTTCTTCCGCAACAGGCGCTCACGGATGTTGTCAATGTGCCACTGGTGATCATCGTCGGGAAACTCACGGTAGCCCTCGATGGCCTCCGCCAAAAACTCATCAGAACGTGCGCGGGTTTCCATTTCCGACTCATCGGTGTGAGTGGCATCACCGCTGAGCCATTTTCTCAGCAGTTCCAACCAGCCGTGTTCGTTGTGAGATTCTTTCATTCCCTTTCAGTCAGTTGATCCATGGATTTTATCCCTTTCTTTTCCAGGCAGAGGCGCAAATTCCTGCGTCCGTTCTGTATGTGTGAGCGAACCATGCCCAACGGCAGGCTCAATTCCTCGGCAATTTCTTTGTAGCTGGCTTCGCCAAAATAGAATTGCCTGATGCACTCGAGCTGCTTTGGAGGCAACTGTTGGAGGCAGTGTTTCAACGGATCCACCTGCCCGTTTTCTGAAGCATTGCTGTGTGGATGCGCTGGCCCGGCCGATTGCACAAGCAAGGCCAGCATGGAAGGTGCCATGTCCTCGAAGGCGATGCGAATGGGCTCTTTTTTCCGAAGCTGCATCAGACAGTGGTTGCGGGCCAGGGTGTGCAGCCAGGGTTTGAAATTCCGCACCTCGTGTTGCCGCAGTTTGCGCACCAGTTCCTCAAAGATGGCCATGACGGCATCTTCGGCTTTCACGGGACTCTTGAAATACTTCAGGCAAACACCGTACACCAGTTCGATGTAACGCTCGTAGAGCATGCCGAGGTGATCCACATCGCCCTCCTCCCGGTACAGGCGTACCAGTTCCTCATCGGTGTAAGCTTTCTCATGTTTCCTAAAAAACCTCAGCATTTGCGGGAAAAGGATGGATTTGGCACGCAAAATATGGAAAATGCCGGAGCTGTGTTTTTGTACTTTTTTTCACCGGTCGTGTGTACTGTTTTGCATCGGGTGCATCTGGGGAGAGTCAAACCATTCTTCACAAATCAAATTGCACCCGTCATGAAAACAACCGTTTTAGCAGCCATCACACTTTTTCTCACCGCATTTTCTCTTTCGCTGCCGCAACAACTGCACAAGCTCAGCGGCACCGTTTACGACGAATCCGGCAATCCGCTCATTGCGGTAAACGTAGTCGTCAAAGGCACCTCGATAGGTGCCGTCACCAACTTCGACGGCACCTTTGAACTCGTCGTTGCTCAGCCCTGTGCCACACTTGAATTTTCCTACGTTGGCTTCAAAACCAAAGAGGTCAGCAATGTTTGCGAAGGAACACCTGTCAGCGTAACTCTCGAGGCAAGCACTGAGGCACTTTCAGAAGTGGTGGTCACCAGCAGAAAGGCCTTAATGAAAAAGAATGAAATTACCACCGCTATGGCCATCTTGCCGGCGGGTTGTGCGGCCGACCGCATGTCAGCTCCTTCGGGCAATGCGTATTACCTTGAAACGGAACCCAACTGGAACACTGAAGATTACGACCACATCGTGGAAAACAGGTTTCTGGCTGTGCGGGACAATCCCCTCTCGACCTTTTCCATTGACGTGGATGCAGCCTCCTACAGCAACATCCGCCGCTTCATCAAAAACGGGCAATTGCCACCCGCCGATGCTGTCCGAATCGAGGAAATGGTCAACTACTTCGACTACGAATACCCCCAACCGGAAGCTGACAGCGAAATGCCCTTCACCGTCAGCACCGAGCTGAACGACTGCCCCTGGAATCCGGAGCACAAACTCATGCTCATTGGCCTGCAGGGCAAGGTGCTGACACCTGAAAACCTGCCGCCCGCCAACCTCGTTTTTCTCCTCGACGTTTCGGGCAGCATGCAGGCACCCAACAAATTGCCCCTCGTAAAGTCCTCCCTGAAGTTGTTGGTGAACCAACTGCGCCCGCAGGACCGGGTGGCCATCGCCGTGTATGCCGGGGCTGCCGGGCTAGTGCTGCCATCCACACCCGGCAATGACCGCCAAAAGATCTTCAGTGCCATCGAAGCGCTGGAAGCAGGTGGCTCCACGGCCGGTGCTGCCGGCATCAAACTGGCCTACCAGACGGCCCGTGAAAATTTTGCCGAAGGTGGCAACAACCGGGTGATCCTCTGTACGGACGGCGACTTCAACGTCGGTGTCAGCAGCGACGGCGAGCTGGTGCGCCTCATTGAAAAGGAAAGGGAATCTGGCATTTTCCTCACCGTGCTGGGCTACGGCATGGGCAACTACAAAGACAACAAGATGCAGAAGCTGGCCGACAGCGGCAACGGCAACCACTATTACATCGACGACATCAGCGAGAGCAAAAAGGTACTGGTGGAAGAGTTTGGCGGAACCATGTACACCATCGCCAAAGACGTGAAACTGCAACTGGAATTCAATCCGGCCAAAGTGCAGGGCTACCGCCTCATCGGTTACGAAAACCGCATGTTGCGCAGCGAAGATTTCAAAGACGATAAAAAGGACGCCGGCGAAATGGGCAGCGGACACAGGGTCACGGCACTTTACGAGATCATCCCTGCCGGAGTCAAAACAGACCTGCTGGCCGACATCGATGAACTGAAATACCAGAAAACGAAGACCGTGAAGGGTGCTAAAGGCTCTGATGAATTGCTGACGGTAAAGGTGCGCTGGAAAGCCCCGGATGGCAAAAAGAGTCAGCAGCGGGATTTCCCGGTACTGGATGCCCAGGGCAAAATGAGCAGCGACAACTTCCGATTTGCTGCCGCCGTGGCCGAGTTCGGCATGTTGCTCCGTGACTCTGAATTCAAAGGCAGTGCTAGCTACAAAAAGGCCGCTGAACTGGCCCGCAGCGCCGTGGGCAAAGACCCCAACGGCTACCGCAACGAACTGGTCAGAATGATCGAAACCGTTGATGCACTGACTTCACCGGTGGCTGCGGAGAAATGAAGAATTGAAGAACTGAGGAAGCGAGGAAGGAGTCTACTGCTAAAAGTAGCTATGAAGTAAATCTTTGCAATTTAGCAGACTCTGTCCCCCCTCGAGGCAGGATTGATTGGTTCTGTTATTTTTACGTTCTTTGACACAAATTGGAGAAAAATGCAATACAAAATGTTTGAGTTTTTCAACGCCT
>PAAY01000043.1 GCA_002698985.1 Saprospirales bacterium | reverse complement strand
TACGGGTAATCCGGCGAAAAATTTAACGAAGTGCAGGATAAAATTGGCCGCTTGCAGCCAAGTGATGGGAATTTAAACAGGCTCTAAATTGTTCTGACTGCCGAATCCTTCCATTCACATTTGCCGAAGGAAATGCTCTGCGGCTATTGCGGAGCGAAGGAAATTGCCGAACAAAATATGCCAAACAAAAAAAAGCCCGGCAACAGCGTCACCGGGCTTTCAGACTTATCACTAATCGATAATTATTCGTTTTCCTCTTCGGCTGTTTCAGCGGCCTCTTCGGCGGCTTCTTCAGCAGGAGCCTCTTCTGCAGCTTCCTCTGCAGGAGCTTCAGTTGCCTCTTCGCCTACCGGTGTTGTGCGGCCGTCTTCGGTCATAACGATGAAGTCAAAGCCAGCTTCCACTTCCGGGTGCAGGTCGAGGGTAGCGTGGTAGGTGCCCAGCATTTTTACGCTGTCTGGCAGCAGGATGGAGTGGCGGTCGATTTCAACTTCCAGTTGCTCTTTGAGCACCTTGGCGAGCTGAACATTGGTGACACTGCCGAAGATCTTCCCGCTGGTACCTGCTTTCACGATGACTTTTACCGTTTGGCCATTCACCTTTTCGGCAATGGCGCGGAATTCATCGATGCGCTGTTCCAGTTTGCGGGCCTCCTGGCGCTTGAAGCTATCCAGGTTGTTGCGGTTGCGCTCGTTGGCAACCAGGGCCAATCCCTGCGGGATCAGATAGTTGCGGCCGTAGCCGTCTTTGACATTAACGATGTCAAACTTGCGGCCGACCTTATCAATATTTTTCAAAAGGATTACTTCCATTGTTGATAAATTTTGGTGCAGCGTGTGCCAGCCATCCGGCTGGTTTACTGCCAATTCACACAAATTATTTCAGCTGGTCTGCAACGAATGGCAACATGGCCAGGTGGCGGGCACGCTTGATGGCGGTGGCCACACGGCGCTGGTACTTCAGTGAGTTGCCGGTGATGCGGCGGGGCAGAATCTTGCCCTGCTCATTCACGAATTGCAGGAGGAAGTCAGGGTCTTTGTAATCGATGTACTTGATTCCAAACTTGCGGAACCTGCAGTACTTTTTACGTTCGTGACCAATATTGGGATTGCTGAGAAATTTGATATCGTCTCTTGATGCAGCCATTTTTCAAATTTTTGGTGGCCGGCAGCCAATGCGGCGGCGGCCAGGTTGAACAATTGATTATTCCTCCTCTTCAGAGGCAGCAACTTTGCCGGCTTTGAGTTCATCCTGCCATTTGCGCAGTTTGTCCCACTCGCCGTCGGCGGCCATTTTGGCCTGCTGGGGCCAGGTGGTCGGATCCTGGAAGCTGAAACGCTCACCGGCGTTGTTGAGCAGGTCCTTGATCTCGTCGGGTGTCATCTTGGCCAGTTTGGCAAAGGTGTCAATTCCGTTGGCGCGCAACACTTCGGCGATCTTGGGTCCAATGCCCTCGATGCGCTTCAGGTTGTCCTGTTGCTTAGGCTGTTTCTTTGATTTGCTGCGGCTGGGAGTTTCGGCTGGCTCGGCTTTTTTCTTGCGCTTTACCTTGCCAATCTTGCCGGCACGCTTGTCAGCATTGTACTGTACGCCGTACTTGTCGAGTCTGACGGTGAGGAAACGCAGGATACGTTCGTCACGGCGCATGTTGAGTTCCATCGGGTCAATGACTTCGCCGGTCTCGGCACGGAACTCTACACAGTAGTAGTAGCCGGAGTGCCGTTTGTTAATCTCATAGGCCAGGCGGCGCAAGCCCATCTCATCCACATGAACGATCTCGCAGTTGTTCTCCTGCAGTTGATCGACATACTTCTGAGCTGTCGCTTTTACTTCATCGCCCGACAGAACTGGATCTACGATGAAGGTCACTTCGAAATTACGCATGTAATGAAAGTGTTTAATGATGATTTCAACTCCCGTTCCGCTGACCCTGAGGCCCCCGTTCCGGGAAACTTTTTCAAAAAGGCGGGCAAAGGTAGAAATTTCAGGCAATAGCGCACTGCCTCAGGCCTTGTTTTTTAAGGCGTCAAAGATATTTCGGCGGGCTTCATGCTTTTTCTTCGCCAAATGAGCGGGGTGGTTCCGGTGATCCGACGGAATTGCCGGTTGAAATTGGCCAGGTTGTTATAGCCGCAGGCGTAACAGATCTCAGCAATGGACTGATCGGTTTCCACCAGCATTCTGCAAGCGTGGTTCACCCGGGTCTCGTTCAGGTATTCCACAAAGGTCTTCCGGGTCCGCTGTTTAAAGAAGCGACAAAATGCTGCCGGACTCAGGTGGACGATGGCCGCCACCTCCTCCAGCCTCACCGGCCGGGTGAAATTGTCCATCACGAAAGTGAAAAGGTCGTTCAGCCGCTCGTAATCGGCCTGGCGGGGCAGCAACGGAGAATCGTGGTTGGAAACGGGCTCCCAATTTTCGATGCCCGACAGTGACTCGAGCATTTGCAGGAACTGAAGCACCTGCTGCGCCGGCGAATGCGACCACAACGACGGCAGGCGCTCACGCAAGGCTTTTGCCTGCGCCGTTTTCAGTCTCAGCCCTCGCTGCGCAAGCTCCAGCAAATCGCGGATGCCCTTGAACTCGGGCAATGACAAAGACTTCAGCAGTCCGTCTTTTCCGAAGAAGACCGAATACATCTCAGCCACCGGCTGCTCCTGTCCATCGTACCAGCGCTGGTCGTTGCGGAACACATGCGGCACATTGCTGCCCAGCAGATATACATCGCCTTCGGCAAAACGGCCCGGCTGTCCTGCAATGGTGTACATGCCCCGCCCGGCTGTGATGAGGCTGAGCTGAATCTCTTCATGGCAATGCAGCAGGTCGTAAAAGTGCGGCACCCGGTCGTGTTGCAGGTGCAATGAGCGGTTGGAGGACTTGGGGATGAGGAAAGTGCGGGGTTGTTGCATAAAGTTGTTTTGAAACAATGCTTGCACGGTTGTTGGCCACTTCTCGGCAAACATCGTCAAAATAGTATCAAAAACTGCAATTTTCTTTTAAGTCCGTTCCGCAATGTGGCTTTACCTTCGCCTTCACAAAACATGCAAATCATGAAAGTTACCTGGCAAGGGGTTTACCCTGCACTCACCACCAAATTCCACGAAGACGGCAGCCTCGATCTGCCGCTGTTCCGCAAAAACATCCGGGCACAGCTAGAGGCCGGCGTACACGGCATCATCATCGGCGGCTCCCTCGGCGAGGCCAGCACCCTGACCCGCAGCGATAAACTCGAACTGCTCGAGGCCGCACTCGAGGAAACCGCCGGGGCCATCCCCGTCGTCGTCAATGTTGCGGAAAGGGCCACCGCCGAAGCCATCGCCGTGGCGCAGGAGGCCCAGGCCCACGGCGCCCACGGACTCATGGTGCTGCCGCCCATGCAGTACAAAGCCACGGAACGGGAAACCTTGGACTGGTTCAAAGACATTGCAAAGAGCACCGACCTGCCCATCCTCGTGTACAACAACCCGGTGGATTACAAAATCGAAGTGACACCGGACATGTTCGAGGAGCTGCTCCAACTGCCCAACATCCAGGCCGTCAAGGAAAGCACCCGCGACACCACCAACGTCACCCGCCTCATCAACCGCTTCGGCAATGAGCGCCTGCGCATCCTCTGCGGGGTGGACACCATCGCCATCGAAGAGCTGGTCATGGGCGCCGACGGCTGGGTGGCTGGCCTGGTATGCGCTTTCCCGAAGGAAACGGTGGCCATCTACGAATTGGTAAAAGCCGGCCGCATCGAGGAGGCCCGCAGCATCCACCGCTGGTTCCTGCCCCTGCTGGAGCTGGACGTTTCGCCCCAATTGGTGCAAAACATTAAATTGGCCGAAGCCATGGTGGATCTGGGCTCAGAGCACGTCCGCCGCCCCCGCCAGCCACTCTCCGGTGCCGAACGCCAAAGGGTGATCGACATCATCGAGCGGGCATTGGCCGAAAGGCCGAATGTGGGAGTATTGAGGATGAGGAACTGAAGAATCGAGGATTTGAGGAATCGAGGATTTGAGGATTTGGCAAACTGTGAAACCTCCCTTAACTCCATAATCCTCCATAATCCTCCATAATCCCTATAATCTTCCATAATCCCTGCCTGGCGGCAGACAGGCTTCATTAACCACAGAGTTATCAGAGTTTGAAACAGAGTTGAACAGAGTGATCCTGCTAACCTACAACCTTACAACCTACAACTTCCATAATCCTCTATAATCCTCTATAATCCCCATAATCCTAAGAATCATCATGCAAATCATCGGATACACAGAATCATCTCAGGGCGCCCCGTTTGAAACCGTGACGGCGGCGGGTCGAGCCATGCAATACCCAAAAGCTACGGAAGCCGAAATCAACAAAGCGGTAGAGCTGGCCAGGAAAGCCTTTGCCTCCTATCGCTTCGCAACAGGTGCGCAGAAAGCCGCCTTTTTGCGGGCCATTGCCGAAGAAATAGAAAGCCTCGGCGACGAGCTGGTGAAAACCGTCATGGCAGAGTCTGGATTGCCCGAAGGGCGAGTGAAAGGCGAGCGCGGTCGCACCTGTTCACAGCTGCACCTATTTGCCGACCTGGTGCAAGAGGGCAGCTGGGTGGAGGCCGTCATCGACCACGGCGATCCCAACCGGCAGCCGGTGCCAAGACCCGACGTGCGGCGCATGCTGGTACCGCTGGGCCCCGTGGTGGTGTTCACCGCCAGCAACTTCCCGCTGGCCTTTTCCACGGCCGGCGGCGACACGGCTTCTGCCCTGGCGGCCGGCTGCCCCGTCATCGTGAAAGGCCACGAGGCGCACCCCGCCACCAACCTGCTGGTGGCGCGTGCCATCCAACGGGCAGCCAAAAGGACGGGCATGCCTGAAGGGGTGTTCTCCTCTCTCAGCGGCGATTACGAAACCGGCCAAGCCCTGGTGGAACATCCCGACGTGGCGGCGGTGGCCTTCACCGGATCGTACCGGGGCGGCAAAGCGCTGTTCGACCTGGCCAACCGGCGGCCCAAGCCCATCCCGGTTTTTGCGGAGATGGGCAGCATCAACCCCATCGTGCTGTTGCCGCAGTACGTGGAAGATCATGCGGAGCAGCTGGCAGCACAGCTCGTCGGTTCCGTCACTTTGGGTGCTGGTCAATTTTGCACCAACCCGGGCCTGATCCTGTTGCCGGAGGCGAAGGCAGAGAGCTTCATCGCTGCCATGAAAAAGGCATTGGAGGCGGCTGCCCCCCAGTGCATGCTCAATGAAAAGATATTCGAGGGTTACCTGAGCGCTCTGCGCAAGCTGCTGGGCGCTGGCGCCGTGGAGCCGCTGTATGCTCCTTCGGAAAACAGCGCTGCCGCCGTGCGACCCACCGTGGCCAAGACTTCGGCAGCGGCTTTCATCCAAAACCCGCTGCTGCACGCCGAGGTGTTTGGCCCCTTCACCCTGCTGGTGACCTGGCGCTCTGAGGAGGAACTCGAAGCCCTGCTGCAAAGCCTGGAAGGCCAGCTGACGGCCACCCTATTTGCCGAAGGAGAGGAGCTGCTGTCGCACAAGGCCCTGCTGGATTCCATGCGGGAACTGGCCGGCCGCCTCATCATCAACGGGGTGCCGACGGGCGTGGAAGTGTGCCACGCCATGCAGCACGGCGGCCCCTGGCCCGCCACCACCGACAGCCGCTTCACCTCGGTTGGCACCGGGGCCATCCGTCGCTTTGCAAGGCCGGTGGCTTTCCAGAATTTCCCCGACGAACTGCTGCCCGATGAACTGAAAGAGGGCAATCCGATGGGCATCAAGAGGATGGAGGGTTGATTGAGCCCCGATGCCGATCCCGAAAACTTTCGGGACATCGGCACGGGGGAGGAACTGAGAGGAAACGGAAGTATTCTTATCTTTGGAGTCACAAAATGAATGGGTTATGGATAGCATCGAGATTAAAAATTCCATCATAAAATTATTAGGTCAATTGAGTGGCACCCAATTGAAAGAGGTGTTATCTTTTCTTAAAGATATTTTGAGGAAGAATGGGACCTCTCAAAATAAAGAATTGTTGGATTTGGCAGGCACCTGGGATGAAGAATCATTGATTGAGATGGAAGAAGCTATTAAAGATTGCGAAAAAATAAACTACGATGAATGGTGATTTCATTTGGGATACCAATATCGTGATTGCCCTTTTCAAAAATGACGAGAAAGTAATTTCAAAACTAAAAAAGGCCAATCAGATATGCTTGCCTTCCATCGTGTTGGGAGAGTTGTACTACGGTGCAAATAATTCAATTAAAAAAGTGGAAAATACTTTGAAAATAAACACATTGGCCAATGTGGTCAATGTACTCCATTGTGACAAGGAGACGGCGAGCTTTTATGGTGCCATCAAGTATAATCTCAAAAAAGCCGGAACGCCAATCCCTGAAAACGATATTTGGATAGCCGCTGTTGCAATGCAAAAAGGATTGACGCTCGTCAGTCGAGATAGGCATTTTGAATCTATACCCGGGTTATCACTGGAATCATGGTAATTAAAAAACACGGCAATCATGGAAGCTAAAATCCCACCCAAACCCAACCCATTTGCCGGCAGAGGCTGGATCCGGCAGGGGATTTCTTTCGGCCTCTTCATGTTCGTATTCAACATGGCTTTCGATTACTTTTTCTACGATGAAAATCCATCGGTAGGCATTGCACTCAAAAGTTTGCCCATTTGGCTGGCTGGTGGACTGGTGTATGGTTATGTTGTGAAACTGGTCACACCTACTGACCAATCAAAGGGTGAATGATTCGCTTTAAAAACACTTCATGCGAAAAGACTTCTTCTGCATCGATGCACATACCTGCGGCAACCCGGTGAGGTTGGTGGCGGGGGGCGGCCCGCAGCTTGAGGGCAAAACCATCGCCGAGAAACGCCTGTATTTTCTGGAACATTACGACTGGATTCGCACAGGCCTCATGTTTGAGCCGCGGGGGCACGACATGATGTCGGGCAGCATCCTGTACCCGCCGGCCGACCCGGCGAATGACGTGGCGGTGCTCTTCATCGAAACCAGCGGCTGCCTGCCCATGTGCGGGCACGGAACCATCGGCACGGTGACCATCGCCATCGAGCACGGACTGGTGCAGCCCAAGACCCCGGGCCGCCTCCGACTGGAGACTCCCGCCGGGCTGGTGCAGGTGGAATACCACCAGGAGGGCAAAAAAGTGAAGTGGGTGCGGCTGACCAATGTGCCGGCCTTCCTGCACAGCTGCCAACTGGAAGTGGAATGCCCCGACCTGGGCACCCTGAAGGTGGACGTGGCCTACGGCGGTAACTTTTACGCCATCGTGGACGTGCAGGAGAATTTTCCCGGCCTGGAGCACTTCACGGCCGGGCAGCTCATTGGCTGGAGCCCCGTATTGCGCCAGCGAATCAATGAGAAATACACCTTCGAACATCCGGAAGATCCCCGCATCCGGGGCCTGAGCCACATCCTCTGGACCGGCAAGCCCACCCGCCCCGAAGCCCATGCCCGCAACGCCGTTTTCTATGGCGACAAGGCCATCGACCGCTCGCCTTGCGGCACCGGCACCTCCGCCCGAATGGCCCAATGGGCCGCCCTCGGAAAACTCAAAGTCGGCGACAGCTTCGTGCACGAGAGCATCATCGGCAGCACCTTCACCGGCAGGGTGGAGGCAGCCACAAAGGTTGGTGATTACGAGGCCATCGTCCCGAGCATTCAGGGTTGGGCCCGCATCACCGGCTACAACCACATCATCATCGACGATGCGGATGACCCCTATGCGCATGGGTTTGTGGTCAAGTGATTTCTTTGAGGAATCGAGGATTTGAAGAATCCCTGTCTGCCGACAGGCAGGGAGGAGCTGAGGAATCGATTCGCCAGTCGGCGGATGAGGATGCGAGGATATAAAAAAAAACCGGTTGTCGCTAATTTTCAACACTTCAACAATCTCAACAATCAACAACTTCAACACTTCAACAATCTCAACAATTCAACAACCTCAACAATGCAAATAACGATCGTAGGTGGTGGCGTCATCGGGCTTTTTTCGGCCTGGCACCTTGCAAAGGCCGGGCATGAAGTGAGCGTGGTGGACAAAGGCGATTTTTCGGACAATTGTTCCTTCGGCAATGCGGGGATGGTGACCCCCAGCCATTTTGTGCCATTGGCAGCGCCGGGAGTGGTGGCGCAGGGCCTGCGCTGGATGTTCAGGGCCGACAGCCCCTTTTACATCCGTCCCAGGCTGAATGTCGAGTTGATGAAGTGGCTATGGAGGTTTTATCGCTCCTGCAATGCCCGGCAGGCCGAAGCCGCCATGCCCGTATTGCTGGATTTCAACCTCTTGGGCAAGAAGGGGTACCTCGAGTTTGAAAAGGAGACCGGGCTGGATTTCAAATTGCGGAAGGAGGGCATTCTGATGCTGTACAAAGATGCCCATGTGGAAAAGGAAGAATTGGAAATGGCTGAAAAGGCTTCAGCGCTAGGTCTTGAGCCAAAGGTTTTGACAGCGACCGAAGTGGCTGACTTCGAGAAAGGCGTGGAGCTGGATGTCCGGGGCGGTGTTTTTTATCCTGCCGACGCCTATATGTACCCCAATATTTTGATGAAATTGTTGAAAGAAAAACTGGGCGAAAAGGGAGTCCGTTTTTATCCAAATACGGAAATCGCCGGGTTTGAATTAAAAGGAAATAAGATCGGTGCGCTGAAAAGTTCCTCACAATATTTTGAAGCCGATGCATTTTTGATAGCCGCCGGAAGCTGGACGGGAAAGCTGTTGAAGAAAGCCGGCATCCACCTGCCATTGCAGGATGGAAAAGGCTATTCCGTGACGCTGAAAAAACCGGCCCACCGCCCGCAGCATGCCTGTATCCTGGTGGAAGCGCGGGTGGCCGTAACCCCCATGGGCGATGACCTCCGCTTTGCCGGAACCCTGGAGCTGAGCGGCCTGGCTGCGGGTGTGAACAGGCGCCGGGTGCAGGCGATTCTGGATTCCATTCCGCAATATTTCCCTAAATTCGAAATGCCGCAAACCGACCCTGGAAGTGCCTGGTACGGCTATCGTCCCTGCACACCGGATGGCCTGCCTTATATTGGTTATCTTCGCAAATACGAGAACCTCATGGTGGCTACCGGCCACGCAATGATGGGCCTCAGCCTTGGCCCCGCCACCGGGATGTTGGTGGAGCAATTGATCGCCGGAAATCCGGATGAACGCTATGCAAAATTTTTTGATCCTAACCGGTATTTGTAACTTGGGTCGTGGGCGGAGAAATGCGACAGGCTATACGGCAGCGAGAAACCACCCCAAAAATCGACCGTAGATTAATCGGAGTAACGGGTTATACCGAATCCCCAAAAAACTTTATAATCCCTATAATCCCTATAATCCCTATAATCCCTATAATCCCTATAACCCTCATAATCCTTCAAAAATGAACGACGACATTCTCGACGACATCCACGATCTCGGTGAAACCAATTTGGAACTTCCACCGGAGGTGATCAGGAAAGTGAATTTTCTGAAGATAGAAGCCAACGACCGGTTGAAACGACTAAAGCAAGGCAGGATTATCCTGTGGGTGGCTTCGGCCATCATGGTGGTCAGCGCCATTGTCAGTCTTAATATGCGTGATGAGGTTCCGGTCAGTGTATGGGAGGTGGCCATTGACCTTGCAGTGTCTTTGGGAGTGTTTATCGGCTGCATTTATTGGTCTTTCAAAAAGCCTGCATGGGCTTTTTCTGTGGCTTTGGGTTATTTTCTTTTGGTGATGGCAATATCTGCCATGGTGGATGTTTCATCTCTTTATACGGGCATCGCTTTCAAACTTGTTTTTATCATCATTTTGGTCAGGTCCATCATGGCTGCCCGAGATGTCAATCGCTATGCCAATATGTTGCAAAAATTAGGGGCGCCTATGGCAGAAGTTGATATGCTTCGCGATTATCTTCCGGTGGATTTGACCCCTCATGGGAAGGAAGTGTGATCTAAGTGCAGCGCTCAATAAGAGAAGAATAGCGCCCGCACAATCTGATAAACAGTTCCAGTTGTTTTCTGTCGTAATCGGGCAGCTCCCTTTGTTTTTCCAGCGTGTCCATGGCTTTCAAACCTCCGATTTTCAGGCGGACATTGGCCCGGTAAAGAAGAAAATAAAGGAACAGCAATTCATCCTGTTCATTCAAGATAACCGGATATATTTTCTGGTATTCCCGCATCATGAATTTCGAGAGCGACTTGTAGCCGTAGCGCTCCATGTCCATGGCCAGGAAGGCCATTTCAGAGAGCACGTCGTTGATGCGAAAATGCTCGTTGAATTCTACACAGTCGAAAACGACTGGTTCTTCGAGCAGGAAGATGTTGGCCGAGTGCAGATCGCCATGGCCATCGATGACAAAGCCGGCATTGTGCCGTTCTGATATTCTGCTGGATAGTGAATCCAGCACTTTTCCCGCCTGGTCAATCCATAGTTCTATATTTTCGGAAATATCGCTGCCGAATTGCGAAGCGAGGACCTCACTGACCGAGCTGAGATCGGCAAAATCTTCGAGCAGACTTTCTGCGGAGGGGCCTTTATGGGGCACCCGGGCATATTTGTGAAAATTGGCCAGTTTGGCCGCCAGCTTTTGCACGTCCTTTTCTGTCACCAGCCCTTTTTGCAGCAAGGTGTGCATTTGCCGCCCGGGGTCCAGGCGACGCATGACAACAGCGTGGTCGATTGCCTTTCCCTCCAGGCCTATACCCAGCTCCGTTCCTGTATCTACCACCTGTTCCACCCCCAGGTAAATATCGGTCAGGCGGCGGTTCAGCCGCACTTCTTCTTCGCAATAGTGTTTGCGCAGCGAAGGCGTGGAATAGTCGAGAAAAGAGAATTTAACCGGGCGCTTTATTTTATAGGCATATTCCCCCGCCAGGATGATCCAGTTGGCATGCGTCTCAATCAAAAGGGCATTTTCCCTTCCCCTCGGGAAAATGCCCTCATTGAATAATTGCTGGATGTGATTACGATTCATACTTCATCCCTCATCATTCATCCCTCATCCCTCATCCCTCATCCCTCTGATTGATCTCCCATCAGCGCCGGATTGATACCCATGGAGCTGAATCCGCCGTCGTGGAAGAGGTTCTGCATGGTGATCATGCGGGAGAGGTCGCTGAAAAGGAAAACGCAGTAGTTGGCGCAATCTTCAGCGGTGGCGTTGCCGAGGGGGGACATTTTGTCGGCGTAGTTGAAGAAATCCATGAAGCCTTTGACGCCGCTGCCGGCGGTGGTCATGGTGGGGCTTTGCGAGATGGTGTTCACACGCACCTTTTTGCGGGTGCCCCAGTGGTAGCCAAAGCTACGGGCAAAGCTCTCCAGCAGGGCTTTTGACTCGGCCATTTCGCTATAATCGGGGAAGACCCTTTGCGCAGCGATGTAAGAAAGTGCTGCAATGCTGCCCCATTCGTTCATGGCATCCAGTTTCCAGAGGGTCTGCATGATGCGGTGGAAAGAGATGGCGCTGATGTCGAAAGTGGTTTTCATCCACTCGTGGTTCAGGTCGGTGTATTCCTTCTTTTTGCGGACGTTGAGCGACATGCCGATGGAGTGCAGCACGAAATCGATGCCGCCGCCGAAATGCTCCTGCGCCTGGCTGAAGAGTGCTTCCAGGTCTTCATTTTTGGTGGCGTCGGCCGGAATGACCGGAGCACCGATCTTTTCTGCCAGTTCGTTGATTTTGCCGAAGCGCATGGCCACCGGTGCGTTGGTCAGCACGATCTGTGCGCCTTCTTCGTGGCAGCGCTCGGCCACCTTCCAGGCAATTGATTGTTCATCGAGTGCGCCGAAAATGACGCCTTTCTTTCCTTTCAACAGGTTGTTTGCCATGATGTACGTTTGCTTTTGTTTCGCTGGCCGCAATTGACAGTTGTGAGAAACCAACTTCTCTAAACCCCTCTAAACCCCTCTCAACCTCCCGACGAATGTCGGGATGAACTCTCCTCAACCTTCAAACCGCCCAGCTCTTCATTAATCAAAAACCGGAAGCCCGGCACGTTTTCCGAAGGTGCAAAAGAATGAAAATTTTAGCCCTTTTTCTGCCTTTCGCTGCGCAAAGCGGGTTCAATTCCTCGACACAAGCACCGATATTTGCTCTGATGGAATCCATAACCGGTCACATAGAACGCATCACCTTCCAAAATGCCGAGAACGGCTGGACGGTGGCCCGCATGCAGGAACCCGGCAAAAGGGACCTCACCACCGTGGTGGGCAACATGCCCTCGGTGCAGGTGGGCGAAACCCTGCGCTGCACCGGCCATTGGAAAAACGATCCCAATTACGGCCATCAGTTCATCGTAAAAGATTACGAAGTGACCCAGCCGGCCACCATCCGTGGCATCCAGAAATACCTGGCCAGCGGCATGATCAAGGGCATCGGCAACCACTTTGCCGAGCAGATCGTGGTGCGCTATGGCGAAAAGACCCTGGATGTGATCGACCAGACACCGGATGTGCTGATGGAAATCGACGGCATTGGTCCCAAACGGCTGGAAAAGATCAAAACCGGCTGGCAGGAGCAAAAGGCCATCCGGGAGGTGATGACCTTCCTGATGGGCTATGGCATCAGCCCCACCTACGCCCAGAAGGTTTTCAAAACCTACGGCGAGAACAGCATCCGGGTCATCACCGACAATCCCTATCAACTGGCCCGTGACATCTGGGGCATAGGCTTCAAAACCGCCGACGACACCGCCCGCAAACTGGGCATCGCCACCGACAGCCCCATGCGCATCGACGCCGGAGTGGAGTATGTGCTCAACGAACTGAGCAACAAAGGCCACACCTGCTATCCGGTGGACCAGTTTCTGGACGAGGCCCGCCAACTGCTCGATGTGGACGCCAACCTCGTTGCGCAGCGACTGGCATTTCTCGAAGAAGAAGAAAGGATCGTGGTGGGGCCGCTCCCGCTGGGTGACAAACCGGCGCCCTTCATCTGGCTCAAGTCCCTGCACGTTTGCGAAAACGGCATCGCCGCCGAGCTGAAGCGCATCCGGGAGGCTCCCTCCAGTCTGCGCAAGGTACTGGCCGACAAGGCCATCGCCTGGGCACAGCAAAAGCTGAACATCCAGCTGGCAGCGCAGCAGCGGCAGGCCGTGGAGCGCTCCCTTGCCGACAAGGTGCACATCATCACCGGCGGGCCGGGGACCGGCAAGAGCACTATCACCAAGGTCATTTTGCTCATTACCCACCAGCTGACTTCGAAAATCAAGCTGGCGGCGCCCACAGGCCGGGCAGCCAAGCGCTTGTCGGAAATCACCGGCCTGAAGGCCTCCACCATACACAGTTTGCTGGAGTTTGATTTTTCCATCGGCGGCTTTCGCCGCAACAGGGAGAACCCGCTCGATTGTGACCTGCTCATCGTTGACGAGGCCAGCATGGTGGACACCGCCCTGATGTACAGCCTGCTGAAAGCCATTCCGACCCACGCCCGCCTGCTGCTGGTGGGCGATGTGGACCAGTTGCCCAGCGTGGGCCCCGGCGCCGTGCTGCAGGATATGATCGCTTCGCAAAAACTGCCCGTTACCCGGCTGACGGAGATCTTCAGACAGGCGGCCGGCTCGCGCATCATCACCAATGCCCACCGCATCAATACGGGGCAATTTCCCGACATCAGCAATGCCAAAAACAGCGACTTCTTTTTTATCGAAGAAGAAGAACCCGAGAAGATTGCCGAGCTCATCGTCAACCTCATCGACACGCGCCTGCCCAAGGCTTACGGCTTCGATGCATTTGACGACATCCAGGTGCTGGCGCCCATGAACCGGGGCACCATCGGCAACAGGGCGCTCAACGAGTTGCTTCAGAAAAAACTCAATCCCAGCTACGAACCCCTGGTGAAGCTGGGCCGCTGCTTCCACGACGACGACAAGGTGATGCAGCTTCAGAACAACTACGACAAGGAGGTTTACAACGGCGATGTAGGCCGCATCAGCCGCATCGACCGCAGCGAGCAGGAGCTCTTCGTCAACTTCGACGGCCGGGAGGTGTGCTATGATTTCACCGAGATCGACCAGCTTTCGCTGGCTTACAGCGTCAGCGTCCATAAATTCCAGGGCAGCGAATGCCCCTGCGTCATCGTGCCCATTCACACCACCCATTACATGATGCTCTTCCGCAACCTGCTCTACACTGCCATCACCAGGGGTAAGAAACTCGTCATCCTCATCGGCACCAAAAAGGCCCTGTACATGGCCGTGAAAAACGACAAGTCCATGAAGCGGTTTACCGGGCTGGGGGAGAGGCTTTTGAAGGGGTGAGGGATGAGGGATGCAAGTGCTAGCGCCTCCAAACTCTAAACTCTAAACTCTACACTTTAAACCTCTGGAATGAGGTGTCTTGGATTGAGGCCTCTGCAAAAAGCATTATTGGACTGGGGAGCTGCTGATACAAACCTTCTGAGGTTTTCGGAAACCTCATAAGGTTTCATCAAAACCCAAGCTCCTCTCAATTCATCCTACCTTTGCCCATCATCCATAAAATCGTTTACAAGCATGAAAAGCATAACAACTCTGCTCTTTGCCATCCTGTTCGTTTCCACCGTTCATACACAGGTCGTCCATTCCGTCACAGGCCGTGTGGACAATGCCGTGGAGGGTGACCGGGTGACGATCTACACTTTCAACCCCATCACCCAGGAGAAGGAGGAAGTGGCCTCAACGGGTGTCATGACCGGCAACGGCAACACCTACCAGTTGTACTTTCCCTTTGAGGAGCCAGACCTGTATCAGGTCAGTTTTTCCCGGAAGCAGACGGTGCTGCTGGCCATCGACACCGGACAGGTGGCCATAGAACTGAATGTGGAAGGCAAAAACGGTGGCGCCGTCGAAATCAAAGGCTCACCCGACAGTGAATTGCTGCAAGCTTACGATGCCTTCCGGCGGGAGTCCTACCAGCGGCTGGTGAAGCCCACCTACGATGCCATGAAAGCCGCCGGCGATGCCGGCAAGAAAGACGAAGAGATAGCCGCCGTGGCTGCTTACGCCAAAGCCAGCGAGGCCCACCGCAGGGAACTGCTGGACTGGACCGAAAAAAACATCGGCACGTCCATCGCGCTTTACGGTACCATGCTCCGCTGGACCGGCGACGAGGAAATCGCCCGGCTGGAAAAGCTGGTCGGCGACTTTGCCGCTGCCCGCCCGGAACTGAAAATGACCCGCCTGATGCAGGAAAAACTGGAGCGCTTCAAAAAAACAGCCATCGGCGCCACGGCTCCGGACATCGTGCTACCCGACCTTACAGGCACCGAACGCCCCCTCCACGAACTCACGGAAGGAAAAGTGGTGCTGCTCGATTTCTGGGCTTCCTGGTGCGGACCCTGCCTGCGGCAAATCCCCGACCTGAAAGCTGCCTACGACAAATGGCACGACAAGGGTTTCGAGATCGTCGGCATCTCCGTGGACAGCAAAGACGAGCGCTGGAAAGCTGCCATCGAAAAATACGGCATGAACTGGCCCCAGCTCTCCGATCTGAAAGGCTGGGCCTCCACAGGTGCCGCCGAATACAATGTCACCTTCGTACCCTTCAACTTCCTGCTGGACGCCAATGGCCGCATCATTGCAAAAAACCTGCACAGCGTGGAACTGGATGGAAAGCTGGCGGAAATGTTGAAGTGAGTGGGTGAGGGGGGGGAAGAATTGAGGTTTTGAAGAAACGAGGATTTGAAGAATCGAGTGGGTGGAGGTTCGGGCTTTTCTAGTTGTGTCTTTGGAGACTATGAGGGGGCATGCGATGAAAGAGATTTGCAAGTGCCGTTTTGCTCAATACTTGCAGGGACGGGGACTGAAACTTTTGCCTACCATCGTTTATGTTAATGTTTTTGCTAAACTGTCAGTCTACCATGTTTCCGCCTTGCCTGCTTACTGATTGTTGGTCGCTGACCTTATTCAACTCTCAACTTTATATAAGTTCAATATGCAATAAACTTGGCCCTTATACCAGTTTTGTTTTGTCTTGAATGATTCATTTTTAATCCTTGTGATTTCTTTAGAGTAATTGGTTTCAAGTTTAATTAATCGGTCATCGTTTTCTGGAGTAAAGCTGTCAAGTAATACACAAAAATATTTTTTGCATTTTTTTGCATTTAGATTAAGGAGTTTCTCAATGTCGGATTTATAGGCCGCATATTCATTGCGTAACTTTAATTCAATAACTGCTATGAGTTCTTTGTTTTCTCCTGTTGTCTTATGAAAAAGAAAATCAGTTAAACCGCCATTGTTTAACTTTACTTCTCTATCCCAAGAGATGTTAGTATCTACAAATATTTTTTCTTTTTTCTTCATTATTTCTTTGCCTATTCCAAAAGCGATATACAATTCAGGTGCAAAAAATATACCTTCGTTGTTAAGTGACTCTAGCTCAGTATCAAGATCATTTATGTATTTGAAAATTGTGTCGAATAAAGCCTCTTCGTTAATATACATAACTTCTATTTTTTAGGTTTGCGTTCATCGTATGAATAGCCGAATGTCGCTTATTTCACCATTAAATCATGCGTATATCCAGCTGGCCAAAAAGTTAGGGATTGGTGAGCCAAGTTGCAGTATGTCAATCGTTGTCGCATTTCTTTCCAGGTGTCAATTAGCTGATATTCTGAATGTAGTGTGCCGGCAAATCTACCGCCGAAAATTACAAAAACCCCAAGAGAAACTCCCCGGTACATATTGATGTATTTTTACTTTAAACTTCCTCAGCTCCCAAAACCTCCCTCCCCCCTTCGAAACATTTTCTGCTCTTTCGTCTGAATGATGACTTCCTCTCCTGAAACTGCATACGGCAGTCATAGCTCGGTGGCGTGGAGCAACATGTGGGTGAAGTTGAAGGTGTTTTTCCAGCGTGGCGGGTTTTGGTTGTTGGATAGGGGCATTTTTTCAGGGGGCGGCCTGATTTGAAAAGGTTTGGTATTCTTAAAAGAGGCTTGCAAGTGGCGCTTTGCTCAATGCGTGCAATGACGGGTGAGTCAAAAATCAAAAAGGCAGCTCATCTTCATTACTGTGATCGCGCAGTCCTTCATGATCCAAAAATGGTCCTGCCTCTTTTTTGGTTTCATTTTCATTCTTCCATTCTTCAAAGCTGGCATCCTCCTCTGCTTGCAGTTTCGAAATAATGGCGAGTAATTGCGGGCTGGCAGAAACATAAGGTTTCAGCTCGTCGATGTAGTAGATTTTTCCTTCCTCCTCGTCATCGGGCCAGCAGGAGCTGCTGCCTGTTTCGCACCAGGGGCGCTGGAAGCAGCCTGGGCAGTAGCCCGAGCAGCCATCGTAAATCCAGCCGCCTCCGTAGGGACCGCTCAGTTCGTGGGGTTCGTTGATCCATTCCATCAAATTTCTGTAGATCAAGCGGGCCGGAATGTCTTCTGCCAGGCATACGCCGTTGCCGGTGCTTTCAATGGTTTCAATGAGCCGCTGGGTTTCGGATTCGATCTGGTCATCATCCAGCTCTTCTTCACTGAGGAATTCTTTGTGAATGGGAAACAGGTTGACAATGGCCTCTCTGACCGACTCGCCCCGCATCCAGCGTTCAAAGCGGTACCAGTCGCTCCAGGGGTCTATGCCGGGGTAAATGGGTGGGTAAATGAACTTGCCTTCCACTGCTTCCATTGATTCCCGGCTGCCGTATTGCTGGTAGCGTTTCACAAAGTCCAGAAGGCTCTCCAGGCGGCGGTTTTCGAGGTCAAGGTCGAGCGGTGTGAAATGAAAGACGGCTGCGAGATCGAGGCCGAGGTGTTCAAATTCTTTCTTTAGAAGGTGGTTGTGACGCAAGGGTTGTAAGTCTTCTCTTGGCATTGTGCATTTTTCGGGGAAGATAAAACTTTGTTTTCAAAAGCAGTTGTATTTTTCCCGTTCTTCCAACCTTCCTGTTTCACATATCTATGAATAATGGAACCGATCATTTATCGCCTTTTCAACTACACAATCACCGATGATCCTGATGAATTGGACAATGGCGAAAACTACAGCCCCGAAATCGAATACCTGTTGCGCAATGCCTACCGGAAATTGAAGGAGGGGAAAATCCGCAAGGCGGGGTACCTGAAGAAATTGGTTGAAAAATACCCGCACATCCCGGCTTTCAAGAACTATCTGGTGGTGTATTATATGCAAAAAGGCCTGGTTGAAGAAGCATACCAGGTTAATCATAGGATCATTGAAGAGCACCCCGATTATCTTTTCGGTAAAATCAACCTCGCTGGAGAGTACCTTAATAAAGGCAAACCTGAGGAAGTGCCAAAGATTTTGGGTCAAGCCCTTGATCTAAAAGACCTTTACCCCGAACGGAAGGTGTTCCATGTTTCGGAGTTCCGCGCATTGTTCGGAGTTGCTGTCAATTATTTTCTGGCTACCGACAACTTCGAAGCCATTGAGGGCCGCATGGACATGGCTGAGAAGATTTTAGGGAAAGATGACGAATTGCTGAGGAACCTGAAGTGGCAAATCCTTTTGAAGCGAATGGAGCGTGGTGATGAAAGTATCAGTGAGCCCACAGACATGCAGGGTTATAAAAAAATCATACGGGAATACGATAAGACAGTTCAAACCGGCGAGCCGCCAACCTTTCACCACGAGGAGATCTGGCAACTTTACCAACATGGACTGAAAATTGACCACAGCATTTTAAAACGCATTCTTGAACTACCGCGTGGAACATTGGTGGAAGACCTTGAAAAGGTGCTCCTGGACAGCCTGAGGCGATACGAACATTTTAGAAATAAATTAAAGGCGGATGACTGTAACGAAGAGGAATTGTACTTCCCACTCCATGCCCTTTTCCTGCTCACTGAATTGCGGGCAACGGAATCTCTCCCGGCTATTTTGGAGCACCTGCGCCAGGGAGGAGAATTGCTCGATTTCTGGCACGAGGATCACCTTTTCGAGACACTTTGGCATTTCATCTTTCACCTGGGAAAAGAGCAGCTTGACCTGTTTAAAGCATTTGTTCTGGAAAGGAACATTTCCTATGAGGGCAAATCAGTGATTTCACAGGCCGTATTACAAATAGCACTCCACTACCCCGAACGAAAGAGTGAGATTGTTCATTGGTACGAAGACATCCTGGATACCTTTCTAGATAATATTGAAGATGGCGGCCTCATTGACATCGATTTCATCTCAAACTTGCTCTCGGATGTAGCTGACCTGTCGGCCTCACATCTATTGCCAAAAATCAAACAGTTTTACGAACTGGATTTGGTGGATGAGTTTTACACTGGAAGCTATGAGAGCCTGGAAAAAGGCGTCCTTAATGCGGAAGCCGATTTCATGAAAAACGAAGTGTTTGAAAATATTTTCGACCACTACCTCAATATCACCACTACCTGGTATGGATACATGCCAGAGGAACAAAAGAAAGGGCGAGGGGCCATCTTGCAAAAGGCCCTGGGTGTATTTCAAAAGAAAAAGCAAAGTGAAAAGGAAAGTGCACCTCCAACGAAATTATGGACAGAAAGCCAGGGAACAATGAAAAGAGAAATGCCCAAAGTAGGCCGCAACGATCCTTGCCCCTGTGGGAGTGGAAAGAAGTACAAAAAGTGCTGTTTTGGCAAGTGAGGGAAGCATTTGACATAAGTTTCTTCCCCATGCTCCTTGAGCCGTAGAGTTCCGCCTCAAAGAACCTTTGCCCAAGGCTATCGGCGCCTTTAACGCCATTATACTCAAAACGAAGTGGTTTGGGCGGCGATCCCGAATCCCGATCGCTAAGGATTACGGGATCTGGATCGGAATATTAGCAACGGGAGAAGAATCGAACGGGCGGAGGTTCGGGCTTTTGACTTGTGCTTTTGGGCACTATGAGGGGGCTTGGCGGTGCTGCTTCCTTGAACCTGCCCCGCACAGGGATCATTGATGAGGATGTCATTGTGTGAGCGGGTTCTACTTTTTTATCATAATCAATGTGCAATCATCTTTGATAATGCCTTTTCTGGAATATTTTTTCAACAACTTTGGCAAATGAATAGGGTTGGTGAAATTTTCAGCATCATTCATGAATTGTTCCAAACTGTGATATTCTTCAACCAAACCTTTTTCGATGCCTTCCAATAGGTCTGTCAAACCGTCAGAACCTAATGTTATTTTTTGACTGTCAAAATTGACTTCCTTGAAAAGGAAGCTGCCTCCTTCGTTTCCAATTAATTCATTGTTGATGTATTTGGGGCGATTGTTGTGGTCTATGATTTCGATTTCGTCGTCAATTATTATGACTCCGTCTCCGTATGAAAAGATGGTCAGGGTGTCGTCTTTTGCGACGAATCCGATTATTGTGTACAAAAGAAAGTCTCTGATAAATCCTTTGGGGTCGTTGCTGTGTATTGCTGCTATTTCTTTTGAGTAGGTTTGTATGTCTTCTTTTAAATTAGATTTCCAGTCTGAATCTATTTGTTCGAGTATTCTTTTTGATAAAAATTTCAAACCTAATTGCGCTCCGACTTCGCTATTTGAACCACTGCCACAGCCGTCTGCTATCAATCCGATTTTGCAATTATCAGCTTCAGTTATTAGTACAAAATCCTGATTGTTGTATTCAAGCGTTCTGTGGGTGTATCCTTGTATTGTAGCGTATCCGATTTTCATTTTTTTATTGCTCATAACGGTCGGCGCCGACGCAATAGCCCCGCATAGGGGCTATTGGCGTTGGCGCATTGTGTGTGCCCCGAATGGGCATCGAAGATGACCAATCAGAGGCTATCGAAACAAAGATAGCTAGGAATTGGAAGTCTTTCACTCTGGGGAGATGCAAGTTCTCCTCACGCTAAAGTAAGTATGCGTGTAGCAAGCCGCAAGGGTTTCCGCCGTGAGGTGGAGTCTGAAGTAAGCGGGACTGCAAAAGCTGGCATGTACAGACAGGAATCGCATAAGAGGCATGGATGGGCCGTCGAGGTGGCACAACACACCGAAGGCAGAACTTACACCAACCCTTTCATGTAGATGCGGGCAGTGTCAGCGGAAAGAGGATGCACCTTACCGGGGGAGGTCTGGGATTGCCGGAGGCGAAGCAGAGCGAACTTGTTTAGCAAAGGCTACCAGAAGTCAGCAGAAGCCATAGTAGCGGCTGGTTGAGATGCCAGCACCGTGAAGGGCTGAACATGGAACAGTCTTCAAGCTGCCCCGCCCTTTCACCGGAGCGGAAGCCGAACGGCGGATACCGGTGCGACGGGCGGGCACGGGGAAGACAAGACAAAACTTTTCACATGGAAAAGCGAAAAGACAATTTGATGCGCTGGGTCGTGGGCGGGCACGGATTCGTGCGGGCCTATCCCTCGGTACTCCGCAACAAAGGCGCAGCAGGCGTTGACGGTATGCAAACGGCAGACCTCCGACGTTACCTGACCTTTCAGTGGGAAAGCATCAAAACGGAACTCCTGAACGGCGAGTACCGCCCACAATTAGTCAGAGGGGTCAAAATCCCCAAGCCGAGCGGTGGCGTCCGGCAACTGGGCATCCCCACCGTCATGGACAGGCTGGTACAGCAATCCATCCACCAGGTGTTAAGCCCGGTCTGGGAGAAGGAGTTTTCAGTCTTTAGCTACGGATTTCGCCCGAAACGCAGCGCACAGGACGCCCTCCAACAAGCCCTCGAGTACCTCAATTCAGGCCGGCAATGGGTGATAGACCTGGACTTGAAATCATTTTTCGACCGGGTCAACCACGACAAGCTGATGAATTTGATAAGCCGGAAAGTTGCAGATAAAACACTACTGCGACTGATAAGGCGGTACCTGTGGAGCGGCATCATGGAAGATGGCCTTGTGCAAGCCCGCACGGAGGGGACGCCGCAAGGTGGGCCACTCAGCCCGTTGCTGTCTAACATTTTGTTAAATGAACTGGACAGGGAACTGGAAAAGCGGGGGCACAGATTTGTGCGTTATGCGGATGATTGCAGCATTTTCCTGAAAAGCAGGAGTGCAGCCGAACGGGTACTGGCCAGCATCAGCCGTTTTCTGGAGAAGAAACTCCACCTGGAGGTAAACCAAGAGAAAACGAAGATAGTGCGCCCGGTCAACTTCACCTTGTTAGGCCACGGTTTCGTGCCGACCTACAAGAAAGGCGAGCGGGGCAAGTATCGCCTGAGCATAGCCAGGACAAGTTGGGAGCGCCTCAAGCGGAAAATCAAGGAAATCACCCGCAAGACCACGCCAAAACCAGTACAGGAACGGATAGAGGAATTGAACCGCCTCATGCGGGGCTGGGTCAACTACTTCAAGCACGCCACAGGGTACCAGAAGTTCAAGGATTTGGACGCATGGATACGCTGCCGGCTGCGCTACTGTATCTGGAAGCAATGGAAACGGCCCCGGCGCAGGTTGCGGGCCTTCCTGCAATTAGGCGTGGAAGCGAGTTGGGCATGGCGGTTTGCCTACTCCCGAAAGGGCGGTTGGGCGATAGCCTGCAGTCCGATCATGGGTACAACGGTGACGGAAGCACGGCTTCGACAAAGAGGCTATATTCCCTTTTTGGAATACTACCTCTAAGTCAAGTACGGCGACAAACCAGGCCCAATCCAAAGTAGAAAGTGAAGTTGTTCTATGAACCGCCGGATACGTGGCCCGTACGTCCGGTGGTGTGAGAGGGCAGAGGTGGCTAATCCATATTATCTTTGGTCACCTTTCCCTACATGATTCGACGCAGTTTTCTTTTCTTATTTTTCCTTTTTTATCTCCTATCCGAAAGCAAAGAGTGCCGCCAGTATTCCTATTGGCAGCACTCTTTGTTATTCCGTTTAAAGTATCAAGGTAGCGACCAATCCCAAAGTGTCAAACCCGAAGAACAGCCTCTATATTGATTGTCCCCTATAAAGGAAAAACGTATCCCTCCACATGGGTTGGGGTCTGATGAAGATTTTGCCGATTCGTCACATTCCCCATCCGATATCATGTACATAAATGTTTCGATTTGCGCTTTTTCAATTACATTGAATGTTTTTTTGACTTTGGTCGGCTTACCGAAGAGCATCCCAACCTCCTTTTTGTTCAGCGTGCAAAGACAGTGTTTCTTGTTGTCCTTCCATTGCTTGATGAACACCGGAGGGTCGTCAATGTGCTTGATTATCCAAGCTGCGGTGGAATCCACTTTGTCCACTTTTATGGTGTACCAACCGTTGCCCTTCTTTTCCCAGTGACCTTTGATATAGTCAAAGTATTCGGTACAGTTTGGATGTGCTTTGTAAAGTTGCCTGTTGCAGGACAGCAGGAAAATGCTTATCACGGCCATAATGATTAACCTATTCATGGCTTCCGGTTTTTATAAGTTTTTTTGACCAATATTGGCCGTCGTTGGATATGTGCAGGAAATAGACCCCGCTCGGGAGCGAACCCAGCCTTTCAAGTTGGATTGTACCATAAGGGTCGAACTGCCGTTCCAGTACCTTGTTCCCCATCGTCCCGAAAAGCGAAATGGTTGTCCCTGCGCCAAGGGGCGGTTCACATTGGATGGAAAGGCCATCGGTAAATGGGACAGGTGATACGGTTATCCTGTCCGCCAATCCGTTTTCGCGGGTCGAATTTGTGCAGGCATGCGTGTCAATCGGGTCGGGACAGTCCCCGCTACCGCCCAACAGGGCTGCACTCGCAGCGAACACTGTATTCGCCCCGTTCAAATCGGCTGATGTAATTGCCCCACTGAAATCGTAAGTGTAATGCATCAGCTTCTGACTACCGGGCGTACCAAATAGCTTGGAGGCATGGTTCAGCATATGGGCATGTCCAAACTCGTGCAGGAATATCCGTTGGTCTGATGCGTCAAAAGCATCAAAATTGGTGCTCTGGTTTATGATGATGTCTATGTTCCTGACATAATATGTGTTGTCGTCATTACATAGGGCTTCATAAGTAGGGCCATTTGGCTCACGTTCACCAGCCACGACAGCGGCTGCGTCAGCGCCCGTAGGCAGTTCCGAACTGGGGACTTCGACCACAAGGTTGATTCCATCATCTGGGTCAACCTCATCATAGTTCTGCAAAGTCTCGCCGTGTGACCAATGGATGCTGGTCGCACCGCACCAAGTCTCGATTGCGCTTGTAGTGAGCGTCCTCTCATCAGTCCCCACATTGTCGCTGAACTTGAACTCTATTCCAGTAGTTGTCTGCTTTTCCAGCGCAAGGCGGTATGCTTTCGATGTAGGTGATGGACGGTAGTTAATCACGGCATACTCGACGTCCATGTCCTCCTCGTTGCTGTCGTCACATTCATTGAAAACCTTTACGCCCCCAGAGGCCATCGGGCCATTGATTTTTCCGACTGTGGCCGAGGGTACAATGAATGTAATGGCCGTGTTTGTCCAGTCAAGGATGTCAACCACAGGTATCTTGGTTTTCAGCGAACTCGAACCGTCCCCGTCCCTCACCTCGATATAGAAACTTCCGTCCACGATGGTATGCCCAAAGTTGTTGCCCTGTATGGTCAGTTCCTCCCCTGTACCTGCCCGCACCTGCGTTTCCGAAAAACCAGTTATCACTGGGTCGGGCAGGTTGCAACCGCATATTGGTGAAGTAAGGCTTCCATCATAGGTGATTGGCATGTACTGGAAAACGTCCGTGCCGTCCAAGTAGGTGTTCCCGTTGTTGTTCGTCAGGTCGTTCCACTCAATGCCCGCATTGTCCGTGCAATCGTCAACAAGCAAGGTGACCGAAAGGATATGGACAGGTGTCGGGGTGAGCGTCAAGGTAGGCGGCTGTCCAACCAATGTGGAAAGTTCCAACCGCAAGGTTTTGGAGGACGACGCATCGTCAAAAAAGTTCACGCTGTAATTGAATGAGCTGCCCGTTGATAAAACTTGCCCCATTTGAACACTCACTCCACTTGCCGAGACAAGGTTTGTATTGAAGGCATCCCCATAGTCTATGTACAGTTCCGCCGAGTTGAACAATGTACTGGAGCCAGAAGAAGCATAGATGTCGAACTTCAATGTCCTGACCGCCCCCAAGTCCCGGTAATAAAATTTCTGGATGTGATAGTTGACGCCGATAAGGTTTTCAAAATTGGGCAGGACGACATCAACCTCCGTTCTTATAACGGTTTCACGGAAGGGCAGCAGGGAGCGTTCACATTCGTACCACACACCGCCTTCCAGCTTGAAATCCGAACCTGTCAGTTCGGCAGCGGCCCACGGGTCGGCAACCGTCATTTTACAGTGAAACAGTTTTTCTTCACTGCCGGTCAGGGGGTAGGCGGCATCCGAACCGTTCGCCAGCTCTATCCTTACGTTCACCTTCCCCGCTGCAAGGTCTGCCACTGAGAGGGCATAGTCGGCATCCTGAGTCACTGCCTCTTTTGTGACGGTCAGTATGCCGTTCTGAAAGATATAGCTGCCGAAAACCTCCTCCGGGAAGGTCAGCGAAAAGTCACATTTCCCGAATTTTATGCCTTGAGGGGATGCTTTGATTACAACGTCAAATTCAACATCTTGCAGACCATTGGTCACTTCAACGTTTTGCAGTGATATCTCGGCGCTGCTTGCAAAATCCGGTGCGTCACAAGGTAAATCCGAGAAAGGGTTTTCCGTAGTTTCAGGCTCATATTGGGCAATAACCTCCCCAAGTTCTGCCAACACCCTGTCGTACTTTTCTTTTTGGTACATTGCGCCATAACCGAGAGGCCTGGAGCTGTGGTCATTGAACTGTTTTGCTACGAACCCGTCTGGGGCGCTGGCAAAACATTGCTTTTCCCTGAAGGGTGTCCCCGCCAACATCCCAAGAGGTTCTTCCTGTGCGAAGAAAATACCCTTTTGGCCTTTGCCCAGTTGCAGGGCATCCCCAACGATGACGAACTGCCCTTCCGCTGTTTCGCCACCAAGTGTCACCAGCCTGATACTGTTTTCCCGCAGGTAGCCCTTGAACACCTTGGTGAGCCTGATTTCGTGTTCGGTGTAAATCATCGTCCTCCCCGTGTTCCATTTTCCTGTGCTTTTCAAGATTTCGCCCTCGAAGACGAAATCTGCCTTCTCTTTCATGTTCCGGTAAAATCCTGTGTCCTGAGAATAGAGGAAAGAAGAAAAGAAGTTTGCTGCCAGCACAATTGCGGCAACCGAAGCGAGTTTCAAAAACCTTGTCATAATCGGTAAATTTAAAGGGAGAAAAAATGGTTTATCGGCTGTTCCGTTCGTTTTGATTTTCTTTTTGTTTTTTTCTAATTGCGTCGAACGGTTAGTATATGAAAAGTAGGCGATTTCGAAGCACCAAACTTTCAGCTAAACACAACCTTGGTACGAGCTAAAACCTTTGACATTACTACTATTTCGCCTATTTTTTATATACATTGTTAGCCACTGGCATTTTATTCACGTTGTATTGAATGTCTGTAATTTTTAATTTCAACCAAGTCCATTTTCCACTTTCAAATTCCCAACTTGCTTCGCACTCAATAGGTATTTTTATTCCATTCCTTTCTTCTGTTTTGGTGGCAGTAACAGTCCATTTGGTAGGTTTGTCATCATTGGAATCTTGATAACGCATTGCCACAAATCTTTCAAAATTTCCGTTGTTGTCAAAATAAAATTCGCCTGAACCTTCTGTTCCTTTATATTCCATTATTGCCCTGGCAGAATTGTCGTCTATAGGCTCCCATTTTATATATTCATTCAAAGACGCTGAAGGAAACCAAACGATTTCCGCCAAATATCGTTGTAAGGTTGCCTGATTTACCTTTTCGTTATTTTTTGTATTTGCAACTGGAATAAGTGATAGAAGCTTAATTACCATCTCGCCTTTACCATCTACAAATTTGTCTCTACCTACAATACTCAATATTGAGTTCATTTCAGTATTAATATTCCAATTGAACGCTGGTGGTTGAATAGTAAAATATTGCTCTGCCATACCATAGTTCCAAGTTGTTTGTTCAGGTTTTAATTTGAGTTGTAGTTCTTGAGTTAAATAGACGTTATAAATCGGTTTCTTGCTAATTGTTCCGTTGTTAATTAGCCACTTTTGTATAATTGAAGGTAATTCCGAAATAGTCTCTTTGGTAATTACTTTTTCACTAACAGACTGAGAGCTTTCAAATAGCTTTTCTCTTTCCTTGACAATTTTACTTTTAAAATTAAAACTTGAGTAAGATAATATTAAAGCTAAGAGAATTATGAGGTTTGCTATTGTACCAAATTTTGCATCAGACCAATAATTGAAAATCAAAACCTGTGAAGCAATTACAGCTAAAAACCCGATTAACCACCAATAATCTGAATGGATGAGATTAAAAAAAACTGTGATAATAAAAAATATGAATGTCAAGAGCCACAATGTTCCATGCGTCTTTGAAATCGGATGAGAAATAGCATTAAATTCAGAAATGCCAAATGCTTTCAGAAATCCAAATAGGTGGATAATTCCGTGTATTCCAATTAATATGAGTAAAGCTATTCGCATTGTTTTTACTGCTTGTGGCTAACGTCCGAATAACCGAATGTCGTTTATTCCACCTTTAAAACATTCGCAAATTCAGCGAGTCAAAAATTAGATATTGTTAAGCCAAGTTGCAGTATGCCAACCACATGTGCACATCTTGTAATGAATCATTTATCTGTTATTGCGAATGTAGCCTTGCCGGCAAATCTTCCTCCCAAAACTACAAAACCCGACTAACCCCCAAAAACACATTAAAACTTTTCTATAGCATCCTGGTGTCCAAAAAGAGGTCTTCACCGCCTAAAAGCCTCCTGCTCTTCAACCCAGATGATGATTGTTTCTCCCGTGCTGGAATGTGGCAGCCGTAGCTCAGCTGCGTGGGGCGGCATGTAGAGGAAGCCGAAGGTCGTTTTTCCGATTTAAGTTAGATTGTTGTGGGGTGGGGGTATTCTTTATGTGGGCTGATTGATTTGAATGGGTTTGGTGATGATGGTGGAGGCTTGCAAGTTGCGCTGCGCTTAACACTTGCAAGGACTGGGGAAGCGAGCCCACATTTTGCTAGGTGTGACCATCATAAACAATATTAGGTGTAGTGATCATTTATGTTTTTGATAACTTATAAATTATTTTTCTGTAAGTTGTAATTTCTTCGTCCAAAAAGCAGTCATCATCATAAAAAACCACGTTATCAATTCCGTCATTTGGGGTGAGATCAAAATCTCTCCTTAAATATTTTAAAGTCGCTTTGCCAATTTCAGTTAAAGAATTACCCAAAGAATATTCTCGTTCACTAACTTTCCTTTTTCCAGTTTTAATGCCTAAGAATTTCTTTTCTTCTTCTTTGAACACTTTAATTTTTGCTCCATTTTGTTCCATTTTTATTCCTTTCATTTCTAAAATAGATTTCAATTTATTTATTCTTACCTTTCCTTTAACTTGAACGTTCTTCGAAATAGAATTAACTCTAATCCAGTATTCAATAAAACTTATTTGACTATCGATGTCTAACTCCTTTTCCTTTTGCATTCTATTGATTCTTAGCCATTTTTTATACCGCTTATTCTCATTTGCGTATTGGAATAGCTTACCATCTGAAATTGATATTATGAAGTTGTAAATATCTTGATGTCTCAAATCAGGCTTTAGTACGTATCCATTTATGTAAAGATGCTTAATCATGCACAGCAATCCAGTCCTTTTATTTCCATTATGAAATGGGTGATTTTTTATTACACCAAAAATTAGAGTAGCGCAATTCTTGTAACAGTTTTCGTATTTGTACCAATCTCCAGAACCTGTATATTGTCTTTGTACAGCACTTTCAAGTAAATCTTCACTTTTTATTCCAGGTGGCTCAACTGGATCCATATCCTGAAGAAGAGTGTAATTTTTTGAAAGGAGAGTGTGCAATTCTTCCACATCATTTCTTGTTAGAACATTAATTTTATCTTTCTGCGTTTTTATTGTATCCACTTGTGGTTATTTTGTTTATTTTTTTTATTTATTGCGCCAAACGTTCGAATGATCGAATGGCCTCTACCCTCCTATTAAAAACATCCGTTTATCCAGCAGGTCTAAAATTAAGGCTTGTTTATGCAGGCTACCTGTTTGTAACCATCTTGCTCTGCATCATCCAGCCTTTATTACAAATGCAGCCTTGCCGGCAATTCTTCCTGCCAAAACTACAAAACCCGACAAACTTCCAAAAACACATTAAAACTTTTCTACAGCATCCTGGTGTCCAAAAAGAGGTCTTCACCGCCTAAAAGCCTCCTGCTCTTCAACCCAGATGATTGTTTCACCTTTTCTGGGATGTGGCAGCTGCAGCACAGCAGCGTGGGACGGCATAGGGGGAAGCCGAAGGTCGTTTTTCCGATTTAAGTTAGATTGTTGTGGGGTGGGGGTATTCTTTATGTGGGCTGATTGATTTGAAAAGGTTTGGTGATGATGGTGGAGGCTTGCAAGTGCGGCTACGTTCAAGACTTGCAAGTACTGGGTTGACAAGATGTGCAAATTCCATTATCTAATCTATATATAGTTCGTATTTAGATAGCACATCGTTTTCCCGAAAAGTGATATAATGGTTTCTATATTTGTACTCAGTTTCCACCCATCCTTCCCCTGTAAATTCCATGCCTATTTTATAGGGTTGTAATTGGTCCTTTATAAAAAACAATAGCTCTGCTTCTCCTCCTTGCAAAACTTTTACTCTACCATCAATATATTTATAAGTCCACAATGCAGCTGTGTCTGTGTATTTGTTGTAATTCACTGCAAAGTAATAGCAGCAGTTCTCTTCCTTTCTTATAAAATCGAAATATCTTGATTTTAAAAACTCATGGGCTTTTTCAATGTTAGAATCGCGCAAAGCAATTAGGTCGTCGATTTTAAATGACTTTTTTTCTTGCGTTAATGCAGTGATTGGTAGTAGTGTTGCAATGATAATAATGATAGATCTCATACCTTGTTTTTTTAAGGTAATACCACTTCCAGATGGCTAAATACCCTCTGTTTCACCTTAATATATTCGAACACTCAGCGATTCGGAAGTTAAAAAATGTCAAACCAAGTTGTGTGTGTCATCCACTATCCCACATTTTGAGGTGCATCATTAATGATGTTAGTGCAAATGTCGTATGTCTGCAACATCTTCCTCCCAAAGCTACGAAACCCAAAAAAACTCCCAAAAAAAACACCTCAAAAACTTCGAGCCAAGCCCAAAACTTCCCTCCACCTCCTAATCATTTCCTGTTCTACCGCACGACTGGTGAGCTCCTCTCCTGAAACTGGATACGTCAGTCTTAGCTCGACGGCGTGGAGCAGCAGGTGGGTGAAGTTGAAGGTGATTTTCCAGAGGCGGGTATTGCACAGAGGAATTCTTTTCAGGAACGGGTTGATTTGAAAAAGTTCCGTGATGATGGAGGAGGTTTGCATATGCTGCGTTGCTCAACACTTGCTAAGACGAGTTTTGGCCGTGTAATTACGGCCTTTAAGAATATCCTGCTTCCGAATGAATGCCTTTAAGGGGAGGGGGCAGGTTTTTATGTCGTCCTCTATTCCATGGCCATAGATTAATCAAGGGCTTCTACCCTATTAAAATAGATCCCCATCCTTTATGGAAATCCCATAAATTTCACCTAGATGAATGATTGCTTTCTTTATTTTATTCGCAGCTTCTGCGTTGTCGCCAATTAATATCTCCATATAAGGTAGGTATTCCCATTTAGCTTCTTCCCCTGTTACATGGTAATATTTTTTTGCATGATAGTTGCCTGATATGTAGACTCTAATGCTGTAGTAATTATATTTTCCTGTATTTCTTGTTGTTGATACTTTGGTGATTCCTCGAAAGTCAATGCATTCAGCCACGGTTAGCCAAACACCGCTAGATGGATTGTCATCCATATGGCATTCTCTTCCATAGATGAACAGGTGGTTAAATTCTTCATTAGTTAGTTTCTTCCCAGCTAGATAGTCTGCGTCTGGCTTTAGTATGTTTTCGAATATAGCATAGTTGTCATAACTTGGGATTGGGTTATTGGCTTCGATTTTTTCCCGAATGAAGTCTTTTGTGTCTTGTGCAGATTGGGAAAATGAATTTGTAATTAATACAAACGCTAAAATTAGCATGGATAGAATACTTTTCATGTTCATGTATTTTTCATTGTGTATAACCTTTGATTACTTAAATATCTCTTTTTCCCCTTTGAAACCATCTCGAACTTAAGAAGTTTTACTCTGAAATTGAACTCCACTCGCTGAAGTTAACAACTTCCGCAGAAGTTACGATCAATCAGTTTGCTGCTGTTGCAAAGGTGTTATGAAGCAAAGGACATTCAAAGATGTTACATCAAAGAGGAAACAAATCATGACAAAGCTACAAAACCCCATAAAACTCCCCAAAAACGCATTCGAAAAAACCGTTCATCATCCCTTTCTCCCCTTACTTTTCTCCCACCGCCATCACGTCCACGTTCATCAGCCGGGTGGGTGTGAGGGTATTCCGGAAGTTGTAATAGCGGGAAAGCCTGCGCAAACACCGCCCCGAAGCGGTTGACCTGGATGGCAAAGCCGCCGTTTTTGATGATTTCGAACGATTGGAAGGCCGTGTCGAGAAAAAGGCTCCGCTCCCGGAAATAGTACACCGCCATGATGGCAAGCACCAGAAACAGGCTGTGGCCTGTGTAGGTAGGGTAGGTGGTATAAGATTTTGGAGCGGGCATGTGGTTTTGTGGTGTTCACCAACCTGACGCTGCCGCTCTGGTATTATTCTGCCGTGCAATTTCATTTACACAGACCTGCCATTGGCTGACATTTTTTTGGGCTTCGTTGAACAGAAGCTGCATTTAGTTGTGTATGCAACCAATTGCTTTAAATTTGCCGCCTTTTTAGAGCCCGCTGAATTATGATGGATGCCGAAATCACGAAAAGCCTCTTGCCCTGGATCAGCAAAACGTCCAAGCTGTTGGGCATTTACGTGGCTGATTTTTTCAAGAGCAGGGGCATGGACCTGACCCGGGAGCAACTGATCTTTCTGAAGTTTCTGATGGAGAAAGACGGCCGCATGCAAAACGAACTGGCCGTCATTACGGAACGGGACAAAGCTTCGTTGACAAGGCTGGTGAGTACCCTGGAACGCAAAGGCCTGGTGGAACGCCGAACCGACGAACAGGACCGCCGGATAAACCGCATTTACCTGACCGAAACGGGTAGGCAAACCATGGAAGAGGCGGTGCCGGTGATCAGAGAGATCATCGAAAACGTGCAGAAAGACATCTCAGAGGAGGAGATCAAATCCGCCATCGAGACGATAAAAAAGGTGCAGGAGAACCTGGGGATTGAATTTGAGGAATGAGGAATTGAAGAATCGAACCCCGATCCCGAAATCCTTTGGGATCGGGGGAGGAACTGAGGAATCAGGAGCCTAAAATACTGGTATAGAAAGGTATAGGGGCGACCGAGCGCAACCACTCTAAACCACTCTAAACTTCTCTCAACTCCTCTCAACCCCTGAGCGCACTGCAAAAACCTCTAAAAACTTGTTTAAATGAGAAAAATAATCACTTCTGTTTTGGGGCTGGCCCTTTTGGTGGTGGCCTTTTTAGGCGCAAAATCCCTGATGTCCGGCAAGCCGCAGGCTGCTGCAGCACCCAAAAAGAACATCACGGCGGTTTTTACCGACACGGTGCAGAACAGCAGTATTCCCATTGTGATCACCAGCAGTGGCAGCCTGGTGGCCCGCAATAAAGTGGACTTGTTTGCCGAGGTGCAGGGCATCTTCGAGAAAAGCGCTCACCTCTACCGGCCGGGCAGCTTTTACAGAAAAGGGGAGCTGCTCTTGCGCATTAACAGCGATGAGCACCGCGCCAACCTCAAGGCCTAGAAGAGCAACCTCTACAACCAGATTGTACTCACCCTGCCCGATCTGAAGCTGGACTATCCGGAGGCCTTCGGAAAATGGGAGGCCTACGTCCGCAACTTTGACATGGAGGCTCCGCTGGCGCCCCTGCCCGAACCGGCCGATGAGCGGGAAAAGCTCTTCATCTCGGGCCGCAATTTTTTCACGCTGTGGTACACCGTCAAAAATCTCGAAGAGCGACTGATCAAGTTTGAGATCAGGGCCCCTTTTTCGGGTATCCTGACCATGGCTGCGGTAAATCCGGGAACACTGGTGCGCCCCGGCCAGAAACTGGGCGAGTTTCTCAACTCCAGTGTGTACGAACTGGAACTGCCGGTGAACGTGAGCTACCTGGATTTGCTGAAAGTGGGCAAAACCGTTGAGCTGCACGACCTGGATAACAACAAGCGCTGGAAAGGAAGGGTGGCCCGCATCAACGGCACAGTCAATACCACTTCGCAAATGGTGCTGGTGTACATCGAAGTGAGTGGCAAAGACCTGCGGGAAGGCATGTTTCTGGAGGCCGAACTGGAAGCTAAAGCCGAGCAAAACGCCTATGAAATAGACCGGAAGTTGTTGCAGGAAGGCAACAAGGTGTTCCTGGTGCAGGACACAGTGCTGACTCTGGCCGATGTAGAACCGGTCTTCTTCAAAGAAAAATCAGTGGTGGTTAAAGGCCTTGAGGATGGCGCCGTCATCCTGGCCAAACCCGTGCCCGGCGCCTTCAACGGCATGAGGGTGAGGAGAGTAGAGGAGGGAGTAGGGAGTAGGGAGTAGGGAGTAGAGACGTTGCACCGCAACGTCTTACCCCTGATACAAAGGTCCCGTCACGAGTCACGGGTCACGAGTCACGAGTCACGAGTCACGAGTCACGAGTCACGGGTCACGAGTCACGAAAAAAAATCCAATGAGGTCTGTCATAGCATATTTCATCAAATTTCCGGTAGCGGTAAACATCTTCCTGTTTGCGCTATTTGCCTTTGGTCTGTGGGGTGTGTTGGGCACCCGGTCTTCCTTTTTTCCGCTCAATGAACCGAACATGATCACCATCCGGATTGCCTATCCGGGGGCCTCTCCACAAGAGATTGAAGAAGGCATTGTATTGAGAATAGAGGACAACCTGAGGGGCCTGGTGGGCATTGACCGGGTGACTTCTGTTTCTTCGGAAAACTCGGCAACCATCACCGTAGAAACACTGCTGGACTACGACATAGACGTGGTGTTGGCCGATGTGAAAAATGCCGTGGACAGGGTGCCTTCCTACCCGGTGGGCATGGAGCCCCCGGTAGTGGCCAAGCTGGAGCCCATGGCCCGTTCCGTTCAGTTCACTTTGAGCGGCGATAAAGTACCCTTGAAAACGCTCAAGCAAATTGCCCGAAGGATAGAAAATGACCTTCGGGGAATCGAAGGCATTTCGCAGGTCAACCTGACCGGCTTCCCGGCCGAAGAGATAGAGATTGCGGTTCGGGAACCGGATCTGCGGGCTTACAACCTGAGCTTTGCCGAAGTGGCCCAGGCCGTTGCTAACAGCAACATCCTAGCCACCGGCGGCACCATCCGGACGGAATCCGAAGATTACCTAATCAGGGCCCGAAACCGAAGGTATTTCGGTGATGAACTGGATTTCATCGTGGTGCGGGCCGACGCCTCGGGTCGCATCATTTACCTGAAGGACGTGGCCGAAGTCAGGGATACCTGGAGCGAAGTGCCCGACCGGCTCTACATGAACGGCCACCCGGCCATTGAATTCAGCGTGTCCACCACCAACAGCGAAGACCTGCTGCATGCTGCCGACGAGACCCTCAAATACATCGATGACTTCAATGCAAAAAATGACAATGTACACCTGGATGTGACCCGGGATGCCTCGCTGGTATTGCGCCAGCGAACACAACTCCTCATGGAAAACGGTGCGATAGGCATTCTGCTGGTGCTTATCCTGCTTTCCCTGTTCCTAAAGCCCAGTCTGGCATTTTGGGTGGCCATTGGACTTCCTGCTTCTTTCTTCGGAATGTTCATCTTTGCCAGTCAGCTGATCACCATCAACGTGCTTTCCCTCTTCGGAATGATCATCGTGATCGGCATCCTGGTGGACGACGGGATTGTGATCGGCGAGAACATCTTCATGCATTATGAGAAGGGCAAATCACCGATACGGGCAGCAATCGATGGCACAATGGAGGTGCTGCCGGCAGTGGTTTCTGCTATTTTAACCACCATCGTGGCATTTTCAACTTTCTATTTTTTGGAGGGCCGTGTCGGAGAGTTCTTTTCGGAGGTTTCAACAGTTGTAATTCTCACCCTTCTGGTTTCATTGATCGAAGCACTCATTATACTGCCAGCGCACATCGCCCACAGCCGGGCACTGAACCGACGTGCCGCACCTTATCGAATAAACGTCTGGGCAGACAAAGGCCTGGTGTGGTTTCGCGACAAGGTGTATGCGCCCGTGCTTCAGTTTTTCCTCAACAATCCGGTGCTGGGCTTTGCCATACCGCTGGCCATGTTGATCCTGACCATCGGCTCGGTGGGTGCCGGCATTGTGAAGACCACCTTCTTCCCGCCCATAGCCAGCGACGCCGTTACGGTGACCCTCCGCATGCCCCAGGGCACCAGCGAAACAATTACCGACAGCCTCATCACCTACATCGAACAGAAGGCACAGCTCGTCAATGAGGAGTTTACGAAGAAACAGCACGACGGCCAGCCGGTCATACAGAACATGGTGAAACGGATCGGACCTGGCACCTCCACCGCCAGCCTCACCTTGAACCTCCTGCCTGGCGAAGCCCGGGATTTTCCTTCTGACGACATTGCCAATGCCCTGGCCGACGAGGTCGGCTTCATCTACGGTGCAGAAAGCATAGAATATGGCTCCGGCTCCAACTTTGGCGGCAAGCCCGTTTCTGTTTCATTGGTGAGTCACAACATTCCGGAACTGAAAGCGGTGAAGGAAATGCTGAAAGAGCAACTGCAAAAAGAGCCCAAACTGAAAGACATTTCCGACAACGATCCCGCTGGCATCAAAGAAATCAAGCTGAAACTGAAGGAAAGCGCCTACCTGCTGGGCATGACCTACAACAGCCTGCTGCAGCAGGTGCGGGGCGGCTTTTTCGGCCAGCCTGTACAGCGCTTCCAGCGCGGCCAGGACGAGATCCGTGTCTGGGTGCGCTACGACCGCTCCAACCGCCATAGCATCAAAAATCTGGACGATATGTGGATTCTGACGCCCATGGGCAGCCGGGTGCCACTGTCAGAAATTGCGGACTACGAAATTGCCAGAGGCGAAGTGCTCATCAACCACCTCAACGGGAAAAGGGAAATCCGGGTGGAAGCCAACCTGCGCGACCGCAAGGACAGCGCCACCGACATGCTGGAGTACATCCGCAGCAGCATCATGCCCGATATCCTGGCGCAGCACCCCACCGTCACGGCCTTGTACGAAGGGCAAAACCGGGAGGCCAGCAAGGTGAGCAACTCTGCCAAATTTGCCGTGCCGGCCATCCTGTTCCTGATCTACGCCATCATCGCCTTCACCTTCCGCTCTTACAGCCAGCCGCTGATGCTGTTCCTGCTGGTACCGTTCAGCCTCATCGGCGTGGCCTGGGGCCACTGGCTGCACGGCTTCCCCATCAACATCCTGTCGTGGCTGGGTATCATTGCCCTGGTGGGCATCGTGGTGAACGACGGCCTGGTGCTGATGAGCAAGTTCAACAGCTTCCTGCGGGAAGGTGTGCCTTTCAAACAGGCACTTTTCGAGGCAGGTAAAACGAGGTTCAGGGCCATCTTCCTGACCTCTGCCACCACCATTGCCGGCCTGGCCCCGCTGATGCTGGAAAAGAGCCGGCAGGCGCAATTCCTGATACCCATGGCCATTTCAATTTCCTATGGAATCCTGATCGGCACATTTCTTACCCTGCTCCTGCTGCCTTTGTTGCTTTACTTCAGCAACAGCCTTAAAGTGGCCAGGGTATGGTTTACCACCGGCAAGAAACCCACCCGCGAGGAAGTGGAACGTGCCATCATCGAACAAAATGCTGACCATGAAGAACTGTCTTAAAAACCTGTTTTTTGTCGCTTCGCTCCTTTTTTCTTCTGTTGTCGCTTCGCAAAACCTGTTGACGAAGTCTGCGGCCGTTGAACAGGCCTTCGGGCAAAACCTGTCCGTGCGCCTGGCGCGCAACTCCGTTCAAATTGCGGAAAACAACACCTCGGTTTTCAACACCGGGCAGTTGCCCACCGTTTCGGCCAATGCCGGTGTGGACCTCGACGAAGGCGGCTCCCGCTTCGATTACAACGACGGCAGTTCCCTGAAAGCCAATGGCGCCACCAGCCTTAGCAGCAGCGCCAGCCTCGGCGTCAACTACCTCATTTACGACGGAAAGGCAAGGGCGCTGAACATCGAGCGCCTGCGGGAAAGCAAAGCCACCGCCGACCTGGAGCTGCGCCAGAGCATGGAGTTCACTGCCCTGCAACTGCTCAACAGCTACTACCAGGTGGCCCAGCTCACCGAAAATGTAGCCCTGCAAAAGGAAGCCCTGGAAGTGTCCAAACAACGCCTTGAGCGCACCCGCTACCAGTACGAGTACGGCCAGGGCATCCGCCTCAACGTGCTGAACGCCGAAGTGGACCTGCAGCGCGACAGCGTCAACCTGCTGAACCTTGAAGCCCAACTGGAAAATGCCCGCCGCAGCCTGAACGCCCTCATTGGCCGGCCGGCCGATACCCAATTCGACATCGACACCACGGTGGTGTACGGCCAGGGCCTCAGCCTCGATGCCATTCTGAAACAGGCCCTCCAAAACAATGTGCAACTGCTGCTGGCTGAACAGGACCTGCTGCTCAGCGAATACGACCTCCGGCTGGCGGAAACCACCAATCGGCCCCGCATCAGCGCCAATGCCACCTACGCCTACGCCCTCAAAGACAACGACACCAAATCAACCATCGACTGGCAAAACACACGCGGCCTCAACCTGGGCCTCAGCCTCCGCTGGGACCTCTTCGACGGCGGCATCCGCCGCACCCGCATGGCCAACAGCCGCGTGCTGATCAACAACCAGCAACTGCTCAAAGACCAACTCCTCCTCGATCTGGAGCGGGATGTCCGCAATGCCTGGCAGAACTACCAGACAGCCCTTTTCGTCCTCGACACGGAGCGCCGCAACCTGGCCACCGCCCGCCTCAATTTCGAGCGCTCCCAGGGCCAGTTCCGGCTGGGACAAATCATCTCCGTAGAATTCCGCCAGGCCCAACTCAACCTCTTGGCTGCCGCCACCAACCTCAGCATTGCCAAGTACAACGCCAAACGCTTCGAACTGGAATTGCTCCAACTGAGCGGAGCTTTGCTGGTTGCGGAATTTTGAGGTGGGTTTAGGGTTTGGGGAGTAGGGAGTAGGGAGTAGGGAGTAGGGAGTAGGGAGTAGGGAGTAGGGAGTAGGGAGTAGGGAGTAGGGAGTACATGAAAATTGGACAGGCAATTTCCAATAATTGAATAGAATATGTATATATTTCGGCAGAAATATCTGATGCCATGGAATACTACTATGAGAAACTTGAAGTATGGCAAAAGGCAAGAAATGTCGTAAAGCTCATTTATCAGGAAACTGAAAAATTTCCAAATTCGGAACTCTTCGGCCTATCTATTCAAATGAGAAGGGCGGCAGTTTCAGTAGCCAGTAATATTGCTGAGGGTAGTTGTAGGACAAGTGAAAAAGACAAATCCCGATTTTATGAAATATCCTATGGCAGTGTGGTAGAATTAAGAGTACAGGCCACCTTAGCCCATGACCTAAAATATCTTTCAGATGAGAATCTCAATTTATTAATTCAGGAATTTGACCAGATAGCCCGAATGCTGAGTGGACTTCGTCGAAGAACTATCAATCGAGGAAAATCAACTCCTCAATAACTCATCGTCCTACTCTAAAATCCGCAGAGTTAATCAGCGTAATTACACGGAGTGAAAGCCCCGAAAATTGTCCCCTATCCAGACGTTACAGTGCAACGTCTCTACTCCCTACTCCCTACTCTCTACTCTCTACTCTCTACTCTCTCCTCCTAACTCCATTCATCTCGCTTGTAAAATGGAACTCCACATCCGGGTGGTTGTCCTGGGCCATTTTCAATGACCAGGCGCTTTCGGCCAGATAGACCAGGTTGCCGTGGGTGTCACGGGCCAGGTCCTTCGCCCTGCGGGCAATGAATTCTTTCAGGGCAGCGGGGTCTTTGCTGGTTATCCAGCAGGCTTTGTGGAGGTTGGTAGGTTCGTAGCGGCAGCTGGCTCCGTACTCGTGTTGCAGGCGGTATTGGATCACATCGAACTGGAGAGCGCCTACCGTGCCGATGATTTTGCGGCCGTTGCTTTCCTTCGTAAAAAGCTGCGCCACACCTTCGTCCATGAGCTGTTCCAGGCCTTTGGCCAGTTGTTTCGACTTCATCGGGTCGGCGTTTTCCACGTACCGGAACTGTTCTGGAGAGAAGTTCGGGATGCCTTTGAAATGGAGCACTTCCCCTTCGGTCAATGTATCGCCGATTTTGAAATTACCGGTATCGTGGAGGCCCACCACGTCTCCCGGGTAGGCTTCGTCGATCACCTCCTTTTTATCGGCCATGAAGCTGGTCGGGTTTGCGAAGCGAAGCTGCTGACCGAGGCGGACGTGCAGGTAGGGCTTGTTGCGCTCAAAGGTGCCGGAGCAGATGCGCAAAAAGGCGATGCGGGCACGGTGGCGGGGATCTATGTTGGCGTGGATCTTAAACACGAAGCCGGTGAAGCCCTCCTCATCGGGTGCCACCATGCGCTCCTCCGCTGGGCGGGGCCTGGGAACCGGGGCAATGTCCACAAAGCAGTCGAGCATCTCGCGCACCCCGAAGTTGTTGATGGCGCTGCCAAAGAACACCGGCGACTGCTGCCCTTTCAGGTAGGCATCCTTGTCGAAATCAGGATATACGCCATGTACCATTTCGAGCTCCTCCCGCAGGGTGGCCGCGGGCTTTTCACCGAGGTGTTTTTCCAAAGCGGGGTCCGACAGGTCGTTGAACTCGATGGTGTCTTCTTCCTTCTGTTTTCCATGCGGGCGGAAGAGCACCAGCTTTTGCTCATACATGCTGTACACGCCTTTGAAGATGCGACCCATGCCCACCGGCCAGCTCAGCGGCGATACGGTGATGCCCAGCTTCTGCTCTATTTCATCCAGCAATACGAATGGGTCCTTCCCTTCCCGGTCCAGCTTGTTGATGAAAATGATGATCGGCGTATCCCGCATCCGGCATACGTTGACCAGCTTTTCCGTCTGCGGCTCAACACCTTTGGCCACGTCGATGACCACGATGGCGCTGTCCACCGCCGTCAGGGTGCGGTAGGTGTCTTCGGCAAAATCCTGGTGACCCGGCGTGTCCAGGATGTTGATCTTCAGGTCCCGGTACTCAAAGGCCATCACCGAGGTGGCCACGGAGATACCCCGTTGTTTTTCGATCTCCATGAAGTCGGAGACCGTGGTCTTTTTGATCTTGTTGCTCTTCACTGCCCCGGCCACCTGGATGGCACCCCCAAACAGGAGCAATTTCTCCGTGAGCGTGGTTTTACCGGCGTCAGGGTGCGAGATGATGCCGAAGGTTTTCCGGCGGGCTATTTCTTTCTTTAATGACATTGCTTTCTTCATTTTCGGGCCTGCGGCCCAAACGGGCTAAAATGCCCCGTTTCAAAAAAGGCTGCAAAAGTACGGGATAAAATCAGACCTGATGTGCAATTCGACAGCCCATGATTGCGGCAGCTCACTTGCCCAGTCAACCGCCAATTTCTACCTTTAGCCATTCTCTGTCCGCCGGGTGTGACTTTCGCTTCCCAAAAGCTGTCAAACAACCGGTGCGGATTTCATCGTTGCCGCCGCAGGCGGTGAAAAAAAATTAAAGAATGAAAGAGTCAAATGCAGCGCAGGAGCGCTTATGGTGCGAATGGATCGAGATACCGGTAGCTGATTTCGACAGGGCCAAAACTTTTTATGAGACCGTTTTCGGAATGGACATCCAGGCCATGGATTTCGGCGGTTTCAAAATGGGCATCTTCCCCCACAAAACGGTGGGAGCAGCCATCTGCTACGGGGAACATTACAAACCCTCGGCAGATGGCCCGGTGGTGTACCTCAATGCCAACCCAGACCTGCAAACCGCCCTCGACAGGGTGGAAGCCGCCGGCGGCAAAGTGCTGCAAGCCAAAAAGATGATCTCACCCGACCACGGCCACATGGCCCTGTTTCTCGACAGCGAAGGCAACCGGCTGGCGCTGCATTCTTATGAGTGAGGAACTGAAGAACTGAAGAATCGAGCCCCGAAAGCTTTCGGGGGAGCGAACGCTGGCAGTGGTTCTGAACCCTGCCAGCGTTGAGCCTTCGACAGTTGGAGAAAAACCTTAAAAACCCCACTAAAAAACCTTCAAAAACCTTCCAAAAGCCTTCCAAAAAAACCGGCGAAGCAAAAACTTTAAAAACACGACAGTATGCCTATCAGAATGGAAAAAGACCCGCAGCGAGGCGGGCAGAGAAAACCGGATCCCCGACGGAATGAAGGCCGGGGAGGTGGTGGCGGACTCGGCCGCCTGCTGCCGTTTTTGCTTATGTTTCTTTTCAAAAAACCCAAGCTGCTCATTCCGGTGCTCATCATTGGTGCCATCTGGTACTTTTTCCTTGGGGGCAGCGAAATGTTCTCCGGGGGCAATTACGAAGAGCAGCAGGCCACCTTTTCTTTCGGTGCTGAACTGAGCGAAGAAGAGTACGACAAGGCGGAGGTTTTTGAGCCGCTGGCCTCCATTCCGCTGGGTAGTTATACCAACCGGCTGCCAGCTTCGGTTTCCCTGTTGAAATATGCTCCCAAGCGCCTGCACCAGGGATCCCAGGGGTCTTGTGTGGGCTGGGCCAGTTCTTACGCTGCCCGCACCATCCTTGAGGCGCAGGCCACCGGCGCCGACCCCGATGACGTGGCTTACAGTCCGGCTTTTCTTTACAACCAGATTGCGCTGCCCGGTTGCCAGGGGGCTTACATGAACAACGCCATGGAAACCCTGCACCAGGCCGGCGACCTGCCATTCTCCAAGTTTGGCTACGACGAACGCACCTGCAACCGCAGGCCCACCCGTGAACAATTGGCCGAAGCTGCGCGCCACCGAATCAAAGGCTACAACCGGCTTACACAGGGTGCTTCCAATTACGGCGTTGACCTCCAGGGCATCAAACAGCACCTGGCCCAGGGAGCCCCCGTGGTCATTGGCATGCTGGTGGGCGGCACCTTTATGCACCAGATGGTGGGCAAAAGCACCTGGAAACCCACCCAGCGGGATTACAGCGGCTACGGCTTCAGCGGCCACGCCATGTGCGTCATCGGGTACGACGACAACCGACAGGCTTTTCAGATCATGAACTCATGGGGGCAGCAGTGGGGACAGAACGGTATTGCATGGGTTGGCTACCGGGATTTTGAGCACTTTACCAAAGAGGCCTACGGGCTTTATCCCATGGGCAAGGCCGAGAAATTTGACCCCGAAATCCTGGACGTCACCTTCGGCCTCGTTGACAATGAAACCCAACAGCTCATCCCGCTTCAACCTTCGGGAAACAAGGTGTTCCGCACCAAATCCTACCTGACACCCCGTGACCACTTCAAAGTGGCCATCATGAACTCGGTGGAATGCTATGTGTACGTCTTTGGCGAAGAAACAGATGGCTCCAGCTATGTGCTCTTCCCCTACACCGAAAAGCACTCGCCTTATTGCGGTATCACCGGCACCCGTCTTTTCCCGAAGGACTATTCCATGACCCCCGATGAACTGGGTAACCGCGACCGCATCGCCATCGTGGTGACCAAGGAACCCATCGACTGGAACGTGCTGAACAGCCGCATCAACCAGAGCCGTCGCGGCACCTACATCGAAAAAGTCCGCGACGCCATCTCCGACCAGGAATTTCCGGATACCCGTTTCGAGGTGGACGATGCCGTGCACTTCCGTTGCCGCCTCAACGGCAAAAATGCCGTGGCCACAGTGGTGGAGATTGATAAGCGGTGAGGAAATGAGGAACTGAGGATTTGAAGAACTGAAGAACTGAGCCCCGTCCTGCATCAGGTTGCAACTTTGAGTTGCGACCTGAATTCACTGGAAAATGAAGATTATCCCTGCAAATTTAAAATTGAACTTTAAATTTGCAGGGTTATGGATAAATACATCCCTCGTTCAGGCACCAGCTACATACTTCAACTCATTAAGGAATTTCCGGCGGTGGGCATCATCGGGCCACGCCAGGTAGGCAAGACCTCCCTTGCTTTACACATTCGTGAGAAACTTCCCAACGAATCCATTTATTTGGACCTGGAATTACCAGAAGACCTTGCAAAACTCTCAAACCCCAGCCTCTATTTTGAGACGTTTGAAAATCAAACCCTGATCATTGACGAGGTACAACTCAAACCAGATTTGTTTCCCGTGCTCAGATCGGTGATTGACCGGAACAGGAAACCCGGGCGCTTCATTTTGCTGGGGTCAGCGTCACCTGAACTGATCAGAGGAAGTTCCGAAACCCTCGCTGGCAGAATTGCCTATTATGAACTGTCTCCCTTTAGTTTTGAAGAAACATCCAATCTTACGGACAAAAACACCCATTGGCTGAGAGGTGGTTTTCCTGGCTCCCTACTTGCTGCAAGCGACGATGCCAGTTTCCGCTGGAGATCCAATTTTGTACGAACGTACCTCGAAAGGGACTTGCCGATGTTGGGGCTGAGCGCAGAACCCATCTTGATCAGGAGGCTTTGGACGATGATCGCCCATACCAATGGAAATGTCCTCAACTACTCAACCTTCGCCAAATCATTGGGTATAAGCTTGCCCACGGTAAAGCGCTACATCGATTTCCTCGAGTCGTCTTACCTCATCAGGCGACTTCAACCCTGGTTCATGAACATTCGAAAGCGAATCACAAAATCTCCAAAAATCTACATTCGTGACACCGGCATTCTTCACAATCTTCTGAACATTACCACATTTGAAGAAATCCTTGCCCACCCGGTAAGTGGCGGATCATGGGAAGCCTACGTCATTCAGGAATTGCACGCAAGACTATCAGAGCAAATGGAAATGTACTTCTACCGTACCCAGGACGGCACTGAAGCAGACCTGGTACTGGCAAAAGGTGGCACGCCTCATACTTTATTAGAAATAAAATTCTCCACAGCTCCGAAAATCACCAGGAGCTTCAGGACTGCCATTGCAGACCTGGGCACCAAAACCAACTACATCGTAGCACCTGTTAAATCAGCGTTCCCGCTTGACGACGGGATTTCAGTCTGTCCATTCGAATCTCTGGAAGTGATTACAAGAGAATTGTGATTTCATCGCTTGCGCAACCAAATCCCACCGGTGATACTTCCCTTGTAACGGGTGAAAAGTTGCTCCGGCAACTGCTCCGGGTATTTGTGTTCCAGGTAGGTATTCATGAACACAATTTCATAATGAGGATTGTCCATCAGAAAGGCCCGCAGGATGTAGTTTTCATTCCAGGCGTAGCCTCTGTAAATCCATTCTTTCGGGTACTCGAAGGGGTAGAAAATATCGTGGAAATGGATGTAAACGCCACTGTTCAGCCGGGGCAGCACCTCGAACAGCAGGTGGTTCACATCAGAGCCTATTTTGGACACGTGGCTGGTGTCGATGAAAAGAAAATCGCCGGATTGCAGTTGACCGAACAAGTCCATCGGAACATGCTGAACGATGGATTGCACCAGCTTGTTGGAGGCCACATCTGCCGCCAGTTCGATGAGGCGGTCGGGGAAGGGTTCGATAAAGGTCAGTTCAATCTTATCGTCGAAAAACAGGCGGTCGGTATCCAGCATTACAGCGGAGCTCCAGCCGGAGCCTACCTCGATGATGCGATTTGGTTTCAACACACGCATCAGCCCGAACAGCACCAATGCATCCGACCAGGTGTAATAGATGTTGTCGAAATGAAAGTGCAGGCCGGGTAGGGTCTGCCCGGTCCAGGGAGCCTCCGGCAACAGGGGCTTTATTTTGGCAAGCAGATCGAGTTGTAGCTGGTCGTTGAAATCAATGCCTGCAATTGGCCGGCTGAAATCGTAAATCTCATTTTCCCTGCTTCTGACTTCGTCCAGGTCGGGTACAGGGCTGTAAAAATGCCCGGGTGTGCTGTGTTTGAGAAAAGCTGCCCGCCAGGCCCCTACCCGCGGGATAAGGGATATGAGTTTTTCGAGGAGTTGTTTCATGATTGAAAAATCGATGTGCAATATGGCATGAAGCACACAGGCAAAGATCGCCCCAGTCCTGCTTTTAATGACAGCCAGCCGTCAGATTTGTCTAAAGAATACTGCCATTGAGCCATGAGCGGCCGTCATCCGTCGGCTGATAGGTACATTCGCAGGTGCCCTTAACGGGGCCTCATCGTTCATTGCCAATTTCGAAGTGGTTTTATGAATTTTCACGGCTTCCGCCGCAATGACCGCTTCATTCAATTTCAAACCAAATTTTCCTCTTTTATGCTAAACAAACTATTAACCCGGGGCCTGTGTTTGGTACTCTCAGTGTTTACCATTACAGCTACTATGAACGCACAGGACAAGTTGCCCGAAGGCATCGAAAAAGTAACCTCTGTTGAGGGAATTACTGAGTACAAGCTCACCAGTAACGGACTTCGCATCTTGCTGTTCCCTGACCAGTCAAAACCGACCATTACCGTCAACATTACCTACCTGGTGGGCAGCCGCCACGAAGGCTATGGAGAAACCGGCATGGCGCACCTGCTGGAGCACATGGTGTTCAAAGGCACGCCCAACCACCCCAACATCCCGCAGGAACTGACCGAGCACGGTGCCCGGCCGAACGGCACCACCTGGTACGACCGCACCAACTATTTTGAGACTTTCAACGCCACCGACGAGAACCTCCGCTGGGCCCTCGACATGGAGGCCGACCGCATGGTCAATTCCTATGTGGCCAAAGAGGACCTGGAAAGTGAGATGACCGTGGTCCGCAACGAATTCGAATCCGGTGAGAACAACCCCTCCGGTATTTTGATGGAACGGGTACTCTCAACGGCCTACCTGTGGCACAACTACGGCAATACCACCATCGGTGCCCGCTCAGACATCGAAAATGTGCCCATCGAAAACCTCCAGGCTTTTTACCGGAAGTATTACCAGCCGGATAATGCCGTGCTGGTGGTGGCCGGCAAAATTGACGAAGCAAAGACACTTGAATACATCAAGGAATTCTTCGGCCGCATTCCGAAACCGGAGCGCAAGCTGACGCCAACCTTCACCAAAGAGCCCACCCAGGACGGCGAGCGCTTGGTGACCCTGCGCCGGGTGGGTGATGTGCAGGTGGTTTCCTGCGCCTATCACACCCCTCCGGGTCCGCATCCGGAATACGCCGCCGTTTCTGTATTGGACGAGGTGCTCACCAGCCAGCCCTCAGGCCGCCTCTACAAGGCATTGGTCGAAACCAAAAAGGCTTCCACTGTCTGGTCATTTGCACCGGGCCTGAAAGAGGGAGGTTTCATCTACATCAACGCCGATGTGAGGATGGAAAACTCGCTTGACGAGGCAAAAGCGACATTGCTGAAGACACTGGATGAACTGGCCGACAACCCGCCCACACAGGAAGAAGTGGACCGCGCCAAACAACGCATCCTGAAAAACTGGGAGCTTCGCTTCCGCAACAGCACCTCCATCGGCCTTGGCCTCAGCGAGTTCATCGCACAGGGCGACTGGCGACTGGCCTTCCTGATGCGGGACAATGTTGAAGCCGTGACCGCTGAAGACGTGGTGAATGTGGTTAAAAAATACCTCAAGCCCTCCAACCGCACCGTGGGTGTTTTCATTCCGGAACAAAACCCCGACCGGGCCATCATTCCCGATGCGCCGAACCTCGAAACCCTCCTCGGAAACTACAAGGGCAAGGAAGCCATCGCCGAAGGTGAAGATTTCGACCCGAGCTGCGAGAACATCGAGAACCGCACCCACAGGGGTGAAGCCCCGGATGGTACCATCGAGTTCGCCTTTTTGCCGAAGGAAACCCGCGGCAACTCCGTATCGGCAAGGCTGACCCTGCGCTTTGGCGACGAAAACAGCCTGAAAGGAAAAGCCACTGCCGGCGAACTGGTAGCCGCCATGCTCAACAAAGGAACCACCAACATGGACCGCCAGCAGATCCAGGACAAACTGGACCAGCTCAAAGCCCGTGTTTCATTTTCCGGTGGCGCATCCAGTGTAACTGCCAACATCGAAACCGAACACGACAACCTGCCCGCGGTTATCGACCTGGTGGCCGAGATGCTCAAGCATCCTTCATTCCCGGAAGCTGAATTCGAAAAGTTGATCGAAGCAAACCTTGCCGGCGTGGAATCGCAAAGAAGTGAACCAACTGCTATTGCAGTACTCGAGTACCGCAAGCGCCTGTCAAAATACCCGAAAGGCGACGTGCGCTATGTGATGGATTTTGACGAGCAGGTGGAGGCTTACAAAAGCACCACACTGGAAGACGTGAAGAATTTCTACAAAGAATTTTACGGCGCCAGCGATGCCACCGCCAGTGTGGTTGGTGATTTTGACGAAGCAACCGTGAAAGCCAAGATCCTGGAACACTTTGCCAGCTGGAAAAGCCCGAAGCCCTACAAGCGCATCAGCTCAGAGTACACCCCGGCAGAGCCGGCCAATGTCAGCCTGAACACACCCGACAAGGCCAACGCCATGTTCATTGCCGGCATGCCATTGCCGATGGGAGATGACGACCCGGATTATGCAGCAATGGTCATGGGCAATTACATCCTCGGAGGTGGTTTCCTCAACAGCCGCCTGGCCGTGCGCATCCGCCAGAAAGAAGGCCTCAGCTACGGTGTGGGCTCACAGTTCAACGCCAGCTCAAGGGATAAAAACGGAAACTTCGTGGCTTACGCCATCTATGCTCCGGAGAACGTGGCCAAGCTGGAGGCTGCCTTCAAAGAGGAAATTGCCAAAGTGCTGGAAGAAGGCTTCACCGCCGAAGAGCTGGAAGCTGCAAAATCCGGCTACCTCCAAAACCGGGGTATGAGCCGCGCCGACGACCGCTCGCTCAGCGGCACCCTCAACAGCTACCTGGACCTGGACCGCACAATGATGTGGGACAAGAAACTGGAAGACAAGATCATGGCCCTGACCGTAGAAGACATCAATGCGGCTGTCAAGCGCCACATCGATCCGTCAAAACTGGTCATCATCAAGGCCGGTGATTTTGAAAAAGTGGACAAGCCCTAAACGGCAATTTTTTAGTCCGCAACGGCGGCAATGGCTTTGGGCTGTTGCCGCTGTTTTTGTTTTAAGACATGAGCGCACTGCAAAAAGTAGCCACAAGATACATCTCAGCAATTTAGCAGGATCTATCCCCCCTCGAGGGCAGGATTGATTGGTTCTGTTATTTTTACGTTCTTTGACACAAATTGGAGAAAAATGCAATACAAAATGTTTGAGTTTTTCAATGCCTTGCAAGATCCTCGTAGAGAGCAAGGACAACGGCACAAATTAAAGGATGTCCTCACAATAGTGATCATGGCTATCTTGAGTGGACATCAAGGATTTCGAGGTTTTGCTCGTTTTGCAAAAGCCAATGAAGTTGAATTGACTGAAATCTTAAAGCTTAAACACGGGGTTCCCTGCTTTTTTACCTTTCGAGCAATTCTTACCGAACTAAATGAACAGGTTTTGGTCAATGAATTCATACGGTGGGTACAAGGCTACTTACCAGATTCGGCTGACGACTTCGTTTCACTTGATGGAAAGGCTATAAAATCAACTACTCAAGGAGGAAATACCAACTTTCAGAATTTCGTAGCTGTTGTTAATGCCTTTGGACATCGCAGTGGCTTGGTATACGGCATGAAGTCTTACGAAAATGGCAAATCCGCTGAGGGTGAAGCCCTAAGAAACTTAGTTAAGCAACTTGGCTTGCAGGATACTGTATTTACCATGGATGCACTGCATGCCCAAAAAAAACGCTAAATCTGATTCTTCAGATTGGCTGCCATTTTTTGGTACAGGTCAAGCAAAATTGCCGAAAGCTGTGGGAAACCATTGCCCTCTATACGGCCTTAAGTTCGCCTATTTCAACCTGTGAGTATTACGAAGCTAAAAATGGTTGCCAAGTAAATCGTCGCATAGAACTCTACCTCAACAAGGCAGAGTTGCCCAAAGGTTGGAATGGTATTAACCGTTTGGTCAAGGTAAGGCGGTGGGGAATAAGAGGCGAAAAGCCTTTTGAGGAAGTTGCTTTTTACGCTCTAAGCAAACCCATAAATTCAGCAGCAATTGTAGCCCATGCTATACAGAGCCATTGGTCAATAGAGAACCGCCTTCATTGGATCAAAGATGTCAATTTAGGCGAAGATGACATGACCTTGACCTCACCTAAAGAAGCTGCGATTCTGGCTTACTTGAATAACATCTCATACAATGTTCTCAAAGTAAATGGTCTGAAGCCGACAAAGGATACGCTTGCCAGGCTCTCCAATAAAGTCAAAGAACTATACAAATTGTTTTATGAAACTTAGAACCAATCAATCCTGCC
>PAAY01000042.1 GCA_002698985.1 Saprospirales bacterium | reverse complement strand
CCAAAATCCTTGACTGAATGCTTCTGGCAAAAAATTCTGCATCTAAGCGGACTGAATCTCACACTCTGGCCTTAGGGCAAGAAAGAATAGAATGACTTATTTGTAAAGCAGTTTCAGGATTAAAACTTTTTGTTTTGTAAACTGCTTTCAGGACTAACTTTAATCTTTAACGTATTTGTCAACTTTTTTTAGGACGGGACAAATGAGGAATGAGGGATGAGGGATGAGGAATGAGGAATGAGGAATGAGGAATGCCGCACTTCAAAAACCTTAAAAACCCAAAAAAATCCTCAAAAACCTCCAAAAAAACTACCATAAAAACTTTCAACAATGAACCGTAGAGAATCATTGAAATTCATAGGAGTTGGTTCCATAACGGCGGGCATGATCCTGGGCAGTTGCAGGCCCGAAGTGCCGGAACAGGAAGAGAACACCCAGCCGGAAGTGCTGGAAGCCGGCCGGCAGGATTTTGAGATCGAAAGGGACCGGAAACTGTTGAGCGAGCAGTTTTTTACGGAACACGAGATGGCCACCATTGCCGTGCTGGCTGACATCATCATACCGGCTGACGAGAAGTCGGGGAGTGCCACTGAGGCCGGTGTGCCGGACTTTATCGAGTTCATCGTGAAGGATATTCCGGAACACCAGGTGCCCATGCGGGGTGGATTGAAATGGCTGGATGCAGAGTGCCTGAAACGATTTGAAAAGGCCTTTGTGGATTGTTCTGAAGAAGAGCAACTGCAAGTGGTGGACGACATTGCCTACCCCAACAAGGTGAAGCCGGGCATGGAGCAGGGCGCAGCCTTCTTCAACCGGATGCGTGACCTGACAGCCACCGGTTTTTTCACCTCGGAAATCGGCTTGCAAGACCTGGAATACATGGGCAACCGCCCCGGCACCTATCAGGGTGTGCCACCGGAAGTGCTGAAAGATTTCGGCCTGGAGAACGACGATTGGGGCTGAAGTGCCTGTTCCCTGACTGCCTTACCTGTTAACACTGTCTAAATGTATTGCTGCAATGGGCCTCCCTCCTTGGCAGAATCCTTTATTTTCGCTGCCTAAAAAAAATCTGAAGCCCATGAGAGCATTATTTTTCATTGCATTGATCGCTGCATTTTTCGCAGCTTGTGAGAACAACAATTCCCAAACCCCAGCCAATAACACGACCACTGCCAGCACCGCACCGGTGGATTACGGACCTGCCCTCGACATCGAGGAATACAAGAAGCAGTGTGAAACCCCTGAAATCAAGGTCGCCGTGGATGGACTGAACGGTGGCGTAGCTTACCTCATCGGCGTTTTTGCCGACCAAAATTTCAGAGCTGACTCCGCCATCATCAACAACAAAGGCGAGTTTGTCTTCGAAGAAGACGAGCCCTATGCTCCCGGTCTCTATTATATCTACCTGCCCAACAGGAGCAGCATCCAGATCATAGTTGATAAGGACCAGAAGTTCAGCCTGCACACTTCACTGGTGAACCTCAGCGGAAACCTGAAAGTGGAAGGCAGCCTGGACAATGAGCTGTTCGTGCAGGTGTCGAAATTTGAAGAACAGATGCGCCCCAGGTTCAGCCAGGTGGCTGCTGAAATGCGCAAGTACCAGCCCGGCACACCTGATTACAACAAATGGGAACAGGAGCAATACAAGCTCATCGACGAGCGGATGGCTTACCTCAAGAAAATTGCCGATGAGCACCCCGAAAGCTTCTTCGTGAAATTCAAAATGGCCGGCCAGAACCCGGATATCCGAAACATCAAGAAGCCCGACGGCACCCTGGATACGGTGCGCTATGCCTACCTGTACCGCACCAAATTCTGGGACAATGTGGACTTCAGCGATACCCGTCTGATGTACACCCCTGTGCTGGCCAACAAGCTGAAGCGTTACATCACACAACTGACACCACAGCACCCTGATTCCATCAATGCCGCCGCTAACTTTCTCGTGGACAAGACCCTTGGCAACCCTGAGATCTTCAAGTACTTCGCCAACTGGATCGTGCTGAATTACGATCCCAAGGAAAGCACCCTCATGGATGCGCAGGCGGTATTCGTGAACATGATCCAGCGCTATTTCACCTACGACCGGGCATTCTGGAGTGACTCAGCCGAAGTGCATGCCATTCAGCTACGGGCTTATGAGATGGCTGCCAGCCTGGTGGGCAAGAAAGGCCCCAACGTGACCGCCCCCGGCCCTGATGGTAAAACATACTCCATCTACGACATCAAGGATCCCTACATCATCGTGTACATGTACAACCCCGACTGCGAGCACTGCGCCGTGGAAACCCCCAAGCTGGTGCGCTGGTATCAAGAGTGGCATCCAAAAGGCGTGGAGGTGTACGCCATCGCCGTGGACACCGATGATGCCAAGTGGAAGGCCTACATCAAAAAGAACAATATGCCCTGGCCATATAATGTGTTCGACCCGACCAACAAATCCATCTACGCCAAATACTACGTGGATGTGACCCCGGAGATCTACGTTCTGAATCCGGAGCGGATCATCATCGGCAAGAACTTGAAAGTTGATCAGATAGCCACCATCATCAACCGCGACAAACAAAAGCGGAAATGATTCTGATAGACCTGGCAAATGAAAAAGGGCGCTGCAAGCTTGCAGTGCCCTTTTTCATTTGTGGCCAGTTGGTGGTGGGCTTAGAGGAGTTTAGAGAAGTTTAGAGAAGTTGAGAGGGGTTGTGAGATGCCTATGATCTTCATAGCTACTCTTCAGTTCTTCAATTCCTCATTCCTCAATCCTTAAACCTCAAGTCCAGTTGTTTGCGGAGTTCGTCAACGAGGGGGTTCACGGCTTTCATCTGCTGGTACTTCTCGCTGTCGGTGAGGGGTCTTGGCGGGCGTTTTTCATTGGCTTGTTTGCCGGGGTCCACCTTGATATCCAGGCTGAGCATTGGAGCGTGCAGGTTTTCCCGAAGGAAATCCATCAGTTTCGTTTCCTGTTTAATGGCATTTTCTGCCAGGGATGAAGAAACGGTGATGCAAACTTTGGTGCCTTCCAGCCGGGCCTCGGCATTGTTCAGGATGGCTTTTACCGAACTGCTCGTCACCTGTTCTTTGTAGGCTTTCCACTGTTCCTGAAAATCTTCCGGGCTCAGCTTGGCCTCCCGCTGGCTGGCCAGTTTTTCCTCGTGATCAACTTCTTTCTCGATGTCCTCCAGTGAGGTTATGCCACTGACGAGGCCGTTGGAGGGCTTGCGGAGTTTGCGTTTGGGAGCCGCCGGCTTTTCTTCCGGAATTTCCACCTTTTCGGGTTCGGCTTCTTTTGCAATATCCACTGCCGGGCTTGTCTCGCTGGTGCTTTCCTCGGCAATGTGCTCGCTGGGTTCCACCGGCGCTTCATTTTCCGAAGGGGGAAGCGGCTGTTGTTTTTCTTCGGCAATTTTTGGCGAAGCAGCAGGGGCAGCTTTGCCGGCAGGCGAGGTTAGTTCAGGAGTTTTTTTTTCCGGAACGGGCTGTTGAGGTGGGTTGGTGGCCAGTTTCACCGCCATGCCGATGTGGCACATTTTGATGAGGTACATTTCCACATGCAGGCGCTTGTTGCGGGCCATCTTGTAGTTGATGTCACAATCGTTGCACAGGTTGAGGGCGGTGAGGAGGAAGCTCTTGGGTGCCTTTGCAGCCTGCTCTTCGTAGCGCTTGCGGAGGTCCTCTCCAGCCTCAACGAGTTTGCCCAGTTCTTTGTGTTTGCAGAGCAAGAGGTTGCGGAAGTGTTCGGCCAGCCCGTTGATGAAAACATCGCCATCGAAGCCATTGTAAAGCACCTCCTCAAAAAGCAGCATCACCGTGGGCATATCCTGCACCAGCAGCGCGTCCGTCACCTTGAAATAGTACTCGTAATCGAGGATGTTCAGATTGCTGACGACGGCCTCATAGGTGAGTTTTTTTCCGGCTGAGCTTACTACCCTGTCGAAGATGGAAAGTGCGTCTCTGAGCGCTCCATCGGCCTTCTGGGCGATGATGTGGAGTGCTTCCCGGTCGGCTTTTATCTTTTCTGCTTCGCAAATGCCTTGCAGGTGTTTGACGATGGCCTGCACGGTGATGCGCTTGAAATCGAATACCTGACACCTTGAGAGGATGGTGGGCAGTATCTTGTGTTTTTCGGTGGTGGCCAGAATGAAAACGGCGTAGGGCGGCGGTTCTTCCAGGGTTTTCAGGAAGGCATTGAAAGCAGAGGTGGACAGCATGTGCACCTCGTCGATGATGAACACCTTGTACTGCCCCTGCTGCGGCTGGAAACGCACCTGCTCAACCAGGGCCCGGATGTGCTCCACGCTGTTGTTGGAGGCGGCATCCAGCTCGATTATGTTGAAAGAGGCGTTATCCTGGAAGCTGGTGCAGCTGTTGCACTTTCCGCAGGGCTCGAAATCCTCTGTAAGGTTGGTGCAGTTCAGGGCCTTGGCCAGAATCCGTGCACAGGTCGTTTTACCCACCCCTCTCGGTCCGCAAAAAAGAAAGGCATGCGCCAGGTGGTCGGTCTGAAGTTCCTTCTTCAGGGTCAGTGAAACATGCTCTTGCCCCACCACTTCCGAGAAGCGCTGAGGGCGGTATTTGCGTGCTGAAACAATGTAACTCATGGACAGGTGGTATGCTTGCTGATCGTTCGTTTCGCCTGTGTCTCAGGCCCTGGCAAAGGTAGGAAATAAAAGCTGCCCGTTGCCCTGCAGAGGCCCGTGCTGCCAAGCGTTAAAAACCGTTAAGGAAATTGATGTACCGACACCTAAGCAGCGGGGTTTTAGTACCTTCACGGCCAATTCGCTAACACTAAATTCAAATTCAAGACAGATGAAAAAACTTTTGCTCTCATTATTGGCATTTGCAGTCTTTGCATGGGCAAATGTAGCTTCGGCTCAAATCAAGACCCCTGCTGCCAGCCCTGCCTGTAAAGTAGTTCAGACCGCCGGTCTGACCGACATCACCATCGAGTACAGCCGTCCAAGTGTAAAGGGAAGAACCATTTTTGGTGGTTTGGTTCCTTACGGTCAAATGTGGCGCACCGGCGCCAACAAAAACACCATGATCACTTTCAGCGACAAAGTGACCATCGATGGCAAGGAACTGAAAGCCGGCACTTATGCCATCTTCACTGTTCCAAATCCTGAATCCTGGGATGTGATCTTCTACACCGACACCGAAAACTGGGGAACACCCCGTGAGTACGACGAAGCCAAAGAGGCCCTTCGGGTAACTGTTCCCGCTCATACTTTGAGTGACAGCAAACTTGAGTCGTTTTCTATCTGGATCGACAACCTACGTGACAATTCTTGCGACTTGATCATTGGCTGGGATCAAACCCTGGTTTCCATTCCCATCACCCTGAACACCGATGCCACTGTTGAAGCGGACATCAAGCGTGTCATGGGTGGGCCTACCGCCAACGACTACTACGCTGCCGGCCGTTATTACATGGACAGCGGCAAAGACCTCAACCAGGCCTACGAGTGGTTGCACAAAGCCAACGAGATGAATCCGCGTTTCTGGACCCTGCGCCAGGAGGCCATTTGCCTGAGCAAAATGGGCAAATACGCCGAAGCCATCAAAGTGGCCGAGCGTTCATTGGCTGAAGCAGTTAAAGCCGGCAACAAGGATTACGAGCGCATGAACAAGGAGTCCATCACCGAATGGCAAAGCAAGCTCTAAGCACTGCTTATTCCTGATCACTGAAAAAGGGCTGGGCGTCAAACGACGCTCAGCCCTTTTCACATAACGCCCCTCAAAAACCTCAAAAACCGAGCGCAGATTAAACGGATCGCACAGTTGACGCTGATTCCAAAAAACTCAAAAACCGAGCGCAGATTAAACGGATGGCACAGTTGACGCTGATTCCAAAAACCTCAAAAACCCTCTAAAAACCTTCCCAAAAACCTTCCAGGGTTACCCTTTCAAAAACCGCTTTTCCAGTTCCTCCAGTTCGAAGGTGATGAAGCAGTTTTTACCCGAAGGGCTTTTAAAAGGCATTGCGCAAGCGAAGAGCTTGTCGATGAGCATTTGCATTTCGGCGGGTTCCAGTTGCTGGCCCCTTTTGATGGCGGCGCTGCGGGCCAGTGACCGGGCGATATTTTCTTTGATGTTCAGTTCCAGGTCCAGGTTTTCACGGTATTGGTGGAGCAGTTGCTCTATCAGTTTCGTTTCTTCCACGGCGCCGGCAAGGTCGGCGGGGATGCCGTGGATGATGAACGCTCCCTGTCCGAATTCTTCGATGTCGAAGCCCAGCATTTTGGCGGCGGGCATCAACTCCATCATCAGTTCGGCGTCGGCGGGTGCCAGGTTGATGGTTTTCGGAAACAGGCTGGTTTGGGTGTAGGCTTTTTGCGATTCCAGCACCTCCAGGTATTGTTCGTAGAGAATGCGCTCGTGGGCTGCCTGCTGATCGATGAGCAAAAAACCCGACTTGATCTGGCTGATGATGTAAGTGCCGTGAATCTGGTAGGGCAGCTTGCGTTCCTTCGTCAAAGCCTCTCCCAGGGTGGCCTGCTCGTTTTCTTCCGAAGCCTCGGAATTCAGGGTGATGGATTCCGCATGGGTTTCGGTGCCTTCCTCCTGCTGGTTCAGTTCACTCTCAAACTGCTCCAGTCCTTCGAAAAGCTTTTGCCAGTTGGCCTGAGGCCGGCCTTCCGGCGAAACCCGGCCGGAGGAGCCTTGCTGCGGGCGGCTGTCGCTTGCCGGTACTCTGGGCTGTCGTTCCAAAGGTTTGCCGCCTGCCAGGGTGGAGCTGAAACTCGTCACCTGGTCAAAATCCAGGCTGGGGGTTATGCTGTATTGTCCGAGGGCGTGGCGCACGGCCACTTTCAGGTAGTTGTACACCAGTCTTTCGTCGTCGAATTTGATTTCCTGTTTGGTGGGGTGCACGTTGATGTCAACCCTTGCCGGGTCAATTTCGATGAAGAGCACATAAAAGGGGTAGGTGTCCTTCGGCAAAAGGTCTTCGTAGGCTGACATCACGGCGTGGTGCAGGTAGCCACTTTTGATGAAGCGGCCGTTGACGAAGAAGAGTTGCTCGCCCCGGGTTTTGCGTGCCGCATCCGGTTTTCCGATGAAGCCGGTGATGGAGGTCACGTCGGTTTCCTCGTTCACCGGCACCAGTTTGGGGTTGATGTTGCTGCCAAAAATGTTGACGATTCGCTGGCGCAAATTGCCGGGAGGCAAATGGTACACCTCATTGCCATTGTGGTGCAATGAGAAAAAAACATCGGTATTGGCCAGGGCAATCCGCTGGAACTCATCCAGGATGTGCCGCATCTCGCTGGCGTTCGATTTCAGGAAGTTCCGGCGGGCGGGCACGTTGTAAAAGAGGTTACTCACCTTGATGCTGGTGCCGGGAGCGCTCTGGCAGGGCTCCTGCACTTTCAGCTCAGAAGCTTCGATGAGTATGCGGGTTCCCAGGTCTTTGTTGTGCTGCCGGGTGCGCATTTCCACCTGGGCCACGGCTGCAATGGAGGCCAGCGCCTCGCCCCTGAAGCCCATGGTGCGGATGCAAAAGAGGTCTTCGGAGCGCCGGATTTTAGATGTGGCGTGCCTTTCAAAACACATGCGGGCGTCGGTTTCCGACATGCCGCACCCATTGTCGGTAACCTGGATGAGAACCTTCCCGGCTTCTTTCAGAATGAGTTTAATGGAGGTGGCACCGGCATCCACGGCGTTTTCCATGAGTTCCTTCACAACGGAGGCCGGGCGTTGCACCACCTCCCCCGCAGCTATTTGGTTGGCTATGGATTCCGGCAAAAGCTGAATGACGTCAGCCATGTGTAGTTTGTTTTAGAGCCTATTCAAGGATTTGCATCAATTTCGGCAAATATATCTCTATCCCTACCAATACCACGGCTATGAGGATGACAATGATGGCCAGCAGCAGCAAATTGGAGCGGAGCAAATGGCGTTGGCGGTAGCTTTTGTCCACCAGGTAACTGCCCCGGCGTTGCATGGAGTTGCGAATGCGAGCCTTGAGGGCTTCGGGGTCATCGCCCACCAGTTCTTCGGCTTTTTTTCTTCGCTCCCGCAATTTCTCCATTTTCGGGTCATAAAACCTCGGCTGGTAATTAAATGGGCCGGGTTTGACGGGTTTCAAAAAACTAAAAAGTCCCATGTCTTTTCTTTTTGGTGATCAATTGCCAGCGGCACGCCGAAGCGCTTCGTAAACAACTTCTGCAGCACCTTCCCAGGTAAATTTCTTTTCCTGTTCGATGCCTGCCGTTGCTTTCTCCCTGTACAGATGCGGGTCCTCCCACAATTGTTGCATCCCCCGGGCAATGTCCTCGGGCCGGTAGGGATCCACCAGCAGTCCGGCATTACCGGCCACCTCCGGCATGGACGAGATGTTGGAGGTAATGACCGGAATTCCACAACGCATGGCTTCCAAAAGCGGAATGCCAAAACCTTCGAAAAACGAAACGTAGGTGGCTGCAAAGGCAGCGCCGGTCACTGCCGGCAGTTTGTCATCGCCCAGGTAGCCCAAAAAGCGGATGTCCTTTTTAAAGGGGCTGGCTTCGTAGGCCTGCTGCACTTCGCCTGCTTTCCAGGCAAAACGGCCGCCGATTAGCAATCCGGCATCGGCGCCGGTGTTTCTTTTGAAGATGTCAAAAGCCCTGATCAGGCCATGCACATTTTTGCGGGGATGCACCGCACCCACATACAGGAAATAAGGTTTGCCGTCGGCAAAAGTTTCCCTGACGGCCTTTTTCTCGCTGTCTTCCAAAGGTCGGAAGATGTCACGGCAACCGTTGCAGGCCACGGTGATTTTCTCCTCGGCAATGCCAAATTGCTTCACAATGTCCTGTTTGGTAAAGTTGCTCACCGTTACGACTTCTTCTGCCCTTCGGTTAAATTTCGGAATGAAGCGGTGGTAGTACCAGCGTTGGATGGGCGTGATCTGCTTCGGAAAGTGAAAGGGCGCCAGGTCGTGGGTCACCAGCACCGTCGGCAGTTTTGACCGAAGGCTCAGAAAGTTGTCGGGAGAGAGAAAAACATCCGCTTTCAGCTTTTCCAGCACAGCCGGCAGTCTCCATTCAAACCACAGGTAGAAAAGGAAAGGATGGCGCGCCGGCGGTGAAACTACGACCGGTGTCACGTTTTTGCCGAAGACAAAACCCGGATCGTAAGGCCTGTCAAAAAGAAAGAAAAACTCGTCCTGGGGATGTGCGGCAACCATGCGGTTCAGCACCTCATGCGTGAACCAGCCCATGCCTTCCAACTTGCCTTTCAGCAGCAGCCTTGTATTGACAGCAATGCGCATCGATGATCTGATACAGGAAAATTTCTACGGCTTGCGGGCGAAACTAGGCAATTCCCTCGCAGGTCGTTTGTTTTGCGGTCAGCCGCATGGCATTAAAGCACAAAGTGAAATGGAAATCCTCACCAAATACTTTCCCGGTCTGAGTGAAAAACAGCTTCAGCAATTCGCAGCGCTGGGGCCCCTCTACACCGATTGGAACGCCAAAGTCAACCTCATTTCCCGCAAGGATATCGGCAACCTGTACCTGCACCACGTGCTGCATTCGCTGGCCATTGCCAAGGTGATCGACTTCAAAGCGGGAGCCGAAGTGCTGGATATCGGCACAGGTGGCGGGTTCCCCGGCGTTCCCCTGGCCATCCTGTTTCCGGAAACAAAATTTCACCTCATCGACGGCACCCTCAAAAAAATCCGGGTGGTGCAGGATGTCATCGAAAGGCTGGAGCTTGGCAATGCCAGCGCTGCCCAGGTAAGGGCAGAGGAACTCAAAGGCCGCAAGTTTGATTTCGTCGTCAGCAGGGCCGTGGCGGAATTGCCGAAGCTGTTCGAGTGGTCCCGCCGGCTTTTCAAGGAAGACCAAAAACACTTCATTCCCAACGGCCTGCTGGCACTGAAAGGTGGCAATGTGGCCAAAGAAGTCAAAGCTCTGCCCAAAGGTGAGTACGCCGAAACCCATCCCATCAGCGACTTTTTCAAAGAGCCGTTTTTCGAAGAAAAATACGTCGTTTACGTCCAGGCCTGACCGCCCTGTACCGGCGATCTCCAGATCACCGAAAACGTAACAGCGATCTCCAGATCGCTGCAAGAGATAAACGCTCGATCGCCGCCAAATTCAACGCGGCCTGATCGAAGTTTCTATTCGAATGGCTGCCAAAATAACGGTAGTGAGTCTGTCCTCCATCGATGTTGAAGCCTACCAAAGGCGGCCGGGAAGCCGCCACTCAGGTTACGTCAACGAGCGCAGCTCGTGACGAGCCTCTGGGGCCATAAGGCACAGAGAGAATTTTTTTCTCCGTGTTCTCCAAGGCTCAGCGAGAGATAAAGAGCCCTTAACGCTGGCAGGGTTCCAAAACCCCTGCCAGCGTTTGCCATCATTTTTCTCACACAGGGGCCACAGGGCACACAGAGAATTTTACTCCGTGCTCTCTGTGGCTCCGTGAGAGGAAAAGATTAGAGGAACTGACTGCAAGTCAGCGCCTCACGACGCCGAAAGCCGTTGAACAGGAGTTCAACAGTACAAAAAAAGGGAGCGGACACTTCCACTCCCTTTCGGAATTGATTGCTACAACAAAATTATTCTTCATCCACTGCAACAGCCTCTTCACCTTCCTCGGTTTTGGCGGCACGTGGATTGAGGGCTGCCAGTTTCTGGCGGATTTTGTTTTCAATCTCGAGGGCCACTTCCGGATTGTCGATCAGGAATTGCTTGGCGGCATCACGGCCCTGGGCAATTTTGGCATCGTCGTAGGCATACCAGGAGCCGCTCTTCTGTATGATGTCGAGGTCAACGCCCATGTCCACGATCTCTCCGGCTTTGGAGATGCCCTCGCCGTACATGATGTCGAATTCGGCGATGCGGAAGGGCGGGGCCACTTTGTTTTTCACCACTTTCACTTTCACGTGGTTACCGACTACGTTGCCCTCCTTGTCTTTGAGTGCCTGACCTGAGCGGCGGATATCCAGGCGGATGGAGGCGTAGAATTTCAGGGCATTACCGCCGGTGGTGGTTTCCGGGTTGCCGAACATCACCCCGATTTTTTCACGAAGCTGGTTGATGAAGATGCAGCAAGAATGCGTGCGGCCGATGGCGGCGGTAAGCTTACGCATGGCCTGCGACATCAACCTGGCCTGGAGGCCCATCTTGGAGTCACCCATCTCACCTTCCAGCTCGCTGCGGGGCACCAGGGCCGCTACCGAGTCGATAACGATGATATCGATGGCACCTGAGCGGATGAGGTTTTCGGTGATTTCCAGGGCCTGCTCTCCGTTGTCGGGCTGAGATATGAGCAGGTTTTCGGTGTCCACGCCGAGGGCTTCGGCATAGGAGCGGTCAAAGGCGTGCTCGGCATCGATGAATGCAGCAATGCCACCATTTTTTTGACATTCGGCAATGGCGTGGATGGCCAGTGTGGTCTTACCGGAAGATTCAGGCCCGTAGATTTCAACGATACGGCCTTTCGGGAAGCCTCCGACACCGAGGGCGATGTCCAGTCCCAGCGAGCCGGTAGGGATGGTTTCCACGTCGAGCACCTGTTTGTCGCCGAGGCGCATCACGGTGCCTTTTCCATAGGTCTTGTCAATCCTGTCGATGGCGAGGTTGAGTGCCTTCAGTTTAGCTTCTTTATCCTGAAACATGGTCCTGCTGAAATTTATTCCAGTGAACATAGAAGTCGGATCCAGGTTGGGCGGGTGCGAGTTCTATGGTCTGGGTGATGAAATAATTTGTTTTATCGCTACGCAAAAATAAAACATTTGTTTTAAAAAGCAACTATTCTGCTTTTTCTTTGGCAGTCTTTGTGAAAATTTGCCGGGAGCGGCGAAGGTAAAGAATGGGCGTATAAATGATTTGGCAAGTTAATGTATCGCCCTGATTTGTCCAAAAGGAAATTGCGGGGATGCCGGTTTTCGGTTCCTGAGTCCCCCGATGGCTATACGACTTTTGCACCGTAATTTGCCCATAAAGCGCTGGTTCATTGACATTTCAGGATAATTTTTTTGGTTCAAATGTGAAAACCACTACCTTTTGTTCCAAAACTTATAACATTATGCTACTGGTTGACTTTCCAAGTATTGTAAAGAAATATGCTCCCTGGTTTGAGCATTGTTTCAGCCCGGAAGGCTATGAACACTTCAAAAAGGCGGTGTCGGGGTTTATTATCAGCGAGAACAAGACCCTTGAGGCCATCAACCGGATGTTTGTCCATTCCCCCCGGCACCAAGCCAGTTTCAACAAATTCTTCAACCGCCAGAATTTTGACCTCGAACAAGTCAACCAAGCTCGGCTTGATATGCTCCAGAGCAGCCCCGGCACCTGCTTCAAGGAAAAGGGCGTGCTGAGCGTGGACAGCAGCCTGTTGAAACACTATGGCAAGCACTTCGACAACATCTACTACCATTACGATTATGTCCACAAGTGCTACCGTTGGGCGCATGACCTGGTCACGCTGCACTACAGCGATGACCTGACGGACTACCCTGTGCTTTGGCGCATGTGGGAGCCGCCCGATTGGGAAGCCGTGGCCACTTACCTGCGGGAACAGGGTTTTGTGATAAACGAAGAGAAATGGAACAGCAGGTATGACCAGCCCCAAAAGTGGCGCAACTATATCCGTTCCCGCTACAGAATAGGTCGGGAAAAGCACCCCGGGGTGGTCGATATCTATAAGAGCAAGAACCTCATCGCCCTTGACCTGCTGCGGAATTTCTGTTCCATGTACCCGGATTGCAACTTCCCTGTCGCCATGGACACGGGCTTCACCTCTGCCGAACTGTGCAGGGCCATCAGTGAGGAACTTGGTCTGGACTACGTAGGCACCCTGCGGGAGGAGCAGTACGTCACCGACCTGCAAACTGGCCAAGAGTTACAGCTGCAAGAACTCGTCAAAAAACTGAGGGAAGACCCCTGCTTGCGCAAAAAAATCCAAAAAACAGGCTTTACTTACAAAGGGGAAAAGCAGATATGCTATGCCTATTTTGCCAACTACCGTGTAAGGGGCTTCGACAAAAAACAACGGCTGGTTATCTCCTTCCTGCGGGAAGACCTGAGCGACCGGCCCACATTCACGATCACCAACCGCTTGAACTGGCGTCCCAGTGGCATCCTGCGCATCCGCAGGCACAGATGGCCTGTTGAAACCTATCACCAGGAGGGCAAGGCTGAGGGGCTGGAAGAGTACCAGGTGCGAAACGAGAAGGCTATACAAACGTATGTCGCCTTTGTGGTCGTCGCATACTCCATGCTCAAATGTACAGTCCACGACTCTGACCTCTTGTCGAGTATTCAACAGCGGCTTCAAACGGAGATGAACAACACGCTGCCTTTCCTGCGCAGGCTGATGAAGGCTGAAGGGCTCGCCCTGCTCATCGAGCACATCTTTGTGATGATGAAAAAAGGGCAGACAATGGAAAAAGTATTCCAGGGCCTAGCACCCAGCATCGTCTACGCATAGGAGGTGTGCGGAGCGGACATGAGTGCTTCAACTGGGATTCCTGGCAGCACAACACTGCCCGGAAAGCGGAATTGGTTATCCTGAAATGTCAAAGAACTTGGCGGATTTTGCCCGAAATACTGCATTCTGGGCCAGATAATAGGCTATGAAGCAGCGATTTTCTCCGGTGCAAAAGTCGTAT
>PAAY01000041.1 GCA_002698985.1 Saprospirales bacterium | reverse complement strand
TGTTCTGAATAGAAGTTTGATGTGGGTAGGGGGACTGGCATTATTCCCGCCGTTGAAACAGCGGGTTACAAGATGGCTGATGTAATCGGGGACTTCTTCCTCAGCTAGGAACAGCGATTGAAGAATGATTTTTTCACATTCAATGAAGCCGAGTTGCAGAGACACTATTCGATGAGATTGGGATTTGTGGGTAATCGAGAGGGTTTAGAGGAGTTGAGAGAGGTTAGTGGTAACCCCCCGTGGTTTAATTGCCTGCTTTGTGTTGGAGCCATTCCCTGATGACCTCTTCTGCGGGATGGCCGTTGACGTGAAAAGTTGCCCTTTCTCCGTGGTAATTGCGGCGGTAGCTGGGCCATTTCCAAATCAGGATGCCGCCACACCACTCCTCATCCTCCAGTTCTTCGAGAAACAGGCGGAAGCACCTGGCTTGTTGTTCGTAATCCACCTGAATACCCCGCCCGTCGCGGTGCGGTTCTATCCAGGGTTTGGAGGCGGTAGGAAAGCCGGTTTCCGTTAACACGACGGGTTTGTTGAATCGCTTCGCAACGGCGGCGGCATTGCTGAAAGCAGCCCTGATGCCGCTTTTCAACTCCGTGTCGGTTGGATTTTCAGACTGGCTGAGGGGATAGTAGCAGTTCAATCCGATGAAATCGAATTCATCCCAGAAGGTAAGTTGCTCGAATTCTTCGCCCCAGTTGGAAGCGTAGGTCAGGTGCCCGCTGAAAAGTTTCCTGAGCCGACTGATCAGGTAGCGCCAATCGTCGGGTCGCTGGAGGGTCGTCTTGCTCATTTCGGTTCCGACGCACAGCCCGTCCACCTCATGGATTTCAGCCAGCAGGGCATAGTGAGCTATCCAGTAAGTGTAATACTTGAAGAACTGGCTCCAATCGCTCTCAGTTTCCATTTCGATGTCGCCGGGCCATTGACCATGCCCCAGCCAGATTTGAGGTTTCAGCAGGGTGTAGAGGCCCAGGCTCTGAGCCTGGTGGCAGCTTGCCATGACGGCTTCATCGTTTTCGCCTCCTGCAAACCTGGCTACGGGAATGGGGGCCGGCACCTTTGCATTGCGAAGAAAAGAATAAGGGACGATGGCCACGGCGTTGCTGCCAATGTCCTTTGCATCTTCCAGCGATTGCAAGGCCAGCCGGGAGCCATAGCCGTTGAATATCTGGTAGCCCTCATGGGCAAAGTTGAAACCTTGGAGGTAAGGGGGCGGCGACGGTGGGACATTGGAGTTGCTGCCATTTGCCTGGGCCTCGTTTTTCAGCCATTCCCTCCAGGCTGGTTCGTATTGCTCCAGCTCTTCAACGGTTGCCTTTTGGTAGATGGAAATGAATTGGCCCTGCGGAAGTTTTTGCCGAAGGAAGGCAGTGAAAGAAGCTGTCAGACTTTCGGCAATGACGTCCGAGTAGGTACTCCATAGCTCCATGTCGAGCAATTCACGGAGGTCGGGTAACAGACCGGCAGCAGCCAGCCGCTGAGCCAGAGAGCTGTGCCCCAGTCGCTTCCAGCCGGGCGTATTGGCGATGGCTAGGCCACAAGTGAGGGCAGGCACTTCACCGGTGCCGATTGTTTTACGAAGAAAAAGCTCCAAAGGCTCATAAGGCGTCATGGAGGCGTACATCTCATTGAGCACCAGGTGTACTTCCGTGCCGGTGGAATCGATCTCACAGCGGCTGTTATTGCGACGCAAAAGCCCTTTGATTTCAGAAGAAGGGTACAGGTAAACCGGAATGGCGGGCGCTTGCCCGAGGCCAAATTCCTCCGAAAGTTTTGAAACGTTGATTTCCAGTTTGTCAGCAAGTTGATCCAGTGCCGGGCCATCGGTTTTGCCGAAGGAAAAAAAAGTGAAATGCGCTGAGGATTTGACCCGGGAGGCCTCTTTGGGCAGGACTTTCAACACCTCGGGGGGAAGGGGTGGGCGCCTGGATCGTGTGGATTTGGCGCTGCTGGTTCGCTTTGGGGGTGCCTCTTTCTCATTGTTTGTCTGCCCGTTGGTTTGGCAACAGATAAGGCTGGAGCAAAGGAACAGCAAGAGATAAGTGAGATTCTTCAACATGCCGAGTGATATTGTTGGGCGGAAATTCAACGAGCAAGATATGCCAGACCTGACTACATTTGCCGCGTTGGCGCACGGGAGTCTGAAACACCATCCATTCTGAACAAAGGTAGTATCAAATACTGCTTTTCGAACGCCGGCAACCACACTCAGCTAAACATCATCGTTGTGAAAAAGATATTTGACCTGATCGGGAGAATCCTCATCTCCTTCATTTTTTTCTATGAGGCCTTCGATTCATTTGTGTACTTCAATCGCACGGCTCAAAAAATGGAGTACTACGGCCTCACCTGGAACAAAGATTACCTGCTCTATGGAGCCATCATCCTGCTGATATTGGGCGGTTTATCGGTGCTGACGGGCTACCGGGCCAAGCTGGGTGCTTTCCTGCTGCTCATGTACTGGATTCCGGTGACGTTTATGGTACACGATTTCTGGAACGTCCCCCGTGATTGCATTTTCCACTTCGATTGCACTGACATCGGACTGACTGGGGAAGACTTGTACCGCAGGCTCCAGGGCTTTCTGTTCATGAAAAACCTGGCCATCATCGGTGGGCTCCTTATCTTGTTGGTCAATGGCAGCGGGGAGATCAGCATAAAGCGGATATTTGCAACAACCAGAGTCCCCGGCGCCTGACAAAACAGCTTCAAAATGAAAATCCTTAACGACCGCCAAATACGGCAGAAGATAACCCGCCTGGCCTTCGAGATCGTCGAAAACAATTTTGACGAAGAAGAAATCATCCTGGCCGGAATCAACCGCAATGGGATGAGCTTCGCCAAATTGCTCTTCGATCAACTGCAAGCCATTTCCAAACAGCGCTTCCTGCTCTGCACCCTCAAACTCAACCCCGCCGATCCGCTTGAATACGATGTGCAGCTCAGCATTCCGGAACGGGAATGTGAAGGCAAGGTGGTCATCGTTGTGGACGATGTGGCCAACACCGGCCGCACCATTTTTTACGCCTGCAAACCGCTGATGAACACCCTGCCCAAAAAAGTGGAGGCCGCTGTGCTGGTGGACCGGACGCACAAATCTTTCCCCATCAAGGTGGATTATGTGGGTCTGTCGTTGGCCACAACGCTGCTGGAGGACATCGATGTCCAGATACGGGATGTTGAGGAGTTCAGTGTTTTCCTTCGGTAAACAGGGGCATCTGAAAAAAGAAAGGCCGTGGTTGGTAGCCACGGCCTTTCTTGTCTTATCGTCAGAAATTTTATTTCAGGTACAGCACAAACTCCACCCGCCGGTTTTTCTCCCGGCCTTCGGGGGTGCTGTTGTCGGCAATGGGATTGGCTTCACCAAAGCCCTTGTATTTCATCTTCTCCATCGGAACGCCGCGGGCCCTGAGGTATTCATAGCAGGATTTGGCCCGCTCCTCCGACAGTTGCAGGTTGCTGGTTTTGTTACCGACATTGTCGGTGTAACCCTCTATTGACAGGTTGTAACGGGGATACTTCTTGACGATTTCCGCCACCTTGTCGAGGATGGCATACGACTCTGCCTTGAGCGTGGCTTTGCCCGTTTCAAACTGGACGGCCCTGGCAGCATCGGCCAGCACTTTCTTTTCTTCGGGCTTCAGGTCGGGGCAACCCTGGTTGGTGCCGGCTTCGTCCGGGCACTTGTCAGAGATGTCGGGGAAGCTGTCGCCGTCGCGGTCGGGGCAACCTTTGGCAGCAGCCGGGCCGGCCTGCAATGGACACTCGTCCATGCCATCGTGCACACCGTCGCCGTCGGTGTCGGGGCAGCCGTTGAAGGTGCCAAATGCCTGTGGGCACTTGTCTTCGCTGTCTTTCACGCCGTCACCATCTGCATCGGGGCAGCCGCCTGCGGTCAGGCTGCCGGCCAGGTTCGGGCACTGGTCTTCTTCGTCGAGAATGCCGTCGCCGTCAGTATCTTTTCTGGGGCAGCCTTCGCGGTCGCGTGGTCCTGCCTCATCCGGGCATTTATCTTTTGCGTCCTCAACACCGTCGCCGTCCCTATCGGGGCAACCCTGAGCGGTGATGCTACCTTTCAGGCCCGGGCATTTATCATCGTCGTCGAGGATGCCGTCACCGTCGCTGTCTTTGTGGGGGCAACCCTGGCGGGAGGCAGGACCTGCTTCATCCGGGCATTTATCGTCTTTGTCCTCGATACCGTCGCCGTCTTTATCGGGGCAACCCTGAGCGGTGATGCTACCCTTGATGTTGGGGCATTTATCATCGTCGTCGAGGATGCCGTCGCCATCGCTGTCTTTGTGGGGGCAACCCTGGCGTGCGGCCGAACCCGGTTCGTTGGGGCACTGGTCCTTGTCATCGGGAATGCCGTCACCGTCGCTGTCTGGGCAGCCACCGAACTGTGGCAAACCGGCTTTGTCGGGACAGTTGTCGTCCTTGTCGGGCACACTGTCGAGGTCGGTGTCAGGGCAGCCTTTTGTGGCTACTTTGCCGGCTTCATTGGGGCATTGGTCTTTGGCGTCAGTAATGCCGTCACCGTCTGTATCGGGGCAACCGTTGGTGCTGGCTGGTCCGGCGGCGTTGGGGCATTCGTCGTTTTCGTCCAAAATGCCATCGTTGTCAGAATCTTTGGGCGGGCAGCCGTTGCGTTCTTTTGGGCCGGCTTCCGTCGGGCAATTGTCTTCCTTGTCTCTCAATCCGTCTCCATCCGTGTCCGGGCAACCCTTCAGCTCGATGGGGCCTGCAACGTCGGGGCACTCATCCACGGCATTGGTCAGGCCATCGCCGTCGGAATCCAAGCTGTTGGCGGCCGGTGGAGTGGGCTGTGCAACGGGCTGTTGAGGCTGGGTGGGAGGAGTTGGTTTGGGGTCAACGGTTTTTTCCGGAGCGGGGCAGCCGTTGTATGCAGCTGTTCCTGCCTCATCCGGGCATTCGTCTCTATCGTCAGGCACGCCATCACCGTCCTTGTCTGCAGGAGCCGTTTCGGGGCAGCCGTCCAGTTTCTTTGGGCCGGCCACTATCGGGCATTTGTCTTTGTGATCTGGCAAACCATCCTGATCGGTGTCGGGGCAGCCGTCAAATTTCACGGGTCCGGCTTCCAGCGGGCACTCATCGATGGCGTTGGGCACACCGTCGTTGTCGGAATCCGGGCAGCCGAAGGTGGCTGCGGGTCCGGCTTCGGTGGGGCATTGGTCATCAGCATCTGACAGGCCGTCGCCGTCACTGTCCTGGTTGCGGAGGCGCTGAATTTCGGGATCGGGCCGCAAAATGAAATGCCAACCCACCCCTACCTGAAAGTTGTCACGGTTGTCAGCAGTGGATTTCCGGTATTCGGCCTGGAGTGAGAAAGCAGAGCTCTCACCCACCTGGTAGTTGAATCCGGCACCTATGGGGATCTGGAAGTTGTTGTCGTTGAGGTCTTCGAAAACCAAGCCGCCGCCGGCAAAGAGCCAGGGCCGCAGTTTATTGCCCGCAGGGCTAAAGTAATAGCGCCCAGTGAGGTCAAAGCTGAAGAGGGTGCTCTTCTCTGTGCTGCCGCCAACATTGGCAACGCCGACCTTGAAGGGTACGCCAAGCCCGAAGTTGGAGCCGAGGTCGCGGACATAGGCTATCTCGAGACCATTGGTGATCTTGGTTCCGCTGAGGCCGTTGGGGGTGTAATAGTCGAGGAAAAGAACACGGGCGGAAATGCCATTCAAAGCATCGTTGTTGTCCTGTGCTGAGAGGGTGGCGGCAAAGAAGAGCAGCGCCACGGACACCGTGAAGATTTTCAACAAGTTCATGGGAAGACGAGTTTTGCACGGCCGCTGCCATGCGGTTGTTAAATCGGTTTTGTGACGATGAAGGGCAGAGCCCACATCCGGGAATTCGTGTTTCATAGGACCTTCGATTTTGGGTGGCTTCGCTGAGCCGGGCCCTGGTCATGATCCAATCGGTTTCGCCTCCGCAGAAGTTGACCTACGGCGGCTTGTGTGCTTACGGGAAGGGGCCTCTTCAGGTTGCATCAATATCGAGAAAAGTGAAATGTGTAAGCGCCGAAAAAGCAAAAACCTGAAGCCCAAGAAGTGTGTGGTGGGCGGGGGTAGTGTCAGGCAAATGTCGGAAATCCGGGTGAATTCCAAACTGCTGTGATGAACGGGCGGGATTTCTGCTTCCGGCAATGTTCGTTTTTCTTTTCTTCGCAAACCGTTTTTATACCCAAGTCGAAGTAGTTTGGGAAAATTCCAGCTTTAAACTTCGGCAGGGGTTGGGATTCGGGATCGCCGCCCAAACCACTTCGTTTTGAGTATAAGCCTTCAAGCATGGACCTGATTTACGCACTCGATCTTGCCGGAACCTTTGTCTTCGCAATAAGCGGAACCATCACCGCTGCCGAAAAGCGCTTCGACCCTTTTGGTGCTGCGGTCATTGCGCTGGTTACCGCCGTGGGAGGTGGCACCCTTCGTGATCTGCTGATTGGCGCCACACCGGTAGGATGGCTGAAAGACACCAATTACCTGCTCCTCATCGTATTGGCTGTTCCGGTCACCTGGTTGATGAAAAAGTTCATCCTCCGGCTTCGCCGAACGATGTTCCTGTTCGATACGATCGGGATAGGCCTGTTTACCATCATGGGTTTGCAAAAAACGCTAGATGCGGGATTGTCGCCGGCCATTGCCATTGTGATGGGAACGGTTTCAGCCGTTTTCGGTGGGGTGGTGCGTGATACTCTCTGCAATGAAATCCCGCTCATTTTCCGAAGGGAAATATACGCCACGGCCTGCCTTACTGGCGGCGGTCTTTATTTGCTCCTTCGGCAAATGAGTGTCAACCACGATCCGGCGATGGTTACAGCAATCGGCTTCGTGATCCTCATCCGCTCATTGGCGGTGCGGTACCACTGGTCTTTGCCGGCGCTCAAATGATGAAGGGCTTGCAGATTTGTTGAGAGGTGTTGAGAGGTGTTTAGAGAGGTTTAGAGGAGTTTAGCGGGTTGGGCTTAGCCTGTTCCGTGAATCTGGAGCCTAAAGTCTTGGTTCATAAAGGTATAGAAGCGTTGTAGCACAACCTCTCTAAACCCCTCTCAACCTTTATCAACCTCTCTAAACTTTTATCAAGCCAATTGCCCTGCCACCATCTCACGGGCCTTTTCGAGGGCCCTGTCGAGCCCACCGGCATCCTTGCCGCCGGCGGTGGCAAAGAAGGGTTGACCGCCGCCGCCACCTTTGATTTCTTTTGCCAGTTCCCTTATCAGTTGACCGGCATGGAGTGCGGAATTCGATTCGGTGAGCGACTTGTTGATGGCAACCAGCAGTTGCGGCTTGCCCTTCACCTCCGCTCCAAAAACGATCACGGCATTTTCCAGTTCTGCATCCAGCTGGTAGGCCAGATTTTTCAATGCAGCAGAGTCCTGGATGGGCAGCCTGGCTGTGAGCAAGGTAATGCCGTTCACTTTTTCTGCCTTCGCAAGCAGGTTTTTTTTCAGGGCATTGGCCTGGGCAGCAATGAGCTGCTCGGTTTCTTTCTGCAGGTTTTTCACCTCTTCCTGCAAACTGCTGATGGCTTTGACCGGATCCTTTGGATGTTTGAGCTGCACCCTGATGTTGTGGAGGGTCTCCAGTTCCTTTTGCAGGAACTGCTCAGCATTGGCGGCTGTGAGGGCCTCGATACGGCGCACCCCGGCGGCCACGGCGCTTTCACTGACAATTTTGAAAAAGCCGATTTCGCCGGTAGCTTTTACGTGGGTACCCCCGCAGAGCTCACGGCTGAAATTCCTGTCAAAAGTGATGATGCGGACCAGGTCGCCGTATTTTTCACCGAAGAGCATCATGGCACCGGAGGCCTTTGCCTCCTCGATGGGCACGTTGCGCTCTTCCTCTAGCTGTATGTTCTGGCGGATTTTTTCATTGACCAGGGCCTCTATCTGCTTCAGCTCCTCGTCGGTGACTTTCTGGAAGTGGTTGAAATCGAATCGCAAACGCTGGTGGTCCACATCCTGGCCTTTCTGGGTGGCGTGGCTTCCCAATACCTTGTGCAGGGCGGCGTGCATCAGGTGGGTAGCTGAGTGGTTGGCAGCCGTGGCAGCCCTCAGTTTTGGATCCACCTGTGCCAGTACCGGCGCATCGATCTGCGCTGGCAGCTTTTCCACGATGTGGATGATGAGGTCGTTTTCTTTCTGGGTGTCCAACACCCTTACTTTCTCTCCTCCTATTTCCAGCCAGCCCTTGTCGCCCCGCTGGCCACCGCTCTCGCCGTAGAATGGCGTCTGATCGAGTACCAGCTGTATTTGCGATCCTTTTTTAGTCTTCACCTCCCGGTAACGTACCACCCGGGCGTTTTCCACCTTCAGGGTGTCGTAGCCCACGAAGTTCACTTCATCAGCTTCGGCAACGAGCTGCCAGTCGCCGACCTCTTTTTCGGCGGCAGCCCTTGCCCTTTGCTTTTGGGCTTGCATGGCTTTTTCGAAACCCTCTTCGTCAACTTTCCAGCCTTTCTCTTCCGCCATCAGCCGGGTGAGGTCAATGGGAAAACCATAGGTGTCGTACAGCTCAAAAGCATCTTCGCCGGCGATGGTGCCATTCTGAACATCGAGCTCGGCAAAACGACGGAGGCCATTTTCGAGGGTGTTCAGGAAAGCGCTTTCCTCGCCTTTGATGATTCGGGCCACCTGGCTTTCCTGAGCTTTCAGTTCCGGAAATACTTCTTCAAACATACCGGCCAGCAAAGGCACGATCCGGTAGAGGAATGGCGACTTGATGTTGAGGAAGGAGTAGTAATAACGCACAGCCCTCCTCAGAATCCGCCGGATGACGTAGCCTGCGCCCGTGTTGCCCGGCAGCTGCCCGTCGGCAATGGTAAAGGCCACGGCACGGATGTGGTCAGCCACCACCCGCATGGCTATATCCGTTTTGGCTTCCGGGGCAAAGCTCCCGGTGTATTTGAAGCCGCTCTCATTCTCGATGAATTGAATGATGGGCTGAAAAATGTCCGTATCGTAAGTGTTGTTTTTGCCCTGCAGGGTCATGGTCAGGCGCTCGAAACCCATGCCGGTATCCACATGCCGGGCAGGGAGGGGTTCCAGGCTGCTGTCGGCCTTGCGGTTGTACTGGATAAAGACCAGGTTCCAAATCTCGATCACTTCCGGATTGTCCATGTTAACCAGCTCGGCACCGGCCTTTTTCTGGCGCTCCTCGTCGCTTCGCAAATCAATGTGGATCTCTGAGCAGGGGCCGCAGGGACCCTGATCCCCCATTTCCCAGAAGTTGTCCTTCTTTCCGCAAAACAGGATGCGGTCTTCTGGCACGTATTTCTTCCAGATGTCGGCAGCTTCCTGGTCTCTTTCAAGTCCTTCGGCTTCATCGCCCCCGAAAACGGTAGCATAGAGCCTGTCTTTTGGTAGGCCATAGACTTCCGTCAGCAACTCCCAGGCCCATGCGATGGCTTCTTCTTTGAAATAGTCGCCAAATGACCAGTTGCCCAGCATTTCGAACATGGTGTGGTGGTAACCGTCACGGCCAACCTCCTCCAAATCGTTGTGCTTGCCGCTGACCCGGAGGCATTTCTGGGTGTCGGCTACCCGCTTGGCATCGGGAACCTGGTTGCCGAGGAAGTAATCTTTGAACTGGTTCATACCGGCATTGGTGAACATCAGGGTGGGGTCATTCTTGTTCACGATGGGTGCCGAAGGTACGATCTTGTGACCCTTGTTTCTGAAGAACTCCAAAAAGGTGCGACGAATTTGCCGGGAAGTCATATTGTGATTTGTTAACGAATGATCATAACTCATCATTCCGATAAGCTACTTTAAGTCAATGATTTAGGCCGAATAAAAGTTTTCAACAAAAGCATGGGAATTGGTGAAAATTTCCCATATTTGCCGCTGCTCATCCGGATTGTATGGTGGTGATTGAAATCGAGGATGTTTTTCCGGGTGACCTATTGACAAATTTTGATCTCTGTTGTTGACAGTGGCTGAAGTTTTTAAACTTGAAATTATCCAGGACGACACTCAAAGCGAACATTCGCCCTTACTGATACACTATAGAGTTTTCGATTGTAATTCCATGATGGAGAAGTCAAACAAACACTTCTTCTCGCAAGCGTTCAAGCGCCACTGTGGCAGCCGGTAAAAGCAAGCAAACATACACACACCAAAACCGGTTGTTAAACAGCGAGGGAGGCTCCCTGCCGATCTGCTTTCAAATTCGGAAAGTTGCTTTCAACCATCCGTTTTGAGGGCTGCAAAAGTAGGGGGAAAGGCCAACAACTGAACACGTATGAGACGAGAAAAATTCGTTTACAATCGGCAAACCTTACAGTACGAGAAGGTCCGACTGACAAACAAGGAAATCTTCCTGCGCATCTTCGGATTCCTAAGCGCCGTGCTAGTTTCCGGTTTCCTTTTTACCGTAATTATCTGGAAGTTCTTCCCTTCTCCGCATGAGGAGGCACTTCTCAACGAGATCGACCGCCTCAAAGGAGAGCTGACGGTCTTGCACAGCGATTTTGACAAAATGTCGAATGCGCTAGCCAGTATGCACAATAGGGATCAGCGCATCCACCGGATGGTGCTGGAAATGGATCCCATCGATGATGCAGTCTGGGAGGGCGGTATTGGTGGTCATGACCGCTACGCGGAGTACAAGAACTATCGCAACTCCGGTGAACTGATGGCCAAAATCCGCCAGAAAGCTGACAAGCTCAAACGGCAAATGGCGCTTCAGTCCAAATCATTGGATGAAATTGAAAAAATGGCCCGGGACAAAGAAAAGATGCTCGCCGCCATCCCATCCATCAAGCCGGTACGTGCCGACAAACTCAACAGGGACGTACATCTCCTTTCCGGTTTCGGCTACCGGATGCACCCTATCCACAAGATTGTAAAAATGCACGCAGGCATTGACTTCTCAGCGCCTCGTGGCACCCATATCCAGGCTACCGGTGACGGCACCGTAATCAAGGTCGAAAAGAAAAGAACCGGCTACGGTTTGCACGTCGTCATCGACCACGGTTATGGCTATCAGACGCTTTATGGCCACATGTCAAAAGTTGACGTGAAAGTTGGTCAGAAAGTGAAGAAAGGCCAAACCATTGGAAGGGTGGGCAGCACCGGAACTTCAACAGCTCCTCACTGCCATTACGAAGTGCATTACAAAGGCAAAGCCGTTAACCCGATTGACTATGTGCTGGATGGCCTCACACCGGAAGAGTATGCTGAACTGGTGAAACTGGCCGAAATCCAGAACCAGTCTTTTGACTAAGAAACTCATTACGGAGCGCTACCGCTCACGACAACGACTATGAAGATAAAGGTGAACAAAATTATGAATGAAGGCTTCCGATCCGGGAGCCTTTGTTTTATGTTGCTCTTGCTGATAGGGCAGGCCCTCTTTTCCCAAACTCCGGAAACTGTTACCATCATTGGCACCGGCGATATGATGCTGGGAACCAACTATCCCAACAAATCCTACCTGCCGGCCAACGGCGGCCGGGATTTGCTCAGGGACGTTGTGGACATTTTGAAAAACGCTGATGTGACCTTCGGCAACCTGGAAGGTTGCATGTTCGATGGCAGCGGCACTCCAAAACGCTGCCGCGACATGAGCAAGTGCTATGTGTTTCGCTCTCCGGCCTCTTTCGTCAATCACTTTGTCAATGCCGGATACGACGTCGTAAGTCTGGCCAACAACCATTCCGGTGATTTTGGGCTGGCCGGAAGAAAAGGAACCAAGAAAGTCCTGGATGAAGCCGGCATTGCCTACGCCGGCCTGGCCTCCACAGATGAAAGCGCAGTTTTTGAACGGAACGGGGTGAAATACGGCTTTGCCGCATTCGCTCCAAACTCCGGCACCTGCGATGTCCGCAACCTCTCCCGGGCAAAGCAGATCGTGTCAGATCTGGCATCTAAATGCGATATCGTCATCGTTTCTTTCCACGGTGGGGCAGAGGGCAAAGACCACCAGCATGTTCCGAAGAAAACGGAATACTACCTGGGCGAGAACCGCGGCGATGTACACGCCTTTGCGCATGCCGTAATCGATGCCGGCGCCGATGTGGTCTTCGGGCATGGTCCGCATGTGACCCGTGCTGTAGAGTTGTACAAAGGCCGCTTTATAGCTTACAGCCTGGGCAATTTCTGCACTTACGGCCGTTTCAACCTGAGAGGCCCGGCCGGCGTGGCGCCCATCATCAAAGTGCACGCTTCAAAATCTGGTGAATTTGTGAAGGCCGAAGTGATCTCTACCTACCAGCAAAAGACCCATGGGCCAAAGCCCGATCCGCAAAACAGGGCCTTGAAAATCATTCAGGAACTCACCCGAACCGATTTTCCGGAAGCCAAACTGACCATTTCCGACGACGGCCTTATTTTGCCGAAGGAATAGTTACCTTCTCAAATCCATTTGCCATGATCCGTTCTCTTTTCTTCGTGCTTTTTGTTGTGTTCGCTGCGCAACAAGAAGTGGCGGCGCAATCTTCACCTGCCAGGCAACTGGCGCATCTCATTGCCGCCGACAGTGCTTTCCAGCAAGCAGAGTTTTATGAGCCGGTTTTCCCTTCCATGAAGCAGGGTGATTTTATCCGAAGGAAAGCTTTTTACCAGGATCTGCTCCGTCAAATGGACGAGCTTCCGGTGAATGCCCTTTCTGAACAGGATCGCATCAATTATGAAATGCTTCGCTTCGTACTGGAAGATCGGGTTGCCGAAATTGAAAATGATGCCTACCTGGTGCCGCTGAATGCCGAAGGTGGCTGGTACACGGATTTCATTCTGGCTGCCACCCGGGTCAGGAAGAACCCGGAAAGCCTGGAGCGCTACCTCAAACGCCTGGATGCCTTTTACGACTATGCCCTCCAGCAAATTGCCCTGATGCAGAAAGGCCTTCAAAAGGGCCGGACCGCCCCGCGGGCCATTCTCGAAGGGCGTGAAAATGTGGTGGATCGGTGCCTGGTGACACGCCCCGAGGAAAGCCCCTTTTACAAGCCCTTTTTGGATTTGCCACCATCCATCCCATCTGAAAAACAAGATTCGCTGCGCATGGCCGCCAAAGAGGTCATCGCCACCAGGGTTACACCGGCATACCTGGCCTTTGCCAAATTCTGGAAAGAGCAATACATCCCCGGCGCCGCCAAAAGCATTGGCATCACCGATCAGCCGGGCGGCCGAAAGTATTACGAACAGCGCATACATTACTTCACCACCCTGGACATGAGCCCCGAGGAGGTTTACCAGATCGGCCAGGAAGAGGTGGCCAGGATCCGGAAAGAAATGGAGGCCATTATCAAAGAGGTGGGCTTTGAGGGCAGTTTCAGGGAGTTTCTGGATTTTCTTCGCAATGATCCGCAGTTCTATTGTACCACGCCGGAGCAGTTGCTCAAGGAAGCCAGCTTCATTGCGAAGAAAATTGACGGTAAGTTGCCGGCATACTTTGGTAAACTGCCCCGCAATTCATACGGCGTATCACCAGTGCCCGACTTGCTGGCTCCAACCTATACCGGTGGTCGCTACAGCCCGGGTTCGCTGGCCAATGGCAGGGCAGGGCAGTACTGGGTCAATACCTACAACCTGCCCGCAAGGCCGCTGTACGTCCTGCCTTCTCTTACCCTGCACGAGGCCGTCCCGGGGCACCATCTTCAGATTTCACTGGCCCAGGAAATGGAGGGCGTTCCGCAATTCCGAAGAAGAACCTACCTGAGTGCTTTCGGTGAGGGTTGGGCGCTTTACGGTGAATGGCTGGGCGAGGAGATGGGTATTTACACAACACCTTACGAGCGCTTCGGCAAGCTGACTTACGAGATGTGGCGGGCATGCCGCCTGGTGGTGGATCCCGGCATGCACGCCATGGGCTGGACGAGGCAGCAGGCCATTGACTTCATGGCCAACAACACGGCACTCTCCCTGCACGAGTGCACCACGGAAATTGACCGGTACATCGGCTGGCCCGGTCAGGCTGTTTCCTACAAGATTGGCGAGCTGAAGATCAGGGAACTGCGGCAGCTGGCCGAAAAGGAACTCGGCGATCATTTCGATATCCGGGACTTCCACGACCTGGTGCTGGAAAATGGCTCGGTACCCTTGTTCACCCTGGAGCGGATTGTGAAGCAATGGATTGCTGCCCAAAAGGAGCGCTGACTTCATTGCGACGAAAGGCAAAAAAATGCCCGAACAGGTAACATGCATTCCTGTTCGGGCATTCATTTTTGGAAGTCAACGCACACGCCCACAATTTGCAAACACTAAAAACTTTCAGCCATGTTAACCCTGCTGACCATTCTCATGTTTTTTGCCTACCTGGGTAAGTTGGTGCGCAAGTTTTGAAGCTGTTGTTGACGGGTTTTACCCCTGAATAAACATTCAACAATTCAACATTTCAACACTTCAACAATTCAAAACACCACTTCTTTCTTGATCTCTTTGTCTTTGCGCTTCACAACGACGGTGGCTTTTTCGCCTTTGTTGAATTTGGAGAGTCCTTCCATGTAGTCGTAAATGTCTTTGACTTTCACATCGCCAATTTGGATGACGACATCACCGGCTTTCAGTCCGGCCTTGTCGGCAGGTTTTCCGTCAAGGACCGCATCGATGCGCATGCCTTCTCCGTCGTAAACGTAATCCGGCATCACACCCAATGAGACCTTGAAGCTGGCTGCCTGCTTCTGCTCTTCTTTGGTCTTTGTGAAGGCCAGTTTGCCTTTTTGATCCAGGCTTTCGATCAAGGTCGCAATGTATTTGCTGACGGAATACAGGCCGTCGTAATTCACCAGTTCGCTGTCATCGCTGGGCTTGTGGTAGTCGGTGTGCTGGCCGGTGAAAAAATGCAGCACGGGTATGTCCTTCAGGTAAAAAGAGGTGTGGTCAGAAGGCCCGATACCGCTTTCTGTGGTTTTGGCTTTGATGCCGTCCACCTGAATGTTTGGCAGCACCTCTTTCCAGACCGGCGATGTGCCAACGCCATTGATGGCAAGTACTTTCTCTTCGTTCAGGCGGCCCACCATGTCCATGTTCAGCATGTAGTTGACCTTGCTGAGATCGATGGTGGGGCTTTCGGCAAAGCGCTTCGAACCGAACAAACCCATCTCCTCACCGGAAAAACCGATGAACAGGTAGTTGTTGTTTTTGGCGTCGGAATTTTTCAGGTATTCGGCCAGGTATAACATACAGGCTACACCGCTCGCATTGTCATCGGCCCCGTTGTGGATGGCGGGTTCACCGGCGTACAAGGAGGAGCCATCCAGCCCATGGCCGAGGTGGTCGTAGTGCGCACCGATGATGACAGTGGTGGGGGCATTGTTGTCCAGGTATCCGATCACGTTCTTCCCTATGCCTTCAATGCCACCTTCGGTGGAGTGCGGGTTGGAATTGTAACGGAACCTGAAATCGTGGTACCATGAGCCGTTTTGCCCCATGGGTTTTAGTCCGACTTCTTCAAAACGGGAAGCGATGTACTCAGCAGCGAGCCTTTCGCCTTCTTCACCGGTCATCCGGCCTTCCAACAGGTTGGATGCAAGGTAAACCACATCCACCTTCATTTGCTGGAGTGCTTTGTCGGGTGACTGAGCGAACAAATTACTACCCAGGAGGAGAAGTGTGACTAACAGATTCAGAAATTTCATAAGAACAAATTTTATTTTTCCGCGATTTATATGATCTTCGGGCAAACATCCGGCAACCAGAAATTGTTGGTGCGGATGAGAGTTGGCTCACAAAGGTATTTGAAAAGAGCCAGAGCTTCATATCCCTGCCAAAATTGTAAAGTGACATCCCACACATAGCCTGTTCTCAAACGGTTTACAGGTGGTTTGTGTGGCGCCGAGAACTACACATCTGCTACCCCTTCCCCTGATGTTGGTTGATTTGCCTGACCGCTGGGCCAGCGGTTGACTTTGTATTGAGGATTCAATTCCAAAATTGGATAATATAGTGTTTCATAGTGTGAGGGGTGACCACTTCGGTGGTTGCTCCTTTTTCATTTTTTTTCATTTTTTCTTCTTCAAAATTCCCTTTTCATCAGCCCTTCGGCAAAGGCTTTCAGCCATTCGATCTTCTCTGAAGGTGCATCCAGGCCATTGAGTTGTTCCATTGCCTTTCCTTCAAATTCTGTCTGGAGGCGTTTTGTCTGAGCGGGTATGTCCAGGCGGGTGAAGATGGACTTGACGCCTGCGATTTTTTCTTCTTCGTCAAAATCGGTGTTGCTGTACCATTCGAGCAGTTCTGTTCGGGTATGGTCGTCGGCCAGTTCCAGGGCTTTCAGGAAGAGGTAGGTCTTTTTGTTTTGAATGATATCTCCGCCTGGTTGTTTCCCAAATTTCTCAGGGTCTCCAAAAGTATCGAGCAGGTCATCCTGCAATTGAAAGGCTATGCCGAGGTTCCGGCCAAACTCGTAAAGTTTTTGAGCGTCGGCATCCGATGCGCCTCCCGTCAGCGCTCCAATCTTCATTGCGGCAGCGACCAGGACAGAGGTTTTCAGCTCGATCATCCGGAGGTATTCCTCAACGCTGACATTTGTTCTTTCTTCGAAATCCATGTCCATTTGCTGTCCTTCGCAAACTTCTATGGCGGTTTGAGTGAATATCCTCGAAACGGTAGGTATCAGGGTCTGGTTTTGCAGCCTGAGCAGATAGTCGTAAGCCAGCACCAGCATCACGTCACCTGAGAGGATGGCCTTGTTGGTGTCGAACTTGTGGTGGACGGTAGGTTTGCCCCTTCGCAAAGGCGCCTCGTCCATGATATCGTCGTGTACCAGGGTGAAATTGTGAAAAACTTCAATGGCTGCCGCCGCCGGCATTGCAGGACTTATATCGTCGTCGTAAAGTTTATGGCAAAGCAGCAAAACTACCGGCCGCAGCCGCTTGCCACCCAATGACAGTATGTAACGAACAGGCCGGTAAAGGTTGTCGGGGTCTGAACCAAAGCTCAGTTCACGGAGGTACTTCTCAAAGGCGGATTGTATTTGGTGTAATGTTTGCATTTTTTGATGCTTGTCCGGGTAGATTTTTGAAGAAAGCAAAAATAGGCTTACTTCGATTCAGGACTTCCCGGCAAAGGAACTATTTGCTGTATATCCACAGAATACTTTGAGCAATTACAGAAAACTGCTCACCTGCACCTGTCTAATTAAAGCACCAAACCCTTCCCCCCGGCTTGAGAATCAATGGATAAACACCTGTCGGTGCCTTGTGCCGGCCAACTAACCATCAACTATGTCTATGCAAAACTTCAGACCTGTGAACATCCTGCTCATTGAAGATAACCCGGGAGATGTCCGGCTCGCTCAGGAGGCATTTAAGGAAGGAAAATACAACGTGAACCTGGAAGTGGTCATGGATGGCCTGGAGGCGCTCAAATTCCTCCACAAAGAAACTCCCTATCAGGATGTCATAACACCCGATCTGATTCTGCTCGACCTTAACCTCCCCAAAAAGGATGGTAGAGAAGTGCTGCAGGAAGTAAAGTCTGACCCAGACCTGAAATGCATCCCCATTGTTGTGCTTACCACATCAAATGCACAGCAGGATATTCTAAAAAGCTACAACCTGCATGTAAACAGCTATATCAACAAGCCCGTGGATTTTGACAAGTTTTTTGACATCATCCAAACCATTGAAGAATTCTGGGTGCATACGGCGATCTTACCAACGATGGTAAAGTGAAGGGTTGAAATCCAAAGTGAATTAAAACTTATGTCATGAACAGCAAGTCAAGGATACCTATTTTGCTCATCGAGGATAATCCCGGTGACGTGGCGATTATGAAGACAAGGTTGGACGAGGCTGGTATCAGGTACGACTTGTTTCACGAAGATACACTCCGGGACGGGCTGGAGCTTTTGAAGAAAAGAGAAATAGAACTGGCCCTGCTGGATCTCAACCTGCCCGATTCCAATGGCTTCAGAACCTTGACAACTTTTCTGGAAAAGGCCCCTGAGGTGCCTGTCATTCTCATTACGGGAATGAACAACGAGATCATTGGCAACCAGGCTGTTAAAGCCGGTGCACAGGATTACCTGGTAAAAGGCCATTTCGACGGAAAACTCCTCGGCAGGTCCATCCGCTACGCCATCCAGCGGGCCAATGAAATGAAATCCCTTTCCAAAACGGCACAGGAACTTGAAAATGCCAAACGCTGGTTTCTGGAAGTGCAGGAGATGGCTCGTCTTGGCACCTGGGAACTTGACCTCGTTACCAATAAAATGCACTGGACGGACGAGGTTTACCGCATCCTCGGGTTCAAGCCCGGGGCCATCATTCCGACACTGTCAACTTACAAAGAATACGTCCATCCGGAAGACAGGGAAGCTGTGGAAGCCTTTTTTCTTCAGGCTTCAAGAGACACCCAACTCCATCACATCGAGCACAGGATCATTGTCGATGGAACTTCTATCAGACACGTTGCCGTGCATGCCAAACTGCAGATGGGAACTGCCAACGGACAGATTCAGATTGTGGGAGGCATACAGGACATTACAGAGCGGAAACTGAACGAGCAGTTGCTTCTGGAAAAGAACATCTCTTCAAAAACAGCCAGCATTCAGGAAGAGGCGCTGGCAAAAATGAGCTTCAACATCCGCACGCCATTGTCTTCCGTCACGAGTCTTTTGCACCTGATGGAGAGCGCTGGCCTCACGCCACAGCAACAAGCCTGTTTTGGCGATTTGAAAACTTCCGTTTCCGACCTCTCCGTTGCAGTGAACAACCTGCTGAATTTTACCCTCATGGTTTCTGACACCATGGAGGTCACGGAAGAAGAGGTGGTATTGAAAGAGTTTGTAAAAGGCATTGGCGATGTCATGCAGATAAAAGCCGATGCAAAGCAAATCCGGTTGCAATTTGAACTCGCTCCGCAATTGCCGGAAAAGGTCATTGCAGATCCGAGAAAGATCAACCAGGTACTCTACAACTTGCTCGACAATGCCATAAAATTCACGCCTGAAGGAGGTTTGGTGATGGTCACAGTAAGGGGGGAAGGTGCCACCGGAGGAAAATTGAACCTCCAGTTTAGCATCAGTGATACCGGACCCGGCATCGATCAGGAAGAACTGGACAGGATCCTGAACAGCCAGGAATTGTTTACGCAAAACGAAGGCAACGACAAAAAGAAACTGGGGCTGGCCATCGTCAACAAACTGGTGCAGGTAATGGATGGAGAGCTCAAGGTTGATTCCAAATTGGGGCAGGGCAGTTCATTTCGGGTCACAGTGCCTGTGACAGCGGTGCGGAAAGCACGCTTCCTGGCAGGCGGGGTGCCAGATGTGCCGGTAAAAATTCTGCTGGTAGAAGACCACCCCATCAACCAGATTACCACCAAGAAGGTGCTGACTGCATGGTCACCGCATGTCAGTGTGGACCTGGCTGCCAATGGCCAGAAAGGCGTTGAAATGATGGAGCAAAACCGTTACGACCTCGTTTTGATGGACCTTCAAATGCCGGTAATGGATGGTTTTGACGCCACCCAGGCCATACGCAAGTTCAGCAATGTACCCATCATCGCCCTGACGGCCAATGCCTCCGTGCCGGAACAGGAGCGTTGTCTGAAAGTGGGAATGAACGATTACCTGACCAAGCCCTTCAAACCAGAAGAATTGTACGCCAAGGTGCTGGGCGCATTGTCATTGGTGCTCAATTAGTTATAGTCCGGCCAGATTTTTTTGAAGAAAATTTTTCTCAACCCATTGCCTGTTTTTTTGAAAGTGTAATACATTTGCACCCGCCTTTGAAAAGGCACGTTCTTAATAGCCCTTTTTTACAAGGTAATTCAAGCCTCCTTAGCTTCCCGATAGCCATCGGGAGTTAGAGCGGCTCAAAAAGAAGCCTCCTTAGCTCAGCTGGTTAGAGCGGCGGACTGTTAATCCGTAGGTCCTAGGTTCAAGTCCTAGAGGGGGCGCCGAAGCCCGGTAGTTGGAATGACTTCCGGGCTTTTTTATTTTGAATCAAGAGTAGCTCAGCTGGTTAGAGCGGTCCCGAGATCAACTCGGGATTAATCCGTAGGTCCTAGGTTCTCCCGAGTCAATCTCGGGAAGAGGGGGCGCCGAAGCCCGGTAGTTGGAATGACTTCCGGGCTTTTTTTGTGGTTGGCCTTCTCAGGGGCTGGCTTCTACGTGTCGGCGATCTCCTGATCGCCGTGTCGATCGGGAGATCGACCATACATTGGGACTGAGAACACTTGAATTTCTCAGGGACGGGTTAGGTGGGTATTCAAGTATCCCTTCTGATATTCAGCGTGTTGAGTACGCAATTCCGCATATTTCCGACGATGAATACAAAGTCCTGCTTTACTTTTTTGCCATTGGCATATTGGCCGGGCTTCCATTTGGGCATGCTGCCTACTGCGGCAATGAGAAGTTCATCGATCTGGGGATTTTTGAAAGGGACGTGAGCCTGGACATCAGTAACCATGCCCCGTTCATTGATGCTAAAGCCGATGGTAGCCAGATCGTAACCTTCAAAAGTGCCATCCGGAATTTTATCAATGGCATTGGTTTTCAGGTACTGTAGGAGTTTTTCTTTCCCACCAGGAAAAGCAGCTTCATGTTCTGGTTCTTGTACGAAGCTGAAGTGCATTTCTTTCGGCTCGTTATGCCGGAGGTTGTTTTCAGGAATGTATTTGATGGAGACCCTCACTTCTGAGCCGATATCAGCTGAAAGAATTGCTGCTTTCTGTTTTGGGGTCAGCAGTTCACTATTGCCAAAGTCCGTTTTGAGTTTTCCGTTTTGGAGGGTTGATACGGAGGTTGAGATATATGAACGTATCCATTCGGATTTGAAATGCGGGTTCAGGTCCGGCAGTGTCTGGGCACTTACCAACTCCGCCCTGGTGGGAGCGATGGGCGGATAAACCCTTAGTACATCAAAATGCAGACTTTCCGGTGCTGGAGCCGGTGCATCGCTTGGGACTGAATGAGCAGCGGTCAAAAACAAAACAGCGAGAAGCAGTAGATTTTTCATTGCACGAAAGTATCGGATATTGTTTGAACCGATGAGCCCGCAGGCCTCGCAACCGTCTTAGCGAAATCTTAAATTTCGTCGTTTTAGGCTCATCGGGGGAAGCCTTGGGTGGAGATCCCGTCAAATCCCTGCCTCGACTGAATTGTGGGCTCGTTCATTGGCTATTTACAAGGCAAAGCAATAGCTTCGCGGCCGATTTTGTCTTTAACAATTACACACATTCTGGACCATGAGCCTGCTCACCGTTGGAACCGTTGCTTTTGACGACATAGAAACCCCGCTTGGCAAAGCCGACCGCATCGTTGGTGGCGCTGCCATGTACATTTCCATCACCGCTTCTTACTTTGTCAATCCCATCAATCTGGTGTCCGTAATCGGGGATGATTTTCCGAAGGAAGAGCTGGACTACATGGCCTCCAAAGGGATCAACCTGGAAGGCCTCCAGGTAAAAGAAGGTGAAAAGTCTTTCTTCTGGGCCGGCCGCTACCACGATGATCTCAACAGCCGTGACACCCTAGACACCCAACTGAATGTGCTGGCTGATTTCGACCCCGTTTTGCCGGAGGCATACAAAAACAGCGATTTCGTGATGCTGGGCAACCTGACGCCAGCCGTGCAAATGCGGGTGCTGGAGCAACTGCCAGAAAAGCCCCGCTTCGTGGCCATGGACACCATGAACTTTTGGATGGACACCGCCATGGAAGGTCTGTTGGAAGTGCTTAAGAAAGTGGATTGCCTGGTCATCAACGACGAGGAGGCCCGCCAGCTTACCGGTGAGCACTCATTGGTGAAAGCCGCAGAAAAGATCCTGCAAATGGGCCCCAAATACCTGGTGATCAAAAAAGGCGAGCACGGTGCCCTGCTGTTTTACGAAGACAAAATCTTTTTCGCTCCGGCCCTCCCATTGGCCGAAGTTTTTGACCCAACCGGCGCCGGCGACACTTTTGCCGGTGGTTTTATTGGTTACCTGGCACAGTCGGGCGACCTCTCTTTTGAAAACATGAAAAGGGCGGTGATCTTCGGCTCGGCCATGGCCTCCTTCTGCGTCGAAAAATTCGGCAACGAAAGGCTCAAAGGGCTCAGCTCCGATGAAATCAACCAGCGTGTAGGGCGCTTTGTGGAGCTGGTCAACTTTGATGCACAGCTATGACCGGCCTTTTGATCGGCTGATCCACCTGTATCCTGCTGTGAGCTCGATGTAGTAAGTTTCCCCAATTCTCTTTTTCAGAAAAAACAACGGCCCGTCTTCCGAATCGTAGCGCCAGTAGTTGGGCTTCCTCCCAAACTGGTACGCTCCGTGCAAGCCCAGTGTGAGCAGGTTGCTCTTCAACGGGATGCCAAACTCCACATTCATCCTGGCCATCAAAGACAGCCTTTCACTCGTGAACTTGTCTGACCGGATATCAGCGTTCAGCAGCGAATTGAAATTGTCTTTGTAAGGCAAGCCACTGAGCAGACTCACCGTGGTTTGATTGGCTACCATGGACAACCCTGGGAAGACCTTGACAGCTCGCTTGTTGAGCAGAAAAAAGTCCGCTCCATAGGCCACTTCCGTGTTTTTGATTCCAATCCAGCTTTCCGTTTCAGCGGGGTTCACCGTTTGGGTTCTGTCGGATTGGCTGGAGGAGCCAAAGCTGAGGTTCCCCGCCCATCGGGAATCGGGCTTTTTCAATTGAATGCTGACATGTGCACTGAACATGCCTTCATTGGTCTCTGGATAGCCATGAGCGGTGAGGTCGTTGTCGAGGGCCTGGTAATCAACCAGGGCCACACCGCCGCCGCTCCACAATGCAAATTCAAGTTGCGCAGTTGCCAGTTGTGTGAAGAGCAGGGACAGCGCAAGGAGTGCAGTTGTTTTCATCGGAAAAGCATTTTAGTGAAGCATTTTTTTAAACGCTGCCAAATATAGTTTTCCGGAATTTCAGATTAAAAAAGGGAGGGCGGATTTAACGCAGTTTAACCTTTGTTGGCCAGCTGGCCGCAGGCGGCGTCGATGTCTTTGCCGCGGCTGCGGCGAACGGTGACCATGATGCCGGCATCGAGCAACATGCGGGCAAAATTGTCGATTCTGTCTTCTCCGGCCTTCCGGAAATTGGCGCCCTCGATGGGGTTGTACTCGATGATGTTGACCCTGACGGGAAAGCGGCGGCACAGCCGGATCAGGTTCCGGGCATCTTCGGGGCCTTCGTTGAAGCCGTCGAAGGCGATGTATTCGAAGCTGATGCGGTTGAAGGTTTTGCGATGAAAATAGGAGAGGGCTTCCATCAGAACGGACAGGTTGTTCTGCTCGTTGATGGGCATGATCTGGTTGCGCTTCCGGTCGTCGGCGGCGTGGAGTGAGAGTGCCAGGTTGAAGCGCACCTTGTCGTCGGCCAGCTTTTCGATCATCTTCGCAATGCCGGCGGTGCTCACGGTGATGCGTTTGGGCGACATGCCGAGGCCGTCTTCGGCAGTGATGCGCTCGATGCTGTCCATCACATTGCGGTAGGCGAGGAGCGGCTCACCCATGCCCATGTACACGATGTTTGTCAGGGACCGGCCATACACTTCCTCGCATTGCCGGTTCACCAGCACCACCTGGTCGTAGATCTCGGCTGCATCCAGGTTGCGCTCCCGCTTCAGGCGGCCCGTGGCGCAGAATTTACAGGCCAGGCTGCAACCCACCTGGCTGGAAACGCAGACCGTAAAACGCTTTTCTTCCGGAACGGGGATGAGCACCGACTCGATGAGGTGCCCGTCGTGCAGGCGGAAGCGGCTTTTGATGGTACCGTCGGCGCTGCGCTGCTGCTGGTCCAGTTGGATGGCGTTGATGACAAAGTTTTCGGCCAGCCGGCTGCGCAGGTCTTTGCTCAGGTTGGTCATCTCCTCAAAACTGTGAGCGCCTTTCTTCCAGAGCCATTCCCAAATCTGTTTCACCCTGAAGCGGGGTTCACCCCACTCGCCAAGCGTGTTGCCCAGTTCTTCCAAACTCAGCTTTCTGATGTCTTTTTTCGTCGCAATGGCTTGACCGGTAGGCATGTTACGGAGGAGGTTGGTGTTTTCCGAAGGTAAGAAAAAAAGAAGGCAAGCAGCTACATCGCACCGCTACAACCTCCTACCCTTGCTGCATTTCTGCCCTGGGGGATTCAGAGGGAGCTGGTCGTGTAGTGCTCGCCGGGCGCAAAAGTAAAAAACTAAATCCCATCTGGTACCGCCTGTGGGATATTCCTTTTCACTTTGAAACCAGATGGCCGGATTCTCAATACTTTAGCGCCCCCGGATTCCGGTACTTTTTTTCGAAGACAATTTTTCCATGTCAGAAGAAAAGAAAAAGACCAGCCTGGCCCGCAAGGCCGGCATCTTCACCATCAGCCGTGCGGTGAGCATATTGGCGCAGTTGTCGGCCATGATCATCCTGAGCCGCTCGCTGCCCAAGGAGGTGTACGCCCAGTTGCAATACCTGCTGCTCATTTACGGAACGGCACAGGTGGTGGGCCAGTTGGGCCTGCCCGACAGCATCTTCTATTTCTTCGAAAAATACCCGCCCGAGAAGCGGCGCAGCCTGGCCCGTTACATTTCCAGAATTTTGATGTACACCGCACTTGGCAGTGCACTCATTCTCTTCGCAATAGGGTGGTGGGGCACGTCCGACGCTGCCTATGCCGACGCCCGCCCCGTGCTGTGGATGTTCATGGCGCTGGTGGTGCTGGAACTGCCCACAGTGCCGGTACCCAATGTGCTCATTGCCCTCGACAAAGCCACCAAAGCAGCAGCTTTCAACATTTTCGTCGGGCTGACACAGTTCTGCGCCATGACGCTGCCACTGCTCACTGACCATCCGCTCCACTGGATTGCAGTGGGTTTGCTCTGTTATGGTCTGCTTCGCATGCTGGTCAGTGCTTTTCTCCTTCGGCAAAATTTTGCGGGGCAGCAGTTGCTCCCTCTGCCCGAAAGGTTCCTGCGGGAGCTGCTGTGGTATTCGGTGCCGCTCAGCCTGGCCCAGCTTTTCTGGACCCTCAACCGGCAGGTGGACAAGTACGTGGTCAAAGAATTCCTCTCCGCCCAGCAGTACGCCGAATACTCCAACGGAGCCTGGGAACTGCCCATCATTCCGACGATAGCCTACTCGGTGGCTGCCGTGATGATGCCGCAAATGGTCAGCTATTTCCTGAAAGGAGATGTGAACAAGCTGCTGGAGCTCTGGCTCAAAAGCATCAAAAAGGTCAGCGTGATCGTGCTGCCGCTGGTGGTGTTTTTCCTGCTGGCGTCGGAGGAGTTCGTGGTGATGCTATTTTCGGAGAAGTACCGGGCGTCGGCCCTGCCGTTTTTCATTTACACCTTCATCCTGCTGCAAAGGGTGGCCTCTTACAGCAACATGCAAAAAGCCCTGGATGTGACCCGGGAGGTGACCCTCGGCGCCATTTACCTATTTGCCATCAACGCCCTGCTGGTGGTGCCTTTCGTGCTGTGGCTAGGCATGGCAGGCCCGCCGCTGGCATCTGTGGTGGCGCAGACTTTTGCCTGGTGGTATGCCCTCGATGTCATCCGGAAACGGTTGGGAGTGCGGTTCGTGGAGGTCTTTCCATTCGGCTTTTACGGAAAAACGCTACTGCTGGCCTTTGCGGCTGCGGTCCCCTTGTATTTGCTGAAACAAAGCTGGTCACTCGCCCCCGCTGAGGCCTTTGGGCTGATGGCGCTCGGTTTTTTCCCGCTCTTCTTTGCGTTGGGCCGGCTGTTCAATGTCATCACTGCCGAAGATGTCAAAAGGGTTTTGCGCCAGAAGTGACGGCGATCTCCTGATGGCCTGGCTCTTTTCGGCCTGATTGAACTAAAGGTGATTTTTAGTTTTTTCCCGCAGGCTCGTCACGAGCTGTGCTCGTTGACGTAACCTAAGTGGCGGCCTCCCGGCCGCCTTGGTATTGGCCAAAATTTATAAAAAACCTCTCCACATCGCCTCTTTCAGTGATCAGGAGCCCGCTCCTACCTTCAACAACAAATCCCGGATGGGCAGGGCATTTTTTTGCACATCGAACTTTTCCCGCACCATCCGGTGTGATGCCACCCGCATTTGTGCCAGGTTCTTTTCGTTTAGTGCTTTTTCCATGGCTTCTGCCAGGGCAGGGGTATCATTGGGCGGGATGAGCCAGCCGTTCACGCCTTCTTCCACGCCCTCAGGGATGCCGCTGATGGTGGTGCTGATGACCGGCAGGCCGCAGTGCATGGCTTCGAGGCAGACATTGGGCAGGCCGTCCACATCGCCGTTGGCGGCTACCACGCAGGGGGCCGCCAGCACATCGCCGGCCCTGTATTCTTTTTCCATCTCATTGGGAGCCACGAAACCGGGCATCTCAACCACCTCTTCCAGTCCCAGTTCCCGGATTCGGTTCCGGAATTCCTCCTCCAGCGGCCCGGAGCCAATGATCCGGCACCTGAAGTCATAACCCTTTTGTTTCAGAATGGCGCAGGCTTCCAACAGGTATTTGAAGCCTTTCTTCTCCACTAGCCGACCCACGGCCACAAAGGTGAATTTGTCGTGGGGAATTGGTTCCGGAAGTTTTTCAGAAGTGGGTATTCCGTAATAAAGGGTGAGGGCTTTGTCTTTGTCCGCTTTCAACCGGCTGCGGATGAATGCCTCGTTGTACTTCGTCGTGCCGTTGATGTAGCGGGCGTGGCGGAGCTTGGTTTCCAGCCCGGAATCGTCCACATAAAGGTCCATCGCATAAGCCGTTCCGCCGTAGGGAATACCAGTCAGCACTGACAGGTAAAGGGCCGTTTCGGCGGGAGCCGTGAAGAAATGGGCATGGATGAGGGTCACCCCTCTTTTTTCAACGGCCTCGGCAATGGCTGCCGCCCGAAACAGGCAAACGATGCCCCGGGGAAACTTTCCCGGCTTGTGCTTCATGGAAAACAGGGCGCCCCAGACCTTCAGGTATTTAATCGGCCGGCTGAGGGCCAAACGAAGATGCTGGAGCAGGGCAGCAGGCTTGAACGGATTGTCGGGAATCTCGAAATAGTGCTGCCGCAGGGCCGCCTGTTCCGGTGTCAAATCGTCCCGTTCCGCAATGCTGCGGGCACCGATGGTCATTTTCAATCCCAGTTTGTTCAGCTCCGTCAGCTCACGGGTGATGAAATTTTGCGACCAGGTGTACAACTGGTTGACGATGAAAAAAATATGTGCGTCCTTTTTGCCCTTGTTTGCCATGCTTTCAAGTTGCTGCCTTCGGAAAATATACTCATCACAAGGTGGTTAGGGAAAATCCATCCTTCAGGGAAGCGTGAATGGGGGATTTGGGCGGCGTACGCCGCCCAAACAACTTCGTTTTGAGTATAAAAAGCCGCCGGGACTTGACTTCCCCGGCGGCCCGCAAAAAAAAGCATTATTTTCTGTGTGCTGTCTGTAAAAACTTCTCAAAAACCTTTCAAAAACACAACGACTGACAGCACCCGAAGTGCTGTCAGTCGTAAAAACCTCAAAAAACCTTACTTCTTCACAAATCTCGTGGTCCAGGTAGTGTTTCCTTCGGTAAAACTGATGAGGTACATACCCGACACCAGCTTGCTGATGTCCAGACTGTTGTTGTCGCCTTCATAGCTGATCAGCTGCTGGCCCAGCATGTTGCTGATGCTGATGCGGTCCAGTTGCACCGTGGAGTTGACGAAGAGCGCATCACCGGCCGGATTGGGGCCAAAGCTGATCTGGCTTCCCAGAATCTCCTCTTTGGTCGGCGTTGCCGGAATGATGTCTTCCATGTACCGTGGCAGGAACTGGTAACCAGCATCGCAAGGAGCATTCGGGTCGAACTGACCTCCGAGGCCAATGGCGTGGAAAGTGCCGGTGGGTGCCGGCATGCTGTAGAGGTCCACATCGTTGTCGATGCGCATGGTGAAGGTCTGGGTTCCGTTTGTGACGTCAACGTTGAAGCCGCTGCCGGTGCCGGTCCATTGACCGGGATCGACGAGGGTCAGGTCGTTGATGCGGATGAGCTCCGACTCTGTGCTTTCGTCCACAACGGTGGTCACCACCGGGTCTTTGAGAGCATTTCCGGAAGAAACCATCCAGAGGGTGTCGGGCGTGATCTGCGTCAGGCAGTTGAACTGGGAAATTTTACCCTGTACGATGACTTCATCGCCTTCGGTAACCACATAGCCGAAGTTGTTGCTGCTGAACAGACTGATGCCCCCCGTTGCGTCAGCGAAGAAAAACTGGATGTTGTCGTTGCCCTGCAGGTCAACACCGTACACGATGCCCTGCAACTGGCAGGAAACGTCCAGCGAATCGGGCATGCCGTCCGCATCCACCGTGGTCACCGTGGCGATGTCGTAAGCCGGGTAGTCCGGCGGGCATATGACGGTAACAAATACGGTGGCTGTGTCGCAGCCGATGGCATCGCAAAGCTCATAGGTGAAGCTGTCGTTGCCGCAGAAACCCGGGTTGGGGGTGTAGGTGACATCGGTGCCGATGGTGGCAGTCACAGTGCCATTGTCGGGCTGCTGTACGATGTTGATGCTGACCAGCGGATTTGGCGTCACGTCGTTGCCGAGCAGGTTGATGTCCACCGGTGTATCCACATCCGTAGTAGCGTTGTCGTCGTTGGCGTCCACCTGGTCGGGCTGTTCCACAGAGTAGGTGCAGGTGGGGAAAGGCACGGGTGCGCTGGCGTTGTTGGGCACATCGTCAAAAACATCGGTGCCGCTGAAAGTCCAGTTGTCCAACTGGAAGATGTTGCCGTCGGGGCCGGTGCCGCTCTTGCGGTAGGCCCATCCGTCGGTGTATTCCCAGGGCTCTCCAGTGCCGTCGGTGTTGATGTCTCCGAATACATCCACCACGATGCCGTTTTCAAAGAGTTCGATGGCATCGTCGCCGTTGATGAAGGCGGCATCGGTCACCAGGTCAGCCGGGAAACCGAAGAAGGCCATGAAATCATCGGCATTGCTGGCCACGAAGAAGCACTGACCGGAGTCGAGCGGGATGGGTGGAAGGGTGGCTTCAACGCCGTTGGAGCCGCCTCCGTTGTTGGCGGAGCCGACCCCATAAATGCTGAGATCGGGGATGTTTTTGATGGCTTTCAGTTCCCAACCCTTCACACCAGCCCCGGCTGGCTGGGTGTCAAAAACGCCGGAGATGAGCAGCGCCCCGGCGGAGGGGGTGTCGTTGTCAACGATGTTGATGGTGAAGGTGCCACCTGTCGGGGCTATCTCTGCACCGTTGGTGGGGTTGGTCAGGTCCACCACGATGCTTTCAAGACTTTCAATGTCTGAATCATTGATGATGGGGATGATGAATGACACGGTGTCGTTCACATTGCTTGGGTTGAAAGCAACTGCTGCCGGGGGAATGAACTCGAAGTCATCGCCAGCGGTGGCGGTGGAGGCGGCGTTGATTTCCAGGCTTACCTCGATGGGCATGCCGTTTCCATTGCTCAGGGCGATGTTGAGGATGACGTTGCCTTCGTCTTCGGCAAGGGTCAGCTCACTGCCGATGAAGCTGATGAGCGGCCCACCGGGGCACATGGAAGCACCGCCTGGGTTTCCGAGGATTTCCGTTCCGGAAACGATGACCCCCGTCGGGGTAATGGCAGCCTGCCAGTTGGCGGCATCTGCATTGTCGCTGTCCGGATCACAAAGCACCAGGGTAGGCCCGCCGCCGTCTGGTTCAGTAGGCCAGTCGCCTTCATCGTCGTAACTGACGGAGTCCATCACGGCACCTGAACCGTCAACCAGCACGATGGCTTCGCCGCCGTTGTTGAGTCCGCCATCGTAATCGAAGGCCGAAATACCAAATGCGGCTTCAAATGCAGCCGAATCAATGGCCACGATCACATAGCTGCCTGCATCGAGGCTGTAGTTGCCAAAGGTGTAAGTAACGCCTTGCGAGAAAGACCAGCCGGTCATGTCCACAGTGGCGCTGCCACGGTTGTAAAGCTCGATGAACTCGTAATCGTCGGTTCCGGGGTTGTTGTACATGATCTCTGTGATGACGACATCACTTTCCGGGCCAGCGGCGGCCTGCACCGTTATGGTACCGGTCATGCCACTGCCGGCATGCACGTCGCACTGGTAGTCGTAATTGCCGGCGGTATTGAAAACGTGGCTATACGTCCAGGGGGCCATGGCCGCCGGTCCGCTGCCAAAACTTTCGGGGTTGCCGGGGAACAAGGACTGGTCACCATTCACATTGTGGAACCCGCCCTGGTTGTCCCAAACGACGGTGTCACCAACCTGAATGGTGAGGTTTTGCGGGGTGAAAGAAAGGCCATTGGCCACCACGGTGTGTGAGGTCTGTGCAAAAAGCACCGGGACCAACAGCATGCTGAAGATCAGCGTGTAAATTGCTCTTTTCATAGTTGGGAATTTTGTGGAACGAATTAAGAAGTCCGTAAAAATAGGATTATTGCCGGCTTTCGCCGGAAGGATAAAGCGGAAGTTTTATGGGCACCGGTCAGGAGACCAGCGCCAGCGGTTTTTGTGGGGTTTTGAATGTGTTTTTGAAGAGTCCCCCCCTTTTGTCAGGATCCGGATTCTCAGGATTGACGGATTAGCAGGATTTGGTTCGGTAGCAGAGAACCTTGGTGTCAATCATTTATTCCAAGCCTTCCCAAGTCCCGCTTTTGTCATCCGCCGAAGGCGGATCTTCACAATGAACGATCAGCCAGGTAGATGCCTCGTTTCCAGACCTTATGAGGTTTCCGAAAACCTCATAAGGTCTCGTAAACCCGCAACTACCCAAGCACCCAGGATCAGAATTAGCAGGATTGGAGGATTAGCAGGATTTGGTCCAGTAGCAGAGAACCGGGACGTTCATCATGTGTACTCTCACTTCCCCAGTCCCCCCTTTTGTCATCCACCCGAAGGGTGGATCTTCACTATAACCGATTGTCTACACGGGTGCCTCGCCCCTTCCTCAATTCCTCAAAAAGGGCGAAGCCCGATCAGTTCCTCGGTTCCTCCTCCCATCATTCCCCTTCATGAGGCCGCAGCGGCTTCACGGGTTGCTGCAGCGAATCTGCCGGCATGGCTTCTTCCGGGGGCAGGGGGATGCCGGCCAGGGGGCGCAGGTCGGGTTGGCCGGCGTCCACCCAGGCGGTGTACCAGGCGCTGCTGACGGCCAGGATGGCCTCACGCATGCGGCGCTCCACCATGCCGCCGAGGCGGTCGTGGTAGGCCCGGGAGTAGGCTTCGCAGGGTACGGTCACGGCGCTGTTGCCGCGCCATTCTGTGCAATACTGCTGGTCGGGTGGGTACTGCTGTGAGAGTTCTTTTTCGATGGTCAGCACGCTGTCCACCAGGCTGTGGCTTTCCATGACGGTATTCCAAAAAAACTCCCTTTGATCGAGGATGTATCCGGCTTTGCCGACCCAGAAATCGTAATACTCATCGGCGAAGAGCTCCGGCAGGCGGCTTTCCCAGAAGGCGTGGATACCAAGCTGGTTGGTGAGCTGACCGTTGTAGTTTTCGGTGGTGTGGAGCGGCACGTGGGCGTCGGCCATGTAGTGGCCCAGGTCGGCGGCGTAGCGCAGAATCCGGTCAGTGTCGCCCTTCCGGAACGCAGCCGTAAGCTGCCCCATCATGCGCTCGAGCTGGTAGGGCACAATGCCGTGCTGGCTGAAGGTGTCCACCACCAGAATCGCTTCGCAATCCGGGAGCAGTACCCCGGTCTTCAGTTGGAAGCTGTCGGCACTCACCCGCCATTCATCTTCGTAATACAGCGGCAAAACCTCCTCCCGAAAGAAGGAGCGCATTTGCCGGTAGCTGAGCACTTGTTCCCCAACACCAGTAGCAGGATTCATGGCCAGCAGGCTGTCGGGCCCCAGCCAGGCTTCAACCACCGGTTGGCTGAACAGGGGCAGGGTGTCGCCGTTTTGCCGAAGGAAAAAATAGTCGGAATGGCAGAGCAGGGCGTCGGTCCAGTTGCGGGGCAGGGCAGGGAAGGGCGGCTCGCCGTAGCGGTCCAGGTCGATGTAGTGCCGGGGAGCTTCGTACTTGCTGGCATAGCGCCGCATGTCGGCATCGACGGCGTGTTCGGTGAGGTAGTCGATGTTGGGTTTGAAGAAGACCATCATCTCCGGCGGTAGGCTGTACACCGCGTGGCGGTTGATTTTGCGGTGGCCGAAGAATCCCCACACTGTTTCCGTTTCTGTCGCTGCGCAATGGCGGGCAGGGGCGGGGAGCCACCAAGCGGCGTTTGCGAAGGCGAACAAAAAAAGCAGAACGATGCAGGCGCTGTTTTTCATGGCTCAGATCAAAACCAGTCTCAGCCTTTCACCTTAGCCGAAGGCGGCAGGAAGAAGGCATCGTAAGGCCAGAATATTTTTTGGAAAACCCGGTGCTGTCCCAGCATCAGGTCACCGTCGTTGAGGAAGAGGTAATAGCGCTCCACGATGTCGGTTTTGCGCTCGCCGGTGGCGGCGTTGATGCGGTGTTTGGGGGTGAACTTCACCTTGCGTTCGTTGCCGTCCTTGTCCGTAACGGAGACGATGGCGAAGGGCAATAGCTCGTTCAGTTCCTCTTTGTCGGGTTGGTCGTTGATGAAGTTCTCGGCGAGGAGGCTTTCAAAGTTGTACAGGAAGGCCTCCACGCTGGCCTTGTCCACCGGCTGATCGATGCGCAGCTGATTTTCGTAAAAGGGCTCAACTACATAATCGTTGCCCTCTCTTCTCAACTTGAAGGATTTGTTCTTATTGGTGGGGTATTCGATGCTGACGGCCTGGATGTCGTCTGCTTTGTAGCCAAATACGGTGCGGTCCCGCCAGTCATCGCCCACCATGTCGTAGCGGGTTCTGATCTGGCCTTCCATGTTGGGCAGGCCCATCACCATGGGCTGTTCGGAGCCTTCCATCAGCATGTAGGTGCCACGGGCATCGGCGGTTACACCACCCACATAGTAGCTCTTGAGCAGCTTGCCGGATTTGCCGTACACCTCCACTTTGATGCCCCGGGCGGCCATTTCCCGCACGATGTTGTCATAAGCGGCTTTGGGGGGCACGTATTGCAGTTCCAGTTTCGTCACCGCCTCCAGGATGTTGTGCATGGCGTTGGGCCGGGCTTTGTATTTGCCATTGACGATCCAGTGGTCGCCCTGCCGCTCCAGTGTGGTGGTGATGCTGTCCCTTCGGGCAATGAAGATCTTGTAAATCTCATCCTCGTTTTCCACTTTGAAGTTGCGATCCCAGCCGAGGGTGCTTTCAGTGGGTCCGCCTTTGCCATAGAAATACCACCCCGTGGCCAGGGCCAGCAGAACGAAGATGATGAGAAGCCATTTGTTGCGGTTCATGTGTCAGGTTTTTTTGCTGAGGTTTTTGAAGGTTTTTTTTGGGCACCGGACGGAGTCCAGCGCCAGCGGGGTTTTTGGGGCACAGTACATTCCGAAGAAATTCGGAACGGCGCCAGCGGTTTTTTGGCCACTTATTCCAGGCCAACTCACCATGTCACGCGTCACGTGTCACGCGTCACGAGTTACGCGTCACGCCGTCACGCCTCACGCCCTCGCATATTTCCGCCTCCTGAACCAGTTCCACAAAAAGCCGAAGATGAGCAGGAAGAGCAATGGGACGCCTATGTTGAGGAGTTGCCATTTGGTGGCTTCCTGTTGGGCTTTTGTGGTGTTCATCAGGCGGAGTTTCACTTCCTTGCCCCGGGCTTCGATGATGCCGTTGTCGTCGCGGAGGTATTCCACGGCATTGAGGAGGAAGTCCTTGTTGGCAAACTGATAGCGTTCGAAGCGGTTGTAGCCGAGCGGCATCACCTGGCCTTGCCGGGGATCCACCACCAGGTTGCGGGCAATGTCGCCGTCGGAAACGACCAGCATGCGGGTGTTTACTGATTTTTCCCTGAATTGCTGATCGATCTGCTCCAGTGTTTGCTGAAAGGCAGCGGTCACCCTGTTTTCGAAAAGCGAGGGGAACTCGCCTTCCAGCAACACGGCCAGCGGTATGTGCTGTTTGTTGAACTTTTCGGGGTCGGGGTCGTAGCGCAGTATTTCAAAGTTCAGCCGGGTGATGTTGGGCTGTATGCGGCTGTTTTCACTGCTGGTCAGCAAAATGGTCTTTTTGACCGGCGTTTTGGTTTTGACCGTGTCGATGGAGCTGGGGAAAAACAGGTTGATGCCATCCAGGTTTTTGACGATGGGATGATCAGACTGTGGGATGCTGATGACGTGGTAATACCAGGGGAACAGTTCCTGCCGCCCGGTTGGATCGATGACCATTGGGATGTGACTGCATCGCAGGTCCAGCACCAGGTCGGGGTTGATGCGAACGCCGTATTTGAACAAGATGTCGTCCAGCTCCAGCGGGTAGTCCATCGGCACATAGGCGTTGGTGCCGCGCAGGCTGTCCAGCTCGGCGTTCAGGCGGTCGATGAGCCAGATAACCTTGCCGCCGTTCATCACATACTGGTCGATGAGGAATTTGTCACGGTCGCTGAATGGCCGTCGTGGCTTCGCTACAATGAGCACTTTGACAGCCTGTGGGATGACATAGGCGCTGTCCAGGTTGAAGGTGCCCACTTCGTAATAGGCTTTCAGGCTGCGCACCAGGTCTTTGCGTTCCAGTTCGTTCAGCTCGCCGTGCCCAACGGTGAAGGCGATGACCTCTTTGGCTCCCAACTGGAGTTTGTGCAGGGCGTTGGCGAAGTTGTACTCCAACTGGCTGATGGAAGTGTTGAGTTGTTCTTCGGGGTTGCTGCCACGGGCCTGTTCATCCAGCAGGTCTACCACGGCGGTGCGGCCTCCGTAGTTGACTTTGGCGTAAGGGTAAATCAGTTTTTCCTCGGTGCCTTCGGTTTCCTTGATGCGGAGGTTGGTGGGCACGATGCCTTCTTTGGCCAGTTCCTCACGCCGTTGGTTCACCTCTTCGGGGGTGCCCCGGTTGGGGTCTTTGAAGGTGTATTCGATGTATCCTGAGTAGGAGCGGAATTCGTCCAGCAGTTCCCGCACCGACCGTTGGAGGCGTTTGAAGCCGGCGGGGAAATCCCCTTCCAGCATGACCTCGATGTACACCACATCATCCAGACTCCGCAACAGCTCGATGGTGGGGTCGGTAAGGGAGTAGCGCTGGTCTTCCGTCAGGTCAATGTGCGTAAAAAAAGCACTGCCCAGGATGTTGGCCAGCACGGCGATCCCCAGGATCAGCCCCAATTTGATCAGCGATTGTTTGCGTCTTTCTGACAATCTTTTTCTGGTTTAGGGTGTAGAGTTTAGGGTTTAGAGTTGGCGAAACCCCGATCATCTTCAACAATTTCAACATTTCAACACTTCAACAATCCCTACCATTTACGGCGCTCCAATGATGTCACCGTCATTGCGACGAAAACAGCGATGACAGAGAGGAAGTAAATCACGTCTCTGGTATCGATGACGCCCCGGCTGATGGAGGCGTAGTGGTAGTCGATGCCGATCATTTGCACGATGTCGTCCACTTTGCCTACAAAGACCGGCAGCTTGCTGATGAACCAGAAGCCCCAGTGGAAGACAAAGCAGAGGAACGTTGCCAGCACAAAGCTGGCGATCTGGTTGTTGGTGAGCGAGGAGGCAAAAACGCCAATGGCGGTGAAAGCCCCTGCCAGCAGTGCCAGGCCGATGTAAGACCCTGCGATGGCCCCGCTGTCGAGATTGCCCGGAGGGCTACCCAATTGGTGCACGGTGTAATAGTAGAGCAGGGTGGGCAGCAGTGCAAACAGCACCAGCGCCCAACTGGCTGTAAACTTGCCGAGCACGATTTGCAGATCGGTCAGCGGCCGGGTGGCCAGCAGCTCTATGGTGCCGCTCTGGTGCTCTTCGGCAAATGAGCGCATGGTGACCGCCGGAATGAGGAAGGTGAACACCATGGGCGCAATGTCGAAAAGCTGGTCCAGCGTGGCGTAGTTGTAATTGAGCAGGCTGGTGTCAGGAAACACGAACATGATCAGCCCCATGATGGTCAGGAACACCCCCACCACAATGTAACCGATAAGCGAACTGAAAAAGGCGTTGATCTCTTTCCTGAAAATGGTCAGCATAGATGTTGGTTAAGACTTGATTTTGCTGCCTCAGCGGCGCAAAGTTTCATTTTTTAACGCTTATGCAGAGGTCTTTGTGGGGGTATTGTCAGTTTTCAGTCGTGACTCGTGACTCGTGACGGGTGACTCGTGACGGATGGCAGCCACCCAACCTACAACAACCTCCATAATCCTCCATAATCCTCCATAATCCCCATAATCCTCATAATCTCTCCTTCGTCCTCACCAGGTTTCTGTCGTCGTAAATGAGCAGGGTCTTGAAGAGTTTCTCTTGTTGCTCAGCTGGGGTCAGTTCCAGAAAGGATTTGAGGAGAGTGGAATCGTCGGCAATCCAGGTTTTGAAGTTTTCGAGGTTGAAGTCGGCCAGTTGTCCTGTTTCGAAGCTGAGCATCCGCTCCACCAGGATTTCTTTTTCACGCAGCACTTTTCCGGTGCGGAAGGGGCGGCCGGTCAGTGGATTGTAGGCGGCCACGAAGACCTCCCGCATGCGGTAATCGGGGTAGGTGAAATAGCAGATTTTCCCCCGCAGCTTGAGGGCGGCGAAGGTGGGCAGGCTTTTGCTGATTTCCTGTTCCGGAATGCGGATGGAAGGTACGCCGTTGCGGCTGAAGCCCCAGATGCTGTCGATGCTGATGGCCCGGCCGCTCTTGCGCCAGCGAAGGCTGTCTATGACGGTTAGCGAGGTCTGTGGGTTGGTGATGATGACTGCCTCCACGTCCTCCCAGGAGATGTCGGGGCTGTCGGTCTGGAAGCTGGAAAAGTGCAGGTAGATGCCGTCTTTGAAATGGAAATTCTTGGACACCACTTCGCCACTGACCTGCGCATTGCCCGACAGGGCGAAGGAAAAGATGAAAAAGGAGAAAAATATGCGCATAAATGGGTGGTAAAGGGTTCTTTAATTTTTGGTGAGTTGCTGGAAGATGCCTTCCACGCTGAATTCTTCCCGGTGCATCTCGAGCAGGACGAGTTTGTTGCTGACGGCAAATCCAAAAACGTCTTTGCGGATGTCGTGGCCGGAGTCGGTGTAGAGCCTCCAGCGGTTGTGTCCGGCTTCTTCCACTTTTCTGACCTGAGGGATGCCTTGCAAGCTTTTGGCGGCTACCGGTCCGGCAAATTCAACGGTGATGACCACCTCGCCCCGCACCCGGTTGGAGAGCTGATCGATGGGGTCGTCGGCTACGATGCGGCCCCGGTTGATGATGATGACCCGGTCGCAGAGGGCTTGCACCTCTTGCATGATGTGGGTGGAAAAGATGACGGTTTTTTCCCGGCCCAGGTTTTTGATCAGTTGGCGGATTTCCACCAGTTGGTTGGGGTCGAGGCCGCTGGTGGGCTCGTCGAGGATGAGTACGTCGGGATTGTGGAGCATGGCCTGCGCCAGTCCCACCCGCTGGCGGTAACCTTTTGACAGCTCACCGATGTGTTTGCGTTGCTCCCGCTCCAACCCGGTCATTTCGATCATCTCATCAATTCGCTGGCGAGGTTTGGCAAGGCGGTGCAGCCGGGCGATGAATTCGAGGTATTCCCTGACGTAAAGTTCTTTGTAGAGCGGGTTGTGTTCGGGCAGGTAACCGATGCGTTTGCGCACTTCCAGTGAATCTGCTTCCACGTCGTAGCCGCAGACGCTGGCTTTGCCGGAGGTCTGCGGAATGAAGCAGGTCAGGATTTTCATGGTGGTGCTTTTTCCGGCACCGTTTGGCCCCAGAAAACCCAGCACCTCACCCTTGTCGGCCTTGAAGCTGATCCCGTCAACGGCCTTCTGGCTTCCGTAAACTTTCGTCAATTCCTCTACGACTACACTCATGCGGTTGAAATCCTTTCCGAACCCGGCTGATGATCACTCAAACCTCTCTAAATTTCTCTCAACCTCTCTCAACCATTCCCCAGGCTCAATTTTGTTTTTATTCGTCGGCAAAACTACTGTACCGTGCATTGGCAGCCAAAGAAGGTTGGTCGCATCCATTGCCGTCGGCAGTTTTTTCTTCGGAACAATTCTTTGGTAAAATGTCTTCTTCACAACCCCATTGCCCTTCGGCAAAACCAAAGTTTCTGCAATTTCGTTCCGGAGTTTTAGTGATCGTGACGGGCGTGACGGGCGTTACGGAGTGGCTCATGGCTCGTAGCTCGTAGTTGATTCTGCTAAACTCTTTTCTTTTTTACCACAGAGTTAAACAGAGTTTTACACGGAGTTACACGGAGTTTTTTCACGGAGATTCACGGAGTTTCACGGAGCTAGCCCCCCCAAACTCTAAACCCTACACTCTAAACTCTAAACTTTTAAACCACAGAGTTAAACAGAGTTTTACACGGAGTTCCACGGAGTTTTTTCACGGAGTTTCACGGAGCTAGCCCCCCAAACTCTAAACCCTACACTCTACACTCTAAACTTTTAAACCACAGAGTTAAACAGAGTTATTACACGGAATTCCACGGAGTTTTTTCACGGAGTTTCACGGAGCTAGCCCCCCAAACTCTAAACCCTACACTCTACACTCTAAACTTTTTAAACCACAGAGTTGTCGGAGTTGAAAACAGAGTTGAATAGAGTATTCCTGCTAACCGGCAACCGACAACCGACAACCGACAACAACCTCTATAATCCCCATAATCCTCTATAATCCTAATAATCCTCAACCAATGCGCCACTATTCAATTCTCATCCTGTTACTCGTTTCTTTTTCCTTCGCCTGCGGCAACGGTGAAACCGCTTCCGGTGCCGGGCAGTCCGGTGCTGAGCAGACTGCCACTGCCGAGGCTGTTCCGGTAGTTGATCAGGCTGATGTTGCCACAGAACCCGAGACCGGTGTTGCCACGGAAGTGGTGAAAGAAAAAGAAGAGGTGGCCCCGACAGTTAGTGAAAAGAAAGGCCAGGAGCAGCCTGATTTGCCGAAGGAAGTGGAAGAAACGCCAAAAGAACCCGTTGAGGCTCAGCCGGAAGAGCCGGTGATAGAAGAACCCCATCAGGACCCCCGGCCCACTCCCACCGTTAAGGAAGCTGAAAAGGAAGAGGTCCTGGAAGAAAAGCCGGTTGTTGCCGCTGCTCCGTCGCATGCCATCTGGGATGAGTTGCTGCGCAAATACGTCAACAGCGCCGGGAGGGTGAACTACGCCGGATTGAAGAAGGACATGAACAGGCTGAACGAATACCTCGACCTGCTGTCGAAAAATCCACCGCAGGCCGGTTGGTCAAGGGCGGAGGAAATGGCCTACTGGATCAATGCCTACAATGCCTTTACGGTGAAACTGATCCTCGACAACTACCCCGTAAAGAGCATCACTGATCTTCACGGAGGGCAACCCTGGAAGGTGCGCTGGATCAAGCTGGGCAGCAAGACCTACAGCCTCGACGAGATTGAAAACGGCATCCTCCGGCCGAAATTCAAAGATGCCCGCATCCATTTTGCCGTCAATTGCGCAGCGAAATCCTGCCCGCCATTGCTCAACCAGGCCTGGGCCGCTCAAAACCTGGAAAGCAATTTCGAAAAGCAGGCGCGTGCTTTCATCAACAATCCCGCATACAATAAAATCAGCCCTGCGGCCATCCAGGTCAGTAAAATTTTCGAGTGGTATGCCCAGGATTTTGGTGATCTGATTACCTTTCTGAACCGCTATTCCAAGGTGAAAATCAAGCCCAATGCCAAGGTCAGATACCTCGAATACGAATGGGCGCTGAACAGCCAGTGAGCAGGCCCGGGCGAAAACATTTCAAATAAAAATTTTGCGGATCGGAAAAAATGCACGTTTTTTGAGACTCGAAAGTCTCAAACCAGTTTATCCAACGTGAAAGTACTATCAAAAGGCAGTGTTTATGCCCTCAGGGCACTCACCTATGTCGTGGCTCACAAAGGCGACATCGGATTCGTAAACATTGGTGAATTGTCTCGGTCGTTGGATATTTCATTTCATTTTCTGACCAAGATATTTCAGCAACTCACCCAGGCCGGCATCCTGGAATCTTACCGGGGCCCCAACGGGGGCATCAAGCTGGCCAGGCCTCCTCAGGAGATCAAAGTCATTGAAATCGTGGATGTATTGGAAGGGCCTGAGTTCTTCAATACCTGTTTACTCGGATTGCCAGGTTGCGGAGAGTTTGACCCTTGCCCGGTTCATGATTTCTGGAAGGATGCCAAAGCTGCTCTTCGAGAAGAATTCGAGGAAACGACCTTGGCTGAGTTGGGAAAAAAGGTTTCTGATGAGCGCCTTCGCATTAAGCCCTGACATTTTTTTTACCCCAATTAAAGATAAAATACTCTTAAAACGACTATTGCAACCATCACCCCATTCCAGAAACCGCATGCACTGAATGAAGTGCTGTGAATTGTTGAGAGAGGTTTAGAAGAGTTGAGAGAGGTTTGGAGAGGTTTGGATGTTCGGCCAACTAATTGAGGAACTTCAACTTCTCTCAACCCCTCTCAACTTCTCTCAACTCCTCTCAACGGCAATTAATCTCATGCGCCCCCCGATGGGGGTAGTGTGTATTCAAAACCAAATAAACGACGAATGTTCTCATGAAAACTTTTACACTTCTTCCAATCCTTACACTTCTCGCCCTGGGTGTTTTGAATGCCCAGGAGTACCGCACCATCGATGGAACGGGCAACAACCTTGTGTTTCCTGATTTTGGTGCTGTAGGCACGCATGTATTGACGCAGACCATTGGATTCAGCGACGGCATATCGGCACCGGCAGGCCCTGCACGTCCCAATCCCCGCCTGGTCAGCAACATGCTTTTCAGTCAGACCAACCTTGTGAATGATTCCAGAACCCTCAGTGCCTATGCCTGGGCATGGGGCCAGTTCATCGACCACGACATCACCTTGTCACCTGACAACCCGGATGAGAGCTTTGACATAGAAGTGCCGCCTTTCGACATGTATTTCGACCCTGCCGGGACTGGGGCTGTGAAGATACCCATGCACCGTTCTGCCTATGACCCTACAAGTGGTACCGGCACCGACAATCCGAGGAAATACACCAATGAGATAACCGCATTCATCGATGCATCGGCGGTTTATGGCTCTGACCCGCAGCGTGCAACCTGGTTGCGCACTTTCAGCGGTGGCAAGCTGAAGACCTCTGCCGGCAATCTGCTGCCCTGGAACACCCTCACCGGCGAGTACGACAGTCCCGTTGATCCTTCAGCTCCACCAATGGCCATGCCTTTGCCAAATGCGAAGTACTTCGTTGCCGGTGATGTGAGGGCCAATGAGAATCCCTTCCTCACGGCCATGCACACCCTGTTTGTGCGGGAGCACAACCGCCTTTGCGACGAGCTGGCCGCCCAGCATCCCGAATGGGATGATGAACAGCTCTACCAGCATGCCCGAAAGCTGGTAGGTGGTCAGTTGCAGGCCATTGTTTACGAAGAATGGCTGCCGGCATTGGGCATGGCAGTACCGCCTTACAACGGCTACAATTACCAAATCAACCCCGGCATCACCAATGCTTTCAACACCGCTGCTTACCGCTACGGCCACACCACCATCAACAGCCTGCTGGTGCGCATGGACAATGAAGGCAATTATTTGCCCGAAGGCGATATTCTTTTGAGAGATGCTTTCTTCAACCCCTCCGCCACCACGGAAGTGGGAGGACCGGAACCCTACCTCATCGGCATGGCCACGGTGGTAGAGCAGGATTTTGACTGCAAGGTGGTTGACGACCTGCGCAACTTCCTGTTCGGACATCCCGGTGCCGGCGGACTTGATCTGGCTGCCATCAACATGCAGCGGGGGCGTGACCGGGGACTGCCCGATTACAACACCATGCGTCAGGATTTCGGATTGCTGCCCGTTACTTCTTTCGATGAAATCACCTCTGACCCGCTGATGGCCGAAACCCTCGAGTTTCTTTACGGTGACGTCAACAACATCGACCCCTGGGTGGGCATCCTCTCCGAAGACCACATGGACGATGCACTGTTTGGCGAAACGGCCATGACCATCATCAAGCAGCAATTCATGGCCCTGCGTGATGGTGACCGCTTCTATTACGAAAACGACCCCTGGCTGACTCCCGAAGAGAAAGAGTGGATCAAAAACACCCGCCTGGCAGATGTGATCAGGAGGAATACGCCCATCACCATCATCCAGGATGAGGTATTCGTGGCCCAGCCATTGACGCCGGCCTTTGAACGGCTGAATGAAGACCTGCTCTCCTTCGCCGTTTATCCGAACCCGGTCATGAGTCAGTTCTCTGTAAGGGTGGCTGCGCTAAATGCAACCAATGCCAGGCTGGAGATCACCAGCCTGACCGGACAGACGATCCTGCAAAAAGAACTTTCTCTGAGTGCAGGGAACAACATCGTATCACTCAGCCTGCCTTATGATTTGCCTTCGGGCAATTACCAGTTATCCATCCGGATGAACGGCAAGGTGGGCTCGCAACAACTGGTAAAACTGTAAGAATTCGTACTTCACTTTGGATACCTGGCTGAACGGGGCGTTTGCCCTGTTCAGTTTTTCAAAGTGGCTTCATTCGCTGAGAAATACCTGGACCAAAAGTAACCTGAGCAACTATGGACCTGATGAGCTTGCAGGGGCTTTCCCTGGTAGAAGGAATGAACAAAGACTTTGAAAAACTCTCTGCAGAAGAAAGGCTGGCCCGGCTGTTTGAAATAGTGCCGGAAGAAGAAGTCCTCGTTACCTCTTCGTTCGGCATTCATTCTGCCACTTTACTCCACCACCTGAGCCGGATAAAACCCGGTATAAAAGTCTATTTCATCAACACCCGTTTTCATTTCCCTGAAACACTCGAGTACAAAGCGCAGCTATCCACCATGTTCGGTTTGAACGTGGTGGAGGTTGCTCCTTCTGAAGATCTTAAAGACCTGTGCGTGTCCTCACAAATGTGGACCACCACTCCCAATGTGTGCTGTTACCTCAACAAAGTGGCTCCACTCGAGCCTTTGAAGAAGTGCTACAAGGTCTGGATTTCAGGACTGATGGGCTTTCAAAACCGTGTGCGAAACAACTGGAAAGTGTTCAGGCCCGATCCATCGGTGGAAGGGCTCCTGAAGTTTCACCCATTCATTGACTGGTCGGAAGCGAAATACGAAAACTACCGGAACCACAATGCCCTGCCTCCGCATCCGCTTGAACTGGAAGGGTATGGCTCGGTGGGTTGTATCCATTGCACCAAAAAGGCCCAGGGCCGTGCCGGGCGCTGGAACAGCAAATTCAAAACTGAATGTGGGCTGCACGTTGGCTTTTTGTCAAAAAGCTGATGGATGACCAAGGTCAGTGGCTTCGCTGCTGGCAGCTGATAATTTGCGGCCGGGAGCGAGAAACAGACAATTATTGAAAACACATTTCGATGAAAGAACTCAAAGACCAAAAACTTGCAGCGCTGGTATTGCTGAAACCTGGCATTGCCGATGTTTTTGAAAAATACAAGCTCGATTTCTGTTGCCGGGGTAAAAGAACCCTGGAAGAAGCCTGCATACAACAGGGCGTTGAATTGGAGGTGGTGCTGGAAGAACTGGGAACAGAGATGAAGAAAAACGGGCAGTCAAAAATTGACTTCGGAAAACTCAGTCCCATTGAACTATGCAATTACATCAAAGCTGCCCACCACACTTACGTTCGTCAGAAACTGCCAGGCATTACGGCTCACACTGAGAAGGTCGCATTGCGTCATGGCGATTTGTACCCTGAACTCGAGGTCATTGCTGAAAAGTGGAAGCTCGTGGCGGAAGATCTCATCGCGCACATGATCAAAGAAGAGCACATCCTCTTTCCCTTCGTGGAAAAAGTGCAGAAGTGCTTTGATGCTGGTGAGTCTTTTCAGTTGCCTGAAGAGGAATTTATTTCCAATCCCATTCGGGAAATGGAAAACGAGCACGAACACGCTGGCGACTTGATGGCAGAAATAAGGGAACTGACCAACGACTACACCCCACCGGAGGAGGCATGCACCACCTGGCGCCTTTTGTTTTCCGAACTGAAAGAATTTGAAGAGGACTTACACAGGCACGTCCACCTGGAAAATTTCCTGCTTTTCCCCAAAGCACTCGAAATGGAAAGAGCGGTTTTCAAAAGCCAAAAGGCTGTTCAGGATTAATGAGATAGAAAGCTCGAGTAAATAGGGTAACTGTAAACTTTCTTTACGGCTGTACGCACATCTTTGAGTGTACAGCTTTTTCTTTGCAGCCTGTGCCGATAGAAAATTTCGTGAAAGCACCTTGTTTGTTCCTGATTGTTAGCTATTGGCCATACATTAGAGACTACTATCATCCTTTGGCTTGTTTTTTGGGCATGAGCCAAAAGCCACTGGGTGCCAAAGATTTTGTCCAGGACATTTCTTCATCAGGTTGACTGATTAAGTAGAACAACAACCCCTCATTACCACATTTAACAGAAAACAACCTGGCAGGTCCCTTCCTTGCACAATGCTTGAAAAATCTCACGAACCCAATGGCACAAAGCCAGCATAGCTTCCTTTTGTCTGGAATAACGAAAATAAGCTATGCAATAAACAGCGTCTATCACCCTTGATTTCAGTCCTTTTCCGATTACAGCATAGCTTGATAAGCCGGGAAGGTCAAGTAAAAATTTTGAATTCACTCATAGCTGAAACGAAACACAGGAATTCAAACATCAACGTATTCAACGAATGATTTTCAGACTATTCGCCACCCTCTCTTTCGTTGTCGTACTCAGTCTCAGCCTGGGCGCCCAACCATGTGACTGCCTGAATACCGGAAACTGTCCGGTTCCCATTCAGGACAATGGCACCTTTCAGGGTACCCTCGACGTAACCGTCAATGGCGCCAATGACCTGGGCGCCTGCCCGCTCACCTCTGTTTGTTTTCAGATCACCCACACCTGGGTGGGCGACCTGGCGGTCACCCTCACCTCTCCCAGCGGAGTGAACTACATGGTGATGGCCGATGTGAACAACAACTTCGGAGGCTGCGGCAACCAGAATGACAATGTGGATGTGTGCATTGTGCCGGGCACCGGCAACCCACTGACCAACAACACCGAGTACATGTGCAACACAGGGCCCTGCCAAAGCGGAACCTGTTGCCTTACAGGCATCTGGACCATGCCTTGTGGTGGTGTGACCGACCCTGTAACCGGTGCCCAGCAAGCTCCCAACTGCGATCTCAACGATTTCAATATACCCGGCCAGCCGGCCAACGGAACCTGGACCCTCACCATCAACGACATCTGTTCCAACGACGTCGGAACGCTGGACAACTTCACGCTGACCTTTGCCTGCGGAACGCTGGTCTGCACCGTTTGCGAAGCCGATGGCGGCAGCCTGGATGCACCCATGGTGATGGGTTGTGTAGGGGATCCCGACCTGAACCTCAGCCTACCGCCTAATTATGCGCCGCCGGCCATACCTCCCAATCCGGGAGAATATGCCTATGCCTATGCCATCACCCAAAACAATATCATTGTTGCTGTCAATCCCAGCGCTGACCTGACCACCCAGCCACCAGGCACCTACCAGGTCTGCGGGCTTTCCTATTTGATATCGCAGGTGGGCCTGCTTCCCTCTTTGATTGGGATGGATTATCCGACGGCCAAGGCTTTGCTGGAAAGTACCACCGCTCCTTTCTGCGGTGATTTCAGTGACGATTGCGTGGACGTGATCATCGGGCCTCCGGTGCCACCCACAATTCTTGACACCATGCTGTGCTCTGGGGAATGCATTGAAGTTGGCGGGCAGGTGGTTTGTAACTCAACCACCATCACCCTGCAAAGCTGGCTGGGATGTGATTCGGTGGTCAATGTTATCATCGTGCCCATCATCATTCCGCCCACCAATGCCAGCATGGATGTTTGCCAGGGTGATTGCGTTACTATCAACAACCAGCAGTATTGTGGCCCGGGCCCGCACGTGGTCAATTACATTAGTTACCAGGGCTGCGACAGCACCGTTCTGCTGACACTGAATGAGATACCCACCAGTGCGGTCATCGATCCGCCCAATCCTCCCCAACTAAGTTGTACCAATCCTTCCGTAACACTGGATGGTTCTTCGTCCGTTCCGGCCAATGCCGATTACCAGTGGCTCGGGCCGGGTGGACTGAACAGTTCTGATCCGGTAATCACGGTGTCGCTCCCCGGAACCTATACGCTCAACATCATCAACAACAACGTCAACCCGCCCTGCACAGCCAGTGCAACGGTGGAGGTTACCGAAGATAATTCCGGGCCTGACCTCCAGGTGAACAGCACCCCCTTTGTTTGTTTAGGGGATTCCATCGACCTGGACACCCTTGACATTGTGGACCTCAACAACAGCGGTGCTACCATCACCTTCCACAGCGCCCTGCCGCCGGGGCCCGGCAACGAACTGCCCGCCACCACCGTTGCACCTGGCAGTACGACCACCTATTACGTCTTTGCCGAATCCGGTAACTGTTCCGATGTGGACAGTGTAACGGTCACGGTAGGGGCATTGCCGCAGGCGATGATAACTGGCGACACCGTTGTGTGCATTGATTCTTTGGCCACCATCGCCTCCGGCAACGGGGATACCACCCTGATTTACACCTGGAATTTCGATGGCGGCAGCGCCACACCCGGTACCGGCCCTGGGCCCCACACAGTGGATTGGCCCACCTCCGGCACCAAAAACGTTTTGCTCACCGTGCAGGACAGTTTCGGCTGCGTTTCCTTACCCGATACCTTTGAGGTGCTGGTGGAACCAACGCTCAGTCCACCCGTCGTCAATTGCCAGCCTACCAACAGCTCCATCACCTTTACCTGGAACAGTGTGCCCGGAGCCACCGGTTACAACGTGACCGTAAACACCGGACAAGCTGGCTCGGCCCTTAACGACACCACTTACATGGTGAGCGGCCTGATACCCCTGGAACAGGTGACCATTGCGGTGGAAGCGGTTTCCGCAAATGCCTGCGGCAATGTAAGCCAGCAGATCACCTGTAGCGCACAGGACTGTCCTTCGGTAACGGTGAGCATCGATCCCGTTCCGCAAATCTGCCGGGATGCCAACACACAACCCGTCACACTGACGGCGACAGCAACCGGAGGTGCCGGCGGTGGAACCTACATCTGGGGCGGCTCCCCGGCGGTGAATCCGCTGACGGGAGTGTTCACCCCATCCAGCGCCAATACAGGAGCCAACAACATCACGGTAACTTATTCGGAGGGCATGTGCCAATACAATGCCTCCACCACCATCTACGTCTATCCGGTACCATCCTCTGCTTTCACCGTTTCCGACAGCATCTGTTTCGACGCCACTGCCACGGTGACCTATACCGGCGGTGCCGGCAACGGGGCAAGCTTCAGCTGGGATTTCGGGGGCGGAACAGCCAATCCCGGCACAGGCCCCGGACCTCACACGGTAAGCTGGGCCACGCCCGGCAACTACACCCTGAGCCTGGTGGTGGAAGAAAACGCCTGTGCTTCAGACACGACAACCATGCCCGTGGTGGTGGAGGATTACCTTCCACAACCGCAGATCAATTGCAATACCACCACGACCACCGTTGAATTCACCTGGCAGCAGGTAACCGGTGCCACCGGCTACAACTACACCATCACCAGCGGCCAGGCGGCCGTCAGTCAGACAGACACTTCCGTGCTCATCAGCGGCCTCACACCCGGTGAAAACGTGAGCATAGAAGTGGAGGCCATTGGTGCAGGTGCCTGCGGCAGCAGTTTCGCCACGCTGGATTGTGTGGCCGAGGATTGCCCCAATGTTACCGTGGATATTCCTCCCGTCGCAATCTGCCGGGATGCCAATTCACAGCCATTTGACCTCACGGTGAACATCACCGGAGGAATGGGTGGAGGAAGCATCGTTTGGTCAGGAGCGGCAATCACCGATACGCTCAGCGGCACTTTTGATCCTTCCATCGCCCTGGCGGGCAACAACCTGGTGTCCGTTGTTTACGAAGAAAACAACTGCACCTTCACCGCCAGCCAGGACGTGACGGTGACCGATGTGCCGGAGGCCTCGTTCACGGCTTCCTCCGTCATCTGCATGGGCGATACGGCTACGTTGACCTACACCGGCACCATCGATCCCGCACTGATCTACCACTGGGATTTTGGAACGGGCTCAGCCCAGCCCGGCACGGGTGCCGGCCCGCAGCAGGTGGTCTGGAGCGATACCGGACAACAAACTGTCAGCCTGTGGGTGGAGAATATCCAGGGTTGCGTTTCCGATACCTTTGAGCTGACGGTGCAAAATGAGCTGCCATTGGTGGCTCCGGCGCTCAACTGCGCTTCCACCACCACCAGCGTCACCATGACCTGGACGGATGTGCCAGGAGCGGACAACTACCAGGCGGTGGTGCTGCAAGGCCCCAACGGCATTTTCAATCCCAACCAATACCTTTTCAGCGGCCTCACGCCGGGTGATACCGTTACACTGGAACTGACCGTCAGCAGCAACGGCCCCTGCCCGCCGGTTTCGGTGGTGCAGAGTTGCGTAGCGATGGACTGCCCGCCTGTAAGCATTGAAATAGATTCTGTCCAGGATATCTGCCTCGGCAACCTGGCGCCATTCAACCTGACAGCCACTGTAACCGGCAGCGCCGGCACAGGCACGGGCACCTGGAGCGGCCCCGGCATAGTGGATGCTGCTGCCGGCACCTTCGATGCTTTCGATGCCGGATTCGGGAACCACACCGTCACCTATACTTTTGTGGAGGATGGTTGCACATTCACCGCCTCAACGACCATCAACGTTTACGAAGAGCCGACGGCATTCTTTACGACGGATACTGTCATCTGCCGCACGGATTTTTCCACTGTGACTTATTCAGGTTCGGCTGGCGCCAATGCCACATTCAACTGGGACTTTGGCAACGCTACCGTCATGAGCGGCAGTGGCGCCGGTCCTTACAGCCTCAGCTGGCCGGGTGCCGGGCAGGAGACCATCGGCCTTACCGTTGAAGAGAACGGTTGCGCCTCAAAATTGTACGAACTGAACTTGCAGATTGAAGATACCCTGGCCACGCCGGTCATCAACTGCGTCAACTCCACCACTGGTTCTGTGACCTTCGCCTGGAACGACGTGGCGGGAGCGCAGGATTACACGGTGAACGTGCTCAGCGGCCCGGCAGGAACGCAAGTGACCAACACCAGTTACCAGATCAGTGGCCTGCAGCCCGGTGAGTTTGTGACGATAGAAGTGATCGCCAACAGCGCCACTTCCTGCCCGTCCACATCCGCCACCCAAACCTGTGAAGCCATCGACTGCCCGCCCGTGGATTTGCAGATCGAGCCGGTACAGCCGATGTGTTTCGATCCTTCGGCAACGCCATTCAACCTGGCTGCAACCGCCGATGGACAGCCCGCCACCGGCACCTGGAGCGGTACGGGCATTACGGATGCCAACAACGGAACTTTCGACCCGGCTGCGGCCGGTTCCGGAACGCATACGGTGACCTTCACTTATCAGCAAGCCAACTGCACCTACCAGGCCAGCACGGATGTGCTCATTGTGGAACCACCCATCGCCGATGCCGGCAACGACGACCAGCTGACCTGCAAGGAAGGCGAAACTTCCGCCCAGCTGGGTGGAGCTGCGTCAACCACCGGCCCGGGTTACAGCATCGACTGGGATTTCAGCGGTGGGCCTTTCCCGGCGGATTCCACCATCCTGCACCCAACGGTCAGCGTTCCGGGCACCTACACCCTGACCATTACCGATGATCAATACGGCTGTGTTGCCACCGATCAGGTGGTGATAGAAGGCAGCCAGGAACTGCCCATGCCGGAGGTGAGCCTGTCGCCCATCAGCTGTTTTGGTGAAAACGACGGTGCCATCACGGTGACTTCAGTGACAGGAGGTGAACCGCCGTACTTCTATTCGCTGAACGGCAGTCCTTTCAGCGAAAACGGGGAGTTCCTCTTCCTGACACCCGGAGTTTACAACCTGACGGTGCTGGATGTGAACGGTTGCGAAGCGACGCTGACACTGGACATCAACGAGCCGCCGCAGGTGGCCGTGGACCTGGTGGCCTACCTGGAAGGTGACAACATCATCCACCTGGGCGACTCTGCCCAACTGGAGGCCATCATCAGCATTCCGCCGGACAGCCTCGACAACATCGTTTGGGAACCGGATTCTCTGCTGAGCTGCAAAGGATGCCTCGATCCGGTGGCTACACCCATTCAGACCACCACCTTCACGGTGACCATCGAGAGCAACGGCTGTTCCGACAGCGATGACCTGACCATTTTCGTCAAAAAGGACAAGTTCCTCTATGTGCCCAACGCCTTCTCGCCCAACGGAGATGGCACAAACGACGTGTTCAGGCTTTACCCCGGCAACCAGGTGGAGCGCATTGAACAATTCAAAGTCTTTGACCGCTGGGGCGCAGTAGTTTACATCTACAATGATTTTGACCCCAATGACCCTGCGGTAGGATGGGATGGCACCTTCCGGGGAAAGCCATTGGACCCTGCCGTGTTCACCTGGTTCGCCAAAGTGCGTTTCATTGACGGCACCACAGAACTCTTCGAAGGGGACGTGACGCTGATGAAATAGGGCAGGGGCTTGTGAAAGCTGAAAATCCCGGATCGGCAGAGGCTGGTCCGGGATTTTTTTATTGCTGTTTCAGAACATGAGATTCTCCTTCGGAAAATCTGATGATCGGGAGAATGCTTTTACGGCAGTGCAAAAACGTCTGTAAAATTTCAGGGGGAATGCCCTGCTTATCTTCGTCGTGTGCTGTCAACTGCCAAACATAATCCCGCAAAAATTTTTTTCTGAAAAACAGGGTTTCTACCTTGGCGCTTCGCCCTGCCCGAAATAATCCAATCAATCCGGTCATCAGGCCGGTACAGCAAAACAACAAGTTGGTAACCTGGATGGCTCCACCATTGCCCCGCAGGGGCGAAGGCAGCATCCCAAAATGTATGAAACGGCAATGAGCAACATCAACGGCAAATGGCAACAGGAAAACACCTATGACGCCATCGTAATAGGCAGTGGCATCAGCGGGGGCTGGGCCGCCAAGGAACTGACAGAAAAAGGCCTGAAAACCCTGGTGCTGGAACGGGGCCGCATGGTCAAACACATCACGGACTATCCCACCATGAACTTCAATCCCTGGGACCTGAAATACCGCGACAAGGTGCCGCCGGAGGAGATTGAAAAGCACTACCAGAAACAGAACCGCACGGGCTATACTGTTCGTCAGGGCTGGAAACACTGGTTCGTGAAAGACGATGAATTCCCCTACACCGAAGTGAGCCGCTTCGACTGGATCAGGGGCTACCACGTGGGTGGCCGCTCCATCGTCTGGGGCCGCCAGAGCTACCGCCTCAGCGACCTCGACTTCGAGGCCAACGCCAAAGAAGGCATCGGCGTGGACTGGCCCATCCGCTACAAGGACATTGCTCCCTGGTACGACTACGTGGAGGAGTTCATAGGGGTCAGCGGGCAGAACGAGGGCCTTCCGCAATTGCCCGACGGCAAATTTCAGCCACCCATGGAGATGAACTGCGTGGAGCTGGATGTGAAAGAAAAAGTGGAAGCCAAATTCAAAGACCGGAAGATTACCATTGGCCGGACGGCCCACCTGACCAGCCCCACCGACCTGCAGAAAAAGCTGGGGCGAGGCAAGTGCCAGTTCCGCAACCTCTGCATGAGGGGCTGCCCTTACGGTGGCTATTTCAGCAGCAATGCCGCCACGCTGAAAGCCGCCGAACTGACGGGAAACATGACCCTGCGCCCCAACTCCATCGTGCACTCCATCATCTACGATCCGGAAACCAAAAAGGCCAAAGGCGTGCGCATCATGGACGCCGAAACCCGCCAGGAGATGGAGTTCTATTCGAAGATCATCTTCGTCAATGCCTCGGCACTGAACACCACCTGGATCCTGTTCAACTCCGCTAACGAGCAATTCCCCACTGGTCTCGGCAACAGCAGCGACCAGCTCGGCCGCAACGTGATGGACCACCACTTCAAGGTGGGCGCCTCGGGTGTCTCCGAAGGATTCGAAGACCGCTATTACTCCGGCCGTCGTGCCAACGGCATCTACATACCTCGCTTCCGCAACCTCGGCGATGCCGCCACACGTAAAAAGGAATTCTTGCGCGGCTACGGCTACCAGGGCGGTGCCAGTCGGGAGGGGTGGAGCCGCCTGGTGGCCGAGCTGGGCTTCGGAAAGGGATTCAAGGAGACCCTCCGTGAGCCCGGTCAATGGCGCATGGGCATTACCGCCTTCGGTGAAATGCTGCCGCATCCCGACAACCGGGTCACCCTCAACAAAGATGTACTCGACAAATACGGAATGCCCACCCTGACCATGGATGTGAAGTTGCGTGAAAACGAACTGAACATGCGAAAAGACATGCAGGAAGCTGCCATCGAAATACTGGAAGCTGCCGGACTGAAAGACGTTCACGGCTACGAAGCCGACTATGCCCCAGGCCTCGGCATCCACGAAATGGGGACTGCCCGTATGGGCCGCGATCCCAAAACCAGCGTCCTCAATGAGTGGAACCAGATGCACGACGTGAAAAATATTTTCATCACCGACGGTGCCTGCATGACCTCCGCCGCCTGCCAAAACCCCTCATTGACCTACATGGCCCTGACGGCCCGGGCAGCCAATTATGCGGTGGAGGAATTGAAGCGACAGAACCTGTGATTGTTTAAATTGCTTCGCAATGTTTAGATCGCTGGGGCGATGTTTAGATTGCTTTGCAATGTTTAAATTGCTTCGCAATGTTTAGATCGCTTTGCGATGTTTAAATTGCTTCGCAATGTTTAGATCGCTTTGCGATGTTTAAATTGCTTCGCAATGTTTATTTCAACCCAAAACCTATGAGAACTTATGCTTTTGAAAAGCTCGAGGTCTGGCAAAAGGCCAAAGACCTTGTTGTACTGATTTACAGAGTGACAGCTGCCTTGCCTCAAATCGAAAGGTTTGGGCTTTCAAGTCAAATTCAAAGAGCGGCAGTCTCAGTTGCATCAAATTTAGCCGAAGGGTGTTCCAGGCAATCAGGTAAAGAACAGGCCAGATACACTGAGATGTCTTTCAGTAGTTTGATGGAGCTATTGAACCAATTGATTATCATGTTGGAGCTTGGCTATATAAATTCCGAAAAATTGACTGAGTTCAGAGTGATGATCGATGAAATCGCAGCCAAACTTCAGCGGTTGCGCATGGCACAGTTGAAAAGAAATTGAACCATTTTTCTAAATCTGCCGAAGGCACTAAACCTGCCGAAGGCATTTAAACCGCCCACAGGGCTTTAAACTGCCCGCAGGGCCTTAACCTGCCAAAGGCATTTAAACTGCCCGCAGGGCCCTAAACCTGCCAAAGGCATTTAAACGCTGCTCTGCAACCTAAACGTTGCGCAGCAACATAAACGATAAAACATGAACCGCAGAGACGCAATCAAACGTACCGCCATACTGATGGGCGGAACCATTTCAGCCTCGGCAATGCTGGGGATCTTGAACGGATGCACTGCCGATCCGGTACCGGCTGACGGCTGGACACCGGCATTTTTCAGTGCCGAAGAAGGTGAGATCGTAAAACAGATGGCCGAGCGGATATTCCCGAAGACGGATACGCCGGGCGCCATCGATGCCGGCGTGCACGGATTCATCGACACCATGATGGCCGAGTTCTACCAGGAACCGGAGAAGAAGATGTTCCGGGAAGGGGTACAGCGAGTGGAGGCCGATGCGAAAAGCGAATACGGCAAATCCTTCGTTGCGCTTAAGCCCGACCAGATGGATGCCCTTCTGACGAAATACGACGAAGAAGCTTTCGGTGAAAACCGGCAGGACGGCCCCCATTTCTGGAGAATGATGAAAGAACTGACCACCCTCGGCTTTTTCACCTCAGAAGTCGGTGCCACCGAAGTGCTGAAGTACGACCCCGTTCCCGGTGACTACAAGGGCTGCATCCCGTTTGAGGAAGTAGGGGTTGCCTGGGCGACTTCTTGATGTGGAAATTGAGGAATCGAGGAACTGAAGAATCGAGGATTTGAGGAACTGAGTGGACTGCAAAAAGTGTTATCCTCATCGAAAGATGTTTTTCATTCTGAACAAAGGTCGGACAGAGTCCGACAAGATGGGGGTTCCGGACTCTGTCCGGAACCAACGTGGGAGGAATTGAGCCGAGCCAAAATCCCCGGACTTGCTCGTCACGAGCTGTGCTCGTTGACGAATCGAAGTTGCGGCCTCTGGCCGCTGGAAAAACCGAGGAACTGATGCCAACATCCATCGGGAGAGGAACTGGAAGGTATAATCCACCATAACCCTCTATAATCCTCTATAATCCTCTATAATCCTCTATAATCCTCCATAAACACCCCTCACAGATACCTTTCCGCAACCACCTCCCGGTGGTGCTGTTCGTGGCCGGCAATGCAGAATCCAAGGGCCCGGGCTGAAGTCGGATTGTTGTTGGCGGTGCCGATGATTCTTGATGCATCCTCACTCATGTTCCTGAAAAGGCTGAGGGTAGCTTTCCGCACAGATTCATATTCTGCCAGGAGAGCTTCAGGGTTCAGTTGGTTGGCATTTCCATTGGCAGCATATTCATTTTCATCAAATCCGGGCAGGGAGGTTTTGTCGCCTCTGGCAATGGCCAGTGCACGGTAGGCAAAGACCCGCTCCCCGTCGATCAGGTGTTGGAGCACCTCTTTGATGGTCCATTTGTCAGGGGCGTAGCGGTGTTCCCATTTACCGGAGGGGATGGCCCTGAAAAACGACAGGGTTTCGTTCATGGATTGTTCCAGTGCCTGCAACAGATCGTCGCCAGGCACTTTGGAAATGTAGGTGTGGTAATACGGAGCGTATTCGCTGGTGTCGGGTCTGGTAATCATAGGTCGGATTTTGAATGTTGTTTGAATGGATTGTCAACAAGCTGCCACTGTCACGGTTCAATCGCTGTGCAGCGGATTCCTTTTTTACATTTGCCTTCTTTTAATGAGGAATCGAGCCCCGAAAGCTTTCGAGGGAAGAACGGAGACGCATAATCCTATATAATCCCAGACAGCCAGTCGGCCTGGCGGTAGACAGGGCGGCAGACGGTTCCAGGTTTAGATGCCCTCGGGCGCAACCTCTCTAAACCTCTCTAAACCTCTCTCAACAACCGACAAAAGACCAATCAAAAACCCTCAACAATGCAAACCAAAAAGCACCTCCTGATCCTGCTCCTCGGCTGCGCCAACCTGGTAGCATCGGCGCAATTTCACCAGCCGGTTTATCCCGGGCTGAGCGGTCAGGAACTGGTGGACAGCCTGGTGGCAGGCTACAAAGCCCCAACCCTGTTGCCGCAGGCGATGGCAAGGGATACCCTCTTCGGGAAAATAGATAAGCACAACGACAGCCTGACTTGCGTTTACACGGGCTTCACCATCTGGCTGGACCCTGCTGAAGATCCCACCCAGGCAGCCTACATGAACGGTGGCCCCGACGGCCTCAACACCGAACACACCTGGCCCAAGAGCATGGGAGCCACCGGCCTTGCCGAAGGCGATATGCACCACCTGTACCCAACACGCATCGATGTGAATGCCGATAGGGGCAGCTTTCCCTTTGCCGACATCCCGGATGCGGTGACGGAGCGCTGGTACTACCTCGACCAGGAGATGAACAGCATTCCTTCGGCAAACATCGACGCTTACAGCGAGTGGGTGGCCGGGCGCTTCGAGCCCCGTGAAGACCACAAAGGCAACGTGGCCCGCAGCATGATGTACTTCTATACCATGTACCGCGACCAGGCCGATCAGGCCGACCCCACTTTTTTTGAGGTGCAGCGCCAGACCCTTTGCGCCTGGCATTTTCAGGACCCTGTGGACGCTAAAGAATGGAACCGCACTTGGGCCATAGCCCCTTACCAGTCGGGAAAGCCCAATCCATTTGTGCTCGATTGCACCTTGCCGGAGCGGACCTATTGCAGCGATTTCGGGCAGACCTGTACGGTTGCCAGCACTGAAAAAGAAAGGCTGCTTACTTCGCTGCGCAACTTCCCGAACCCGGTGGGGGAGGAGACGACCTTCACCTGGCAGCAGCCAGCCGCCGGGCAGGTGCAACTGACCCTGGTGGATGCACTGGGCCGGACCGTGACCTATGTTTGCGACGAAAAGTTCTCCGAAGGAAGCCATGAGCTCAAATGGCAAAGACCCGCCGGCCTTCCGGCTGGTCCGTTCTTTTACCAGCTGCGGCTCGAAACTCCGGAGGGCGTTTTCTTTTCCTTCGGCAAAATGCTGCTGTTGCCCCGTTGAGGCCAGAGTAGTCCGACACATTGATTACCTTCGCCAAAAGAGGGATGAGGGATGAGGGATGAGGAATCGTGCCTCGGCATAAAAACCTTCAAAAACTCAACGACTGACAGCACTTGGAGTGCTGTCAGTCGTAAAAACCCCATACAAAAACCTCAAAAAAAAACATCAATCAAAAACAACCAGCGATATGTCCATAGCCAAACCATTCAACCTGATGAAGTGGGTGGAAGAAAACCGTGACCTGCTTCGCCCACCGGTGGGCAACAAACAGATCTACCTCGACAACGACGATTACATCGTGATGGTGGTAGGCGGCCCCAACGGCCGGAAGGATTACCACTGGGAAGACGGTGAGGAGCTCTTTTACCAACTGAAAGGGGATATCACCGTGAAGATTATCAACGAAGACGGAACCCCCGAAGACATTCACATCAAGGAGGGGGAGATGTTCCTGCTGCCACCCCGCATTCCGCACTCACCCCAGCGCCCGGCCGACACGGTGGGCCTGGTCATCGAGCGCTACCGCAAGCCGGGAGAGGTGGACAAGTTGATGTGGTTCTGCGAAAACTGCCACGAGAAGATCTACGAAGCCGGCTTTGAGCTCAAAGACATCGGCACGCAGATCAAAGCAGCCATCGAAGACTTCATGAGTTCCGAAGAAAACCGCACCTGCAAGAATTGCGGAACGGTGATGGATAAACTTCCCTGACGGCGCTTCGTACAATTCCCCGGATGACCATTAATTTCTGACGATGAAGAAAACCTTTTTTGCCTCCGACTTCCACCTCGGCACGGAGGGGCGTTTGTCCAGCAAAGAGCGGGAACGGCTGATCGTGCGCTGGCTGGACGGCATAGCGCCGGAGGCCGAAAGCCTGTACCTCGTCGGGGATGTGTTCGATTACTGGTTCGAGTACAGCAAGGTGGTGCCCCGGGGCTTCATCAGGTTGTTGGGGAAGCTGGCCGAGCTGAGTGACGGCGGCCTTCCCATTTACTTCTTCACCGGCAACCACGACATGTGGATGTTTCGCTACCTGGAGGAAGAATTGGGCATTCCGGTGTACCGTGAACCCATCCGCCGGGAGATTGGCGGCAAGAAATTCTTCATTGGCCATGGAGATGGTCTGGGTCCGGGAGACCACGGCTACAAATTCATCAAAGCGGTGTTCAGCAATCCTTTTTGCCAATGGCTCTTTGCCAGGCTGCACCCCAACACGGGCATCCGCATGATGAACTACTTTTCGGGAACCAGCCGGATGAGCAACCCCTCCGAAGTGCGCTTTTTGGGGCCGGAAAAAGAACGGCTGGTGCAGTTTTGCGAAGATGAAATAAGCCGCAGCGAGGTGGACTACTTCGTTTTTGGCCACCGGCACCTGCCCATCGATTACACACTGAAAAACGGCCACAGCCGTTACATCAATCTCGGCGACTGGCTGGTTTACAACTCTTATGCAGTTTTTGATGGCAAAGATCTACAAGTCCAATTTTTTGAAAATGCTGATGCAAGGGTCTTTGGCAATTAGCCTGTGCTGCCTGCTGGCCTGCTCCGGCGGGGCACAAAGCATGCTGCAAAGCACTCCGCCGCAGGAGCCCCTCTTTACCCTGCCGGGCAAACACAAGCTGTTTGCCGTGGACAACCTGCAAAACCTGTATGTGCTTTCTTCGCAAAACGAGGTGGTGAAGTACACGCCCGACGGGCAGCAGCAATTCACCTACCCCAACAGCACCCTGGGAAGCATCGCCAGCATCGACGCCAGCAATCCGTTGCTCATCATGCTGTTCTTTCCGGATTACCAGAATGTGCTCCTGTTGGACCGCACGCTGAGTGCCGCCGGGCAGTTCAACCTGTTCAGGGCAGGACTTTTGCAGGTGTCGGCGGTGGGCATGGCCAGCGACAACCGCCTCTGGGCCTACGATGCCACCACTTTTCAGTTGAAAAAAATTGAGCAGGATGGTCAGGTGCTTTTTGAAAGCACGGACCTCAGCCTGGAGCTTGGCCGTAGCATCAAGCCGGTCCGGATTTTCGAGCGGAACCAGACCGTTTTTCTTTGCGACCCCAATGAGGGCGTGCTGCTCTTCGATGTGTTTGGCAGGTATGTCAAAACGCTGGAGCTGAAAGGCATCTCCGATTGCCAGGTGTTGGGCGATGAGCTTTACTTTCTGGAGAAAGGGAAGTTGAAGTCGTTCAACCTGAAATCGCTCACAGGCAGAAACCTGCAATTGCCCGAAGGGCTACACAACCCAAAGCAGGTCAGAATTGTTTCCGACAGGCTGTTCGTGCTCGACGATGAAGGCATAAAAGTTTTCCGGTTGGAATAACTATTGAATCAGTTGTTATTTTTGCAGGCCGTTAAAAGATTTCGACGATGACAATTCATAAGGAAGGACATAGCATTCTGTTGACACTTGCGCTGTTTCTGGCGGTTGTAAACCTCTCGCTACGTTGGGTGGCTCCAGAGGTGATGACCCCCGTGATGGTGGTTTCTGCCATCTTGTTTTTCATGGTGTTGCAGTTTTTTCGCAACCCACGCCGGGTCATCAAAGTGGCCGATGATCGGTTGGTGTACGCCCCGGCCGACGGAAAAGTGGTGGTCATCGAAGAAACCCACGAGCCCGAATACTTCGGCGACAAGCGCAAGCAGGTTTCCATTTTCATGTCTCCTACCAACGTTCACGTCAACCGCAACCCCATCAGCGGCACGGTGAACTACTTCCGCTACCATCCCGGTAAATACCTGGTGGCCTGGCACCCAAAGTCCAGCACCGAAAACGAGCGCACCACCGTGGTGATTGACAACGGCGAAGACGAGATCATGCTCCGCCAGATAGCCGGTGCCCTGGCCAAGCGCATCGTCAACTACCTCAACGAAGGTGACCGTGTGCAACAAGGCACCGATATGGGCTTCATCAAATTCGGCTCCCGTGTGGACCTCTTCCTCCCCCTCGACGCCAAAATCGAAGTGGAACTGGGCCAAAAAGTGAAAGGCAACAAGACGGTGATTGCAAGGCTTTGAGGGGTGTAATTTAGCTCGTGGCTCGTGGCTCGTAGCTGGTAGCTGGTTCTGCTAAACCGTATAATCTTCTATAATCATCCATAATCCCTGCCTTGCGGCAGACAGGCTTCTTTTACCACAGAGTTGAACAGAGTTATTTCACAGAGTTTCACAGAGTTTTGACACGGAGGTGCACAGAGCTAGCGCCCCCCAAACTCTACACCCTACACTCTACACTTTTCCAACCACAGAGTTATCAGAGTTAAAAATAGAGTTGTGCAGAGTATTCCCGCCAACCTACAACCTACAACTTACAACCTACAACTTACAACCTCATAATCCCTCATAATCCTCCACAACCCTCCCAACCGGCAGCGCCACTTCCACCATCAGCAGGAGCAGGCCGATGGCCAGGAAGTACTGGTAGTAGCTGGCGTATTCGCTGAAGGCCCGGATTTCCATTTCCCTTTTTTCCAGTTGGTCCAGTTTGTCTTTGAGGGCATCCAGGATGGCATCGCCTTCCCGGATGTGGAAGTATTCGCCTTTGCCGTCTTTGGCCATTTGGCGGAGCAGGTTCTCTTTCAGGCGGGTGCGCACGGGTTGGCCGTTGGAGGGGTCGCGGAGGTAGTCGCGGCGGCCGTTGAAGTTGTAGGGTATGAGGCCGCCCTCTTTGGTGCCCACACCGATGGTAAAGGCGATCATGCCTTCCTCTGCGGCCAGGCGCAGCTGTTCGGCGGCCTGGCCTTCGTGGTCTTCGCCGTCAGTAATGAGGATGATGGCCTTGTTGGTTTCGGCATCGGGGATGAAGCTGAGGCGGGCCAGCTTCAGGGCCTGGGCCAGGTCGGTGCCTTGCACGCTGGCCAGTTCAGGGCTGGCGGTGGTCAGTTCGTTCTGGAGGGCGCCGTAGTCGGTGGTGAGGGGGCTGGCCAGGAAGGCATCGCCGGCAAAGAGGATGAGGCCGATGCGGTTGCCAGCGAGTTTGTCTACCAGGTTGCTGGCAAAGTGTTTTGAGCGCTCCAGGCGGCTGGGGGCAATGTCTTCGCAGAGCATGCTGTTGCTGATGTCGAGGGCGATGAAGAGGTCCAGCCCTTTTTGGGTCACGGTCTTGCGCTTGGTGCCCCATTGAGGATTGGCCCAGGCGATGACCAGAAACAGCATTGCGACGAAAAACAGCCAGAAATTGAGGCTGCGCCGGTGGCGGGAAAGCCCCTCGGTTATCTGCGGAAGCAGCTGTCCGTCGGCAAGGCGGTTCAGGGCCCTGTTGCGCCAGCGAAGGAAAAGCCAGAAGAGGGCTGCCAGGACGGGCAGCAGGGCCAGGGCGTAAAGATGTTCCGGATGTTCGAATCGAAACACGGCGGTAGTTTTTTGCGGGGCGAAAGTAGCTTAAACGCGCCTCGTCCACAAATCCTGGAGGGCCGGTAGCAGCAGCGGATGCTCAAATTCAAAACCCGATTTGGTCAGTTTTTCTGCGGAGACCCGGGTGCTGTCCAGTACGGCGTCGGCCATTTCTCCGAGGGCCAGCCGGAGCAGCCAGGCGGGCACAGGCAGCAGCAGTGCCGGCCGTTCCAGCGCACGGCGGATGGTTGCCACGAAGTCCCGGTTGCGGACGGGGTGGGGGGCAACACCGTTGTAAATGCCTGACAGCTTCTCATTTTTTATCGCTTCGCAAAAAATGCGGCTGATGTCGTCGATGTGAATCCAGGAGTACCACTGGCGGCCGGAGCCGAACCAGGTGCCCACAAGGAAGCGGAAGGGCATCAGCATTTGCGGCAGTGCCCCGCCTTTCATGGACAACACGATGCCGATGCGTACGATGGAGGTGCGCAGCCCCAGCTTTTCGATTTCTCCGGATGCAGATTCCCAGGCGGTACAGACCTCCGGCAGAAAGCCCATGCCCGGAGCTGATTCTTCGGTGAGCAACTCCTCGCCCCTGTTTCCGTAAAAACCGATGGCGGAAGCAGCCGTGAAGCTTTTGAATTTGCCGGGGCCGTGTTTTTCGATGTATCGTTTCAGCAGCCTTGTGCTCTCGATGCGGCTGTCGATGATGAGCCTTTTGCGGGCCGGGGTCCAGCGTTTGTCGGCCACACCGGCACCTGCCAGGTTGATGATGTGGTCGGCTTGTTCGAGTGCCTCCTCGTCGATGTGGCCGGCGTCGAGGTCCCAGCGGTAGGCCGGAAAGCGTGCCTGTAAATTCTGGTGCCTGCTCAGGTGGATGACCCTGAAGCCCTCGTCCTTGAGCATTTCCGACAGGTGGCGGCCCAAAAGGCCCGTTCCGCCGGCAATGAGTACTGTTTGTTGTTTTTCTTCGTTCATGATCTCGTTGTGAAAATGTTTGGCAGCCGATTGCGAAGCGAAGCATTGCAATAGACATCTTGCAAATCCCGAATATGTCTGCCTTTTATTCTTTCCGCAAGGTCAGAACAATTATTTTCGGGCTTTGCTTTCAGCGGCACCATCTTTTTCATTTTTTCGCCGGAAACGGAAATTGGTTGCGAGAGCTTGAGAATGGTCATGAGAGGATTGCAATGACGCGCCTTTAAACCCCTCTCAACCTCTCTAAACCCCTCTCAACCTCTCTAAACACCCTCTGAACCCTCAAAACGATTTGCCCAATGCGTATGAAGCACTTCTCCTTCTTTTTCTTTTTTCTTTTCGTCGCAATGACGTCCTGCCAGAAGGACCAGGCGCCGGCCTACAAGCACAACGACAACACCGTGCGGGTGCGGCTGCCGGCCGACATCAAAACCCTCAACCCCTACCTCTACCGCACGGGGTACGAGAATACCGTTCACTCGCTGATCTTCCAGGCGCTGATGGATTTTGAGCCGGAGAGCCTGAAAATGGCGCCGCAGCTGGTGAAGAGCCCGGCCACCATCGAGGAAATTACCGAAGGAGAAAATGCCGGTGGGCAGCGCTTCACCTTCGAAATCCTGGACGAAGCCGTTTGGGACGACGGGAAGCCCGTCACCGGCCAGGATTTTGAGTTTACGCTCAAGGCCCTTTTCAATCCCAAAGCGCCCACCCAGCGCTGGCTGGCCTACCTCGATTACCTGACGGGAATCGAAGTGGACCCTGCCAACCCGAAGCGCTTCAGCGTTCTGACGAACAGCAAATACTTCCTGGCCGAAGCCGCCATCAGTACCCTGGTGGTGTTGCCGAAGCACATCTACGATCCCGAGGGAGTGCTCGACAATTTCAGCTTTTCCGACCTCGCCTCCGGCAACCCCGATGTGAGCAACGACGAGCGCCTTCAGCAATACGCCGACCGCTTTGGCTCGCCTGAATTTGCCCGGGAGACCGTCAGCGGCAGTGGCCCTTATTCGCTGGTGGAATGGGTGGACGGACAGCGGGTGGTGCTGGCCAAAAAGCCCAACTGGTGGGGCGATGCCCTGGCCGATAAGTTCGTGCTGCTCCAGGCTTACCCCGACACCATCATCTTCCTGCCCATGCCCGACCAGACCGCCGCCGCCACGGCATTGCGGAACCAGGACCTCGACGTCTCGCTGGAAGTGGATTCACGCCTCTTCGTGGAACTTCGTGACGACCCGGCCATGCAGGAGGTGTACAACTTTTTCAACCCGCCCCGCTTCGTGTTTTACTACATTCCCTTGAACACCAAAAACCCCAAGCTGGCCGATAAGCGGGTGCGCCGGGCACTGGCCCACCTGCTCAACATGCAAGAGGTCATCGATGTGTTGTACGACGGCTTTGGCGAGCCCCTGGTGGGCCCCTTCCTGCCGGACAAGCCCTACTACCACAAAGACCTGCCCCCCATCCAGCAGGATTTTGAAAAAGCCAAAGCCCTGCTGGCCGAAGCCGGCTGGACCGACACCGACGGCAACGGCATTGTGGACAAGGAAATAGACGGCCAGCGGGTGGACCTCAAGCTGGAGTTCCTTTACACCCCCGGCTCCAATTTCCAGGAAAACCTCAGCGCCCTCGTTCAGGAAAATGCCAAAAAAGTGGGCATCGAAATAGAAAGGGTGCCCGTTGAGAGCAATGTCATGGGCGAGCGCCTCCGCAACCGCGATTACGAAATGGCTGGTCGTGGCGCCGGAGCTTCCCCCGTCAACGACGATCCCAAACAGCTCTTCCATACCGACAGCGACAACCCCGGCGGCACCAACTACGCCCGCTTTGGCACCCCGGAAACGGACTCCCTCATCGAGGCCATCCGGACTGCGCCGACCGACAAGGCCCGCCTGCCGTTGTACCTCAAATTGCAGGAGATCATTTACGACGAACAGCCCATTATCTTCCTGTTCGCTCCGCAAGACAAAATCGTAGTGCACAAGCGCTTCGATGCCGTCATCACCCGCCAGCGTCCGGGTGTGTCGCTCAGGCACCTGAAACTCAACACCGGAAGCTGACCCGGCAAAACCCAAAACAAAGGTCATGGCCAGGTACCTTCTGAAAAGGCTGTTGCTGTTCGTGCCCACGCTGTTCGTGGTCAGCCTGGTGGCCTTTTTCCTCAGCCGCTCAGCCCCCGGCGATCCGGTGCTGCAATACCTGACCAACGACCCCTTCGGTACCCTTTCCTCACCCGCCGACCTGTACAACGCCGAGCGGGTGTGCCGGCAAACAGCGAGCCTGCTCGGCAGGGACAAGCCCCTATTTTACTTCGGCCTGCGGCCAAAAAGCTACCCTGACACCCTGTACAAGGTGACCATTGGTTTCCGAAGAAAAGCGCTGGAACAGCTAATAGAACAATACGGCAACTGGCCCCTGATTCAGGAATACTACGATAAGGTCAGAGCCATGGACCTGGCCCTGCTGTCCCTGCCCGACAGCCTTTCGGCAGCCGCTGCCTCCATCAAGCCCACCTTGCGGGAGCTGTACACCATCACTACCGAACCCGCCGTAAAAAGCCGGCTCGACAAGCTGGAAGGAGAACTGGCCGCAAGGCCATCGTTGCAAGCCAGGCTTTCAGAAGATTTTCAGTCGCTTCGCAATGCACACGCACGCATGCAGGCTGAGGCCGACCATGACGCCCGCTGGGTGCCGGCCTTCCACTGGCACGGCCTCGACAACCAATACCACCATTGGCTCAGCGGCTTTCTCAGCGGTGATTTCGGCATCTCGCTGTACGAGCGCATGCCCGTGGCCCGCAAAGTGCTGCCCGCCCTCCGTTGGACGCTGGTGCTCAACATCCTGGCGCTGGCACTGGCCTTCGGGCTGTCCATCCCCATCGGGGTGCTGTCGGCCACCCGCAAAGGCAAGGCCTTCGACCGGGCAAGCTCGTTGGTGCTGTTCATGCTGTACTCCCTGCCGGCGTTTTGGGTGGGCACCCTGCTGTTGGTGTTTTTCGCCACACCCACCTACGGCATGAAGCTTTTCGCCGGCCCGGGGCTGGGAGCCGTGCAAACCGGCGCCGGTTTTTGGGAACAACTGGGTGTGGCCCTGCCGCACCTCATCCTGCCGGTGTTGTGCATCGCCTACCCGGCGCTGGCTTTCATCAGCCGGCAGGTGCGGGGCAGCATGGTGGAGGCCCTGAAGCAAGACTTTGTACGCACCGCCCGGGCAAAGGGCCTGCCGGAGCGCACCGTGGTGTGGCGGCACGCCTTCCGCAACGCACTCTTCCCCATCATCACCATGTTTGCCTCGGTGTTTCCGGCCTCCATCGCCGGCTCCGTGGCCATAGAGTTCATCTTCAACATTCCCGGCATGGGCTGGCTCACCCTCCAGGCCATCCTACAGCAGGACTGGCCTGTGGTGTTCGTGGTGCTCATGCTCGGCGCCGTGTTGACCGTCATCGGCATCTTGGTGGCTGATCTGCTCTACGCACTGGCAGATCCGAGGGTGAAGCTTGGAAAGGGGTTATGAGGATTATGGAGCCTGTCTGCCGCCAGGCAGGGATTATAGAGGATTATGGAGGATTATGAGGATTATTGGGATTATGGGGGGTATGAGGTTGTAAGTTGTAGGTTGTAGGTTGGCGGGAATACTCTGCACAACGCTGTTTTCAACTCTGATAACTCTGTGGTTAAAAAGAGTAGGGAGAAGGGAGTAGAGAGTAGGGAGTAGAGAGTAGGGGAACTACGAGTTACGAGTCACGAGTCACGAGTTACGCGTCACGCAACACGCGTCACGAAAAAAAAATGACAAAAGCACCAAATAGCATTCAAGATTCCCGGCAAGGGTGGTTTGCCAGGATGAAGCGCCGCCGCACGGCACGGTGGAGCCTGCGGGTGCTGTATGTGCTGGTGTTCCTGGCTGTTTTCGGCGATTTCATTGCCAACGACAAACCCATTTGGTGCAAGGTGGAGGGGCAGCATTACTTCCCCGTTTTGAAACAATATTCGGTTGACCTGGGACTCTCGGGCTGGGATGCCCGTTTCCTGCAGACCGACTGGAAGGAGCAGCCTTACGAGGCGGTACTGTTCCCGCCGGTGCCTTACACCGCCTCCGGCCTCGATCTTCGCAACAGCAATTTTCGCAGCCCCTTCGGAAAACAGCGGGTCAGCAGCTGGCGATGGCGCCACTGGCTGGGCACCGACCGCCTCGGCAGGGATGTGCTGGCGGGACTCATCGCTGGCACCCGGGTGGCGTTGCTGGTGGGCCTGATTGCCATGGGCGTGGCCGTACTCATCGGCATCCTGATGGGGGCCCTGGCCGGCTATTTCGGCGATGACAAAGTGCGCATCCGGCGGGGGCAGGCATTGGCACTGGTCCCGGGATTGGTGCTGGCCGGCTTTTACGCCTTCATGGCTCCACCGGCCGGTTGGGGCATCGGCCTGCGGCTGTTGGTTTTTCTGGCCGTGCTTTTCCTTTTCTTTTCCTTCGGCAAAATGATTCCCGGAAAATGGGCCACCCAGCCGGTAAGACTGCCGCTGGACATGCTGGTCATGCGCACCATAGAGGTGTTCAATTCCATTCCCACCCTGCTGCTGTTGTTGGCGGTGGTGGCCGTGCTGGAGAGCAGTTCCATCTTTTACGTCATGCTGGTCATCGGCCTGGTGCGCTGGACGGGCATCGCCCGCTTCCTCCGTGCCGAGTTGATGAAGGTGAAAAAGCTGAACTACATCGAAGCTGCCCGTGCCATGGGTTTTTCCGAAGGTAGAATACTCTTCAAACACGCCCTTCCCAATGCCCTCGGTCCGGTCATCATCACCACGGCATTCGGCATTGCCGGTGCCATCCTGTTGGAGTCGGTGCTCAGCTTCCTCGGCATCGGCGTCGGCGGCGACAGCGTAACCTGGGGCTCCATGCTCTCCGCTGCACGGCAGGCACCTTCTGCCTGGTGGCTGGCCCTGTTTCCCGGCCTGGCCATCTTCATCACCGTTACCATCTTTAATTTGTTGGGAGAGGCACTGTCGGAGAGTGTTTGAGACTTTGAGACTGTGAGACTTTGAGAGGAGGCGAGCTTGCAACCCTCCTTCGGAGGGTGACAAGAGAGAGGATTAAGAGGGTGACGACCCCTACCTTGTCGAATTCTCACTTAATTGCTTCCGACATCAGATTGAAAATTTCAGTTGCGGCCTGAATTATCCCACGGTTTTTGCCTCACACAGAGACACAGTGAACACAGAGAAAAGAAGCCCTGTGGGCTCTGTGGCTCCGTGTGAGAACCAGAAAGCTGGCAAGGGTTCCGAACCCTGCCAGCGTTGTGGGCTCCTTCTGCAGGCTCGTTAATTCAATGAGAATCGTTTGCCAAAGGTTGCTTCCTATGTGAGTGAAGGAAACATGACGAATTAATAAAAAAAAATATACGGGGGGGGTGACTTGCAAGAATGGTATTTGAATCTTAAATTCGCCTTCAAGTTTTTCAAAGACGCCTAACAACCAGTGCTCAGAACTACGAGGAGAAGAGAAGGCAATACCTTATCAGATTAAAAGATTGGAGGAGTAGTAGAAAAAAGAAGGGTGCCTTCCGGAGAAGTTTCACTATTGAACACTGAATTCAAGGGGAATTATTGGATTGGCAGTAATTGACTGTACCTGCGTACGCTTACAGATATGGAAAAGCCCCTCGCCGCTCATTTTGGCCAGTGACGACGAAGGGCTATTGTTTAACAATTTAAACTCTGCGAAAGTATGAAAAAGCTTATTATTTTTCTTTGTGCGGTAATTTCATTTTCTGATTTACTGCGCGGTCAGGACTCACTTGGTGTCGAACTCTCTCAAGAATTTCTTGAAGTAATGGCTGACACTTGCAGGCCCCCTAAGTTGATTGCAAAAGCAGTCATCAATTATGAAAACTACTCAAGGGCGTATCTCGAGTTTGAAGGCACTTCTGAAGGACAAATATTTGGTTATCAGAAGCTTGATGGCGTTGAGTCGGATGGACAGGTATCTTCCATCAATGGTGAAATTCTGATTGAAGGTTTGGATCCTGATGAACTCTTTGAAGTTACGACCCTTGACAACTGTGGTAATGAAGTAGCGGTAGCAGTAATAAGCACCTATGCTGACAACCCATCGATCAGGGGGATAGAGGTTTCAGAAAAGATGTACCAAACAATTGTGGAATTCCAGCAGCAGGATGGATCTGTACCTCTCCCACAATTCCTGGAAGAAGCAGAAGGTGTGTCTCAGTACGAAAAGTTATCCTTTTTTCAACAGTACTATTTCCTGGGGCAGAAATTTCAAACTGACGATGGCCTCATGCTGCCACCGCCGCCAAATCGTACGACGAATGATGGCTGCCACTGCATTTTTGTTTTCAATACCACTCAGAATGCAACTCCTGGAACCTTACTTCCTGACGGAACTATACTTGCAAAAAATAAAGATTCGGGGGGAAAGATAGATTTACCAGGAAATGCGCATTATTGGTGGGCATCGTCAACCAAGGGTGCTGCAAAATGGAATGCAATTCAGTCAGAGGGGTGGAAAGCCGGAAGTGACGAACACGAGTTGAACTCCAAGGTCATCAACAACATCAACTCAAGCCCATATATTGGTCAGGTTGGTTTTAACCTTCTGTGTACCAACTATGCAAATTTGCCCCGTGAGTGCGACCGTGAGAAAAAATTACTACTTTATTACAGATATGATACGGAAGTGCTAGCTTATGCTACAAGGCATACAGGTGGTATTTCCGAAAAGAAGTCAAAGGCTGCATCTCAGGATTTGGCCGTTGTTACGTTGAGTAAAGGAGGTTCCGATAATGTACAGGTTCTTGCTGCCGGTGATGTCCGGGCTGAGGCCGAGTGCAACTGGCAAGTCAATTCTCAATTCTGGGTGAATTTGATTGATTTGGCAGTCCCCATTGCCCAGTTTTTTATCAATGACAATTCATCCGGATTGCAAACTTTGATAGAGAATCTTTCCACACAATTGAGTGAGCTGGTTACTACACCTTTCCTGGCTCAGAGCCAATGCAATGCAAATGCCACTGTTGAGGCCACACTTGCTGATGGTCACGATATTGAAGTAACTTTTCATCCAAATGAAGCAGCACATTTGCAAGTGATGAGTTTTTCAAACCTCATGTGTGGCGGGAAAAGGTCTTGGTTTAGTTGGGCCAATGTAAACAGTAACTTCTATGCGGCAGGAATTGTACCAGGTGGACTGATTGGAGAGGGTCAGAACCATTGCTGTACCCAAAAGATTGGCAGTTGGGTGCTCGCCTCGGTAGACGGGCCTTTGAGTACAGAAGAAACTTCAGCAAAATTGGGGTATTTTTTTGGACTTCAAGGGCCGTGGGGAATGCCCAGTGGTCCTGGTAACATTACACAATTGACCGAGTGGGGTTGGGATGTCGTGATCGCTGATGAGCGCTGTATTGTAAGTGTGAACGGAGATGGTTCAGGCACTGGTGGAGGGGATCCCTTGGATGGAGCCGTTTTGGACTACCGCAATTTGGATTCAGGATATACCAATTACGAAACTAACCCACTTGAGGCTACCTATGTGGTTTATGACATTTCCGGAAGATTGGTATTCCAGGGAGAAGCATTGTTCGACAAAGCCGATGTCCTGGCAAAATTCAGAGAACAGGCCTCGTCCATTCCTACTGGTTTATACTTCATTCAATTGACTGACGGTCTGAGAAAAGAAACTTTCAAGGTGTTCTATTCCAGGTAATTCATTTTTCTTACCAGGGAACCAGGGTGCATGTGTATGTATCCTGGTTCCATCAAAAAAACTCTGAGTATGAAAAATTTTTCATTGTTCATTTTCATTTTGGTGATAGGTTCCTGTTCGAAGTGCAAAGAGGAGACTGGGCCCAATGTCAATCCGTGCGATGTAGTGCGCGGAGAAGGTTACGTATTTGAGACGGGATATGAATTTGTGGATGGATCATGCATTTGTCCGGAAGGCAATTATACGGCGTATGGAAGGTGCAGGGCACTGAAAGAAAACGAATGGTACGGCATCACCGATGGTTGTCCATGTGTTGATACGCTCTTTTTATGGCTGGAGAAATTCGAAGATGATTCCATTGCGTTGTTCAAAACGAATGATGATGTTTTTGACGGTTTCAACACCGATCCTGAGTACTCATTGAATGATGCAAGAACCAGAAGACATGGCAAATACAGATATTTTACAAGACTGGAAGGGGACAGCATAGCTTACGTAGACAGTTTTTATTCAGATCTGATACCTTGCCAGTTGGATTCTGGGCCGGAAAATGAATGGGTTTACATGACCGGGAAGTTTACTCCTGATCGTGATACCCTTTTCGCCAGGTTTTATTACAGGGATGGGGCGACTAACTTTCTCATATTCTTGGATTCTTGCGATGTACTATTTACAAGGTAGAAGTTGAGTAGCATGGTGTTTTACGAGCAGGGGTGAGAAATTTCCATCCTCTGCTCGTATGCCTGTTTGTAGCTGTTAGTTCCCAATATTTCAATCCATTGCATTGCCCATCACGCTGGCAGGCACTTTCCCCCAGGCTTTCGACATCAACACCAAACTCTACATCACCGCCGTTTACGGCAGTCAGGGTCAAACTGCCCGGCAGGCTCCTTCTGCCTGGTGGCTGGCCCTCTTCCCCGGCCTGGCCATCTTCATCACCGTTACCATCTTTAATTTGTTGGGAGAGGCTTTGTCGGAGAGTGTTTGAGACGATGTGGCTGTGAGACTGTGTGACTTTGAGACGATGTGACTTGGAGACTTTGAGAGAAGGCGAGCTTGCAACCCTCCTTCGGAGGGTGACAAGAGAGAGGATTAAGAGGGTGACGACCCCTACCTTGTCTAATTCTCACTTAATTGCTTCCGACATCAGCTTGAAAATTTCAGCTGGGGCCGTGATGCTGCCAGCAAGAAAGGTCTGGGACAAAGGTTCCGAACCCTGCCAGGATCGGGAGAACTCTACTCCCTACTCCCTACTCCCTACTCTAATTCACTTTCACTTTCTTCTTCATGTCTTTCGGGAAGAGGCCGGAGCGGGTTTTGGATTTGGGGTAGCGACCTTTTTTGTCGGGTTGGATGTGGGATTCTTCATTGATGGGGCAGCCATAGCCGCGGTTGCAGGAGGAGGTGGAAATCGTCGTTGCGGCAGCGATGAGCAGAAGGGCTAAGAATGGGAAGAGTTTCTTCATGATGGCTGGATTGGTGGCAAAATGGTTGCTGTCAGGGTGCAAAAATCACAAACAACAACGCTAATTGCCTGGAAACCGCATAAAATAAGGCATTTTTATCTGACAAAAGGTTGAAAAAACCAATGACTGTCTAAATTTGCGCCACTTCGAATTTTCACTCATTTAAACTTAATAACAATGAACAAAGGAGATCTGATCAACAAAGTAGCTGAAAGTGCTGGATTGACGAAAAACCAGGCTACTGCCGCAGTGAACGCTGCACTCGATTCAATCGCTGACAGCCTGAAAAATGGCGACAAAGTGACCCTGATTGGATTCGGAACTTTCTCTGTAAGTCATCGTGCTGCCCGTCAGGGACGCAACCCCCAAACCGGTGAAACCATCAAGATTGCTGCCAAGAGCAATGTGAAATTCAAAGCCGGTAAGGAACTGACTGATGCTGTGAACTAATTCTGAAACACAAGAATTAATACCATGCAATAGGGCAGCCTGTTTTTCGGGTTGCCCTTTTCATTTTCCCTCAGCCACGGCTTTGGATCTCCTTGCTACTTTTGCCGCCCTTGCCCTGGCGGCATTGTTTGTGTTATTGTGGAACCGGCTGCCAGCGCCAGCCAAATCAAATTGCTAAACCAACATCCAAATTGAGACCTTCATGAAATTTGCGACGAAAACCATACACGGCGGATTGCATCCCGATCCCTCCACCGGTGCGGTGATGACACCCATCTACCAGACCAGCACCTACGCCCAGGATGCTCCGGGGGTTCACAAGGGTTATGAATATGCCCGCACCCAGAATCCCACGAGGATAGCCCTGGAAAAGAACCTCGCCTCACTCGAAAACGGGGTGGACGGCATCTGTTTTGGTTCCGGAATGGCTGCCATGGATGCCGTTCTGAAGCTGCTCAACAGCGGCGATGAAGTGCTGGCCACCAGCGACCTCTACGGCGGCTCTTACCGCATCATCACCAAGATCTACGAGCGCTTTGGACTGAAAGGGAAATTCATCTCCATGACCGATCCGGCCGAGGTGGAAAAACACATCACACCCGCCACCAAACTGCTCTGGATTGAAACGCCCACCAATCCGATGCTCAACATCGTTGACATCGAGGCGGTGAGCAAGGTGGCCAAAAAGCACGGCATCCTCACCTGTGTTGACAACACCTTCGCATCACCTTACCTCCAGACCCCACTCGACCTGGGCGCCGACATCGTGGTGCACTCCGCCACCAAATACCTGGGCGGCCACTCCGACACCGTGCTGGGCGCCGTGGTGGTGAAAGACCAGGCCCTGGCCGATCAACTGCATTTTATCCAGAATGCCAGTGGCGGCATTCCCGGCCCCATGGATTGCTTTCTGGTGCTGAGGGGCATCAAAACCCTGCACCTGCGGGTTGCAAGGGCTTGCGAAAATGCCGAAAAGATCGCCCATTACCTGCAGGGCCATCCAAAGGTGAACAAGGTTTACTGGCCGGGCTTCGACTCGCACCCTGGCCACGCCGTGGCTGCCCGACAGATGCGGGGCTTCGGGGCCATGGTCTCTTTCGACTTGCACAAAGACGAATTTGACGAAGCGAAAAAAGTGCTGAGTAAAACGCACCTCTTCACCCTGGCTGAGTCATTGGGTGGGGTAGAGTCGCTCATCGGACATCCGGCATCCATGACCCATGCATCCATTCCGAAAGAAGAGCGTCTTAAGAATGGGCTCACCGATTCCCTCATCCGCCTCAGCGTGGGTGTTGAAGATGTGGACGACCTCATAGAGGACCTCGAAAAGGCCCTGACGTTTTTGTGATTGTTTAGGGCCGATGGCTGTTTAGCCACTGCGTGGGTTTAGCCGGCTTTGCCGGGTTTAGGGCCGATGGCCGTTTAACCACTGGCGTGGGTTTAGCCGGCTTTGCCAGGTTTAGGGCCTGCAGGTGTTTAGAGGGTATGGCCTTGGTTCGGAGGTTCATGAGTAACCCCGGAATCCACCCCTCTAAACCCCTCTCAACCCCTCTCAACAAACAATTACCATGCGTTTGATCAGCTTTCTGCTTTTGCTTTTACCCACCCTGTCCATTGCGCAGCGACCGGACAACCTGATACCGCGGGAACTGCTGTTCCGGGAAAAGGACAAGGTGTCGGTTTCTTTGTCCACGGACGGGCAACTGGTGCTGTACCTGAAAGACGGCAGCGGCGCTGACAGCAGCATCTACTACCTCGATGTGGCGCATCCGCTGGTGGAGCGGCAGTTGAAATTTCATGGGGCTGTTCAGGGGTTTACACCATTGCACAAAGAGGGCTTGCTGGTCGTCATCCGCACGGAAAAGGGGCAGCAACTGGAGTATTATTCCTTTGCCACCCGTGCGTCCAGGGTGTTGGAGGGGCATGCTTTTGAGCGCATTTCCGTTGAAAAAACGAGTGCACGCTTCCCAAACAAGGTGATGGTACGGACTCCCGATGCAGGCTGGCAGCTCGTGGATGTGTTGAGCAACCGGTGGCGGCGCCAATCCCTTCCGGCAGATTTTTCCAGGGTCTTTTTCGACGAAGCTTTTGGCCCGGTGGCCGCCGATCAGTCCAACAGCCTCGGTGGCAACACTTTGCTTCGTAAAAACGCCGGCGGTTGGGACACACTTTTTATCCATCCCTTCCATCCCGAGTATTTCGTCGGTGGCTTTTCCAGAATCGTCAGCGTCAGCAATGACGGTGCAACCATCTACGCCACCTCCAACCAGGATAGTGACAAGGCGGCGCTGTACGCCATCGATGCTGCCAGCGGGGAAAAACAACTGCTGGCCGAAGACCCCGACGCCGACATTTTGCCCTATGCTGCCAGTGTGAATGCTGCCGGTAAAGTAACCTCGGTGGTGGCGCTCTGGGCCGATACCCGCCGCCATGTGGTGGATGCCACCTGCCAGGCTGATTTTGATTTCCTTCGGCAAAACCTCGGCGACAACGTGGGCTTCGTGGCTGCCAGCGATGACGACAACTACTGGCTGGTTCGCCGGTTCAACGGCGGGCCGCTGGACTATTATCATTTTGACCGAAGGCAAAAAAAACTCTTGCACCTGTTCAACGACTACAGCCACCTGGACGGCTTCGACCTGGCAACCCGCAAGGCTTACACGGTTGAAACCCGGGACGGAAAGAATCTGCCCGTGCACGTCTATGTGCCGCCAGGCATGGCCGGTGACGACGGCCTGCCAAAGGTGCCGCTGCCCACCGTCATTTACATCCACGGCGGGCCCTGGGCGGGAGTGACGCATTGGAATTCGTGGTTCCACAACCGCAATTTTCAGCTCCTGGCCAACCGCCACTATGTGGTCATCAACATGGAGTTTCGGGGCACCACGGGCCTCGGCAAGGCCTTTTGCGACGCCGGCAACAAAGAATGGGGCGGGGCCATGCACCACGACATCATCGATGTGGTGGACTGGGCCGTTGGCAAAGGCATTGCCCACAAAGACCGCATCGGCATGTGGGGCTGGTCTTACGGCGGCTACGCCACTAACTACGCCCTGGCCAAAGCACCCGAAAAGTTCGCCTGCGGGCTTTCCATGTACGGCATCGCCGACCTGGAGTCCTTCTGCCGCCTGCCTTTTGCCGACAACGACTTTTGGCGGGAGCGGGTGGGAGATGTGAACAATGATGCAGACCTGCAATTGCTCCGGGATCATTCGCCCATCAACCACATTGCCTCCATCGAGGACCCCATCCTGTTGACCACCGGCAGTTTGGATGAGCGGGTTCCGCAACAGCAGTACGATGATTTTGCCAAAGCCCTGCACGAGGCCGGGAAAGAGGTCATCTATTTTTATTATCCGAAGGAAGTGCACGATTACCGCCAGCCCGAAAGCTGGATCAGCTTCTGGGGAGTGGCGGAGCATTTCCTGCACCTGCACCTGAGGGGCAGAAAAGAGGGCATCGGTGAGGCCTTGCGCTACGACAATTTCAAGGTGGTTTTCGGTGAGGATTTCATCAAAGGCATCTGGTGATGGAGATAAGACCACGGTATTGGCCTGTGTCATCTTCCTAAATCCTCAAAAATTATATCTTAGCCGCCTACCTAAAACAATGCATGAGCAGGCCACTTTTTAAAATCAGAGAGCACGGCAAGTTTGGATTCATCGACGCCTCCGGTGAGGTTGTCATTGAGCCGCAGTACGTGGCCGTGGAAGATTTTTACAATGGTTTCGCACGGGTGCAACTGAACGACCGCCTGGTGCACCTCGATCACCTCGGAAGGCCGCTGCTTCGCCACACTTTCAATTACGTCGGATTGTTCGAAGAGCACCTGGCCCGGGCCCGGGTGGTGCGCATGTGGGGCTACATCGATCAACGTGGCCGGCTGGCCATTCCGGTGCAGTTTTACGACGCCGGGGATTTCAGCGAAGGTGTGGCTGCTGTTAACTTCGATGGCCTGTACGGTTACATCGATCAGTGGGGCAATGAAGTTATCGAACCAAACTTCGACTGGGCCGGTGAATTTTCCGAAGGCCTGGCGCCGGTGCGCATCCGTGAGCAGGAGGGCTACATCAACCGCAATGGCGACATGGTCATCCTGCCCCGCTTCGACAGCGCTCAGCCATTTCAGGGCAATGTGGCCGTGGTGGTTCAGAATGGCAAGTGGGGCCTGATCGACAAAGAGGGCAAAGTGCTCATCAAGCCGCAATTCGACATGATAGAAGGCTATACCAACGGCGAGTTCTTTGACGGTATGGCCGTGGCCTCCATCGATGGTAAATACGGCTTCATCAACAACGAAGGGGAAATTGTGGTGCCACCTACCTACGACTTCGCCGGCGACTTTGGCGAGGGCCTGGCGCTGGTGGAAAAAGACGGCCTATTCGGTTACGTGGACAAATCCGGCAAGCTGGCCATCCCACCCCGCTTTGAAGATGCCGGCGTCTTTTCCGGCGAACTGGCCCAGGTGCAAAAAAACGGCCTCTGGGGTTTCATGGACAAAGACGGCCGGGTGGTCATCGCCCCCCGCTTCGAAGAAGTGATGCCTTTCCGCAACGGCCTAGCCTGGTGCGTCGAAGATGACAAATGGGAATACATCGACCAGTGGGGTGATGTGGTTTGGAGGGAGGAGTGAATTGGAGTAGGGGGTAGGGAGTAGGGTCTGTGGCTAGCTCCGAGTAACTCTGCAACAAATTTCTGTGAAACTCCGTGTAAAAGCTCTGTGTGACTCAATTTAATATCCACGGATGACGAATGAGGGATTGATTAAGTGTATTTTCCAAACCCCTACGTTTTTGAAAGTCGCCGATTTAAACTGAGTTTTACCCCGGGGTTGAGCGAGGCAAAGTTTCTAAACCTACCCTTCAAATCACACAGAAAGGCAGTGCGTACACGAAATGAGCGATCTAAAAAAATAGGGTAGCGCTTCAACCCTACTCCCTACTCTCTACTCCCTACTCCGAAAACCAATCACCTCATCTTCGGTCTTCTTCTTTTGCCGCTGGCTTTGAGTGGGGCGCCGCCTTTGGGCATCATGCCCATGTGTTGGGCGAGGCGCATCTGGCCCTGGTTTTTCACCGCCTTTTCAAATTCTTTCACCTGTTCCTTGATCATCGGCTCGGTGATCTTGAGGTCCTTGATGGTTTTCATGTAGAGCTTCACCTGGTTCCACTTGTTGCGTTGCGCAGCGATGCTGGCCAGTTGGAGCTGTACGGCGGCCTTTTCGTTGTCCGTCGGCAATTTGAGTGACTGGGCCTGGTGGAGCCACTTCTCCGCTTCATCGGAGTCGCCCAGTCCCTGGGCAATGGTGCCTTTGAGCAGGTAGTAATAAGCCCGGTTGGTAACGTATAGGAGTTTGGGGGTAAGGGTCAGGTTCAGCCGCTTTTGGGCACCGAGGAAATCCTGGTTTTTCTGCAGAATTTCTGCAGCACTCTGGATGGTTCCGAGCATTACATAACCCACCAGCAAAGCAATGCCTATCAGCAAAAAGGGAAAGCCATACCAGAAACCAAACTCACTCCACAGCACGGCACCACCAATGATGGTGACCGCCATGAGCGCAAATCGAAGGTAGATATTGATTGTAAACATGCGTCTGTTTTTAGGTTGTTAGGGTTTTTGGGGTTTTTCAGGTTTTTTGAATTGATGGACCCTGGTCCTTCTATCGGAGCTGCAAAGGTAACAAAGAAAAAAGCCAAAGTGCCGGTGACTGTTGCCGGAGGCGAAGCGCAGCAGAATGGTTCTGACAAATAAAAATTTTTATTCATCCGTCCATTTGCCGAACAATTCCAAAAACAGCCACATTATCAGTTCGGAATTGAGCATGCTAAAGCCCGGAACCATTGTTAAACCTGAAAAAATCACCAGTATGATTCCTCCGAGTTCATCGAACATCAACAAGGGACAAAGCACCCAGGGCCAGGGCCCGAAACAAACACAACAAAATACAACGGTGCCTCCTGCTCCGCCGACTCCCCCGGTAAAACCTCAAAAGAAAAAGGGAGCCTGGCTGCCACTTTCCATCGGGCTTGGCGTGCTGATGCTGCTGGCTGTGGCCTGGCTGACTTACACGAGCATCAACACCACCCGGGAACTGGAACAGAAGATTGCAGAGCTGGAAGAGGCCGAGCGTCTCCAATCTGAGCTGGAATCACAGTATTTTGACGCACTCACCGAGCTGGATAACCTCAAGGGCGAAAATGCTGACATCAACAACATGATCGAGCAGCAGAAAGTCGAACTGGAGGAGCAAAAACAACAGATCAACAGGCTGTTGAGAGACAAACGCAAACTGGATGTGGCCCGCTCTGAAATTGCGGATTTGAAAAACCGCATTGCCACCTATGTGGCTGAGATCGAGCAACTCACGCTGGAGCAGGAGCAACTGCGGCAAAACAACGAATTGCTGCAGAGTGAAAACACTGAACTGGCTACCAACCTGGAGGCGCAGAGCAACGAAAACCAGCAATTGAAGGAGTACCAGACCAAGCTGGTGAGTGAAAAGGAAGACCTGGCACGCTCGGTCAGGTTGGGTTCGGTCATCAAAGTGAAGGAGATTTCCGTCACCGGTTTGAAAGTGGGCAAAAACGGCAAAACCGCCGAGCGACGCAGCGCCAAACGGGTGGACCGCCTGAACGTCTGCTTCACCACCATGGAAAATGAAATTGTGGAACCGGGTACAGAGACCTTTTACATCCGCATCATCAATCCGAAAGGGGAGACGCTGGCCATCGATGACCTCGGTGCTGGTGTGCTGCAGAATACCGCCACCGGGGAGGAAGTCCGCTTCTCACAAGCGCAGGAGTACGAATATGCCAATGAGGAAACACAGCTGTGCTTCAACTGGGAACCCGGCCTGCCCCTGCAAAGTGGCAAGTACGATGTAGAGATCTACAACAAGGGTTACCTGGCCGGTAAAAGCACCTTCGAACTTAAATGATAGCCTGTGTGCCGGCAGGATGTGTTCCTGTGCGGTGCACTACTCCACCATCTGCCTTTTTCGGCAGAACAAAATGCGGAAGCTGATCCTGCCCCCGGGCAGTGATCGGCTTCCGCTTTTTTTTGGAGGATTATGGAGGATTATAGAGGGTTATGGAGGATTATGGAGGATTATGGAGGTTATGCGTTTCAGTTCTTCAGTTCCTGAGGGCGCTGCAAAAAGTCATTTTCGATTGGAGTCACCTGCAAGAGTCGTTGGTTGAGAGAGGCAGGTTTTATTCTAAAGTTATGGTTTACAGAAGTTTAGAAGCGACCGAGCGCAACCTCTCTAAACTTCTCTAAACCTCTCTAAACCCCTCTAAACGAATTAGGGCACTCATTCCTCAGTTCCTCAATTCCTCCGCATCTAACTAACTTGGCGGCACATTTACCGAAGGAACACAAAACACAAGCAAGAACTATGAAACTTAGTCTGAAAGGCAAGAACGCTTTTGTTGGTGGCTCCAGCAAGGGCATTGGAAAAGCTGCTGCACAGGAACTGGCATTGCTGGGAGCCAATGTGATACTGGTTGGCAGGCATGCCGAAACGCTTTCCGCTACCATGACGCAGTTGGACACATCACAGGGCCAAAAGCACGAATTCATTGTCGTTGATTTTTCCGACGCCAATGATGTGGACCGGAAAGCCTGCCTCCTGGCCGGCCAGCAGACCATCCACATTCTTGTGAACAATACCGGTGGGCCGCCTGCCGGACCATTGACGGAGGCTACACCCGAAGCATTTCTTCAGGCCTTCAACAACCACTTGATCTGTAATCACCTGTTGGTGAAAGCCTTTCTTCCCGGGATGAAAGAAAGTGGTTACGGCCGCATCATCAATGTCATTTCCACTTCTGTGAAACAGCCCCTCGATGGGCTGGGGGTTTCCAACACCATCCGTGGGGCCGTGGCCAACTGGGCCAAAACGCTGGCCAATGAGGTGGGGCCCTTTGGCATCACCGTCAACAATGTGCTGCCCGGCGCCACCATGACGGGCCGGCTGGAAGAGATTGCCAGGGGTAGGGCCGCCAAAGCCGGTATCAGCACCGACGAGGTGTTTGAAAGCTGGAAGCAGGGCATCCCGCTGCGCAGAATCGGCAAACCGGAAGAGGTGGGTGCAGCTGTGGCATTTCTCGCATCACCGGCTGCCGCCTATATTAGTGGCATCAATCTGCCGGTGGATGGGGGGCGCACTAAGTGCCTCTGAGCGCTGGAGCCATGATTATGCAGCTCGATCAATTCCGCAAATATTACAACCATACCATTCATCCCGAACTGGTGCGCCTGGACCGCAAGCGCATGCGTTTCATCCGCTTGCTGCTGATAGCGGTGTTGCTCTTTGGCGCGGTCGTGGTATTCGAGATTTACGTCAGGATCTTCGTACTCAGCCTCTTGTTGATGCTTATCCTGGGGGTGTACATGTCCTTTGTGATTTACCGGATGCGAAAATTTATCCGGGAGTTCAAACCCCATGTGGTTCGGCTGGTGCTCGACTTCATCGATGACCAACCGCTGTTTGGTGAGCTGGAATACAAGCCGAAAGGCAAAATCCCCTTGAAGCGCTTCCTGAGCAGTGGCATCTTCAGCCTGGGGGAGGCCGTTTACGAAGGGGAAGATTACATCACCGGCAGAATCGGTGACATCGAGTTTGAAATGTGCGAGCTGCTGGTAAGGGAAACTTCCCGGGTGCGTGCCCGGCTGGACGATGTGTTCAAAGGCATCTTTATCCATGCTGTTTTTCGCCATCCGGCAAGAGGCAGGCTGCTGGTTTTGCCGAGAGATGAAATGCCATTGATGACAGAATCCCTAAGGAATTTGGTGGCCAACGGCGGCCAATGCCTGGACGATCACATTCCGGAGGAGGAATTCCTTGGCCGGTTCACGGTTTACGGAACCAGGGATGCCCGCCTGAGTGCGCTTTTGCCACAGGAGCTGAGGGAATTCCTGACTCAGTACCGCCGGCAAAGCAAAATCTACCTCTCCATCATAGGTCAGCACATCTTCGTGGCCATTACAAATGAGAAGGACATCCTGGAACCCAACGTCTTACGGTCAAATGTCAGCTTTGAACTGGTGCGGGAGTTTTACGAAGATATCGCTTCAGGGCTCTACGTCGTGCGCGCCATCGATGTGAGTCATTGAAATGGTTTAGAGAGGTTTAGAGGGGTTGATCCCGGCATTCGCCGGGAGGTTGAGAGGAGGTTCTCATTCATTGTTGACTGATAAATTTTTAGGAAATGGAATACCCGACAAACGATCGCAACAAGGTAAAACGCCTGCCCAAGCGCGGGCATTACGACCAGGAGACCATCTTCGGTATCCTGGACGATGCATTCCTGTGCCATGTGGGCTTTGAAATAGCAGGCCAACCCTATGTCATTCCCACCGCATACGGGCGAGACGGGGAGGTGCTGTACCTGCACGGGTCTTCCAAAAGCCGGATGATCCAGCACCTTGCCACGGGCGCACCGCTGTGCCTGACCGTAACCCATCTGGATGGACTGGTGCTGGCCAGATCGGCTTTTCACCATTCCATGAACTATCGCTCTGCCGTCATCTTCGGAACGGCCACCCTGGTCGAAGGTGAGGAGAAAATGCACGCCCTGGAAGTGATCTCGGAGCAGATACTCAAAGGCCGCTGGGCAGAGGTGCGGCAGCCCAATCCCACCGAAATGAAGGCCACCAGTGTGCTCAGAATAACCATCGAGCAGGCCTCTGCAAAAATCCGCACCGGCCCCCCCGGTGATGAGGCGGAAGACTATGCCCTGCCCATCTGGGCCGGAGTGGTGCCCGCCGAACTCACCTTCCAGGACCCCTTGCCGGACCCGGCGATGGACCAGGCCCATGAGTTGCCCGCCAGTGTGAAAGCATTGGCCCGTAAGTAACGCCGATCTCCAGATCGACGCAAGGAACCAGCATGCACCTGGCCCACCACCATGCAGTCCAAAGTATTTGTTACTTTACCGGAGAGGTGCATTTTGAGGGTGTACCTCAAATCCAAAATTTACTGCCATGAAAAATCTGATCGCCTTAGCACTTGTCGTACTGTTTCCCCTTGCATTTGATTTTCCTTCGGAAAACTTAGACCTGGAAGAAGGGCTCGTTGCCTACTATTCTTTCAATGCCTGCGATGCCAGGGATGACAGCGGCAACGGCTCCGATGGCGTCCTTTACGGACAACCCGGTTGCCATTGCGGCGTTGACGACGATGCACTGCTGCTGGACGGCGAAGACGATTACATCGAATTTGAAGGTTACGTGAACCGCTTTTTCAATACCTCCGATTTCACCATCAGTTTTTACATCAAGCCCACCCGGCAAAGTGCTTTCCCGCTGAGCTTGTTTTCCAAACGGGAACGATGCGACTTCAACCACCTGCTGGATATTCGGCTGAACCAGGCATTGCAGGAGGTTCAGACCGACTTCCGGGCCAGTGAATTCAACTATTACCGCAACCTGGAGGCTCAGACAGACGGCCCCGGCTGGTTTCAGTTCACCCTGGTCAGAGAGGGGCAAAAAGCTTACACCTACATCAACGGCAACCTGCGGGGGCAGGCCAGGCGTTGCAGTGCCGTTGACATCAGCAACGAGGCCTTGCTTTCCTTCGCAAACAGCCCATGCCTGCACGAGGGCAGAATCCTGCGCTTCAAGGGCGCCCTCGACGAGCTCCGCATTTACGACCGGGCACTGACCCCCGCCGAGGTGGCCGGCCTGTACCAGCGCTTTCCGGTGGAACTGGCCGAAATCGACTGCGTGAGCATGCTGCCCGAAAATTTAACGCCACCCGGCTCCCGGCCTGCCGAAAGCCGTTACCTTTGCGCAGCGAAATGACAGCGGCAACGCCGCCTTTCCAACTCTTCACTAAAACTGCATTACCGTGTTTGGAGACCTTCTCGGAAACCTGCAACAGCAGCAGGAAGAAATGCGCAAGAAACTGGCCCAGGTGAACATAGAAGCCGAGGTGGCCGATGGTGCCGTTGTGGTGAAAGCCAATGGCAACAAGGAAATCCTCGATATCAAAATCGACCCGGAAAAGCTCGACTGGAACGACCAGGAGCAAGTGCTCGATCTCATCATCGCCGCCGTGAACAGGGCCATCGAAACCGCTTCCGACAAAGAGAAAGAAGAAGCCCAGCAGATGATGCAAAACATGCTGCCTCCCGGCCTCGGCAATTTGTTCGGTTGATGCCGTTAGCCCTTCGGGCAATGAAAATATGCTGCCTGCCGGTGCGTTATGCCACCCGGAATCCAATCCCAGATCAAGCTGATAATAACTGATGAAATACCTTACACTTCTTTTTTTGCTCGTAGCAAACACCCTGACGGCACAGTTGGAAACCAAACTCGTAGCCTGGTTTTCCTTCGATAAACCCGGATGCGAGATCGCCGATGAATTTGGCGATCCCACCGTGCAGACCTTCCCCAACGGCGACCTCGTTTGCGATTGCGGCGTCAGAGGCAGCAGCCTCCGTTTTGACGGAGATGATGACTGGTTCTTCGTCTTTGGACCAGATGTGGACGATGCCTTTTCCACCAGGGATTTTTCACTGAGTTTTTATTTCAAATCCGCCACCGTTGCCCCGAAAAACATGGCGCTGTTCAGCAAACTGTCGGATTGCGGAGCTGATGGCTCCTTCCTCATCACCTACAATCCCGGTACCCGGGCCCTGCAGGTGGACCTCTACGAAAGTCAGGATGTGAGTGGTTCCATCAGCATGAATTTGCCCTATTCCTGCTGGTACCACGTGGTGGTGGTCCGCAAAGGCGGAGAAACCATCCTCTACGTCAATGGTAAAGAGTTGGGCAGGGTGGTGTCCCCGGGCTCTCAGCGGGTCAACCTTTCCAATTCAGAATCTTTGAAGGTGGGCAGTAGCGATTGTATCCTGACCGAAGACTTTGAAGGCTTCATGGACGAAGTCAGGCTCTATCAACGTGCATTGAAAAGGGAAGAAGTGGAAGCCCTCTACGTCCGCCCCGACCAGGTGCTGACCGGCCTGTCGCCGGATGGCCTGAAGGACACCATTATTTTTGTCGGCAATTCTGTTCAAGTGGAACTCACCAAAACCTGTGCAACCAATTTCCTGTGGAGCCCCAATGTCGGCATCGACGACCCCACCAGCCCCAACCCGGTGCTGAGCCCAACCGATACCATCACTTACCTGGTGCAGTTTGAAGATCAGTATTGTCTGACCACGGATTCCATCCACATCGATGTGATAGACCCCACTGATGTGAAGTGCACGGATGTTTTTCTTCCCAATGCCTTCACGCCAAATAACGATGCACTGAACGAGGGCTTTGGCATCAGCAATCCGTATGTAGTGGGCGAATTGCTCAGCTTCGATGTGTACGACCGCTGGGGCAATGTGGTCTTCCACACCACCGACCCCCTGGCCAAATGGAAAGGCGATTACAAAGGCAGTCCCGTCAACCCCGGTGTTTACATGTATAAAGTCCACTTCCGTTGCGAAGGAAATGAAGAAATTATAACCGGTAGCGTGACGGTGATACGCTAAAACGCCATTGCGCAGCGACCAAAAAAAAGCCGGCACCCAAACGGGCACCGGCTTTTTCATTTTATAGAACTGATTCAGGATTATCATTTCAGAAATGACTTTCCTGAAGGTCGCAATCTCTCAAGTCTCAAAGCATCCCTTCGCTGAATTTCTCGGCAACCTTGCGGTAAGAGCGGTTGACGAGTTTGGCGTGTACCTCACTGAAGGCATTGATGGTGATGTCAATGTCTTCCTGGGTGTGGGAAGCGGTGGGTATCAGGCGAAGAATAATCATGCCTTTCGGTACGACCGGATAGATGACGATGGAGCAGAACACCCCGTAGTTTTCACGAAGATCCTGGACCATGGCCATGGCTTCGAAAACCTCGCCTTTCATGTACACCGGCGTCACACAGCTGTTGGTTTCGCCAATGTCGAAGCCGGCTTTTTTGAGGCCGCTTTGGAGGGCGTTCACATTGCGCCAGAGCTTTTCACGAAGCTCAGGCATGGTGCGGATCATCTCCAGGCGTTTGAGCGCTCCGATGACGATGGGCATGGGCACGCTCTTGGCAAACATCTGTGAGCGCATGTTGTATTTGAGGTGGTTCATTACAAACTTGTCACCTGCAAAAAATGCCCCGATGCTGGCCATGCTTTTGGCGAAGGTGGAGAAGTAGACATCCACATCCTGCATCACGCCCTGCTCTTCGCAGGCACCGGCGCCGGTTGGGCCCAGCATGCCAAAGCCGTGGGCGTCGTCGACGAACAGGCGGAAGTCGTACTTTTCTTTAAGGGCAACGATTTCACGGAGTTTACCCTGGTCGCCGCGCATTCCGAATACCCCTTCGGAAATGACGAGGATGCCACCGCCGGTTTTCTCGACGAGTTTGGTGGCACGGGCGAGGTTCTTGTCCAGACTTGCAATGTTGTTGTGTTCAAAGGCGAAGCGCTGGCCGGCGTGGAGGCGCACACCATCGACGATGCAAGCGTGGCTTTCGGCGTCGTAAACGATGACGTCGTGGCGGTTAACCAGGCAGTCGATGGCGCTGAGTACGCCCTGGTAGCCGAAGTTGACCAGCAGTGCCTGTTCTTTACCGACGAAATCAGCCAGTTCCTTTTCCAGTTGATCGTGGTATTTGGTGGCGCCGCTCATCATGCGGGCACCCATCGGGTAGGCCATGCCCCATTCTTTGGCAGCTTCTGCATCCACCTTTCTGACTTCGGGATGGTTGGCGAGGCCGAGGTAGTTGTTGATACTCCAGCAAATGACCTCTTTGCCATTGAATGTCATGCGGTTGCCGAGTTCCCCTTCAAGTTTGGGGAAGACAAAATAGCCTTCCGCAACGTCTGCAAAGCGTCCGAGCGGACCACGGTCTCTGAACTTTTCAAATAAATCCATAGTAGTGAATTGGTTTTACAATCTCGATTCAAAACAGCGAAAGAGGCTGCACTTCAGTTTTGCATCCAACCAGGACGGGCCGCTGTATTTTGGCAGGGCGCCGGGTTGAATGGGAATTCTGAAATGCAGCCTCTTAGCGAATTGAATGAGCCGCAAAGGTAACAATTGTTGTTTACATGAGCCTTTGGGCTGCCAATTATCCGTTGTTTCTCAAGTCTTTCAGTTTCTGGCGTATTCCTTCGAGAATTTCCTTTTGCAGTTTGAGGTTCTCTTCGGCTTCCTGCTGTTGCTTTTCGTTTTTGGCGATGTTTTCTTTGGCCTGCTCGATCTTCTTTTCGTAGTTCTCGATGTCGCGATGGTAGCCGTCGTTTTGGCGCTTCAGCCGGTCGAGGTCGTTTTCCAGTTGTTTGAGTTTCTTTTCGGCTTTCGCCAACTCTTCATTTGTCTGGGCAATTTTGCACTCCAGGGCAAACTTCTCCAGCAGTTTCACGGCCTCGTCGTATGCCTCGCGGTTGTCGTATTTGTCCACGAAGTCTTCACCGACTTTGAACCACACTTTGTGGATCACCACACCACCTTTGCTTTTTTCAGTTTTGGAAAAGATCTCAAAGGGTTGGCCGGCGTTGATGGCAGCGATGTCGGCACCGGTGGTTACCTGTTCGCCGCTGCCGCCCTTTACCCGTTTGGTTTTTCCGCCGTAGTCTTTCATCATGTCTTTCCAGACATTCTCTACCAGTTTGGAATCATCTACGGCAACTTCCACGATGAAGGCCGGTTGCATACCCTGTGACATTTCCTCATCGCTCATGCTTACCTGAGCTTTGACGGAGTTGCTGGCAAGGGCCACCAGCAGAATTACCAGAGGAAAAAGAAAATTTTTCATGTTGAACGATTTTAGGTGAGACGTGAACGAACACTGCTTTGACGGATGTGCGCTCCAAGGTAACGTCTTCCCGGTTAAGAATAAAACACGGTACACTACGACAGAAATCATTTTCATTCAATGTTGCCGTTGTGTCCGGGTCTTTGGATTGCAAAGCCGTGCAACCGTCACCCGTTTAACAGTTCTTTAATTACCGGGGCGGGAATCAGGGCCTATTTTTCGGGCTTTGCAACAAGCCGGGCCACCTTACTGTTTAAATGTGCCACGAAACAGTACAGTGGTCAAAAATTTGCACTTTACCCCACCGGGGGCAACAGGAACGCCGGGCTCTTTCTACCTTGCGTTGCCGTTGCGCAGCGACCGGAAACATTGAAGAATCTCCGAACAACGATATACTCATGGATAACAGGAATAACTACCAGCTCCTCATTGAAAAGCTCGATCAGTTCATCAGGAAGTACTACCTGAACCAATTGATCAGGGGCAGCCTTTACACCCTTGCATTGGTGCTGGCACTCTTTCTCGGTCTCAATTTCATGGAGTACCACTTTTATTTCGATCCCGGAGTACGCACGGCGCTCTTTTGGTCTTTCGTCGCAATATCGGTGCTGGCCATTGGCTATTGGATAGCATTGCCTTTGCTGCGTTACTTCCGGCTGGGGCAGGTCATCTCTCACGAGCAGGCGGCCCGCATCATCGGCAACCACTTCTCCAATGTGGAGGACAAGCTGCTCAACATCCTTCAGCTACGCCACCAGGCCGAAAATGCCGGTAGCCGGGAGCTCATCCTTGCCAGCATCGAGCAAAAGAGCGAAGCCATCAAGCTGGTGCCTTTCCCCAATGCCATCGACCTGTCGAAAAACCGCAAGTACCTGAAATACGCGCTGCCACCGCTGTTGCTACTGCTGATCATTCTCTTTGCCGCACCGAGTTTGATCGAAGAAAGTACCAACCGCCTGGTGCACTACAACAAGCGCTTTGAAAAGCCGGCCCCCTTTCATTTCATCTTGCCCGAAGACGACCTCAAGGTGGTTCAGTACGGTGAGTTCCCCCTTACGGTTAAGGTGGAAGGTGAAGTGCTGCCCAGCGATGTGTTCATCGAAGTGGACAACATACAGTACCGCCTCAGCAAGGTGGATCCGCAGACTTTTACCTACCGTTTCAGCAATGTCCAAAAGAACACCGAATTCAAGCTCTTTTCAGGCAGGGTAGAATCTGACGAATATACCCTGGAGGTGTTGAAAAAGCCCAACATCAGCGGCTTCGAGGTCAACCTCGATTATCCGGCCTATACCGGTCGCAAAGACGAGGCCTTGCAGAGCATTGGCGATCTCGTAGTGCCTGCCGGCACAAAGGTGACCTGGACTTTTTCCGTCGAAAACGCTGATGAAATTGACATCCGCTTTTTGGGCGAGGGCGCCAAAGACGAGGTGAAGCGGCTTTCCGACAAGCTGTTTACCTATAGCAAGCGCATTCTCAGCAACGACACTTACCGGCTGTTCATTTCCAACGAGCAGCTGCCCAATGCCGACTCGGTGACCTACACCCTTGTGGTCATCCCTGACCAGTATCCGGTCATCGAGGTGGAGAAATTCGTTGACAGCACTGACAACAAGCTGCTCTACTTCGTGGGCGATGCTGCCGATGATTACGGACTGATCAGCCTTTCTTTCAATTACCGCCTGCGGCGGAACGGCCAGGACGGTGAATTGCAAACCATTAAGCTGGCAAAGCCCGACGGGAAAGCCATCCAGTACTCCCACATTTTCGACCTTAAGGAACTTGGCCTGAAAGCCGGCGATGAAGTGACCTACTATTTCGAAGTGTATGACAACGATGCGGTAAACGGCAGCAAGTCATCCCGCACCATGCTGATGGCATTCTCCATGCCCACCCTCGAGGAGTATGAAAAGATGACCGAAGAGAACAACCAGGCCATCAAGGACAAGCTCAAAGAGGCCATGGAGGAGAGCCGCAAGATCAAAGACGACATGAAAAAGCTGCACGACAAAGTCTTGCAGGAAAAAGAGATGGATTGGCAAACCCGCAAGGAACTGGAGAAACTGCTGGAGCGTCAGAAGGAACTTCAAAAGCAGATAGAAGATGCGCAAAAGGCTTTCGAGGAAAACATGAAGAACCAGCAGGAAATGGATCAGCCCGATCCTGCCATGCAGGAAAAGCAGGAGCAGATGCAGGAGCTGATGGAAAACCTGCAAGACCAGGAAATGCAGGAACTGATGCAGAAAATCGAGGAACTGCTGCAGAAGCTGGAAAAAGACCAGGCCCTCGAGATGATGAAAGACATGCAGTCTGAAAACGAGCAGAAGGAAAAGGACCTGGACCGCATGATGGAGCTGTTCAAGCAACTCGAGTTCGAGTACGAGATGCAGCAGACCATTGACAAGCTGGAAAAGCTGGCCGAAGAGCAGGAGAAGCTTGCCGAAGAAACCGAAAAAATGGAAGAACAGAAAGACGGCGAGCAGCAGGACGGCGAGCAAAATGAGGGTGAGCAGCAGGAAGACAAACAGCAGGGCGAAAAGAACGAAGGCCAGCAGGAAGAGAAAGGAGAGAATCAAAAAGGCGCTGAGCAAGAGCAAGGCGAGCAGGAACAGAAAAACCAGGACCAGCAAGGTGACCAGCAAAGCGGTGACCAGAAAAAGGACAAACAATCCGAACTGGAAAAGAAACAGGAAGAGATCAACAAAGAATTCCAGGAATTGGAGGAGCAGATGGAGAAGCTCGAAAAGATGAACGAGCAGCTTCAGAACAAAAAAGATTTTGACGATCAGAAAGAAGAGCGTGAAGACATCGAACAGGACCTGCAGGACAGCCAGCAAAACCTCAAGCAAGGCAAAAACCAGAAGGCCAGCAGGAAGCAGAAGAGCGCAAGCCAGAAGATGAAAAACATGGCCAACAACATGCAGATGCAGATGCAAAGCCAGCAGATGGAACAAATGGAGCTGGACATGAAAGCTCTGCGCCAATTGCTGGAAAATGTGGTGACGCTCTCTTTTGAGCAGGAAGACCTGATGGACCAATTTGCTCCCGTGGCCATCAACACTCCCCGGTACACGGAATTGACGCAAAAGCAAAAGAAAATACAGGACGACTTCAAAGTCGTCGAAGACAGCCTTTACGCCCTGGCCAAGCGCGTGATGCAAATGGAAAGCTTCATCACCGAAAAAGTGGGCGACATCAAAGACAACATGCGCAAGGGGCTGGACCACCTGGAAGAAAGGCAGAAGGCCCAGGCCAGTGAGCAACAGCAGCGGGCCATGAAAAACCTCAACGACCTGGCCCTCATGCTCAGCGAAACCATGCAGCAAATGCAGCAGCAGATGGCCGGAATGATGGCAGGCAGCCAAATGTGCACCAACCCCGGTGGCAGCGGCAGCGAAGGCGATGTGCCCATGGACAAGATCAGCCAGGGTCAGCAGGAACTGAACCAGGGCATGCAGCAAATGAAAGAGGGTATGGAAGGCGGCAACATGCCTTCCTCAAAAGAATTTGCCCAGATGGCGGCCCGTCAGGCGGCATTGCGCAAAGCGCTAAGGGAAAAGCAAAAGAAACTGCAAGAGCAGGGCAAAGGCAATCCCGAACTCGAAAGCATCATGGAGCAGATGAACAAGATAGAAACGGAGTTGGTCAACAAGCGCCTGACCAATGAGATGCTGATGCGCCAGCAGCAGATCCTGACCCGCCTGCTGGAACACGAAAAAGCCGAGCGCCAACAGGAATACGACAACCAGCGCAAATCGAAAACGGCCAAAGACAAAGAACGCAAACTGCCGCCCTCGCTGGAGGAATACATCAAAAAGCGGGAGGCAGAAGTGGAAATGTTCAAAACGGTGTCACCGTCATTGAAGCCCTACTACAAACAGCTGGTTGAAGAATACTACAAGCAACTGAAAGAAGGGAGTAGGGAGTAGGGAGTAGAGAGTAGAGTAGGGAAGTGCTAGCCCTTTTTCATCCCTCGTTCCTCATTCCTCATTATAAACAGTTCAGGAGCTGACTTGCGGTCAGCTCCTGAACTGTTTATACAGGTCGCCACAGCACCTTTTCCAGGTCCACCACCTTGTTGTTTTTGACTTTTACGCCTTCGCTTTCCAGCAATTGGGCCATCATGTCGGGGTGGGGCCAGTGGTTGCGGCCGGTGAGTTCCCCGTTGCGGTTCACGATGCGGTGGGCGGGCACCTGGTCGTGTGGCTTGCAATGATTCAAGGCCCAGCCGACCATGCGGGCCGAGCCCAGCGCCAGGTAATCGGCGATGATGCCGTAAGTGCTTACCCTGCCGTGGGGCACTTGGCGGACGGCTTCATAGACTTGTTCGAAGTAGTTTTTTTCCAAAGTCGAAGGGTTTTGCAAGTTTGTCCCTGCCGGATAGTTGCTTGTGCAACAATGGTTAGCTTTGCGGGCCAAGTTAATTCATTGCCGCTAGGCGAAGCGCATCCAAACCACAAAACCATGATCAACATAAGCGTAAAAGCCAACGCCGTTACCAACCTGACCGATGCCCGGTACTTTGCTGCCCGGGGAGTTGACTGGATGGGTTTCGTTCTGGAACCCGGACAGGAAGATGCCGTGAGCAAAGAACAATTCGAAACCATCCGTGGGTGGGTGGACGGCGTCAAATTCGTTGGGGAGTTTGACCTCACACCGGCCGATGAAATTCTCGCACTGGCCACCGAACTCAAGCTGGACGCAGTGCAGGTGGGCATGTTCGCCGAGCGGGATCCGCTGATGAAACTCAAAGGGCTCACCGTCATCAAGGAAGTGGTCATTGCCGAAGACATGGAAGAAACCGACATCCTGGAACATTTCCTCGATTACTCTCCCTTTTGTGAATACTTCCTCCTCGATCTCCGCAAATCAGGAATCACCTGGACCCAGATCGAAAACAAGGAACTCTACCCGCTCAGCATGTTCCAGAACCTTTGCAAACACAACAAGGTGTTTTTGGACATCGAAATGAGTGCTGCCAACCTGCCGGCCATCATCGGTACCCTGAAGCCCTACGGCATCTGCGTCACCGGCGGCAGCGAAGAAAAAGTGGGCTACAAGAGCTTCGATGAGCTGGATGAGATTTTTGACCTCTTCGAAATGGCCTGAACATGACCATCAAAGAAGCCCAAAGCATCGTTGACAAGTGGATCAATACCGTCGGTGTGCGTTACTTCGACGAGCTGACCAACACGGCCATTCTGATGGAGGAGGTGGGCGAAGTGGCCAGGCTGATGGCACGACTCTACGGGGAGCAATCCTTCAAAACACCCGAGCAAGCTGCCTCTGCCAAAGACGACCTGCCCGATGAAATGGCCGATGTGCTGTTCGTACTCATCTGCCTGGCCAACCAGACCGGCATTGACCTCGAAGAGGCCCTCCGGAAAAATTTAGAAAAGAAACCCCGCCGCGACGCCGACCGCCACAGCAGCAACGAAAAGCTGAAAGCGGAGCCACCCACCAAAAACCGTCCTACCTAATTACGGGATCTTGACTAAAACCGGAACCGCATCGTGCCCCCCTCTCAACCTCAATCCACCGTCACCACCACCCGTTCTGCCAGGCGCACTTCTTCCGGGTTGTCGTAATAGCTGTCCAGAAAATCCAGCATATCCCGTCTGCTGGCGGGGCTCAGGTATTTGAACTTTCTGATCATCTTCTCAAACTTGGGGCGATGCCCCAGCAGGATGGCCTGTGCCACATGGAGGTCTTCCAGGTCTTCCGGAAAACCCAGGTAGATGCGGTCGCGGGTGCTCAGTGCGCCGTATTCCGAGCTTACGGCAGCGTAGGGAGCAGCCACCAGGCCTGAAAAGTCGAAGTCGTAGGGCACGATGATGTACTTGCCGTGCTTTTCCATCAGCTTGAGGTTTCGCAGGGTGGTGAGGCTCCAGTCGGTATTTCCGATGAAGTACTGAAACATGGCCACGATTTTCTCATGCTCATGGTGAAAAGCATCGACAGGCAGGTTGTAGATCGCATCTGTATCTGGTTTCTTGGCCTCCACCCTGTGGCGGAGCTGCGCCGTGTCCTCGATGAGGAAGGCCCATTGGCGGCGGCGTTCGCCGGTTTGCAGGTCTTTGTAGGTGATGCGAACGAGCTGCACCCGGTAGCTGTAAGGCGAAATTTCATTGAACATCTTGTATGCCAGGTACTCCCGCAGCACCATGTCAGCCGAGCGTTCTTCATCTGACAGGCATTGGGTCACCAGCTTGAGGTCGTCAAATTTGGCCAGGCCGGCGGCTTTCAGCTCTGATTTCTTGAAGTTCAGCCTGAGCGGTGGCATGTCGGCGCAATGCACCCTTCTGAAGGCACCGCGCACGGAGATTTTCAGGCTCCAGTTTTGGCGGTTGCCTTCTTCATCTTCAAAGCTCACCCGGGCCGGGTAGGTGTAGTCCTTCAGCTTGTTTTTCCGAAGGGTGGTAAAATCCGCTTCCAGGGTGAGGTCCAGCACCTCCCTGTAAGTCATAAGGTCAAAAATGGATTTTTCGGAAGTGTTGCCGGAAAATGCACTTGTGGCCAAGGTCAGCAACAACAGAACGGTAAACAGCGGTCTTGAAATCAGGTCACGTAAGTTTTTCATGTCAAATTGCTTTGGCAAGCTTCACGTACTACCACAGTTTCTATCCTTGCCAATGGATTTGACGGCGCAAATTTAGCAGCAAAACAGTTCACCGGATGCAATGGTTGATGATCCATTCCAGCTCGTATTGGTGGGCATTTTGGCTTCCATGGCCTTCATCCTGCATTTTTTCTTTCCTTCGCCCTTCGGGCAATGGAATCGTTGGTCATTGCCCCGAAGGGGTGAAAAAGATTTTGGATTAAGAAATTGTAAATTTTTTGTCCCTTCGGAGAATTTCAGCAGGTTTGCCCGGCTAAGAACCAGGGAACTGCCAAGCCTTCGGGAACCGTCACCCAGAAAACCATCGGCCTTCTTTATGGCCTGAACACTTCCCGGACTTGGCTTTTTTTTGGATATTTAGCGGCAAGTTTTTCTCGGAAGCTTTTGAGGCTTTTTGAAGGTTTTTTTGGGGTTTTTAGAAGTTTATTGCCCCCCGAAAGCCGATAGCTATCGGCTTCGGGGCTCAGTTCCTCAAATCCTCCGTTCCTCCACCTAACCACAACCACTATGTCAAAAAACATATCCGCATTATCCGGCAGAAAAGGAATTGACGAGAGCCTGTTTGAGAAGATGGGCCAGTTGACCGAGCCGGAAGGTTTTCTCACCAAAGAAGCTGCGCAAAAGCTGGCTGATGAGTACCTCATTGGCGATGCCTCGGTGTACGGTGCCAGTACCTTTTACGACTTCACCCGTCCCGAGAACAAGGGTAAAAAGGTTTACATCTGCAACGGTTCTGCCTGCATGTGTGCCGGTACGCAGGAAGATTTGCGCAAAGAATTGAGCCAGCATTTCAAAGCCGAAGAAATCGGCGAAATGTGTTGCCTGGGGCGCTGCCATGAAAACAGTGCCTTTTATTACGACGGGCACAACTACTCCGGAAAAGACGCAGTGCATAAACTCTTTGGCAACGGCCAGGCTGCCACGGCTCATCGGGATGCCTACAATTTTGAGGCTGCGGGAGCAGGCATCATTGCCGGTGCCGGTTACTCGCTGGATCAGTGCCGTGAGATCGTCGAAAAAATGCTGGCCACCCCTCCGGAGAAAGTTCTGGAAGAAATTAAGACTTCCGGCCTTCGGGGCAGGGGAGGGGCCGGTTTCCCCATCGGCATCAAGCTGGAAGGTTGCCGCAAGGCGAAGGGCGAACCCAAGTTCATCGTCTGCAATGCCGATGAAGGCGACCCCGGCAGCTACTCCGACCGCTGGGTGCTGGAGCAGCGGCCCTACGCCATGATGCTGGGCATGCTCATCGCCGGTTATGCCACCGGTGCCGACCGTGGCGTGGTGTACCTGCGCTATGAGTATCCCGAAAGCATTCAAATCAACAATGAGACTTTATCCTCGCTGCGCAATGCCGGCCTGCTGGGCAACGACATCCTGGGCAGCGGCTTCAACTTTGAGATCAAGGTGGTGAAGGCCCGGGGGGCTTACATCTGCGGTGAAGAGACCGCCCTGCTCTCCAGCCTGGAAGGCCAACGCCCCGAAGTGCGGGTGCGGCCGCCATACCCTGTAAACTACGGCTTGTTCGGCAAGCCCACCGTCGTCAACAACGTGGAGACCCTGGCCAACCTCCCCTGGATTCTGACCAATGGCGGTGCCGCCTTTGCCAACATTGGCAGGGGACGCTCCACCGGCACCAAGCTGCTGTCACTGGACAGCGCTTTCAACAAACCCGGTGTTTACGAAGTGGACATGGGAACCCCCCTCAGCCAGGTGGTGAACGAACTGGGCGGTGGCTTCAGAAAAGGCGTGAAAGCCTTGCACATCGGAGGTCCGCTGGGCGGGCTGGTTCCTGTTCATAAAATCGAGGATCTGACGGTTGATTTCGAGAGCTTCGCCAATAACGGCTTCCTGCTCGGGCATGCCAGCATCGTTTCCGTTCCGGAAAACTACCCGATGGTGGCCTACCTGGAACACCTCTTTGCATTTACAGCCCACGAATCCTGTGGCAAGTGCTTCCCCTGTCGCATTGGCTCGGTCAGGGGCAAGGAACTGCTCCAGAAAGCGCAGAAAGAAGATTTCAAAATTGACAGGCAGCTTTTCGAAGACCTGCTTTTCACCCTGAAGTCCGGTTCACTGTGTGCCCTCGGCGGTGGCATTCCGCTGCCGGTTTACAATGCCCTCGAGTATTTCGAGGAGGAATTGAAGGGGTATTTTGAAGGGTAGTACCCTGCCTAAAAACTGTTTAGAATGGTGATTGAAATCCCAAATGAGGTGATGAAGCAATTAAAGATGTCGCCTCAACAATTGAAACTTGAATTGGCTGTGTACTTGTACAGCCAACACAAATTGTCTATCGGCCAGGCAAAGGCATTGGCCGGACTTGATCTGATTTCTTTTCAAAAGGAATTGGCGGAAAGAGGGGTGTACCTCCACTTCAATGAAAGTGATTTGGAGGAAGACTTGGAAAATCTTGACCTCATTGTATAAAACCTGGCTATGGGGTAGCTTCATTTGTCTTGAAATGTGCGACCTCTCCGATGTCGAAGTGCGTCATGCGTGGTAGCTCTGGCAACATGGGATTTTTTGAAAGCCGGACCATTAAGACATCGAAGAGATTACGAGAAGCCAGTAAAATCAAGATTCGTTTCAAGAATTTTGATTACAGGAATTGACAGTCAAAACTCAAATAATATGTTGACCAAATCAACAACAGCGACAGGAACGGCGGCATTAACCAATGCCGCTCTGATCAACGGGCAGCCTTTTGCCATTCAACCTGGTGAGACCATTTTGCAGTTCATCCGGCGGTACAAAGGCGAAAAATATGTGCCCACCCTTTGCGATGCGCCCAACCTGGATCCCTTTGGCTCCTGCCGGGTGTGCAGCGTGGAGGTAGGCCGCATGGGCAACGGTGCCCAACTCAAAACCGTTGCCTCCTGCCACACTCCGGTGGAGGAGGGCATGATGATCTACACCGACAGCCCTTCCGTGCAGCGTTTGCGTCGCAACATTGTGGAGCTGGTGCTGACCGACCACCCGCTGGATTGCCTCACCTGTGAGGTGAACGGCAACTGCGAATTGCAGGACGTGGCCGCCAAAGTGGGCATCAGAAAGGTGCGTTACCCGGAGGGTGAAGTGCATACCGACCGGGAAAAAGACCTCAGCCACCCCTACATGACCGCCGACCTGAGCAAGTGCATCATGTGTTACCGTTGTGTGCGGGCTTGCGACGAAGTGCAGGGGCAGTTCGTACTTGGCGTGAGCGGCCGCGGCTTCGACAACAAGATCATCATGGGCCTGGACGGGAACTTCCTGGAGTCCGATTGTGTGTCATGTGGAGCCTGCTCACAGGCCTGTCCCACCAGCGCCATTCACGATGTTTACCAGAGTAAAGCGGATTTCGGACAGGACAAGGTGCGCACCACCTGTACCTACTGCGGGGTTGGATGCCAATTGGAGGTCAGTGTGAAAGGGGATCAAATTTACAGCATTCGTGCGCCCTACAACGCCGAAGTGAACCAGGGCCACACCTGCCTGAAAGGGCGTTACGCCTTCCGCTTCTACAACCATCCCGACCGTCTGAAATACCCCATGATCCGCAAAAACGGAAAACTCGAAAGGGTCAGCTGGGATGAGGCTTACGACTACATTGCGGAGCGACTGATGGCCATTAAAGACAAATACGGCCCCGATGCCATTGCCGGCATCTCATCTGCCCGCACCACCAACGAGGAGAACTACCTGATGCAGAAGATGATCCGTGCGGTCATCGGTACCAACAACATCGACGGCTGCGCCCGGGTGTGCCACTCGCCTACGGCAATTGGCATGCAGCGCACCTTTGGAACAGGAGCAGCCACCAACTCCATCGAAGACCTGAAATACACGGATTGCATCATGGTGATCGGTGCCAACCCAACGGCTGCACACCCCGTAACTGGTGCCAAGATCAAACAGAAGGCCATGAAAGGCACGCCCATGATCGTCATCGATCCGCGGCGCACGGAAATGGCCAAATACGCCAAACACCACCTGCAACTGCGCCCCGGCACCAACGTGGCCGTGCTGGACATGATGATGTACTACATCATTTCCGAAGGACTGTACGACGCCGATTTTGTGAACAACCGGACCGAAGGGTTTGAGGACTTCAAAAAAGGTGTCCTCAACATCAACCTCGATGAACTGGAGCGCGTATCAGGCGTGCCTCGTGAGGAAGTCAGGGCAGCAGCCATCACCTATGCCACGGCCAATGCGGCCATGTGTTTCCACGGACTGGGTGTTACGGAACACTATCAGGGCACCTATGCCGTGATGCTGATAGCCGACCTGGCCATGCTGACCGGAAATGTGGGCAAAAGGGGCTGCGGTGTGAATCCGCTTCGCGGTCAGAACAACGTGCAGGGCATGGCCGATATGGGTGTGCAGCCCTATCAGGGTGCCGGTTACCTGCCGGTTGAAGATCCGGAAATCATCAAGAAATACGAGCAATTCTACGGCCGGCCCATGCCTACCAAGTCGGGCTACACCATCCCGCAGATGTACAATGCTGCACTCGATGGCAAACTGAAAGCCCTCTGGCTGACCGGCGAGGATGTGGTGCAAAGCGACCCGAATACGGCCAGGGTGATCGAGGCCCTGAAAGCCCTCGACCTGCTGGTGGTGCAGGAGATCTTTGAAACCGAGACCACCAAATACGCCCACGTGGTGTTGCCTGGCGCTTCCTTCCTGGAAAAAGAGGGAACCTTCACCAATGGTGAGCGCCGCATTCAGCGGGTGCAAAAGGTTGTGGAACCAGTTGGCGAGAGCAAACCCGACGGCCAGATCTATGTGGAAATGATGAACCGTTTGGGCTATGAGCAGCCGCCTTATTCTGCAAAAACAGCCCTGGAAGAGATCAGGCAAATCGTGCCCTTCTTTGCCGGTGTGAAATGGGAAGAACTGGGCGACAACGGCAAACAGTGGCCGGTTGCCCCGGATGGTACAGACACCCAGGTGCTGCATACGGAATCTTTCAAGCTGGGCAAAGGCCGCCTGCTGTTCGAAGATTTCGTTGAGACGAAAGAAATCCTGGATCACCAAAACGACTATCCCTTCATCCTGACTACCAACCGCGTTTTGGAGCATTACAACGCCGGCACCATGACCCGCCGGACACCCAATGCTCAACTGGTGCGGGAAGATGTCCTGATGATCAACCCCGTTGACGCTGCCAACAACAACATCGCCGACGGTGACCTGGTGAGGGTGGAATCTGCCCGGGGGTATGTCAACGTCCACGCCAGGGTGACCGATGAGGTGAAGCCGGGTGTGCTGAGCAGTACCTTCCACTTCCCCGAAATCATGATCAACCTGGTGACGAGCGACGTGCACGATACCATCGCCGATTGCCCGGAATACAAGGTGGTTTGTGTGAGGATTAAGAAGGTGAAGGACTGATCCCGAATCCCGAAATTCTTCGGGATCGGGGGAGGAATTGAAGAACTGACGAATTTGTGATTAAACAATCAATAAGACCAATTGCGAAACATGTGGCCCCGGGGCTGATTGCCCTGGGGCTTGTTCTGTTTATGTTGTGCCCAGTGGCTCAGTCCCAGGAGCAAAACCTTGCGCTACCGGAAAGCCAATTTCAGCTCGATACCTCGGGCTTTGATTCCTTGCGAAACGTACTTGACTACAGTGCAGATGTTGTGGAACCCGAAAAGGTGGAAAGCCCTCCATCCCAGCGGGAGAATGGCTTTTTCGAGGGGCTGAACATATTTGCAAAGGTGTTTTTTGTCTTATTCGTGGTTGGGTTGGTGGTGCTGTTCATCTGGGTCATCAGCGAACAGATGTCCAAACCTGCCGACAAAAAAGTCGGCAATTTGATGGATGAAGCAGCGGTGGATGAACTGGAGGAAAACCTTCCACAGGCTGAGTTGCTGACTCCGCTTCAAAAGGCCATTGCCGCAGGCGACTACAACCTGGCCGTCAGAATCCTCTTCCTCAGTTACCTGAAAGAGCTCATCGTGAAAGGGCACATTGAATGGCGGCAGGACAAAACCAATGGCGAGTACCTGGCAGAATTGCGGGGCAAGGAAATCTTCGATGACTTCTCCAGACTGACGCTGGTTTTCGAGCGGGTGTGGTACGGCAAAGCATCCATTTCAAGGGATGGGTACGACAGGATTGAACGACAATTTCAAACTGCAATAAACAGGATTCAATAGCCAATGGCCAAAAAGTCCGGCATATCAGGTGCGATGTATTTCGTGGTCATTTTGGTGGCCTTTGCCATTCTGCTGTTCCTTTTGAGAAGCCCGGGAACGACTCCTCAGCATTTCAACTGGTGGCCAGACTATTCTGATGCTTCTTCTCAGCCCTATGGTAACCTCGTTCTCAAACATTTTTTGCAAAATACCTACGGAGCGGATTCGCTCCTGATTTTTGACGATGGCCTGGATGGATTGCCAAAGGCCGGGAAAGACCACGGTGCCTATTTGTTCATCGGGCGGACCGTTTTTGAGGAGGAGCAATTCCTGGATTCGCTGCTGAGCTTCGTGGAAGCAGGCAATGAAGCCCTCATTTTGACCGAATCCTTTTCCTATGAATTTCTGGACCAGCTGTTGCTCCAGGAATGTGACTGGCTGGACGCTTACTACGAATACCTCGACCGATTTGAAGATGAACAGTTCCCGGATACACTGTACCAAAACCACACTGACGAGCTGGCTCCAAACGACAACATTTGGGAGGACTACATTTTGACCGAAACGGAGGTAAGCCTGAGTCTGGCCGGGCCAGGTGATCAGGCTGCAAGGCACTATACCTTGCAAAAACTGTTTAAAAACGAACCCACTGCCTATTCTTTTGAGTTCATCCGGAAGGAACTGCTTTGTGATACTGCCGGCAACTTTCAGGTATTGGGTTACCTCAACGACAGCCTCATCAATTTCGTCCGATTTGACCTTGGAAAAGGTCGTTTGTACCTGCATACAACGCCCCTTGCATTCACCAACCATCCGATTTTGCACAGTGAAACACTGCCTTATGTGTCTGGCGTTTTCTCAAGGCTTTCTTCCAGAAAAATATACTGGGACCAGACTTCCCACTATGAATTTCCCGGCTCACCCAGCCGGGTGGCCTGGCGGGAGGGGCCGCTGCACTATGTGCTTTCCCAGCCGCCGCTGGCCATTGCCTGGTACATCCTGCTGGCCCTGGCCATTCTTTTCTTGTTGTTCCGGGCCAAGAGGCGTCAACGGGTCATTCCCGTTCTGGAGGCCAATACCAATACCTCCCTGGAATTTATCGAGAACATTGGCCGGCTCTATTTCATGTCAGAAGATTACCGGCACCTGCTGTTGCTGAAAATGCAGATGTTTCTCTCCTATGTCCGCAACCAGTACAGGATACCAACCAATAAGTTGGACGAGCAGTTTGCCAAAACCCTGGCCTTGCGTTCGGGCGTGGATGAAGGCATCATCGACAAAATTTTGCTCATCTTTAAAAATGTGGATAACTCTGACTTCGTATCCCAAAGCACCCTTGTCAGATTCCACCAGTTCATGGACAAGTTCTATCAGGAAAGCCGCCGCTGAGCGGGGTTAGGCTGTTGTGCCACGGGCACAGATGATCTTCAGTGGTTTATTTTAGGACTTTCAAAACATCTGGGGGGTGGCCGTTGTTACGCAGGGTCGGTATTTTTGCCACCATCAACCATTCGTTCAATAAGCGTCCAAACAATGAACAAAGCCTTTTCCTTGTTACTCTCCGCTTTTATTTTCTTCGCAAACAATGACCTCCGGGCACAAGACAATGTCTGGAAAACCCTGTCAAAACTCACCTACAAGAAGCAATACGACGAGATGCTGGGCTTCAAAGTAGATGTGCCTGTTTTCAGCGATGACATCAAAAAGCTGGAAGGAAAGGAGGTGGTCATACAGGGCTACATTATTCCCGTGGAAGGTTACAAGAGCCACAAGGAATTCATCTTTTCTGCCTACCCATACAACATGTGCTTTTTTTGCGGAGGTGCCGGCCCAGAAACGGTGATGGAAATAGTGGCGAAAAAGCCCGTTCCCTACACTGCTGATCCCATCAAGTTGAAAGGCCGGCTGGAGCTGAACGCCACCGATATCAACCGGCTGATGTACGCCCTGCGCGACGCGGAATTGGTGGAGTGAGCTTATTGATCCTGCGCTTCCACCGCTTTCGGTAATTCCGGAATTTTTGCTGTTCTGATGATGTGTTCTACTTCCTGCAGGTAGTTGCGTTTGTCCTCGCCGGGAGCAAAGACATAGCCGTAAAGCACATACAGCTGGCCGTTTTTCTCATCCAGAATTTCATAACAGACAAAAGGCCCCCCTTTGAAATCGTTGTCCATTTCCCAGATGCCTCTGCCAACTACGGCGTATTTGTTGTCGAGGGAGGTTGTTTCAATGAACATTGGCAGGTTCACGTCGTCCACCCGCATTTTTGAATCAACTATCCAGGAACTGACCATGGTTCCCAGTTCGTTGATGATCTCTTTCATCCCGGCTTTCGAGAGCTGTTTTTTACTGGTGTAGGGTCTCTTGTGTACAATGATTCCGATGTGTGCATCACGCACGTCCCTTCTGAGCCAGATGGCGTCGAGTTGCGTGTTGTTCTTGGCCTTTTTGAAATCACCCGGTACGCGCAATTCCAGCCCCAATTGTCCCAGCACTTCGGCTTTCAGGTCGTAGTTCAGGTCAGCCTGGTAAACGGTGGCTTCAATTATTTCTTTGTCTTCCTCATTGATTCGCTTCGCAACGACGGGGAAGTGCGAGGCGATGCAATCAGCCAGTTTATCTTCCCCAAAACCGACCACATAGAAAATGGTCTGGTTCTTTGCCCATTTGTCTTTGCCTACGACAACCGAACAGCCTTTGTCTCGCCTAATCTGTTCCAGCTTTTGTTCTCCCAGGTCGTTTCTGATCATGCGGGCAGTGGCCTCGTCAGGATCGTTCATGTCAGCCACCAGCAGGATCATCCTGAATTCTTTTCGGGAGCCCCTCTTGGAAAAGGCTTGCGGAGTGAAGTGGGTAATGTCGAAAATGGCCTCCGGCTGGGGCGTCAGGATGTATGGCCCGGCGAAATAGTAGAAGAAAGTATCTCCCACAGGGCCGGTCCAGAGGGAGGAGTCAGATACGACCAGGATTTGGTTGACCTTCCCAAAGGCGTAGGTTTCGATGCCCCCTTTCTTCAATGGGTGGTCCTTTTTGTCAGAAGTGCAGGCACTTAGAATCACCGTCAGAAACAGGACGATCTTTATGATTTTATCCATCAGGCTCTTTTTTGCAAATTTAGAAAATCAACACCCACAAATTCAGCGGCATGAACCAGATGCCCTATGCCCGGGTTTTGGTGCGATGAAGGCGGTTGTTTGATTGACCTGTCTCAGAATTCGATGCCGCGGAACTCCATCTCCTGCTGAAACCAAAGGAAAGGGGCCTGGAGTTTATCGCCGGTATAGGTATCAACTCTGAAAAAATTGCAATACAGGTCGTGGTGCAGAGTATAGTCAGAAGCAAGCGCATCGAGTTTTTTGGCAGCGAGTTCAGGATTGTTGAAAACGTGGTGGGTTCTCCAGATGTGAAAAGCCTCGTCATGCCTTTCAATGATGTCCAACAATTTTTCGTCAAAAATGTAATCTTCCAGAAACCGCCGGGCAATGAGGCCGTGGTGGATTTTGGGTTTTCCGTTTTTCAACAACTCAAACTCCTTGTACTTGAAGGTGTCGTGGGCAATGGCAATGAGGCGAAGGTCTTCCAGGAAATCGTTGTCAAAAGGTAAATCATCGATGTTTTTGAGCACCTCGATCACATGCAAGCCAACCAGCCCTTCCGGATGCCCGAATCGTGGTTTGCCCCAGTTGTAACCACGCTGAAACTCCGGCAGCGCAAGCAACTCACGCTCCAGGTCATTCACGGGATCGATGAGCTTTGTGAAATCAAGGGGTTGTGAGAAGGTGTTCAATGTCGTTGGTATGTTCACGATCAAATGTACTGGAAAGGTTCGTCGTTAATCTGAGGTTAAACCTCCCGGCTGAAAATCTTTGCAGGCGTTTGGCCGTTTCTTTTGCTCAAAATAAGCAAGAATCATTCTAACCCTTTACAGGTCAATCACCAGATAATTTTTTTGAAGATGAAAAAGTATTTCGAACTCATCGGTGCCGGAGCTGCCGGAAGCATCATTACCATGATTGCATTTTTGACTTTCCTTCCTCAATTTTCTTCGTCTCCCGAAGTGTCGGAGCAGGTTCCTGTGCGCCTGGTGAACCACGTCAACGAGCCCCCGGGCGGCGGTTTCAACGTGCCTTTCGATTTCACCGAAGCAGCTGCCGAAGCCAGCCCAGCGGTGGTACACATCAAATCAACCATTGCGCCTTCCCGGAACAACAACAGCAATGACCCCTGGTCGCAGTTTTTTGGGGGAGATGACATGTGGGGCAATCCTTTTTTCGGCTTCAACCAGCCCCGTTCCGGAACGGGCTCGGGAGTGATCTACACCTCTGACGGATACATCGTTACCAACAACCACGTCATTGCCGACGCCACCGAGATAGAGGTTACCACCATGGACAACCGCGTTTTCAAAGCCGAGGTGGTTGGCACTTATCCCGATGGCGATCTGGCAGTATTGAAGATCAGTGCCAGCAACCTGCCCACCCTCCGCCTGGCAGATTCCGACGAAGCACTGGTGGGGCAGTGGGTGTTGGCCATCGGCAATCCCCTGGAATTGAACTCCACGGTTACCGCCGGCATCATCAGCGCCAAAGGCCGTGACCTCAACATCATCCGTGGTCAGGCGCCGATCGAAAGCTTCATTCAGACAGATGCCGCTGTCAATCCCGGCAACAGCGGCGGTGCACTGGTGGATGCACAGGGCAGGCTGTTGGGGATCAACACCGCCATTGCGACGAAAACAGGTTATTACGAAGGCTACTCCTTCGCCATTCCCATCAACCTGGCCCGAAAGATCGTTGACGATATCATCCAAAACGGAAGTTATGAGCGCGGTTTCCTCGGCATAAACATTGCCGATTTGGATAGTGAAACCGCCAAAGAACTCAACCTTGGCATCAATCAGGGTGTTCTTGTTGATAGCGTTGTGGATGGTGGCGCAGCCCAGTATGCCGGCATCCTTCCCAACGATGTGATTGTTGAAGCAAATGGGAAACAAGTGAGGGCCACACCGGATCTTTTGGAGGTGGTAGGTGGCTTGAAAGCCGGAGATACTGTAAACCTCACAGTGAACCGGAATGGCGATTTGAAGACCATTCTGGTAAGATTGAAAGCAGCTAATTGACCCTTTGAAGTATTTAAAAAATCCTTAACAGTCAACCTGCAACATTTGGATTTTTCATTGGGTTATTCAGCCATAAAGAGACTTGTTTAAAGTTGGTTTTTCGTTTTGTTTTGATGCGTCTGTCTTGCTTTTGCGAGGCAGACGTTTTTCGTTAGGGGCATTCTGTAGGCTTTCCAAATCAAGAGCGTGAACCTTCCCAGCCTGATGCTGCCAGAAACTCGGAAATAAACAAAGCCTTATACATCAAATAAAAATGTAACCTGAGCCTTGCGCAGCGATGTGGATAACAGTATTTTACGGAACCAAACCCGAAAATACTATGAGAACAACACACACCCTCCCGCATGCCTCTGATGGCTTTCTTCACTTTTTTTATCCCGAACAATGCCTTGCCTGCGAGTCCAGCATTCCCGCTCGTGGAGATGTCCTCTGTGTGAGGTGCAACAGCACCCTGCCCTTGCTGAACTACCATTTGCAGAAAGAGAATCCATTCACCATTCGCTTTTGGGGCCGGCTGCCTTTGCATTCAGGCGCAGCGCTGTTTTTGTTCACAAAAGACAGCCGCGTGCAGCACCTGCTTCACAACCTCAAGTACAATGGCCAATGGAAAATCGGGGTGGAACTCGGGCGGAAACTAGGCTGGTTGCTGAAAGCCAGCAGGGCCTTCGGAAAACCCGATGTCATCGTGCCGGTTCCGTTGCACGAGCGAAAAGAATGGATGAGGGGCTATAACCAAAGCGCCATGTTTGGCAGTGGTCTGGCCTCAGCCATGGGGATTGAGCACTTGCCCAAAGCCCTGTTCCGGTCTGCTTACACGGAGACACAGACGCGGAAGTCCAGGATCGAGCGGCTGGAAAATGTCAGAGATGTCTTTGAGGTGCGCCAAAGGGAGCAGTTGGCCGGGAAGCATGTTCTGCTGGTTGATGATGTGATGACCACCGGCAGTACCCTTGAAGCCTGCGCATTGAAGATTCTGGAAGTAGCCGGAACGAAAGTTAGCATGGCCACCATCGCTATCGCCAGCCATTTTTAAAAGGGATCAGCCTTCAACCAGGGTGCCTACTTTTTCCCCCTGGACGATTTTAGTCAGATTACCCGTTTCGTTGATGTCGAAAACGATGATGGGAATGTTGTTCTCTTTGCAGAGGGTAAAGGCCGTCATGTCCATCACAGCAAGACCCAATGAGATGACACTGGCAAAGGTGAGGTGGTCGAATTTGGTGGCTTCCGGATCTTTTTCGGGGTCGGCTGTGTATATGCCATCTACCCGGGTGCCCTTGAGGATCACATCGGCATCGATTTCACTGGCACGAAGTGCTGCCGCAGAATCGGTGGTGAAATAAGGGCTGCCCGTTCCGGCAGAGAAGATGACCACCCGTCCCTTTTCCAGGTGGCGGATGGCCCGCCGGCGGATGTAGGGCTCTGCAATCTGCTTCATTTCAATGGCAGAGATCAGGCGGGTATATACTCCCTTACCCTCCAGCGTACTTTGCAGCGCCATGCTGTTGATCACGGTGGCCAGCATGCCCATGTAGTCACCCTGTACCCTTTCGATGCCAGATTTTTCAGCCTGGAGGCCTCTGAAGATGTTGCCTCCGCCAAGCACGATGGCCACTTCCACGCCCAGTTCTACGAGTTCTTTGATTTGCTCGGAATAGTGTTCGAGCATTGCAGAGTCAATACCAAACTTTTGTGAACCCATCAAACTCTCACCACTGAGTTTTAAAAGAATGCGCTTGTATTTGACGGCCATCTGATCGTGCTTTTGTGCGATAAAGGTAATGCGATTGGAGAGGACACAAAAAAAGGCGAATTAATTGCTTAATTCGCCTTTATCGTCATTGGGAAATTATCCCAGCTCTATGTGTTTGAAACCCGTAACAGTGAGGTCTTTGTCGAGTGACTGCAAGTATTCCCTTACGGTCATTTTGTTGTCTCTGACAAAGGCCTGGTTCAGCAGGGTGTTTTCCTGGTAGAACTTGTTGAGCTTACCCAGGGCGATCTTTTCGATGATCTGCTCGGGCTTGCCTTCCTGACGGGCCTGCTCTTTTCCGATTTCGATTTCTTTCTCAACGACATCTGAAGGAACATCGTCTTTGTCAACGGCAACCGGGCGCATGGCAGCAACCTGCATGGCCACTGAACGGCCGGCTTCGAAGAAATCGTCATTGGCTTTGTTCAAACCAACGAGAACACCGGCACGGTTACCCATGTGGATGTAAGGGCAAACCATTTCGGCCTCGAGGCGCTCGTAGGCAGCAAGTTCAATCTTCTCGCCAATAACGCCTACCTGTTCGGTCACCTTCTCGCCGATGGTGATCCCATCGTAGGGCAATGCGAGTAGTTCTTCCAGGGTAGCCGGGAAGTGCTCGAGGGCAATTTTGGCAAACTCGGTAGCCAGGTTAACGAATCCTTCGTTTTTGGATACAAAGTCAGTCTCGCAGCTGAGGCGGACGATCACTCCTTTTTTCTTGTCGTCAGAAACAAGGGCAATCACGGCGCCTTCTTTGGCTTCACGCTCAGCGCGCTTCACAGAAAGCTTCTGACCTTTTTTACGAAGAATTTCAATGGCTTTATCGATATCCCCTTCTGCTTCCTGAAGGGCTTTTTTGCAGTCCATCATGCCTGCTCCGGTCATTTCACGGAGTTTTTTGACATCAGCAGCTGTAAACATGGTAGTCATTGGGTTTTGAATTGTTAAATGGTGAGATGGTTGTGGATGAAACCATCTTTTGAAATTGGAAAAAAATTACTCCGAAGCAGAATTTTCTTCTGTATTGGCAGTTTCCATTTCCTTGTTTTGCTCACGCTCCTGGAGGCCTTCTTTTACGGCTTCAGCCAGGTAATTAACGATGATAGCCACTGACTTTGAGGCATCATCGTTGGCGGGAATCGGGAAATCAACCAAAGTAGGATCGGAGTTGGTGTCAACCATGGCGAAAGTGCGTAGGCCGAGCTTGTTGGCTTCAGCAATGGCAATGTGCTCGTGCACGATGTCCACCACGAAGATGGCAGCCGGCAGGCGGCCCATGTTTTCGATACCGCCCAGGACCTTGAGCAATTTCTGACGCTCGCGTTCCAGGGTCAGTTTTTCCTTTTTGGTCATTGCCAGTCCGGCCTCACCGCTGAGCATGCGCTCGATGTTCTGCATTTTGCGAACAGAACGCTTGATGGTGGCGAAGTTGGTCAACATTCCACCCAGCCAGCGATCGGTTACGTAAGGCATGCCCACGCTTTGTGCCGCATTGGCAACGATTTCACGGGCCTGCTTCTTGGTGGCAACAAAGAGGATTTTCTTACCTGAACGGGCAATCGCCTTCATGGCGTTGGCAGCACGGTCGAGGCTCTCGAGGGTGCGGTTCAGGTCGATGATGTGGATGCCTTTGCGCTCCATGAAAATGTATGGAGCCATCTTGGGATTCCACTTCCGGCGCATGTGGCCGAAGTGTACACCGGCATCGAGAAGGTCTTTATAAGTAGGTTTTGCCATTTTACTATATGGTTAAGTACGGATGCAGTTTTAAGCGGCCCTGGACGGAAGCCAGCGCCAAAGTCGCAACCGACAAGGATTAACGTTTTGAGAACTGGAAGCTCTTTCTTGCTTTGGGCTTACCGTATTTCTTACGCTCGACCTGACGGGCATCACGGGTCAGGTATTTCTTGTCTTTGAGCGGTTTGCGGTAGTCAGCGTTCAGCAATACGAGTGCACGGCTGATGGCCATACGCACTGCTTCAGCTTGTCCTTTAAAACCTCCTCCGTCAACGTTGACCTTGATGTCATAGAGGTTGGCTTCCAGGCCTACGGTCTTGAAAGGAGCCATGATGGCAGCCTGGATATGCACCTGAGGGAAGTACTCTTTGTAGTCCTTTCCGTTTACCAGCACCTTACCAGTCCCCTTGGACAGGTAAACCCTGGCTACGGCGGCCTTTCTTCTCCCTATGGTATTGATCATTTCCATGTTTGAAAATCTTTAGCCGTTTTGCATCGGGCCTGCGGCCCAACAGCGATGATTAAAAGTTGAATGGTTCGGGTTTCTGAGCAGCGTGCGGGTGTTCGCTGCCTGCGTAAACGAAAAGCTTCTTGATCATGGCACGGCCCAGTTTGTTTTTGGGCAGCATGCCCTTCACACCGTTTTCGATAACGGCTTCGGGCTTTCTTTGCAGCAGGTTGGCGGCAGTTTCACGGCGCTGGCCTCCGGGATATCCGGTGTAGCGGATGTACTCCTTCTGCTGCAGCTTGTTGCCGGTGAAGCGAATCTTGTCAGCGTTGATGACGATCACATAGTCGCCGGTGTCAACGTGAGGAGTGAAAGAGGGCTTGTGTTTACCGCGAAGCACATGCGCAATGCGTGAAAACAAACGGCCGGCCGTCTGTCCTTCAGCATCCACAACATACCACTTGCGCTCAACCGTCTCCTTCTTAGCTGATTCTGTTTTATAGCTCAAAGTATTCACGGTTCACTACTTTATTCGGTGATGAAAAATTGGTCTGAAATCTACCCTTTTTCAAAGGCGGCTGCAAAGGTACGGTCATTTGTCAGAAAAACAACTTGTGGAGGAGAAAAAATGAAAGAGGTGCTGTTGTAACTCATTGATAAACAGTCGAAATTTCGCACAATTTTTTTCAACGTGCTTTTCTGCGACCCTTTCCGGGACTGATTTTTACCCGAAGGGAATAAAAAAAAAGCGGCGCCCCGGATGGAGCACCGCTGCTAAAGAGAGTGTTTGCTTTCAGTAAAGTCTCTTATTTCCGGATCATCACCTTTTCGGTCAGCAATTGACCATCCAGGTTTGATACGAGTTGGTACATGCCCATTGGCAGGTTGTCAACCGGAAGCGTGATGTACATCATACCTTCTTCCAGGTCCTGCTCGTAAACCGTGCGGCCCTGCATGTCAATCAGCCGGATGTGGCCATTGTTGAAATACTTCTCGATTTCAACATTCAGTACAGAGCTGGCGGGGTTCGGATGAACCAGCATCCGCTGTTGCTCGCTGGCTTGGCTGGTAGCAATGCCCGGGAAGCCGTTGCTCGGCGGAATGATGATGCTACCACCTCCGCAGCTGTTGCTGATGTCAGCTACACTGTTGCAACCGCTTGCATTGTGGTGGATGGAAGTGGCTCCTCCAACACCTGCGTTGGCCAACAGGTCATCGATGCCGCAGCAGTCGCTAAGGCTCCAGTTGAAATAAATGAACAGGTTGCTGCCAATGCTGGTCAGGTTCTGCAGGCCATCGAGTGAGGTCAGTTTTGCACCGTAGTTGTTGATGCTGATGGTCAAAGACCCACCGATGGTGGTGAGGGCATCAAGACCGCTGAGGTCTGACAGGCTGGTCAGTTTGATGGTGACGTTGCCTGTAATCTCCTGGAGGTTGGAAAGATTTGCCAGTGAGTTGATACCAATTCCCTGAATGGTCAGGTTGCCCTGGATCTTGTAATAGCACTGCGAGAAGTTGTCCACAGCTGCCTGGCTGGTGAAGATCACATTGCCAACATGTACTTCAGAACCGGTGGCTCCTTCGTCAATTTCATTGTCGCAGTCGTTGTCCAGACCGTCACAAAGTTCTGGTGCTCCGGGATAGACTGTTGCGTTGCTATCGTCGCAATCGCCCTGGCAGGCGCTGTATCCGTCGCCGTCGTTGTCCTGTTCGTTGGCAGGAATGATGCCGTCGCAATTATCATCGATGCCGTTGCAGAGTTCCGATGCCCCTGGGTGGATGTTGGCGTCGTTGTCGTCACAGTCTCCGGGCTGGGCATTGGCTACATAGCCGGCTGGAGCAGAACACGAAACATTGGTTACACCGTCTGTGTAGCCGTCACCATCGAGGTCTTTGTACCAGGTAGATGCTGCGGGGCCTGGATCAACCACGGCCTGGTAAGTGGTTTCACAACCTGAATTGCAATCCAGTTCAACAACGATGTCATAGGTATTCGGGCTGAGGTCGCCAAACCAGTTTGCAAGCTGGAAGGTCAAACCACCGTCAATGGAGTAGCGCACGGTGCAGTTACTCGTGGTAGTTGCATTGATAACGATGGTACCGTCGCCATAGCCCTCGCAGGTTTCATGGGTGATGGTCACCCCGTTGATGGTGATAATCGGGTTAATGGTCACAGAGGTGGTACAAGTAGCGGTGTTGCCGGCTGCATCGGTTGCAGTGAGTGTCACGGTGTTGGTTCCGATGTCGTTGCAATCGAATTGCGACGGTGAGACACTCAGTGTCAGGCCACTACCACAGTTGTCAGAGCTGCCACCATCAATGCTGGAAGGCGACAAGGTATAAGTACCGTCAGATCCCAGGTCGGTAGTGAAGCTTGAAAGGCAGGTGGCAGTTGGCGCTGTATTGTCCTGTACGGTGACAGTAGCAGTACAACTGCTGGTGTTGCCGTTGGCATCCGTTGCGGTAAGGGTTACGGTTTGGGCTCCGAGGTCGTCGCAGTCAAAACTTGCTTCGTCAATAGAGAGGCTTTGTATTCCGCAGGCATCAGAACAACCACCATCTACATCTGCTGCTGCCAGGCTGGCATTGCCGTTGGCATCAAGCGTTACAGTTGCGCTTTGGCAAACCGTTGTTGGGGAACTGTTGTCAGAAACAGTTACCAAGGCCGCACAAGTGGCAGTATTCCCGTTTGCATCAGCAACAGTCAGGGTTACTGACTGCGAACCAATGGTGGTGCAATCAAAACTTGCCGGAGCCACAGATACCATTGAAACAGCGCTGCACTCATCTGTAGCTGAGTCGAAGACATCAGCAGGATCAATGCTGGCATTGCCGTTGGCATCTAGTGTTGCACTGGCATTTTTACAAGTTACTGATGGGGCAGTGTTGTCAACTACAGTTACAGTGGCATTGCAAAGGCTGGTGTTTCCATGCAGGTCGATGACCTGAAGGGTTACCGTGTTGGCACCCAGGTTTGTGCAGTCAAAGCTGCTCGGGGTGACGAACACGAGGTTGACAGCCGTACAGTTGTCAGTTGCAGAGTCGAAAACATCCGCAGGAGCAATGCTGCCTGATCCGGTGGCATCCAGGTTCAGGGTATGGTTCTTACAGGTCACAATGGGTGAAACGTTGTCCTGCACATCTACGGTAGCAGTACAGGTGCTGCTGTTGCCATTTACGTCGGTAGCGGTAAGGGTTACCGTTTGCAGACCATAGTCAGCACAATCGAATTGTGTATCACTGAGGCTGAGCGACTGAATACCGCAGGCATCGCTGCTGCCATTGTCAATGTCACCCGGGGTGATGGACACATTGCCGTTGCCGTCCAATTGGGCAACGATGTTCTGACAAAGCGCAACCGGGTTGGTGTTGTCAACAACCGTTACGGTAGCCGTGCAATCGTCGGTGTATTCGGTGTCATCAACCGTCAGTGTAACGGTGTATGTGCCCACGCCGAATGGGCCACTGTTGTCCAGTGTATAGATCAGCGGGTCGCCATCCGGGTCGGAAGAGCCGTTGTCCACGTCAGCCGGCACGATGCTGGCATCGCAGTTGGCACCGGTGTAAACGGTGATGTCCTGGCAAGCTGCCACGGGCGGATCGTTACACACATCGTTGGGGTTGGTCACATTCACGGTGGCCGTACAGGTGCTGGTATTTCCTGATCCGTCGGTAACGGTCAGGGTTACAGTATTCGGTCCCTCGTCGTCGCAATCGAAAGTAGTTTGGCTGAGGCTGAGGCTGACAGAACCGGCATTGTCCGAACTTCCGTTGTCAACGGCACTGGCGGTGGTCGTTGCCTGCCTGTTGGCGTCAAGGATGATGGTCACATCCTGGCACTGGGCATCTGGAGCCATGTTGTCAACGATGGACACGGAAACCGTGTGCGTGCTTTGATTACCCGAAGGGTCGGTTAAAGTAGCCGTCACATTTTGCGGGCTGTTGCCCAGATCATTGGCATTGAAGGATGTCTTGGAAAGAGAAGCGGTGAAAGAACAGTTGTCCGAACTTCCGTTGTCAATGTCACTGAAGCTCAGGGTAGCGTTGCCATTGGCGTCCAGGTACAGGGTGATGCTGTTGTCGGCAATCAACTGAGGAGCTTCGTTGTCGTTCACCGTCACATTGAAACTGCAGGTACTGTTGTTGCCAGCGGCATCCGTTACGCTGAAAGCAACGGTTGTCGTCCCAATGGGGAAGAGGGCTCCGCTGGTCAGTCCGGAGGTTTGAGTGGGCGTCAAAGCCCCATCGCAGTTGTCATTGGCACTGACCGAGTAGCTGAAACTGTTCCCACATACACCGGGGTCGTTGTTGACTGTGGTGCTGCCCGGGCAGCTCAGTGCCGGTGGTGTGAAGTCATTTACATTTACATTGAAGGTACAGGTTGAAGAGTTGTTGCTGGCATCGGTAGCCGTAACAGTTACCACGTTGTTTCCGAAGGAAAAAGTAGTGCCTGAAGCCTGAGAGTAGGTGATGGTCGGATTCGGATCACAGGCATCCGTAGCGGTCGCAGGGCTGTAAGTTGCCGTGGCTGCTGAGCAAGCACTTACACTTACGTCAGATGGACAGGTGAGAGTGGGGGGGGCGTTGTCGTTAAAGGTAGCGTTGATGGTTTGAGGGTACAGTTGACCGCAAGCTTCTTGGAAAACGACTGTATTTCCGGCATTGATAGTGATCGATACCGGGATGTTACATGCAGCAGGCGCAAAATCAAAGTATCCCCAGTCGTTGTAAGTGTTAGCTTCACCAGGGCATCCGTAAAGCATGGTAATTCCCGAGCCACAACCCGGCAAATTATTCCAGGCGGTGTTGTTAACAGCCCCGGAAGCATCCACATTTTGGGTTACAGTTGTAGAACCGTAGGTGGTGGTAACACTGATAGAGTTGCCGGCAAAGCTTTGGACTGTTTGATCGCCATGCCAATGCTCAATGTACACCCTGATGTAGCCATTGGATAGAACGCAATAGCCTATCTGCACACCATGTGCAAACAAGCTCGAAAACGAAAAAATCCAGGCGGTTAGGATCAGGCAACACATACGAGTCACCTGCCTTCGGTAAGTAGTACTGAAAGCCATAATAAAAAGGGTTTAAGTATTAAAAGAAGTTTGTTAGAAAATAATCAGCCTTGTTTGAATTAGAGATTGTTGCAGGCGGGACTGTTCTGTCAGAAGGCAGGAATCAATAGAAGTGATTACACCAATGCTGGTTCAGGCTTGCAATGATGATGTCCAGACTTGTTTGTATTGATTTCCCGATTCTTCGAGAACAGACGCAACTGCATCCGAGTGGATGCCATAGTGTTTGGCGGGAATTATTTTGAGGTGGGAAGTAGTCAACCCGCCTTTTTTCAAATGGCGTGCCAACATATTGTACACATAAACCGCTGAAATAATACAATGACCTTGTTACACATATTTTCTTTGGAGAATTCACAGAGAATTTATCAGGCATGAAAAATGCCATAGAACTGTTTGTACCAAAACAGCTCAATTGAACATGGCTTTCAGATTCTTTCTTTTCTTCGCAATGACTTACCTGCTCGCCTGCACAGGGGAACAAGTGCCCGAAACGACTACAGCAACTGAGCAACCTGCAAAAGTGGTTCAGACCAGCACTGCCGAATCCTCGCCCATTGGCACTCGCTCCGCAATGGAGATGGTTGCCGCAGGCTACAAAAGATATGGCATTGAGAAAGGCATCCTTTACTACCGCCTTGACGGAGCGGTGAAAGGCACAGAAACCATCTACTTTGACAACTGGGGCTGGAGAGAAGCCAAATACATCAACACCAAAACCCAGGTGGGCAACTTCCGCGAAGAAACCAATATGGTGAATTACCTCGACGGTGAAAAGCGCTATGAATACGACCCCGCCACCAATACCGCCAACTGGTTCGAAAGCCCGCAGGTTGCCAAAGCAGCCGAAAAGTACGGCACCAAAGACATGACCATCGTAGGCGATGAAATGATCAAAAACATGGGGGGCAGAAAGGTGAAAACGGAAGAGTTCGCAGGCGTGGAATGCGATGTCTGGGAAATAGACCGCTACAAAACCACCCTCTGGATGTGGAAAGGCCTCACGCTGAAAGAGCGCTCCAAAACTGATAATATCCCAATCGGCCGTACCTGCCTCGTCATCGATCAGGACAAGCCAATTCCTGAAGAGAAAATCACCGTTCCGGAAAATGCAAAACTGGTGAAGGCAAATTAGGAGTGGAACCAGTACATCCGTCTATCGCCACTTTTACTGATTGCCGAGGTATTCCTTCGGTAAAGGGTTCTCCGCCGTTTCCCCCAACCAGTACACCTGTACGATCCACCAGCGCTGACCATCGTGCATCAGTTGGATGGAATTGATGCCCCGCATAAAAGGCTTTTCGTCGGAAGCACTGCGCCGGGATTCATAGGTGGTCCAGACATGAGCCAGCGAGCCGTAAACCTCCTGCACCCGGTGAATTTCGGTTTCAAAAAAGCCGTTTTCCACCAGCCATTTCCCTGAACTTTGGATGTAGTCTTCCGGTGTCATGATGCGGTAGCTGAACTTTCCTTCCCAGACACCGCTGGGTATCAGCCGGGCTTCCGGAATAAACAGGTTCCGGAAACGGTCCCAGTCTCGCTCCTGTCCCTTCTCTCCCGAAATACTCCCATACAGAGCTTCAATGATGGCGTCAATGCTCTGCACATCCTCAGCGTACCGGTCTTCATGTTGACCGAAGGAAAAGAAAGCACTGAGCAGGCAAACGAATAGCAGCAATGGTTTCATCAGTCCAGGCAGTTTTAGCTGTGAAGGAGTCTGTTCAAAAAAACCGTCTCAAAGTCACCCAGTCCCAAAGTCTCTCAGTCTCAAAGTCTCAAAGTCACCTCTTCACAACCGGCAGCCGAACAGCGGATGGATACTGTGCCGAGTGGTGAATGACATTGTGTGCAATGACAGCCTTTGACTCATTGTAGTTTTCCCCACCGGTATTCAGGTTCCGGGTGAATCTGGGGAAGTTGCTGCTCGAAATCTCGATTCTGATCTGGTGGCCTTTTTCGAAGTAATTGCTGGTGGTCATCAGCGGCAGGTCCACTTTGTAAACCTTGCCTTCCTCCATGAAAACTTCTTTGTCGTAGCCCTCGCGATAGCGCGCCCGCTGGATGGTTTCGTCCAGGTTGTAGGCGGTGCCGTCGGGGTACACGTCGATCAGCTTGATGGTGAAATCGGTGTCTTTGACGTCGGAAGAAACGTAGAGGGTGGTTTCGATGAATCCAGTCACTTCCACACCTTCCTCCAGGGGTGGGGTGGTGTAGACCAGCACGTCCTGGCGGGCCTCGTTTTCCCTTTGGTCAAAGGCGCCACCTTCGATGGCATTGCCGGTGCAGCAAACGTTGCCGCCGAGCGAGGGCACGGGGTTCATGGGGTCGTAGGTGAATTTATCCGGATGAGAAATGGCTGGTGGCGGGCTGCTGCTGAGGCTGCCGTCGCCGTACATGGTGTTGGCATTGCCGCTGCTGTTGAGGTAGTAGGTGGTCATCTCGACGTTTTCCGGCGGGAAGGTTTCCGAAGACTGCCATTTGTTGATGCCCATGGTGTAATACTGCACCCGGGGCAGTTTTTCCGGATAGCCGTTGTTTTCTCCTTTCAGGAAATGGTCGAACCAGCCGTATATCATTTCGTCGTAATTCAGGCGGGCATCACCCACATTGCGCTGGCCAACGATGGTGTTCTCGGTGGCGCGTGTGAAGCGGCAGTGCAGTGTAGGGGCAATGACGAGGTACTGGTTCTCCCGCACTTCGGGGTCTTCGGCATTGTGACGCACGTGGTTGAACAGTTCGATGTTGGGCCCGATGGATACATCGTACCAGGAGCAAAACCAGAAACTGGGCACGCCAAAGGGCATGTCGTCGTGGTAGAGGCCGCCTTTGAACCACTCGGGGTCGTTTGGTTTGCGGCGGATCATCTTGTCGTAAATCTCCCTTTTGCCGTGGATGTTTTGCAGGATGTCGGAAACGGGCAGGTGCGCCAGGGCCTTGGCCATGTCCACCGGTGGATTTTCAGGGGCCAGGTCGTAAAAGCGGCTGATGCGGATGAGGTCTTCCTGGGTGGCACCGGCCGGGATGCGGGGTTTGAACTTGTCGTGCTCAACGCCATAGAGCCAGGCAAAAAACAGCATTTGCTCGGCGCCGCCGCGGTACCAGTTGCCCTGTTCGTAAAAACGGCCCACCTTGCCTACGCCGGCCCCGTATCCCATGGGAACCATGGCAGCATGGGCCGGGTGGTCCAGAGAGGCCACGGCCATTTGCCATTCGGCGGTGCTGGAGCAGCCCCAGGTGGCAATCTTGCCGTTGCACCAGGACTGGTTTTGCAGCCAGGTGAAGGCGTCGTAGCCGTCGGTGAGGGGTACGCCGAGGATGTCCCACTCGCCTTCGCTGTAGTAGCGGCCCCGCTCGTTTTGGATGACGTAGGCGTAGCCACGTTCCACGGCTTCCAGGGCTGATTCCAGGTGGCGGGTTCTCATTTCTCCGTCCTGCCAGGTATTGAAATTGTAAGGTGTGCGCACGAAAATGACCGGCACGGGCTGGTCGGTTTTCGGCCGGTAAATGTCGGTGCAGAGCCGGATGCCGTCGCGCATGGGCATCATCACCTTTTGGTCAACGATGGCTTTTTCCTGCAGCTTGAGCCAAACTTCGGGCAGAGGTGCCTCCTGGCTGTATGCCCATTTGCCGAAGGAAAGAAAAAGAAGAAGGAAGGTGGAAATGCGGAGTGCCTGTTTCATGGCCGGATTGATTTTGTGAATGGTGGGCCACAAGTTAGTTTTTTAGAGGAAAAAGATGGAGAATAATGAAAAAGCCAATCATTCGTAAGATTTCCCAGGGTTGAAAACTCGCCCTCAGCAGCAGGAGATGAGGTGAATTGTTTTGCGAAGCGAGGAAAACAAGAAGCTTGTATAAGTTTTTTTTAAGAAAAAACTATGATTCCACATTCGGTACAGTTTTATACTTTTGCCGGCCGTGAGACAACTCAAGTACATATTGGCTTCTTATATCTTCCTGTTGTCGCTCATCCCTTGTGGCGATGAGGGAGGAGGTGTTTTGATTTTTGTTATGGATCAAATCACGGGAAGCACCTTGCATGATGACTTCAGCGGAACCAATGACTGTGAGCATGACTGGTGTTCGCCCTTTTGTATTTGCAGTTGTTGTTCAACGACCTTGGATATTCCTGAAGACATAGACTTTGCCTTTGAACTGCCTGGCGATTTTTCCGGTGACAAGCCGATGACCAGCTCTTCTTATTTTGCCAGGATTCTCACCTCTTCCATCTGGCAGCCCCCCCGTTTTTGTTAATCCGATTTTGCAATCACTTGCATTTTCCATTCTAACCCGAATTGGATTAACATAATTCCTATTTTATTATGATAGATAAGATTATCGCTTATTCGATAAGGAATAAGTTTGTGATTGGGCTGTTGGTGTTGGCGCTTATTGTCTGGGGCCTGTTTTCATTGCGCCAACTGCCCATAGATGCCGTTCCGGACATTACCAACAATCAGGTTCAGATCATCACCATTTCGCCGAAGCTCGCTACGATGGAGGTGGAGCAATTCATTACCACGCCGGTGGAGCTCTCTTTGCAAAACCTTCAGGGCCTGGTAGAAATCCGTTCCATTTCGCGTTTTGGCTTGTCGGTGGTGACGGTGGTGTTTGAAGAAAACATGGACATCTACCTGGCCCGCCAGTTGGTGTCTGAACACCTTGATGATGCTGCTGAAAACATTCCCGAAGGGTTGGGTACTCCCGGTATGGGGCCGATTACCACAGGCCTGGGAGAGATATACCAATACGTCATCCGTCCTGAAGAGGGCTACGAGGATAAGTATTCCCTTACAGATCTGAGAACCATCCAGGATTGGATCGTGCGCCGGCAGTTGTCGGGCATTGACGGGGTGGTGGAAGTAAACACCATGGGCGGCTACCTGAAACAGTACGAAGTGGCAGTGAACCCCTCATTGCTGAAGTCAATGGGAATAAAGATCACGGATGTGTTTGAAGCCCTTGAAAACAGTAACGAGAATACGGGGGGAGCTTACATTGAAAAGAACCCGAACACTTATTACATCCGCACCAATGGCATTGCCAAAACCCTGAAAGACATCGAGGAAATTGTGGTAGATGTTCGCAATGGCAGGCCAATTTTGATAAAAGATGTAGCTACTGTACAATTTGGAAAAGCCCCGCGCTACGGCGCCCTCACCCGTGATGGTGCTGAAGCCGTAGGTGGCAGGGTGTTGATGCTCAAAGGTGCCAACTCTGCTGCTGTTACCGAAAGAGTCAAAGAGCGGGTGGAGCAGGTGAAAAAGTCATTACCTGAAGGGGTGATAATTGAGCCTTACCTCGTGCGTGACAAATTGGTTAAAACAGCTATTGGTACTGTAGAAAAGAACCTGCTGGAAGGGGGACTGATCGTCATCTTCATTTTGGTCTTGATGTTGGGCAACTTCAGGGCGGGGCTGATAGTAGCCTCGGTCATCCCCTTGTCTATGCTTTTTGCCGTTTCCATGATGAATGTCTTCGGCATATCGGCCAACCTGATGAGTTTGGGGGCCATTGACTTCGGTTTGATAGTGGATGGTGCAGTGATCATTGTGGAAGCAATCGTGCACCGCTTGCAGATAAACCATGCGGGCAAGCAACTCTCCATAGCTCAAATGGACGAGGAAGTGCGAACAGCTGCCGTTAAGATCAGGTCGTCGGCCGCCTTTGGTGAGGTGATCATCCTGATGGTTTATATCCCGATTCTGGCGCTGGTGGGCATTGAGGGCAAGATGTTTAAGCCCATGGCTCAAACGGTTATGCTGGCCATCAGTGGAGCGCTCATATTGTCACTCACCTATGTGCCCATGATGTCGGCCTGGTTCCTCAATAAAAAGGTGAGTAACAAGCGTACCATTGCCGACCGCATTATAGCATTCAACCAGCGTTTGTACCTGCCCCTGCTCAACATGGCGTTGCGCTTTAAAACCACATTTGTGATTGCCACGGTGGCTTTGTTCGCCTTCAGTTTGTTCACTTTTTCCAGAATGGGAGGAGAGTTCATTCCCACCCTTGAAGAAGGCGACCTGGCGATGCAGCATATTTTGCCGCCTGGCACTTCGTTGTCGCAGAGCATTGAAATTTCCAAGTTTATTCAAAACAGGCTTCGGGAGGAGTTTCCTGAAATACTGGATGTGGTCACGAACATGGGTGCGGCAGAAATACCTACCGACCCCATGCCGGTGGAGATCGGGGATTATATTTTGATCATGAAGCCGAAGGAAGAGTGGACTTCCGCCTCCAGCCGGCAGGAAATGTTTGAAAAAATCGAGGAGTCTTTGCAAGTGATCCCTGGGGTGAACTATGAATTTTCACAACCCATCCAGATGCGATTCAATGAATTGATGACTGGCACCCGGGCTGACATTGCCATCAAGTTGTACGGACAGGATTTGGACCTGTTATACGCCAAGGCCAAGGAGGCAGAGCGTCACATCCGTGGCATTGACGGCGTAGGAACCGTGAATGTGGAACAGACAGTGGGCATGCCACAGGTGGTCATTGATTACAAGTACGATAAAATGGCCCAGTATGGCCTGAAGGTCAAAGACGTGAATCAGGTTATTCGAATGGCCTTTGCCGGTGAAGCCGCCGGTGTTATCTATGAAGGGGAGCGCCGTTTTGACCTGGTGGTCAGGCTGGATGAAAAGTACCGAAGGGATCTTGAGAATATCGAACTGTTGTTTGTTCCGTTGGAAAACGGTTCTCAGGTACCCTTGCGCGAGGTGGCTGACGTCAGAATTCTCAATGCACCAATGCAAATATCACGCGACAACACCAACCGGCGCATTGTGATTGGTGTCAATGTCGGCGATACAGACGTAGAGACTTTGGTGTCTGATATACAAAAGGTGCTGGATGAAAACGTGGAGCTTCCACCGGGTTATTTCTTTACCTACGGCGGGCAGTTTGAAAACCTGAAAGCCGCCAACGCCAGGCTTCGGGTAGCTGTTCCGATTGCACTTTCCATCATATTCATTTTATTGTATTTCACCTTTGGTAGTGTGTCTCAGGCCCTTCTGATTTTCACGGCCATTCCGTTGTCAGCCATTGGCGGGGTATGGGCCCTGGAGCTGCGCGACATGCCCTTCAGCATTTCCGCAGGTATAGGATTCATTGCCTTGTTTGGTGTGGCTGTTCTCAATGGCATCGTTCTGATCGGTTATCTGAACCGGCTGAAGAAAGAAGGGGTTACCAATCTCACCGAACGCATCATTAAAGGTACAATGGTGAGGTTGCGGCCGGTATTGATGACGGCTTCGGTGGCATCACTGGGCTTCTTGCCCATGGCCTTATCCACATCCGGTGGTGCCGAGGTACAGCGGCCCCTGGCAACCGTGGTTATCGGTGGGCTTATCTCAGCCACATTCCTCACCATGGTCATTTTACCCATTTTGTACTATTGGCTGGAGCGCTGGAAGGAAAGGCGCCAAAATGGCCGGGGAGCTATGAAAACGGCAGCAATGCTGTTGCCTTTGCTTTTTGTGTTGCAAAGCAGTTTTGCTCAACAACGAGCACTGAGCCTCGACCAGGCCTTGCAGACCGCTGAAAACAATAATCCCGCCATCAGGGCTGGAGATGCCAGGCTGGAGCAGAGCATGGCATTGCGGAACCTGCCCTACAGCCCAGGCATGACGGAATTCAACTACCAGGGAGAGGGCTTGTACAGCAAAAACAACCAGTTGGTACACCAGTTCGGCCTGGTACAACAGTTCAACAATCCCGCGGTGACCAAGGCACAAAATGCCTTTCAGGAAAACGTGATCAATAACCGCCTCATCGAGCGGGAATTGACCCTGGCGGGCTTGCGCCTGCAGGTGCGTCAGACCTATTACACCTTGCAACAGAAAAAAGAGTTGCAGGGTCTGTACCGCTGGCTCACCGAAATGTACGGGCATTACTATGAAATAGCCCGCAAACGGGTTCAACTCGGTGCAGCCAACGCTTTGGAAACGCTGACCATCCAATCGGCCATGAACGAGTACCTGCTACTGGAAAAGCAAAATGCAATTGAAATTTCCAGCTTAGAAAAGCAGTTCCGCTTGTTGCTCAATACCCCCGACAGTGTTACCACTGCCGATTCGCTGAAATTGACCCCGCTGGCCGGAACCCCTGCCGAAAGGGTCAATACGCTGAGGGCGCAACTTGCCGAACAGCAGGTGAACCTGGAGACAGCCCGGGTGCAGGTGATAAAATCGGCCCTGAAGCCAAGTCTGACCCTTGGCTATGGCTTTCAGAACTTTTACGAGAGTGGCTGGCTCAACGCCATAACTGCCGGCGTGCAAATTCCGCTTTTCAACAAGCCCGTTAAAAAGCGGCTGGAAGCTCAGCAAATGCAGATACAGGCGGCTATGGCAGGATGGGAGGCTGAAAAGCTCAACTCCGAAAGTCAGCTACAGTCGGCACTGAGTGCTGTGAGAATGTATGCTGACGGTGTGGCTTATTACCAGCAACAACTCGAGGCCATCAACCCGGAAATTGACAGGGTTTCACAGCTCAACTACCACGCCGGGGAGATCTCCTACCTGGAGCTGCTCAATACCCTGCAACTTATGGGCAACAATTACAGAAGCTACCTGGAACAGTTGCTCGCTTACAACCGGGCGGTAGCTTTTTATCAATTCCTTTCAAATCAGTAAAATCATTCTAAAATGACGACTTATAAATTTTTGATAATTGCTCTGCTTGCCTCTACGGCATTGCTTCCACTTTCATCCTGTCAGAAAGGCCACAGCGATGGCGATGGCCACGATCACGGCGCTGAAGCAGGTGAGCGTGACGAACATGGACACGAGGAAGAAGGCGAAGGTGAAACAGTTCACCTTTCAGAGGCGCAAATCACAGAGATGGGCATAGAACTCGGTGGTTTTGAAAACATCAAGGTCAGAGATTTTGTAAACGCCACAGGCCAACTCGGATTACCTCCCAACTCATTTGTGTCCGTAAGTGCCATTGCCGAAGGTTTTATCAAGAAAAGCAAAAAACTGGTCAATGGTGACCGGGTGCGTAAAGGCGAAAAACTGGCAGAAGTGGAAAACCCCAACTTCATCGAACGGCAACGGGAATACCTTGAAACAGTGGCCGAACTGAACTTTCTCCAAAAGGAGTTGGAACGCCAGCAAAAACTGGTGGAAGCCAACGCCGGTGTAGAGCGAAACCTGCAAAAACTCCAGGCTGATGTGGGTATGAAAACCGCCAGGATGAAAGGCATTGCCAAACAACTTGCCTACTGGGGCATTGACGTAAATCGCCTTACCCCCGACAACATTGTGGATCACATCAACATCATAGCTCCCATGTCGGGCTACATTACTTCGGTCAATATGCATGATGGCATGTATGTCACTCCCGAAGAAGAACTGGTGGAAATCGTCAATGATGAACATTTGCACCTGGAACTCGACGTTTTCGAAAAGGATATTTCGAAGATAAAAGAGGGACAACACATCAGCTACATACTGCCTGCCCTGGGTAACAAGGTTTACGAAGGTAAAGTACACATCATCGGCAAGCAGTTCAATGTCGAAAACAAAACAGTGAGGATTCACGGCCACCTTGTGGGAGAAAGACCACCCTTCATCAAAGACCTGTATATAGAAGCTAAAATTTGGTTGAACGACCAGACCGTCAAGGCTGTGCCTGAAGATGCTATTATTAAAGATGGTAATGACTCTTTTGTTTTTATCACTGATGGCAAGGTGGAGAACGGTGAATTGAACTTCCTCAAACTGATGGTGATTCCTGGTGTCACTGACAATGGTTATACGGCCATTACACCACTGGATGAATTACCTGAAGCTTACAAAATAGTGACCAAAGGGGCTTACTTTGTTTACGCTCAATCAAAAGTGGGAGAACTGGAACACGAGCATTGAGTAAATTGTGGGACACAGGTTGGGCTTGTCCGCCGCAGGCGGAAGGTAAAGCTGCCTGACTTCCGGTTGACAGGGCAGAGACCATAGATCTGAGCTCGCAACCAGGTGATGGGAATTTAAACAGGCTCTAAACACTGCCGGAGGTCGGGCCGGGCGTACTCCGCCTGTGGCGGATAATCGACTGCAGGCCTGCAACACAAACAATGGCCACTGGCCGCATCATCATGAAACTACTACTCGAAATACCTCTATTGCTGCCGGACATCCCCGACGAGAAAGATGCTTGTGTAAAACGCATCGTGGCTATTCTGGAGGGGAAGAAGGGGGTTGAAAAAGTGCATGTGAAGCCTGGAAATCCACCTTTGTTGTGCATTCACTACAACCCTGAGATTCTTTCGTTGGAAAATGTTCGGGCCATCGCCGAGCAAAGCGGAGCAGAGATTTCAGAAAGGTACCGGCACCGTTTGATACAAGTAGAGGGAATCAGGCACCAGCGTCATGCGCGGCAGGTCAGTGAGGCGCTCGGTGAAAAGCCGGGCATACTGGAAGCGGTAGCCACTGCTACCGGTACGCTTAGGATAGAGTATGACAACACAAAGACCGACTGGACTAAGGTGCAACAAGCCATCCGGGATGCCGGGCTGATCATTGTGAGTCCTGGCGAAAAAGTTGAAACAAAGGAACAGCCCCATGAGCATGGTGGCATCTTTGGCGAGCAAACGGAACTGATCTTTGCCTTGCTCAGTGGTGGGTTGCTTGGAGCGGGCTTTGGTTTGTCCTTTGTCGAAAGTATTCCGGCCTGGGTGCCGCTGTTGTTTTACATCGGCACCTATTTTTTTGGTGGGTATTTCACCTTGATTGAAGCGGTACAAACCGTGCGGCGGGGAAGTTTTGAAATTGATTTTCTCATGTTGGTGGCTGCGGCCGGGGCTGCGGTGCTGGGTGAATGGGCTGAGGGTGGCTTTTTGCTCTTTCTTTTCAGCCTGGGTCATTCCCTGGAACACCTCGCCATGCACAAGGCCGAAAAGTCCATTGCCGCATTGGCTGAGTTGGCCCCTGACACTGCTTTTGTAAAACGAAACGGCCGGCTGCAGGAAGTACCTGTTGAAGAACTCCGGCCCGGTGATTTCATTGTGGTGAAACCCCACACCAAAGTGGCTGCTGACGGCGTGGTAATAAGCGGAGAAAGCGCCGTCAATCAGGCCTCCGTAACGGGAGAGAGTGTACCTGTTGACAAATATCCTTATCCCGGTAACACACCTGAGGGGGTAGAACTGAGAGAGATCCCTTCTGAGCACAGGGTCTTTGCGGGCAGTATCAACGGAGCAGGCGTGTTGGAGGTCAGGGTCTTGAAAGGTGCCAAAGACAGCACCCTGGCACGCTTGATTCAACTGGTCAAAGAGGCCGGCACACAAAAGTCTGCTACCCAGCTTTTTACAGATCGTTTTGAAAGGTGGTTTGTGCCGGCAGTACTGGTGCTGGTGGTGCTGTTGTGTTTTGCATTTCTGGTAATTGATGAACCCTTCAGCAAAAGTTTTTACCGGGCCATGGCAGTATTGGTAGCAGCTTCGCCCTGTGCTCTGGCCATTTCAACCCCCTCGGCCGTGTTGTCGGGTATTGCAAGGGCAGCCAGGCAAGGGGTGTTGGTAAAAGGTGGTGCCCCACTTGAAGACCTCGGTCAAATCAGCGCCATCGCTTTTGACAAAACCGGAACATTGACCGAAGGAAAACCGAAACTGACACAAGTGCGGCCCTGGAAAGATACCACCCGGGAGCAGTTGCTGGAAGTGGTGCTGGCCGTGGAATCGCTTAGCGATCATCCCCTGGCCAGGGCAATTGCAGACGGGGCTGCTAAAGAACTGAACGGGCGTGTCCCCGGTGAAGCCAGTAGCCTGGAAGCCCTCACCGGCAGGGGCGTGCGGGCGGAGTACATGGGTCAGCAGGTCTTCATCGGAAACAGGGAACTTTTTGAAAAATCAGCGGGGACCCAGGTTCCGGAGAAGCTCTTGCAAGAGATGCAAACGCTTGAAGAACAGGGGAATACCACCATGATTGTAAGAATGGGTGAGCAATACCTGGGCCTGGTGGCTGTGATGGACCTGCCCCGCCCAAGGGCGGCCGAAACATTGCAAAAACTCAGAAAAACAGGTATCAAACGGATGGTTATGCTCACTGGTGACAACCAGCGGGTAGCATTGGCAGTGGCCCGGAAAATTGGCATTGACGATCCGGTTGGCAACCTGCTTCCGGAACAAAAAGTTGCTTACATTGAAAAATTGCTGAGGGAAGAAGGTAGGGTGGCCATGGTAGGCGACGGCGTAAACGATGCGCCGGCCCTCGCGAAAAGCTCCGTAGGTATAGCCATGGGGGCCGCAGGCTCTGACGTAGCCCTCGAAACTGCCGACATAGCCCTCATGAGCGATAAACTGGAAAACCTCCCTTTTGCCATCGCACTCAGTAGGAAAGCTCGAAACATTATCCGTCAAAATCTGTGGGTTAGCCTCGGCATGGTAGCCTTGCTGGTGCCGCTTACGCTTGCCGGCATAGCCGAAATTGGGCCCGCCGTGGTTGCACACGAGGGCTCAACCCTGGTGGTAGTTGTCAATTCTTTGAGATTGTTGAAATTCAACTATGATCCTTAATAACTGAGCGCATTGTAAAAAAATGCGCTCAGGGGTTGAAGAGGGGTTGGAAGAGCTGAGCACCGCCCCCTCCCGAGGCCTCTAATCGTTAGCTGTTTACCAAGGTGATGAAATTGTAGGCAAACGTTAAAGCACAAAGTCATAGAAGTTATCCCTGTTCAAGACGTGCCATTCAGCGTTGTCATAAGTTTCGAGCCAGGTTTTAGGAGTGCGGCTTGATTTTGATTTCCATTTGAATTCATAGCCGATCAGTTTGCCGTTTCTCTCCTCAACGTAGTCCAGCTCTGCACCGCTGTGGGTACGCCAGAAATAGCGATTGGCATAAAGGCCGTCATACTCGCTTTTTTTGAGCCTTTCTGAAATGAGGAAGTTTTCCCAGAGTGCTCCCACATCGTTTCTCAAATGAACGGGGCTGAAGTTTTCAATAATTGCATTTCTGACCCCAGTATCGAAAAAATAAATTTTGTTCATGGTAGTGACCTCCTTGCGGAGGTTGCGCTGAAAAGAACCAAGTTGGAAAATCACAAAGGCTTTTTCCAACAGATCAATGTAATTGATGACGGTTTCACGGTTGATTTGAAGTGAAGTTGCCAATTCGTGAATCGAAACAAGATTTCCGAGCTGGTAGGCCAGAAGTTTGAGCAGTTGCCTCAATTTTTCCGGGTAGCGGATATTGGCCAGGGTCAAAATATCTTTGTACAAATAAGCACTTGTAAGCTCCTCGAGGTATTTGCGCTTTTCATCGTGATTTTCAATCTGCAACACTTCCGGATACATCCCAAATCGCATCCACTCATCAAGTTTGATTCTCAATTCAAAATTGTTTGCTCCTGTATAAAGCTGCCATTCACTGACTGAAATCGGAAACAATCTGTAGGTCCAGGTTCTTCCTGTGAGTGGCTCCTTGATCCTGTTGGCAAGGTCAAGTGAAGAGGATCCGGTAACGAGAATTTTAAGATCGGGTATATTGTCGTGAAGGATTTTCAAATTGATTCCAATGTCGGGTACACGTTGGGCCTCATCTAAAAACAAGAGATCATAGCCACTAACAAGGCCCTGCAGTTTTTCAAAATCCCGGCTTGATAGCACCTCGGGATAGGGCGCCTTGTCAGCATTGATATTTAGATGTTTCCCTTCAACTTTTCGTAATAGATTTTGAGCCAAAGTCGTTTTGCCCACTTGCCTGGCACCATACAATACCAGCACTTTGTTGCTGCGCTTCAGCAAGTCCAGGAGCTTTGGCTCTAATTTTCGTGGAATCATGTTGATGGATTTGAAGTAAAGCTAAAAATTTTATGGTTAACCATAAATTTTCAAGCGAAATTTTACGGTCAACCATAAATTTTCAAGCGAAATTTTACGGTCAACCATAAAATTTCAAGCAAAGATACTTTCTCTGAGCACTTACAACCCAATGGCATTTCGCCCAAAACTTCCCAAATGGGATAATCGCATTTTTCCTTAAATTTGGACGGTCCTATCTAACCCAGGCCGGACACAACTACTTTCTTCAAACAGGCCCCGTCAATATCTTCTGAAGAATTACCAAAAACTTGAGTAAGAAATCTTGCTCAACGGCCATGTGTAGTTGATAACATCATTAGTAGCCCGGCCACGGGCGCTGTCACCTGCCAAATGGCCCAAATTCTTTTGTCATGAAAAATCTCCTACATCTTCATGTCATCTTCCTGTTCACGTTCTTTTCCTTCGGTCAAATCTGCCAGGCACAGCTGAAAGTAACCGCCAAAGGCACCGGCCAGACCACCGGCCACATCGCCACACTCGAAATCACCAACCGGGGGGATGAACCCGTCCAACTCGAACCCCAGGTGGTTTACATTCCCTCGAGCGGCAAATACCAATCCTATGTGGGTCGCATACCCGGCGGGCAGCAAGTGCCCCCCGGGGGCCAGGTGAGAGTACCCGTCACGGGTTGGTGTTCCGACGTCCACCGCCCGCCCGTGGGCGAAGGCACCAGCATGGATCCCCAAACCTGGATACCCGTGGGGCCCATCGTGTCGGAACCGGGCAGGCCCAAGCCCCTGGTGCCCACCGCACCGGCCATCACCAACCCGCCGGCGCCACCCTTTTCACCCAATGACATTCCTAAAATGCAGAGTGCCCCGGGATACTCCAACGAACGAAGCCCCGACCCCGACGGCATCACCATCACCTACCCCGGCACCGACATCCCTGTCACCGGCACCATCGAGCCGGACAAGAATCCCCGCGCCTTTGCACCCCTGGTGGTGGAGGCCGTCATACTCATCGAAGATGCTGCTGACGAAGTCCAGAACGACCCAGCTATCACCACTCCTTTCGCATTCGACCCCCTGCGCGAGCGCGAAACCCTCATCCAGCAAACTTTTTGGATCTACATGGCGACCCTCACCGATGACGAATACGACAAGGATGATTTCGCCGGCAACGTGTACGGCCAGTTCGAAGAACTGACCGGTCAGGTGGTGACTGCCTTGCCGAAGGAAGAAAAAAAGAAAGTGGATCAGGGAGTGGATGCCTTCTGGACGGCCTTTCAGGCCACCGGAGTGGAAGCCAAGGTGATCAAAAAACAACCGCCACCCGAAGAGGTGCAATCGCCACCAGCGGAAGCGGACCGCAACAATTGCAGCCTCGACACCGAAATCGATGGCACACCTGCCAAGGTGGATTATGCCATCGCACAAACCGGTACCCAGCGTATCAATGAAGAGGCCCGCCAAAGCTTCATCCGGGCCATCGAGGAAATCGCAGGGATTGCCCTCTCCGACAACGCCGCCGATTCAGATTTTCAAATCAACACACCGGACCTGCCGGCCTCCTGCTGGAGTGCCTGGTCACCCACCATCGTCATGGGCCGCGCCAACGCCAATGCCATGAACGTCAATTCTGCCAACCCCACCGAATCGGCCTGGAGCACCGAGCCCATCGAAGCACATGCCGATGGTAACTTCCGGGTTACCTTGCGCCATACCCTCGGCAGGGATTGCCGTTCCACCCTCATCGGGGTGAATGTGGCAAAATTGAAAGCAACCACGGGAATGGAAGCCACCCTGGGCCACATCGAGTTTCTCAGGGCCATCAATTTCGTCGGTGAAATAGCCATCGACATCCTCATCCAAAAAGGAAAAGGCACGCTCAAAAAGCTCGGCAAGTACCTGGCTGAAAAAGCCGAAGACCTGGCCAAAGACCAGATCAAGGAAATGGTCAAGAATGAAATCCAACGCCTCAGTGAGCAACTGGAGGACAAAAGTCCCGAAGAGGCAGAGGAATTCATGGATCAGCTCCTTCGGGAAATACAGGGCGATACCGAAGAAGAACCCGACGATACCTTCGCCGACTGGATGGCGGAAATGCTCGTCGAAGGCGAGGATTTCGACCCCATGGATAAAATCGAAGGCGACATACTCGACAACTTCGACAGCCCGGTAGACTGGTCGCCCATCAAAACGCACACATACGCCCTCGTCCAGGGCCAGCTCGACATCTGGGTGGAAGACAACCATGCGCTCAGCCGGGCCGGATCCGGTGTCAGCTACCGGCGCACGGGCCTCGACGAGGAAGAGGATGAAGCGGTGAGAGGGGGCGGCACCAAATGCCAGACCGCACGGGTCACCCATGCGACTTCAGGCTCCATCACCCTCCGTACGACAGGCAAGAGCGACACCTACGCCGGGGCCTCAGGTGAAGGAATCATTTCCACCGGCCATGGCATTGCTTCCGGTGTGCTCGAGAGTTTCAACGGCATGTTCGTCGTAGCCATTTGCGAGTGCCCGGACGGCATTTATTACGACACCTGGAACAGCACCACCATCCATTCCGACGACGAGACAATGGCGGGAATATGGCCAAAGGTCTTTGAAGACATGCTCACCCGTGCCGTTGAGGCGCAATTCAATACCCTGGGCAGGGCTGACTTCAGGCTGCCCCGCAATTTCGTCGAAGACCTCAAAGACCGCCTCAACCACGCCGCCGATGAAGCACTCGAGATGATTCTGCCTTGTAGGGAGTGAGAATTATGAGGATTATGGGGATTATGAGGATTATGAGGATTATGGGGGTTGGTGGCAGTTGACAGTTGGTCTCAGAAAAAAATTCATCCAGCTTATCCGACTTCTGAATCATCGAAAAACATGTTGCCATGAAAAACAGCAAACGCCTTTTGTCGATTAGCCTCCTCATCATTTGCGTAGCAATGGCATCGAAGGCCCAGGTCAGCGACACCTGGCGAGGCCAGCGCGACACCATTCCCTGGCACCTCATGGATCTGGCCGGACCCCGCAGCAAGCCCGGCTTTTTGCACGGTCATCCCACCGAAAAATACCCCGTACTGCCCATGATCGGCGGTGCAATCATCGGTGGAGGTGTGGTCTGGTTGCTGACGAGGGATGGAGGAGGAGGCGAAAGCACCCTGCTGGTGCCCCACGACGATGCCATGACCATTGCCTGTGGCGAAAGCACTGTCACCCTGAATGTGCTGAATAACGACGAGGGCGACGGTCTGAAAGTGGTCTCCGTATCCCCGCCGCCCGGTATCGAAGTCATTATCAATGGTGGCAACCTGACCGTAAGCGGCATCGGCCCGGCCAGCATCACCTTTTCCTATTCTGTGGAAGATGCAAGTGGAAAGGTATTGTCAGCCAATGTTTCCATTACTGTAATCGATGAGCAGGCACCGGTACTCACCTGCCCTGCAGATGTGAGTGTGATGTGCAGTAGTGAGTGGGGAGTGAACGAAACGGGTATGGCCACTGCAACGGATGCCTGTGCCGGAAGCCAGCTTTCCATCAATTGGGAAGATGATATGAGCGGTTTAACGGGATGCGGCAATTCGGGAACCCTCATCCGGACCTTTTCAGCTGAAGACCCTGCAGGAAATTCCAGCCAGTGCAATCAGGTGATCACAGTATTGGCAGATGAGCAGCCACCAACTATTTCCTGTCCTCCTGATGTAGGTGTACCTTGTTCGTCCTTTACGGACCCTGAAACCATTGGATTACCCGGAGTCAGTGATAATTGCTCACAATTTCCCGACAGGAGCTGGCAAGACGACACTACCGGCTTGACGGGCTGTGGAGGAACCGGAACCATGATCAGAACCTGGACAGCGGAAGATGACTGTGGGAATACGAGCTCTTGCACACAAATTATCACCGTTGAGGGGGAGCAACCTGACATCAGTTGCCCTTCTAATACAACAATTTCCTGCGACCAGGATCCGGATGTTGACATTACAGGGCAAGCGGTAATTGAAGGGTTTTGCCCAACCTCATTCAATATCACCTATGAAGACGATCCGGGTGGATTGACCAATTGTAGCGGAACTGGGGACCTGATTCGCACATGGACGGCTTCTGATACTTGCGGGTACACTGTTTCGTGTAATCAAACAATCACCATCATAGACGAAACACCTCCCAGCATCACCTGCCCGCCAACCACCACAGCGGCTTGCAGCGGTACTCCCGACCCCGATCCCATGGTCACCGGTTTTCCCGAAGGGGAAGACAATTGCAGCATGGACCTGAACTTCGACTACACGGATGATGCCAGCGGCGTGACCAATTGCGAAGGCGACCTGGTCCGGACCTGGACCGCCACCGATGAATGTGGCAATTCATCCACTTGCGAGCAAACGATTACCATGGAACCCAGCGTGGCTCCGGAGATCACTTGCCCGGCCACCATGACGGTTGAGTGCAATGTGGTGCCGGATCCCACCGTCACCGGTGAAGCGACGGCCACTTTCAACTGCGGCGACCCCACGGCCGGAAGCCTCGTTTACGAAGACGATGACAGCGGCCTCGGCGGCTGCAATGGCACCGGCACCTTGATCCGCACCTGGACGGCCAGCGACGACTGTGGCAACAGTACCTCCTGCACCCAAAGCATTGTTGTGGAAGACAATACGCCCCCGGTGGTCACCTGCCCCGGCAATGCCGAGGCCGTTTGCATGGAACCCAACGACCCCTCCGTGACGGGAATGGCTGTGGCCACTGACAACTGCAGCAACACCCCGGGCCTCGTTTACGAAGACGATGACAGCGGAGTGATGAACTGCACGGGGACGCTGGTCAGAACCTGGACGGCTACCGACGATTGCGGCAATGATGCTGCCTGTGCCCAATTGATCACCATTCTGCCGCCTCCCTGCACTTTCACAACGACATTCAGTATCTCCAATGCCGATTGTGGGATACCCAATGGCGTGGCCGTTGCCAATGTGAGCCCAGCGGGCAACTATGCCTACCAGTGGTCAAACGGCACCACCGGACTGGTGCTGTCGGATGTGCCTGCCGGCAATTACCAGGTCACCATCACGGATGTGGACCTGAGTTGCGAGCTGACTTATGAAGTGACCATCGGAGAAAACCCGCCGCAGTATGTGACCGGTCTGGTGGTGGTGCCGGCTGATTGTCCCAACGGAGGAGACATCAGCTTTGTCATTTCCGGCGGACAAGGACCGTTTGAGGTAACTGTTTCAGGGCCTCCGGGCACCAACACCCTTCCCAATGTTCCCAACGGCACCGAGGTGCATGTAAACACCTTCATGCCCGTGGGGCCGGGCAACTACACCATTCAGGTTACCGATCAGGCAGCCGGCCCGCAATGCACGGAAGTTTTCACAGTGAATGTGACCCAGGCACCGCCCTACACCTTGATTGTACTTCAGGTGAACCCGCCTTCCTCACCCTCGGCACCCGATGGGAGCATCCAGTTGCAGGTGGCAGATCCTGCGGCCCATCCGCCACCTTACCAGGTCATTGTCAACGATAACCTCGTCGGCATTGCCAACAGCCCGGTGTTCACCATCCAGAACTTGCCGGCGGGCATATACAACATCATGGTACTCGACCAGTTTGAGTGCCCTTCCGAAATGATTACGGTGGAGCTCTTGCCCATGTTTGCTTTCGACTACAGTCCTACGGTAAACGCCTTTGACCTGAACCTGCATTTGTCAGGTGGCCCACCCGAGCATCCCAACACGGAGCACTACTCGGTGACCGACATGGTGTTCCTGAACGGCTCTACATTGACGATTTACCGCCACCGGCAAGCAGGCAAATTCATCGCCTTTGGCCTGACCCGGGCCGAAGGGCAATTGCTTGCGGAAAGCATGAAGGGTCAACGCTTGTCATCGAGTTTCCAATTGTTGCAGCCCAAGCTGATGGCCGGCCACCAATTTCGTTTGCCGAAGGGAAACATACGGCTGAGCGCCGGGGTGTATGCCCGCTACCTTCAGCTCGATGAGCAAGGACTAATGCCTTCCCGGATTGTGCGTTCGGGCTTCAGCCTGGAGGCGGGTTTTGAGTTGCCCTTCGGTAAATGCGGGGTTTTCAGTCTGCCGCTTTCTGTTTTTCCCTTCGGTAAACAGGGGCGGGAAATGGGCTTTCAGCCCCGGCTCAGCTGGCGGTTCTGACCGTGGTTTCCAAAGTGAAGTGCGCATTTTTTTGAACAACAATTCTTCGTCGTCATGAAAAATTTAATGATGCGCTCGTTTGCCTTGCTCTTGATTGGCTTTTTCATCGCCACCACTGTCAGTGCACAACTGACCATCAAAGCCACCGGCACCGGAAAAACAACCGGACACATCGCCAATCTGGAAATCAATAATGAATCCGGATTGGCCCAGCGTTTTGCCATGCCGGAGTACTTTTACATTCCTTCGGCAAATGGTCTTCAGGGTTACATCGTCGTCAATGATGCATTGTCTGATCTGATCATTCAGCCAGGCGAAAGGCTAAGGTTACCACTGGACAACGGCTATTGCACCAATATCCATCGGCCGCCTGTTCCCAATGGTCAGGACCTGCCGCCGTTCAATACCTGGATAACCCCCGGTAATGCAGCTCCCCTTCCTCATCCCGGAGACGAACTGTTATCGGGCCCGGGGTGGGTGCCGGCAGGTGAAGTGCTGCAAGGCCAGGTGCCAACTTTTCCGGGCACAGACATCACCCTCCCCGGGCGGATCGACCCGGACGAGGAGCCTTCCGGTGCAGCACCTGTGCTTTTCGAAGCCCTACGACAGATAACCCTCACCGTTGACGGCTTGTATGCCACCGGAGAAGTGCCGCCAACGCCCTTTTCCGGCCAGCCTGCCAAAGAGCGGGAAACCCTCATCCAGCAAACCTTCTGGATTTACAGCTCTTTGCTGAATCCTTCCGATGAGGATTATACGGTGGATGATTTCGCTGCGCAAACCTGGCGGCAGTACACAGAAGTTGTCGGAGACACCGTAAACATTGCGCCGGAGGTGCGAAGGGAAGTGGAGAGTGGCATTCAGAATTTCTGGAACAGCTTTGAAGCAGTGGGCAAAAAGGCCAAGGTGCTGAAAGAGGTCAAAGGGCAGAATGCCACCAGCGTTCCCGTTGAAACCTGTCCGTGTGGACATTGCGAAGTACAGCAACCCGTACGAATCCTGGATGCCAGAACGGGAGAATTGATCACCGGCAATACCGTGCCCACTTACATCGACCGGATCCGGTTGGAGCCACCGGTGGTCAGCAGCGATTGTCCGGAAACATGTTCTGGAACGAATTACGTCAGCGTGGCGCATGAAATTCGCTACCGATCCGGAAGGACCTACCAGGGGCACAATTCTTTTCCGGTTGAGTTCGGTATCAGCGGTCCCGGTGAGCTGCATTTGAACAGCCGCTATCGCTGCCGTTGCGACGGCCAGACCTGCGGAGAGGGTGAGCAGACACGAACAATTCAATTCACCGAATCTAACGACTGTTGCGCCCGCATCCGCAACCGAACAGGCGGGCCACTGCGGTTTGGTTTTGGCAATGGAACCGTAACCATCGACCGCTACCAACTGACCATTCACGTGCCGCCTTCTCCACCGGAAACCTTTCTGCTCAGCTTCAACCTGGAAGCTGATTTCTGCAATTTGAATGATGACCAGATTTACGCAGTTCTTGATAGGATTTCAAGTCAACGTGTTTCAGACCAGGGTGTTGAGGAGTCCATCTCGGTGTCTGATATTAGTCTTGGAGGCCCGGTAAATTCAGCAGAAGACCGGCCCTTTTACAGCCTTTTATTCTCAAAGAAGGTGAATGGCAGGGAAGTGATGGTGAGCATCATCCTGGATGAAGAAGCCTGTGTATTTGACATCCAGGTGCTGTACAATGGAAACATCTACGAGCATGCCGCACCGCCCTATTTCACCCCCTCTCAGTTGGAAAACATGGCACAGAGCCTGGGCACAGCTAGCAATTCGCAGTTTTGGCACAGGGCGCTGGGTGTCCTGGCCCAACTTTTTAAAGCCCGGGAATATGGACGCCAGCGGGAATACAGCCGGGCTATGTCGACCTTCCTGAATGTGATGCATCAGCGTGTAGAAAGGGTGTTGAGAGAAACACATGGTTCGGAACAAAGGGCAGCCCTCAATGAATTGCTGATGTTGATTGTTCGGGCTAAAAATAGATCAGGCTTCAGCCACCTGGATGAGCTTCTGAATAAAATGATTGAGGTGGTGAACCGGATATGAAAGGATGGCACTTTGTAACAAAGTAAACCCAATTCCTTCCATTTTTTGTAACAGAATAAACCCAATTCTCCCCGTTTTTTGTAACAAAGTAAACCCAAATTAAATTTGGAGAAATGAGTAACAAGGTCGTGTTGTTACGTCCTGCGGCAATCTTTGATTGAGTAATCACCGGATGGTCTGAACGAATTTCACGTTCTCTTGTTCACAGTAGGCCGGAATGAAAGCATGGTTCCGACACTGCCTGATAAATGTTCAGTATCGGGTTATTTCCTTTACCTTTGAGCCCTGTTTAGAGAACATTTATGACCTTATACTTTTCTCAATCACTTCAAAAATTTAGCCGCACCTTCGCAGTTCTTGCGCTGGTGAGTGTGCTGTATTCAGGTCTGGGTTTGTACAATCTTACCGACCTGGTATTTGAAAGTGAAAGTCTGATGTTCAACATTGAACAGGAAGGGAACCAGGCCGGTGACGATAAAACCAAGCTGGATACCTTTCAGGATAGCAAAATCCTGACTTCCGTTGAACTCCTCAGTGGAATGTCCTTTTCAATCGAGCATTATCTACAGGATCACCCTGAATACTGGGAAACCCATGTACTTCAGGTGCCTACCCCTCCTCCGGAATGCTGATCAAGTTTTGACAGCTAATCTACTTCAACCACTTTCCATCTTTTCTTAATCAATGCCGATCTTCGGAAAAGGAAGACGACAGGTGTGAGCAACAAGTTTCAATCGCCTGAAATTCAGGTCTGATAGAGCTTGTTTTGACAGCATGCCATCGTCCTTTTGCGAAGACACAAATTAAAACCATTCTGACATGACCAATAATATCACAATCGATCCGAAGAACCCACCTCACATGACGCCGGAAGTGCAGCAAGCACTGTCTCCGCAGGATTGTCTTGAATTGCTAAAAGCAGGCAATGCCAGATTTGTGGATCAAAGCCCTCATGCACATGACCATTTGGCGAATGTTGAAGCCACGGCCAATGGCCAGTATCCTTTTGCTGTGATACTCAGTTGCATAGACTCCCGTATTCCAACTGAGATCGTATTTGACCAAAGCGTAGGTGATGTATTCAATGCCCGAATTGCCGGAAACTTTGTGAACACCGACATTCTTGGTAGTATGGAGTTTGCCTGTGCCGTAGCCGGTTCAAAGCTCATCGTCGTAATGGGGCATACCTCCTGCGGAGCCGTCAAGGGCGCCTGTGATCATGTAGAACTTGGCAACCTGACCGAGATGCTAAAAAAGCTGGCTCCAGCGGTTGATGGAACTCCAACAAAACCTGGAGAAGACCGCAGTTCTGCTAACAAAGACTTCGTAAATCGTGTAGCTCAAAAAAACGTGGAGCTCACCATGGATCAGATACTGAATGACAGCCCCGTGCTGAACGATCTGTATGAGCTGGGCAAAATCGGCCTGGTAGGAGCCATGTACGATGTGGCCACCGGCAGGGTCAGCTTTGGTGACCTGAAGGTGAAGTACCCGGCATGATTTACCTGATGACCTCGGCTAATTCAACTTTTCACTTTCACAAAATGAGACTATACCCAAGTCGAAGTAGTTTTGGAAAAACCCAGATTTAAACTTCAGTAGGGTTGGGAGTTTGGGTCCCGATCCCGAAGGATTTCGGGATTCGGGATCGCCGCCCAAACCACTTCGTTTTGAGTATAACCTAAATTGTAATACAATGAAAATCAAATTGATTCCGGACATAACCTTCAAACATTTTCGGGGTGACCTCTTCGGTGGAGTCACCGCTGGAATTGTGGCCCTGCCGCTTGCGCTGGCCTTCGGTCTGCAGTCTGGTCTTGGCGCAGCAGCTGGTTTGTATGGCGCCATATTTATCAGCTTTTTCGCCGCTTTGTTCGGCGGTACCAATACCCAGATTTCCGGTCCCACAGCTCCCATGACCGCCGTGAGTATGGTTGTGGTGGCAGGCATCATGGCCAATTTTGAAGGCGACATCGAGAAGGCCCTGCCGGCCATTTTGATGGTCTTCCTTCTGGCTGGCCTGATGCAGATTGCCCTGGGTGTGATAAAAGTGGGGCAGTACATCCGGTACATACCCCAGCCGGTGGTTTCCGGCTTCATGACGGGTATTGGTGTGATCATTTTGATCACGCAACTGCTTCCTGCCTTGGGTTATTACCCGAAGGAAGACATGGCCTTCGTCAATGAGTTCAAACCCTTGGCGGAAGAAGTAATCCTCGAACGCATCCTCCTGCAGGAAGCCGCTGAAGATTTGTTGGTTTTGGAGGATTTTGAGGAAACCGTGCGTAGGGCCAGGGACATTACGGAAGCGGATATCATGACAGAGGCACGTGCCCTGGCAGGCAAAGAGGCTTCCGGTGTGATGGGGGCCATCAAGTTGTTGCCAAGAGCCCTCGGAAACATCAACCTCGCCGACCTGATCATGGTGCTTTTAACCCTGATCATCATTTATGGCTTCAAGCGAATTACGAAAGCGGTGCCCAGTTCCCTGGTGGCACTCATTGTCATTTCGGCAGGGGCGTTCTTCCTTTTGCCCGATTACCGCACCATCGGGGACATACCTTCCGGATTCCCGGAAATAAATCTGGGCTTTATTTCGGCCGTTGATTTCGGAACGATATGGCCTTATTTGCCGATGGCCATTTCACTGGCCTTGCTGGGAGCCATTGACTCTCTTCTAACCTCCCTGGTGGCCGACAACCTTACCAAGACCCGGCACAACCCCGATCAGGAGTTGTTCGGCCAGGGTATCGGCAACTCTATTGCAGCATTCTTTGGCGGCATACCCGGTGCCGGAGCCACCATTCGAACCGTTGTGAACATCGAAGCCGGTGGTAAAACCCGCCTGTCGGGAATGATCGCAGGATTGTTGCTGCTGGTGGTATTGCTCAGTTTGGGGCCGGTGGCCAGCAAGGTGCCTGCGGCAGTGTTGGCGGGTATTCTTATCAGCGTCGGAATTGGCGTGATGGACTGGAGAGGCCTGCGTCACCTGAAATGGTGGCCCCGTGCCGAGGTGATCGTGATGCTGCTGGTGCTGGGCTTGACGGTATTTGTCGGATTGGTAGAGGCTGTTTTGGCCGGTTTCATTCTGGCTGCCATCATTTTTATGAAGAAAATTGCCGACGTGATTGACAACCGCACCAAAATGGCACCCATTAAGAATTTCAGCCGGGAAGTGCCTTGGGAAGACGAAGAGAAAACCCTCAACCAATTTGGTGACAAGGTGTATGTAAAGCACCTGGATGGGCCCTTGTTTTTTGGCTTTGCATCCCGTTTTCAGGAAATGATCAAGGCTTTGCCTGATGTCAAGGTGGTAATTTTGAGGCTGGACAAAGTGCCATACGTAGATCAGTCCGGCCTTTATGCCATGGAAGATGCCGTTCAGGAGTTGCAGGATGCCGGCATTGATATCGCTTTTGTCGGTCTTCACGGCCAACCCCAGGAAATGTTCGAGCGCTTCAACCTGGTGCCGGGACTGGTACCCAAAGAGCGTTGCTTCGAAACCTTTGCGGATTGCATGAACTGGCTCAAGGGCCATCTGAATGGCAATTCGAAAGCAAGTGGCCAGGTGAGTGAGAAGGCCAATGCCTGATTGTCCACCGGCAAGCTTTGATTGCAACGGCCCCGCTGTCTTCCAGACGGTGGGGCCGTTCTGTTTAGAATCACGGCAGTGATTATTCTCCCCGGCCTCTGGCTGGCAGAATCTGTCAAAATCACTACCTTTCGGCACCCCCAAAGGCCGCTGTAACCGATAAAACTGAACGTATGAAAAAGCAAACCCGAACTGTTTCCAATTGCACGCTCGTTATTTTATTCCTGGTCTTTGCCTTGACCCTTCCTGTCGTGTCAAATGCCCAGCGAACGCAGAAACCAGTGCTGCACGCCAAAGAGTGGCTGGCCATTACCGGCAAACCCCTGGCTGCCACATCTGGAGCCCGCATTTTTCAGCAGGGCGGCAACGCCGTGGATGCAGCCTGCGCCATGCTGGCCACCACCTGCACCATGTGGGATGTGCTCAGCTGGGGCGGTGAAACCCAGGCGCTCATTTACAATCCCAACACCGGTGAAGTCATCGGCATCAATGCGCTCGGCGTAGCGCCTACCGGCGCAACAGCGGAGTTTTTTCTCGAAAAGGACATGAAATACCCGCCGCAATACGGCCCATTGGCAGCTGTAACCCCGGGGACCCCCGGCGGCCTGCTGACCATGCTGGCCGAGTACGGCACCATGAGTCTGAAAGAAGTGCTGGCCCCTGCCATGGAAATGGCCGCCGGATATCCAATTGAAGCCCAGGCTGCCAATTCCATCGAGCGCCAGAAAGAGCGCATCAAAAAGTGGAAGTATTCCCGGGAAATCTTCCTTCCCCACCTGGGTGATGAAGAGCGTGAGGCACCCTATCCGGGTGAAATTTTCAAACAGCTCGACCTGCTGAGCACCCTACAGAAAATGGTGGACGCCGAACAGGAAGCCCTGGCACAGGGCAAGAGTCGGAAAGAGGCCATTTACGCTGCTTACGACCGCTTTTACAAAGGTGACATTGCCGACGAATTTGTCAGAGGCGTGCAGGAAGAAGGGGGCCTGATCACCAAAGAAGACCTGGCCAACTGGAAGGTGTACATCGAGGAGCCGCTCCATGTGAATTACAAAGGAATCGAAGTGTACAAGCTGACCAGTTGGGTGCAAAGCCCCGTGATGCTCCAGGCCCTCAACATGCTGGAACAACTGGACATGGGCTGCATGGAGTACAATTCGGCAAAGTACATGCACGCCCTTTACCAGGTGATGAACCTGGCTTTTGCCGACCGGGATTTCTACTACGGCGACCCTTACTTTCCTCCGGCAGAACCTATCAAAGGTTTGTTGTCGAAAGAGTACGCCAAAGAGCGCCTCAAACTGATCGACTGGGAGAAGAACAGCACCAATGTGAAGCCCGGCGATCCGTACCCGTTCCAGAATGAGGTGAATCCCTACCTGGACCTCATCGAGAAGTGGAACGACGAGATGTCCAGTGCCGAACCGCCTCGTTTTGACGACGATTTTGAATTTCCAGAAGGAGAGGAGTTTTACTACGGAACCACCACGGTGGTCACCGCCGATAAAGAAGGCTGGATCGTTTCAATGACGCCCAGCGGTGGTTGGATTCCTGCAGTGGTTGCCGGCCGTACCGGAGTCGGACTGAGCCAGCGCATGCAGAGCTTTGTGCTGAAAGAAGAAGAAAACCCCTTCAATGTTGTGGAACCGGGAAAACGCCCCCGTGCAACCCTGACTCCGACCCTGGCTCTGAAAGACGGCAAACCTTACCTGGCCTTTGCCGTACAGGGTGGCGACAGCCAGGACCAAAACCTCCTCCAGTTTTTCCTCAATGTGGTGGAGTGGGGGATGAACGTGCAGGAAGCCTGCGAAGCCGCCAACATCAATACTTTCCAGCTCCGGGGCAGCTTCGGTGATCATGAGATCCGTCCTGGCGTCATGCTCATTCAGGAACAGACACCGCCCTGGGTGAGAAGCATGCTCCGCAAAAAGGGCTACCGGCTGGAGGATTCCCAGCGCACTTCGGGACCCATCAACGCCATTTATTTCGACTGGAAAAACGGCACCATGTGGGGTGGTTCTTCCAACCATGGAGAGGATTACGGCATTGGATGGTAAGCAAGGCTGAATGGTTGGAGTAAGCCGAAAAACGGTAAGATTTCAGAGTATAATCAGAAATTCTCCGGAGAATTTCTGATTATACTCTGAAAAGTGCCTGTAAGCGCTCTGTCACCTACTTTTTCTAACCCTCCTGTTCCTCTTCAACGGTGGGCTCCAGGTAGTGCACTTCCACCAGTTCCGGGCTGGCCTGGAACATCTTGATGATCTTCACTTCGCAATTTTCAAGTAGGATCACATCGCCTTCTTCGGGAATGTTTTCGCTCACCTGTAAGAGGAGGCCAGAAAGGGTATGATAGTCGTCGCTTTCGGGGAAGTGCTGTGGTAGAAACTCGTTGATCTCGTCCAGGGGGTTCTGGGCCTGTATTCGGTAGGTGTTTTCCCCGGTTTTTTCCACGATGGGGGCTTCGGTGTCGTACTCGTCCTGGATTTCTCCAACCAGTTCTTCGATGATATCCTCCAGGGTGACCAGCCCGACTGTGCCGCCAAATTCATTTACCACCACGGCCAGTTGTGCATGCTCTTTCTGGAACTGCCGGAGCAGGTGGCTCACCTTTTTGTTTGACGACACATACAGCACCGGCCGCAGAATGTCTTTGATCTGTTTCTTGCCGTTTTTCTGGCGTGAAAGTGCCAGCAGGTCTTTGGTATGCACGAAGCCGAGGATGTGGTCGATGCTCTCTTCGTAAACGGGGAAACGGGAATAACCTTCCTGCAGGCAGTATTCTATGGCCTCGTCGAGGGTGGTGTCAACGGCAATGGCGGCAATGTGCGTGCGGGGCTTGAGGATTTGCCACACATAGCGGTCGTCGAAATCGAAGACGTTTTGGATGAGCTCCCTTTCGGCGGGCTCTATGGCGCCTCCTTCGGCACTTTCTGCGATGATCATTTTCAGCTCATCTTCCGAGTGGATGCCGGTATGTGGTATCGGATCGATACCTATCAATCGCAGGATGAAATTTGCGAAGCCATTCAATAACCAGATGAAGGGCCGGAAAATGATGTGGAAGAAGCGCAATGGCAAAGCCACAGTGATGGTGGTCTGGTAGGGGTAGCGTATGGCCAGCGATTTTGGAGCCAGCTCGCCAAATACAATGTGCAGCACCGTAATGGTGGCAAAGGCCACCGGCAGAGCGATGTTGTGGCTCATCTCTTCTGACAGGGGGATGCCCAGTAAATCCATCAGACCCATTATCCATTTTGCGACGATGGGCTCTCCAATCCAACCAAGACCCAGGCTGGCCAGGGTGATGCCGAGCTGTGTGGCGGCCAGGTAGTTGTCGAGGTTTTTCACCACGTTGGCAGCCATCTTGGCGGTGTAGTTCTTCTCTGATTTGACGGCCAGCTCCGACATCCTCACCTTGACGATGGCAAACTCAGCAGCAACGAAAAATCCGTTCAGCAATACCAGAAAGACCGCAATGAATACGTCAAATATCATCTGCGCTCAGCAATTGGTGAATAGCAGTTGCATTGCTGCATGGCAGCAATTACAGGGTTGTGGAAGGGCTTGCAAAACAGCTTGCGACGATGAGGGATGATATAAAAAGCCGGCGGGCGCCGGACACCATCGCTTTCAGAACTCATCGAATTGGAAGGATCCATTTTTACGGAGTTAAGACACTTTATGTGAATGTGGTTCTTGCTGTGTTGTGCAAGAAAGTGCAAAAGTAAAACAAATCCAAATGATGAGAATAATTGCAGAAAAAACAGCCCGGTCTCCTCAATCAGCCAACACAGCCTTTCCATCCTTTATCAGGATCACCCTGAGTTGTTCGGTTCGCTGCGCAACGTCGGCGCTGGCATTTTCCAGGCGTAGGACGCCCCTCGGGCAAACGGCGGCGCAGATGCCGCAGCCCACACAGGAAGCACGGACCACATCCTGCCCGCGCTGGGCGTAGTGCCGTACGTCGATGCCCATTTCACAGTAGGTGGAACAGTTGCCGCAGGAGATGCATTGCCCGCCGTTGACGGTGATGCGGAAGCGGCTGCGGAAGCGCTGCACAATGCCCAGGTAGGCCGCCAGCGGGCAGCCAAAGCGGCACCACACCCGGTTGCCCATCAAGGGGTAAAAGCCCGTGCCTACCACCCCGGCAAAGATGCTGCCGATGGCAAAGCCATACCAACCGCGCACGGTGTAGCTGTCCAGAAAGAGTACCCGTGAGGAGCCTGAGAAATAGGTGTACAGCACCAGAGCGGTCATCACCACTGCAAAGACCAGTACGCCGTGGATAAGGTAGCGTTCTATTTTCCAGGCTTTCAGCCTTTTGTCGGAAAGTTGGCGGAAGGGGTCGCCAAGGGTTTCTGCCAGCCCGCCGCAGCCGCACACCCAGGAGCAGTACCAGCGTTTGCCGAAGAAAAAAGTAAAAAGCGGCACGCCAATGATGATGAGGGCAATGCCCCAAAAGAGCATGACCAGGCCCAGTGTGCCGTTGTTGATGAGTTCATTCAGGCGGTACTCGTAAAAGAAGCTATAATCGAGCGGCCAGATGTTTTTGAGGTCATGGGCCGGCATGTTCAGCGCCTGCATCACTTGCGGAATGAGAAAGGCAAAGGCCGTCTGGAAAAACATGACCGATGCCGTGCGGAACAACTGGTAAGGATTGTGGCGGTACTTGATCATCATGCGCACGCCCATCACCAGAATGGCTATGGTGTACAGGAAGCCGTATAAAAACCACTGGCTCGCCGGGCCGCCATTCAGCGCTTTGCTCACAGGGTCAGCCAGGATGGTCCAGCTGACCAGGTATTCGGGATAAAAATAGAGCAGGATGTAAAAGGCGATGAGCCAGGTGCCAAGGGCGATGCCCAACCAGCCCCTGTTGTGCAGCTTACTGTGGAAAATGCCGTTGTTTTTGATACCGGGCAGTTCGCGCAATTTGGGCAGTATGTACAGGAAAGCCCCCAGTATGCCCATTCCGAAGCTCAGCGCAAAAAACAACCAGAGGTTGCCCGGCAGCAATCCGCCGGCAGAGGCTTTGGCCACGGCAAAACGGGAGCTTTTGACGGCGTAGTCCTGCAATACCTTGTTCCAGTATTCTCCGTCGTTGGTGGTGAGGCCCAGCTTGCCCTCCACATCGTTTTTCACAGCCGTTTGCGCCTGGTACATGGCTGCATTGTAGGCTGACATGAAGCTGAACACATTGCCGTATTCCTGCCCCTCGAGGGGTTTCAGCTCAGGCTCGATGAATTGCCAGTGGTAATCGTTGTTGATGGCTGTTTGCACGGCGTTCTGGTCCAGTCGGAAGCTGGTGAAGAACAGCGAAGCCGTAAACACCAACAAAGCCGTTGTGAAGAGAAAAATGCCGGCTTTTTGAACGATGGTTTTGTGTGAAGTGGGAGTACGCATATTGTTTTTTTTTCTTCTTCGTCAAAAATTCAGGCGTTGGAACCCTGGAGGAAGTCAATGACCGCCGAAAGTCCGCGCTTGCGTTTCAATTGCAGGTTCCGGCCACTCTGCTGGTTGTAGAGAGCCACCACTTCCGCTTCGTATTCTTTGTAGAATTCCGGGTCGAAATTGGCCAGACCGAGGTTTTGGAGTACCTCCTCGATATTCGTTTTTTCCCCGATCCATTTCAGGCAAACTTCCGAGCGGTAGCGGACCCCCATCAGGTTGAAACCGAGCACGGCATTGCTGTCTTTGTCGTAAACGATGCGGATGCTCTTGCGCCCCTCTGGATGCTCCCAGTAAATGGAGCGGTGGTTCTCTGGCGGATTGGGTAGCACCGTTCCGTAAACCTGGTATTCGATGTCAAAGAATTTGGCCGAGTTGAACCAGATACCGGGGTCGTAAACCACAGGAGCCGTACCTTCTATATCGGCAACGATGTTGTGGGCTACCGTTTCGCCCATCATCCGGCCCACGTACCAGACGGCCTCGATGGGACGCCGGCCGGGAGGTGGGTTGCGGAGCTGGGCACAGTCGCCGGCGGCGTAAACATCTGGCACATTGGTGCGCAGGTGCTCGTCCACCAGGATGCCTCTGCCCAGTTCTATGTTGCTGAAGTGCAAAAATTCCACATTGGGACTGACCCCCACGGTGAGGCCCACAAACTGGCAAGGGATCTTTTCTCCCTTGTTGGTCAGCACCATTTTCACACGGCCGCCTTTGTTGCCCCAGATTTCTTTCAGCTCCGTTTGGAGGCGCAGGTCGATGCCGTTTTCCAGTATGTGGCGGTTCACCATTGCGGATTCTTCCTTCGGTAAAACGATGTTCCAGAAACTGTCTTCCCGTACCAGAAAAGTCACCGGAATGTGGCGGCTGTGAAACATCTCTGCCAGCTCTATCCCGATCAGCCCGCCGCCAACGATTACCGCCTTTTCGAGGTCATCGCTGCAATATTCGATGGCTTCCAGGTCTTGCAAGCTGTACATGCCATGGACGCCCTTGAGGTCTTGTCCCGGCCATCCGAATTTATTGGATTTGGAGCCGCAGGCCAGCAGCAATTTGTCGTAATTAATGGTTCTGCCATCGCTGAGGATGAGGCCTTTCTGGTCCGTGTTCACCTCTTCCACATAGCCCCTTACCAGATCGATTCTGTTCTTTTCCCAAAACCAGGGTTCGTAAGGTTGGGTGTCTTCCAGGCGCATGTGGCCCATGTAGATGTACATCAATGCTGTTCTGGAAAAAAAGTAATCGGATTCCGCCGAGATCACCGTGATCTGGTGATCGCTCAGCTTGCGAATGTGTCTGGCTGCTGTGATTCCGGCGATGCCGTTCCCGAGGATGACTATGTGCATATAGCGGATTTGTTGTATGTGTTTTTAGCCTGGCGAAAGGTAGGGAAAAGACGCATAGCGCTGAAATCTGTTGCGAAAATCCGGTGGTCAAATTGTGCTATGTCCGGTTTCGGACGCCGATGCCGTTTGCGAAGAAAGGGTTAAAGCCTCCTCCTCTCCTCCCATTGCGAAAGCGAGCCAATAAATTTGCAGCCCAATCTGAAAATATGCGCTGGATCAAGAGAATTTTTATCGTCGCAATATCGCTGTACCTGCTTTTGCTGGTTGGGGTGTTTATTGCCCAGGAGCGATTGTTGTTCCTCAATGAACAACTTCCGGAAACCTATCAGTTCAGAGATGGGGAGGAGGTGGAACTGGAGGTGGAAAAGGGCATCTACCTGAATTGCCTATGGCTGAAAGAACCGGCTTCCAAAGGCGTAATCCTCTACCTGCACGGCAACAAAGGCAGCAACCGCCGCTGTCTGCGTCAGGCCGGCACGTTCAGGGGGCAGGGCTATGATGTGTTCATGCCCGACTACCGGGGCTTTGGGAAAAGCGACGGTGAGTACCGATCTGAGCAGCAACTTTATTCCGACGTTCAGAAAGTCTATGATTTCCTTCGGCAACATTACGACGAGTCACAGATCATCATTGCGGGGTATTCGCTGGGCAGCGGCCTGGCCACCTGGCTGGCAGCCAACAACAACCCCTCCAGGGTCATCCTGGTGGCGCCTTATGTGAGCATGGTGTACATGAAAGACAAACTCTTTCCCTTCGTTCCGGATTTCATTCTGAAATACCCGCTCCGTTCCGACGAAAACCTGAAACAGGTAAAAGCCCCCGTGACCATCATACACGGCACGGAGGATGAACTGATCCCCTTTGAAAGTGCGGAGCAACTGCACCAGCGCTTCCCCGGTAAAACGGAGCTGGTGCCGGTGCCCGGAGCCGGCCACCGGCGGGTCATCTTTTCCAACGTCTTGCGTGATGTAGTCAGGCAGATTGCGCAGCGAAGCTAATGCAGGGCCAGAGCTCTTCGTATAAGGTCCCAATACCAAAGGGGAATTTTCGCCAAACTTCCTCTCAACCCCTTTTAACTCCTCTCAACCTCTCTGAACCTCTCTCAACCCTCAATTTTCAGATATCAAAAGTCAGTTCCACCGTCTCTGTAGTGGGGTGTGCCTGGCAGGTGAGGATGTAGCCATTTTTCACCTCGCTGTCATCGAGGGCAAAGCAGGTGTCCATGCTGACGGCCCCTTTGGTGACCTTGGCCATGCAGGTTGCGCAGGCCCCCGAGGTGCAGGAGTAGGGTGCATCGATTCCCTGGTCGAGCAACACATCCAGGATGCTTTTGCCAGCCGGCACGCTCACTTCAAACTGCTGCTTATCCAAAGTGACGATGACTTTAGCCCCGTCCACCTTTTCAGCAGATGGGGGGTTTGCTTTGGTTTCCTGATCGGGGTTGGTGAAATATTCGTGGTGGATGTGCTGCTTGTCCACGCCGTTTTCCAGCAGAGCGCTTTCCACCGTCTGAATGAAGTTGCCGGGCCCACAGATGTAGTATTCGGATATTTTGTGGCGTGGAGGAAAATCCTCCGTGATGAACTGCCGGACTTTGGCGGTGTCAATGCGGCCGGTGTCGCCGGTCCAGGTAATTTTTCCTTTTGAAAACAAACCACCAAGGCCGCCTTTCTTTTCCCTGAGGGGTTGGCTGAGGCTGTGTTTTACGTAGAATTGCCCGTCGTATTCTTTGGCCATCCTGTCCAGCTCCTCTTTGAAAATGATGCTGTTCTCGTTCCTGTTTCCGTAAAGCAGAAAGACGTAACTCATCCGCTCCTCTTCCAAAAGGGTCTTTGCAATGGACATCAGCGGCGTGATGCCACTTCCTGCCGCAAAGAGGTAATAATTCTTCTTGTTATCGGGGTTCGCTTCACAAACGAAGCGGCCTTCGGGAGTCATGACCTCCACCTCGTCACCAACTTTCAGCTTGTCGGCAATGTAGTTGGAAACCACGCCAAATTCTACCCGCTTTACGCAAATGCTCAATTCACCGGCTACTGGTCTGTTGCACATGGAATAAGATCGGCGATATTCCTGACCGTTGAGCTCAAAGCGAAGGGTTACGTGCTGTCCGGGTTTGAACAGATAAGCCGATTGCAGGTCTTCCGGAATTTCAAAACTGACAACCACAGCATCGGCTGTTTCAGGAACGATGGACTTTACCTTCAGGGAATGGAAAACGGGTTTCATACGCTTGCTTGCTCTTTATTGATTGGGTGTCCTCAGAATCTGCGCAAAAGTACAGTTGTATGAACCAAACAAACAGACCATCGAGGAGCTTGTTTGCGTAAAATGATTGTTGTAAATTGCGGGGCTAGTATTTCTTCCTTGCATGAGTCTCTTAGGTGTTTGTCCATAAGAGACGATGAGTTTTACTTCCATGCACTCACCACTCAACTGCATTTTCAACATTTTCTCGCTTTCTATTCATGCACCTTTTGTTGAGTATAAAGGCAGTTGATCAAAAATGCCTAATATGAAATCCCTGAAATGCTCATCCACGACGTTTTTTCTTCTGATTACCATTTCATATTGCCTGAAGGCAACGACAATAATCCCCTTTCCCAATCTCGGAGAGATGGCCTTAGCCTCGGACGCAGTAGTGATTGGTGAAGTAGTTTCAATTGCAGAAAAGGTGTTTGGCTATGAAACCAGAATAGAGTATGAACTGGAAGTAATTGAGTCGGTGTCAGGAGAGCTTGCTGAAGGGGCAGTCTTCAATGTTGTCCGATATAGTGCATTTGGGGATGATTGGATTCGTGTAGTCCCTGAAGACATCAATCTGGCTGAGGGAAGTAAATATTTACTTTTTCTCTCCAGGAATGGTGATCACTGGCAACCACTATTGATTTCATACGGGATTTTTAAGCAGGTGAATTACAATGAGGTAGATTATTTAGTTCCGCTTCTTGAAGGAACATATATTCATGTCATTTCCAGGCCTGATGGGAAGGAGGTTGAACCTTTGATGGTTTACAAGAAAAGGGCACTCACCGAAATGCTGCATAAGGTTGCAAATGGTTCTGGTTCCTGGAATCAGTCTGAAATAATTGCGAATCCTAGCATTCAACAAATGCTTAGTCAAGCTCTTAGGGCTGCTCCTGCTCATTGTACCTTCTTACAAAGTGGCGGAGTTGGATTTAGGTGGCAAAATTTTCCTGGAACTGCGCTGCCAGTACATTATCCTTCCGCTGGAGATTCTGATTGCTCTCCAGCTACATCGGCAAATACCTATGTGCAGAATGCAATTACTGATATGTCATCGAGTTATCAGGGAATCAACTTGACAGATGGTGGTACTTACTCAGGTTTTTCTCCAGACTGTACTGATGGTACAGCTGTTGGTAGTGACTTCCAAAATTGGGTAAATACCAATCTAGGCGGAAGCAGGCAAATTGTGGTTCAATACAATGATCCCTGTAGTGAAATTACAAACCTTACCAGTTGCGCTGGCACCTTGGCTATTGGAGGCCTCTATGGCTTTAGTCCCTCATACACCTACGATGGTCAGCAATGGTATATTGGAGCTTATGGATATGTTATCGTCAATAATGATGTTTGCACATGTCTTTCGGCTACTAACTATAAAATTGTGATGACCCATGAGATCACGCATTCATTAGGATTAGGCCATATAGACCCATCAAATGGCGTGGCCAATATGAATCCTCTTTGTTGTAACTCAATTCAAACACTAGACATCCAATGTGTTGATTATCTCTATCCCGTCGCCCTCCCCATCGAGCTCCTCACTTTCCAGGCCGAAAAGCAAGGTGAAGGGGTTGTGCTGACCTGGCAAACGGCCTCTGAACTGAACAACGACCGATTTGTAATCGAACGGGCAGGGCTGGATTTGAACTTTGAACCCATTGGTCAAATCAATGGTGCAGGAACTACACTCGAAGAGCAGCAATACACTTTTACTGACCGGCATCCACTAACCGGACAAAACTATTATCGCCTCCGGCAAATTGACTTTGATGGAAACAGTTCATTCAGCCCATACGCTTTTGTGGAGTTTGCTTCTGAATACGACGAAGTCAGTTTTTATCCAAATCCAATGTCTGAAAACGGTCTTACCATTGAACTCTCTGCGAGGGAGGCAGGTAGGCTGGAGGTGCAAATTTTCAACCTTGCGGGTTTAATGTTAGTGAATTACAGTTATGAAATTGATGAGGGGTATAATAAATTGAATATCAATGCCGGGGATCTCCATCCGGGAATGTATCAATTGATTTTGACAGTTGGCGGATCGAGGCAAATATCAAAACTTGTTGTGCATTGATGTGACAAATGTATATGTATTGTTAGTTGATTTTGGTATAGTTTTTTTAGAATGGCAGACTGAATTAGCACCGAGAGCACTCAAAAAAAGTGCTGTAAAAAACGTTCTTCCCCCGTACGATTTCGTCATCCTGACCAAGATCAAAGTTTAAAACCATTTCAATCTCTCAAAAACCGGCAAAGAGATAGCACCCTGAGCGTGCAGAAGAGACTTTACAACCAGGTGAAGTAAATGTGGATATTTTGTCACTCCTGCGGGCAGGAAGGTAAGTGTGCTAATACCGGAAACCCTATTGTTCCGAAAAGCTGACTACCTGCCCAAAGGGGTGTTTTTTTTTTGGGGTTTTTAAGGTTTTTGGGGTTTTTGGGGTTTTTGGCCGCACAGCCGCAGGTGAAAACTCAGAATTTGTAGGTGATCCCAAACCTGAAGTTGAAAGGCAATTCCAGGTCTCCGTCCGGGGCATTCACATTGTAGAGCAACAGGATCTCGTATGCCCACAGACCTCCACTGGTGTAACCCAGCCCGACATATACATTGTCCCGCACTTCTTTGTCAACTACCACTTCTCCATTTTGTACAAGCAGGAGCCCGAACTGATCGAGGTAAACCACTTTGGTGCTTGCGTACTCGTATTCGAAATGAGCAAATAGATTGGCGAGGGGCTTTACCCTTGCAAAAGCACCGATATTCCACGAGGTTGGTTTTACCTTGTAAATGGCCAGGTCAGAACCGCGTCCTTTGATGAAATTGTATGTGAACCCAGCCCTTGGGCCAACGGAGACCACATCTTTCCACAACTTGTATCCCACCATTGGCGAAAGGCCAAAAACAAACTGGTTGGTTTCGCCCGAGCCGCTGAAGCCGAGGTTGAAGTTGCCACCGTACCAGAGTTTATTGGCAAAGCCACTCTCGTCAAAATAGGAATCGGTCTTCGTGGAGCGTTTTTTCCGCTTTTGGGCATAGGCATCATTCGTCGTTACGACGGAAAAAATCAGCGCTAACAGTGCAAACCAGATAAATTTCTTCATGTGTATTGGATTTGGGTGATTTATTTCAACCGATCAGACCCTTTCAGAAAGCGCAAGGGACCGGAATGTTTAATCAGGAGACAAACTCTTTTGTCAAATGTCTTGCACACGGCCACCGGCTTCACCGGATGGAGAGCAGATAAGCTGCTGCAAAGGGAAGCACAAAAATAAAGGCATCGAAACGATCCAGCACGCCACCGTGCCCCGGTAGCAGGTTGCCCGAATCCTTCACGCCCACGCTGCGCTTCAACATGCTTTCAACCAGATCGCCCAAGGTGCCGAAGACGGATACAAAAGCTGCCAGCACCATCCAGTCGAACAGGCGAAGCTCGCCGGAAAAGGCACAAAACGATGCAGCAGTGATAAAGGTGATGACCACGCCTCCGATGGTGCCCTCCCAGGTCTTTTTGGGCGAGATTCTCGGAAACAACATGCGTCTCCCAAAGTTGGAGCCGACCAGGTAGGCCCCGGTGTCGTTCATCCAGGTGAGCAGCAACAAACCGAAGACAATCCAGGAGTTGAATTTGTCCCCTTCAAAAGCAATGAAGCCAAGCAGGGCAAAGGGTGCGCCGATGTAAACCATTCCGAGAACGATGAAGCTCACATTCTGAAAAGGCCTTGCCGAACCGCTGAACAGTTCGTAAACGAATGCCAGAAAGATGAAAGGAAAAAACAGCACGGAGGTGATGATGATGAACTGATCGCCAAAACCCATGGGTTTCATGTGCAGAATAGAAGCAAGTACGAAAGGTGTGAGTCCGAAACCTACGCCCAGCACCATGCGCGTAAAATCCCTTCTGGTGTACCTGTTCAGCACCATGCTGAGGTATTCCCACAGGCAAAGCGCCGTGATAATTGCGAAGAGGCAGATGAAAGAATAACGGCCTCCGAAAAGTCCAGCCAACATCACCAAAACAAAGATAACTGCCGTGGAGGCCCTGCGTACCAATGCGGAGACGTGATTAGCTGGCGGCGGGCCTTTGGGTCTTACACTTTGAGGAGTATGCTGCATAGTTGGTCTTCGAATCGTTAGCTTAATCCTGAACTTTGGCGCCGTATGCGAGGTCTCCTGCATCGCCAAGGCCCGGCACAATGTAGGCCTTTCCCGTCAGTTCTTCGTCAATGGCTCCAATCCAGACAAAGGCTTCGGGGTGTTCCCTGCGGATGAACTCGAGACCTTGTTTGGAGGCGATGGCCGTTGCGATGTGCAGTTTGTTGGGTTTTCCGTAATTGGCCAGTTCCTCGATCACGATGTGCATGGAACTGCCGGTGGCCAGCATGGGGTCGATGAGTATGAGCTCGGCGCCTTCCAGATCGGGGCAGGAAACGTATTCCAGGTGGATATCGAAAGTGCCGTCTTTATGGTGCTTGCGGTAGGCAGAAACGAAAGCGTTTTCGGCATTGTCGAAAAAATTCAGAAAGCCCTGATGGAATGGGATGCCGGCCCGCAGAATGGTTGCCAGCACTATCCGTTCGGTTGGCAGCTGGACTTTTGCCACACCCAACGGGGTTTCCACTTCCTGTGGCTTGTATTGAAAAGTTTTACTGAGTTCATAGGCCATGACCTCGCCGAGGCGCTCCATGTTCCGGCGGAAACGCATCCGGTCAGTTTGGATATTCACATCCCGCATTTCTGCCAAAAAGCGGTTGGCAATCGTATTGAACTCATTGATGCAATAGATCATAGGCGCAGCTTAGCTTTGTTTTTCTTCGCTTCGCAATGAAGCATCCCGGCTCCTTGTTGCCGCAGGCGAAGAAAATTACAAGGGCGATAAAAGTAGAAAAAAATTGCGGTGGCAAAGGTAGTGTTTGCGGCGGCTTCCGGTCACCTTTGATTTGCAAGGCAAAAAGCACAAAACTCCGTCCGCCAAATGGCGACCTTCATCGAACAAAATCAAGCCCGGTAAGTGGCCTTGATAACTTCGGCCCCGCATTGAACGGCAGCCCGATGAGCTATAAATGGGAGTACGAGTTTGTAGCCGGCTGCCATCTCCCGGGATTTGAAACAGAACTTATGAGTTACAGGGAATACATCGCGATGGCCTGGGGTGCCATCAAAGGCAATATCCTCAGGGCCATTCTTACCATTATCATCATTGTGTTTGGCATCACGGCACTGGTGGGCATCCTGACCGCCATTGACAGTGCCATTTATTCCCTCAACGACAGTTTCAGCGGTCTGGGAGCCAATTCCTTTTCCATTCAGCCGAAGGCCGTGGAGATCAGCGGCAACAGGGGTGGCCGCCGCGAAAAAAGGGGAGACCCAATTTCGTTTAAACAGGCCCTGGATTTCAAAGCCCGTTTTGACTATCCGGCAAGAATCAGTGTCAGTACCACTTGCACCTCCAATGCCACCATCAAATACGGCGATGAAAAGACGAACCCCACCATGCAGGTGGTGGCCATCGATGAAAATTACCTTTCAGTAAAAGGGATGGACCTCGAACTGGGCAGGCCGTTGACGCAGGCTGAAATCGAGCATGGCAGCAACCGGGCCATCATAGGCCACGCAATTCTGAAGAAACTTTTTGACGGCAAAGCCGAAAGAGCCATCAACCGTGACATTGCCGTAGGCAACCTGAAGTTCAAAGTGGTTGGGGTCTTAAAAGAAAAGGGCACCACCATGAACGCCAGTGAAGACAATGTGGTGCTCATCTCGCTAATGGACGGCAAGCGCTATTACGCTTCGCAAAAACAGAACTACCTCGTAACGGTGGCCCTCAATGACGCCACCGACATGGAAAAGGCCGAATCGGCAGCCATTGCCCTGTTCCGGAACATCCGTCGGCTGGCTGCCTCTCAGGAAAACGATTTTGAAATTTTCAAAAGCGACTCCCTGGTGGCCATCATCCGGGAGGATACCACCAATTTCAGACTGGCAGCCGTGGCCATTGGCCTGATGACCCTGCTCGGTGCCGCCATCGGCCTGATGAACATCATGCTGGTTTCAGTTACGGAACGCACACGGGAAATCGGCATCAGCAAAGCCCTCGGAGCCACCAGCAAGGACATCATGTGGCAGTTCCTGACCGAAGCCATCCTCATTTGCCAGATCGGTGGAATCATCGGTATCATCACCGGCATCCTCATCGGCAATGTGGTGACCAGCCTGATGGGTGGCAACTTCCTCATCCCCTGGGACTGGATCATCATGGCCATTGTGGTTTGTACCATCGTGGGGCTGGTATCGGGGCTTTACCCCGCCATGAAAGCTGCTAAACTGGACCCGATAGAGGCGCTTCGGTATGAGTGATGTTGGGGATTATGAGGATTATGGAGGATTATAGAGGATTATGGAGGATTATAGGGATTATGAGGTTGTAAGTTATAGGTTGTAAAGTTTTGGCTAGCTCCCTCATCCCTCATCCCTGATCCCTCATCCCTTGAAAGAATCCATTTTCGAAAGGCTGCATTTTTCTTCTTCGCCAAACTTTAGGCAAGGCTGGCACATTTCCTGCCGTCCTCTATATGGCAATTCTGTGCATTTTCCGAAAGAGATTCTAAACAATTGGCCTTTGGGCTGGTTTGTCTGAAACCAAACCTTTATTTTGCGCAGGAAAACCACATTTACCGCTACCACCTCCCAGTCCATCTATAGCATGAAGAAGAGGATTTTAATCATTTTACCCATACTCGCATTTTGCTTGTCTTTGCAAGCGCAGGAGGTTATTCAGCCCCGTCCGATGCAGGAGAATACCGGAATCCTTTACACCCAGGAATTTGCCGCCGGATTGCGCCTGCACACCAATGGTTTTGCTTTTGGTGTCACCATGGGCAATCTCGAAACCTACTACCGCACCCGCTTTTTCCATGCTGAAATCGGGGAGATCAAACACCCGAAAGAATACCGCCAGAGCTTCGACAATCCCGGCAGCATCAACGGCCGTATCGCCCGTCCGTTCAAGTTTGGCAAGCAAAACAACTTTTACGTTTTGCGGGGAGGCCTGGGCATAAAGCGTTACTTTACCGAAAAGGCCAAACACAAAGGAGTGGCCGTTGGCCTGGCTTATGAAGGAGGAGTTTCACTCGGCATTCTCAAGCCTTACTACCTCGAACTCCGGGCAACCGATGGCATCATCTCCGTTTCGAGAAAGTACACGCCTGAAACCGCAGATCAATTCCTCAACATCTGGCAGATCCACGGCGCCTCGGGCTGGACCAAAGGCCTGGGTGAACTTAGCCTGCTTCCCGGTGCCCATGGAAAAGTCTCCATTCATTTCGACTGGGGAGCATTTGATGAGTACGTGAAAGCCATCGAAGCCGGACTGATGGTTGATGTTTTTTCGAAGAAAGTTCCCATCATGGTTGAAACCGGCGATGTGCAAAATAGCCAGGTCTTCATCAACCTTTTCCTACATTTGCATTTCGGTAAACGGTGGTGATGCGGCCACTGACTGCATCCCGCTCCACATGACCAATTTTCCTTTCAAATGATCGAATTACCCATCGTAGATCAGGAGTCGCCGCGCAGGCGCAAACCCAGCTGGTTGCGGGTCAAACTGCCCATCGGAGAGAAGTACAAGCACGTTCGCAGCCTGGTGGACACCTACAACCTGCACACCATTTGCCAGAGCGGCAATTGCCCCAACATGGGCGAGTGCTGGGGCGCCGGTACGGCCACTTTTATGATCCTCGGAAATACCTGCACCCGCTCCTGTTCATTTTGTGCCGTGAAAACGGGCAGGCCGCCTGAATACGACGAAGACGAACCCCGCCGGGTGGCCGAGGCCATCAAACTCATGGAGGTGAAGCACGCCGTTATCACCAGCGTGAACCGGGACGAGCTGAAAGACAAAGGCGCCGAAATCTGGTACCAGACCGTCAAGCTCACCAAAGAGCTGAGCCCGGAAACCACCATCGAAACCCTCATCCCCGATGTGCGTAGTGTCTGGTGGGCCCTGGAGCGCATGATCTCTGCCGGACAGGAGGTGGTCAGCCACAACATGGAAACCGTGGAGCGTCTCTACCGAAAAGTAAGACCGCAAGCCAAGTACGAGCGCAGCCTGGAACAGATCAAACGCACCAAAGAATTCGGCAAGCGCACCAAGAGCGGCATCATGGTCGGCCTCGGCGAAACGGACGAGGAGGTTTTCAAAACCATGGACGACCTTGTGGAACACGGCTGTGACGTGCTCACCATCGGCCAGTACCTGCAGCCCACCAAAATGCACCTGGAGGTGGCAGCGTTCGTTCACCCCGACAAATTCGCTGAATACAAAGAGGTGGGAATGTCAAAAGGCTTTGCCTTTGTAGAAAGCGGGCCGCTTGTTCGTTCTTCTTACCACGCAGAGCGCCATTTGTGAAACACACCTTCGGCGCCCGGCGTTGAAAGGTGCTGAAATGAATTCATTTTCAAAGAAATACATCTTTTGCCGAAGCCCCTTCCTCGAGGGGCTTTGTCTGTTGTGCTTTTTCTTCGCCCTGCGGGCAACGGCGCAACAGCCCGTTGTGGTGCAGCTTCTTCCTGTGTCCCCCGCCACAGCTGAACAGCTCCGGGTGTTCGATGTAAAACCCTATTACAAGGACAGCCTCTCCGCAATGAATGCCCTGCAGGCTGCCGTGGCGAAATTGCGGAAAGAGGCCTGGCTGGAAGCCTCTGTCGATTCTTTCACTTACCACTCAGACACCCTGAAAGCCTGGGTTTATTCCGGCCCCCGTTATGAATGGGTTTCGCTTCGCAACGGGGGGATCCCGGATGAATTCCTGTCGAAAAGCGGCTTCCGGGAAAAGCTCTTCAAGGGCAAAACTTTCAATTTTCAGGAACTGGCAAAAATCGAAGAGCAACTGCTCAAAACAGCCGAAAACAACGGTTATCCCTTTGCTGCCGTTTACCTTGATTCCATCGCCATTGCCGAAGGAAAGGTGCAGGCCTGCCTCATGCTGGACAAAGGCGAAGCGGTTTTCTGGGACAGCCTGCAGGTCAGCGGGGATGTCAAGATCTCGAATACCTATCTGTCCAATTACCTCGGCATTAAGAAGGGGGAACCCTACAGCCGGAAAACCCTGCTCAAATCCAAAGACCGCTTGCGGGACCTTCCATTCCTTCGGGAAAAGCAAAACGTGCAGGTGACCTTCACCGGTCAGCAGGCCGACCTCCGGTTTTTCCTCGAAAAGAAAAAAGCCAGCCGTTTTGACTTTCTCCTCGGTTTGCTGCCCGACAATACGCGCCCCGAGCGCAAGCTCATTCTTACAGGCACCTTCAATACCGAATTGCTCAATGCCTTCGGAAGGGGAGAGCGACTCATGCTGGCCTTCGAACGCCTTCGCCCGCAAACCCAGAAACTGGACCTTGCATTTTCGTACCCCTACCTGCTTGACCTGCCTTTTGGTGTTGAAACCAGCTTTCATCAGTTCAAACTGGACAGCAGCTACACCGACATCACCGGCAACATCGGCGTGCAGTACCTGCTCCAGGGCGGCAACTACCTCAAGGCCTTCTGGAACTCCACAGCCTCCAATCTGATAGAAGTGGACACGGCCTCCCTGGCAGCCGGCAAGGCACCTGACCAGCTCGATGTGACGAAAACCGACTTCGGTCTGGAATTGCTGCTGCAAAGGCTGGACTACCGCTACAATCCCCGCAAGGGCTTTTCCATCCTGTTGCGGGGCAGTGCCGGCAATCGCAGGATACGGCGGAACCAGGCCGTCCTGAACATTTCGGAAAGTTTCTACGACACCCTGCCCGAACGCTCTTTCCGTTTCGTTGCCGAAGGGCATCTGCAGGCTTTTTTGCCCCTGTCGCAGCGCAGCACGCTGATGTCAGGATTGAAAGGGGCCTGGCTGATCTCAGAGGATCCCATTTACCGCAACGAACAGTACCGCATTGGCGGAAGCCGGCAGTTGCGGGGTTTTGACGAAGAAAGCATTTTCGCCACCGCCTATGCCATTTTTACCCTGGAGTACCGCTTGCTGACCGGTCAGAATTCTTACTTCTACACCTTCGCTGACGGGGCCTGGCTGAAAGACAGCCGTGCCGGGCAGCCCACCCGGTACGACAGGCCGCTCGGCTTTGGCGCAGGTATGACCTTTGAGACCTCGGCGGGCATTTTCAGCCTGGGGCTTGCCTTCGGAAAACGCAAGAACGCACCCGCTGACTTTCAGAATCCCAAAGTGCATTTCGGTTATGTGAGTCTGTTCTGACGTAAAAAAGACCGACCCTTGCGGGCCGGTCCTTCGGTATGAAAATCGAACAATCGTCTATTCAGCCAAAATCACAATTCAGTTACTTGTTCGCGGTATTCAGACAAGGGCAGGTCGGTTTCTTTCAATGCATCGAAACCGCCCCGTATGTTGACCAGTTTTTCAAAACCGCGGCTCTTCAGAATGCTCACGGCAATGAGTGAGCGGTAGCCGCCCTTGCAGTGAACATAGTACTTCTTGTCGCGGTCCAGTTGAGAGAAGTTCTTGTTGATGAAGTCCAGCGGGAAGCTGATGGCCCCTTCGATGTGCTGCTCGTTGTACTCGCTCACTTTGCGAACGTCCAGCACGTTGACCTTCTCTTTCTTGAAGATTTTTGCGAACTCCTCAGCAGTCACTTCTTCGATGGTATCCACATCCTCGCCAGCGGCTTTCCAGGCTTCAAAACCACCTTCGAGGTAGCCAATGGGGTTGTCATAGCCCACACGGGCCAGGCGGACGACCACCTCTTCTTCACGGCCTGGTTCGCAGATGAAGAGGATGGGCTGATTCAGATCGGGGATGAGCGCACCAACCCAGGGAGCAAACTGCCCGTCCAGTCCTATGAAGATGGAACCGGGGATGAAACCTTTGGCGTACTCATCTTCGTGGCGGGTATCGATGACCAGGGCATTTTCACCTTCCCAGGCAGCTTTGAAAGCGCGAACGCTGAGCGGATGGATGCCTTTTTTCTTCACTTCATCGATGCTCTCGTAGCCCATCTTGTTCATGACGGCATTTTTCGGGAAGTATTGGGGTGGTTCCACCAGTCCGGTGGTCACTTCTTTGATGAATTCTTCCCGGGTCATGTCGGGGCGCAGGGCGTAGTTGACTTTCTTCTGCTGACCCAGTGTGCCCTGGGTTTCCTTGCTCATTTTCTTGCCGCAGGCTGAACCGGCACCATGGCCTGGATAAACGATTACATCGTCGGCCAGCGGCATGATCTTGTTGCGCAGCGAATCGTAGAGATAACCGGCAAGGTCTTCACGTGTGAGGTCTGATTTCACTGCCAGGTCTGGGCGACCCACATCGCCGAGGAAGAGGGTGTCGCCGGTGAAGATGGCGTAGTCTTTACCGTTCTCATCACGCAGCAGATAGGTGCTGCTCTCCATGGTGTGTCCGGGCGTGTGCAATACCACGATGGTCACGTTGCCCACTTTCAGTTCTTCGCCGTCTTTGGCAATGTGGGCCTCGAAGTTTGGTTGTGCAGTTGGTCCGTAAACAATTGTTGCACCGGTTTTGCGAGCGAGGTCGAGGTGGCCGGAAACGAAGTCGGCGTGGAAGTGGGTTTCCAGAACGTACTTCAGCTTGGCATTGTCGGCTTTGAGCCGTTCGAGATAAGGCTCCGTTTCACGAAGGGGATCGATGATGGCGGCTTCGCCGTTGCTCTCGATGTAGTAAGCTGCCTCGGCAAGGCATCCGGTATAAATTTGTTCTACTTTCATATCGGTTGTTGATTTTTTTTGAGCTCCTGGCTCTGGTTAAACAATGGTTGGATTCAACTCATTCAACAACCGTGAGGTGGTGTATCAATTAGCTGTGAGAGACGCTGGAGTCAGGGGCATCTACCACTGCACCGAAAGCCGATAGCTTTCGGCTTGGGGCTCATTTGGAGAATCATACGCATGGCCATGGTGTTTAAAATAATTACAAAGCCTTTGATTCATTAACGAAAGCAAATTTGGGAAGAATTGCCCCAAACAAAAGGTGACTTGGGTCACGAGAAGGAAGATTTGCCGAAGGAAAAGGAAAAAAGGAGTAGGGAGTAGGGAGTAGGGAGGGGCAAGCAGTTTCATTACCCCTCTGTTCAGCCTGTCCCTGTCCGGCAGTCAGACGGGCCGGACAAGCTCATTCCTCACCCAAAAGCGAAAGCCGATCCCAAAATTTCTTCGGGATCGGCTTTCGTGTTCGGGACTTAGTTCCTCAGAATGGACATGTTTTACACTCGTCCACTTTCACGTTCGGGTTCTCGTGAGAGATGATGGCCTTTTCCGGCTCGATGCAGTCGATGCATCCAATCACCTTGAACTCCGTGCGGCGGTTGAGCTGGTGCTCTTTTTCACTACATGGAACATTGTTCTTACAGTGGTTCACGTTTTTGGTCTCGCCATATCCCCTTGCCACCAGGCGGTTGCGGTCGATGCCGCGATCGGTCAGCCAGCGCACAACGGCCTCAGCCCTGCGTTGTGAAAGGCGTTGGTTGTAGTGGTAAGAGCCGCGTGAGTCGGTATGCGATCCGATTTCGATGATGTACTGCGGGTTTTCCACCATCAGGGTGTAGAGCTTTTCCAGCTCCGGAATGGCGTCATCGCGGATGTAGGCCTTGTCAAAATCGTAATAGATGTGTACCAGGTAGGGGATGGCGTAGTTGTCGTCAGGACTTGGCGTCGTGGGTCCGCGCACCAGGTCCGTACCACCGCTTTTCAGCTCGCCTTTTTCGTAAAGGCGTCCGTCTGGGTAGCGGCCATCAGCCGGCAGGCGGGTGTCTTTGTCCATCCAGATGCCGGTTGCCGGATCGAGATAGGTGTAGGGCGTTTCTTCGGTGGTGCCCAGGTCTGTGCCACGTTCGGTAACATCTCCGGGCTGCATGAAGGTCGGCGACAGGTAGAGGTTTTCCCGAAGGGTCTCTGACTGATCGAGGCCTTTGGTGCACACGTTGTTGGCGATGCCGGCGAAGTAGCCGTTCTTTTCGGCCTTCACCCGGTAGCACTTGTCACGCTCCAGTTTGAAGTAGTATTTACCCGTCTTTGGGGTGATGAATTCGGGAGCAGCGGGCTGCCCGTCTTCATCGATGATGGTCACCATCGCCCCTTCCAGGGGCAATGAAGAAGCTGCGTCGAAGACCACGCCTTCCACGACGAACTCAGCCATACGCACCATCGGAATCTTTACTTCCAGGCGTTCTGACAGGGTCATGTTGCGGGTGCAGGCTTCAGATTTTGCAGGTTCGTAGTCGGTCATGCTGGCGGCCAGGTCGCAGCACTTTTCCAGCTTCATGTGGAAGTGGATTTTGCCCTGCGCATCGGTAGTCAGCGTATCGTCCATGCAAGCTACAAAGACTTTTGCGCCTTCCAGTGGCAATTCGGTTTTCTGGTCAAATACCAGCACCTCAACCGGAATGGCCGTTTTGCGGAAGCTGTAAATGTCGTCCTTGCCAATGCCGCCATCGCGGTTGCTGGTGAAAAATCCGCATGTGCCTTCGGCATTGAAGACAATGCTGAAATCATCGGCGTGTGAATTGATGGGAGCACCGAGGTTTTCCGGATTGGACCAGGTGCCAGGGGCGGTTTCCTGGGTTGAGTAAATGTCCAGTCCGCCCAGGCCAATGTGTCCGTCGGAAGCGAAATACAGGTGCCCATCGGGTGCAACAGTTGGGAAAATCTCGTGGCCTTCGGTATTCACGGTGGGGCCGAGGTTTTGGGGTGGTCCCCAGCGGCCGTTTTCTTTGTCTGAATAGTAGAGGTCCATGCCTCCGAAGCCGCCCGGCATGTCGGAAGTAAAGTAGAGCCGGTTGCCGTCAGGCGAAAGGGCAGGGTGGGCAACGGAATACTCGTTGGAGTTGAAAGGCAGGCTTTCCAGCTCGCCCCATTTGCCGTGGCCTTCGCTGCGGGCGTAGAAAATTTTCAGGCGCATGATGCCTTCGTCGTCAAAGCCTTTTTTGCCGTCGACGAAGTTGTTACGGGTAAAGAAGACCTCCTCGCCGTTTTTGGAGAAGGAGACAGTGGCATCGTGGTATTTGGAGTTGATTTCATTGGAGAATTTCTCCGGTCTTCCAAAGATGTAGTTGCCGCATTCGCCTTCTTTGTTGCCCAGTTGGCGCACATCCAGGTAGTATAGTTCCAGGAAGGGGTTGCCCGTCCAGGTATGGGTTCGGCGGATGATGGGGTTGGTGTCACGTTCCGAAGAAAAGACCAGGCCGCCACGGTAAAATTGCGGACCGAAATCATCAGAGCGGGAGTTGAAATCGCAGAGTTTGATTTCGTACAGGCCGAGGTTGCGGTTGAGCAGGTCATCTTCGTAGTCGCAGGCTTCCTTGAGGTATTGGCCCCGCTCGTCGTTGGGCACCAGTTCGGTATAGGCGTCGTACCAGTTGCGGGCCTCTTCGCAGCGGCCGTTGCGCTGCAACATCATGCCGTAGTAAAGTTTGTGGATGGGCTCCGACTCCGGCAGACGCACCACCTGGCCATACCAGTATTCTGCGTTTGCGGTGTCGTTGATCTTGCGGTAGGCCTCGGCCAGGTTGATTTTGGCTTCGGCAAGGTCGTGCTCTTCCAAAACCTCATTGTACAACTCGATGGCACGGATGTAATCGAGGTTGTCCATGGCCTGTTTGGCCTGCTTGAGCTTGGCGGTTTGCCCCATGGCAAAGGTTGCCATCAGCAAGCTTATCGCAAGGGTTGATATGATTCGCATAGCCTTCATTGTCTGAAAAATTGTGGTTGTGGTTTTTGGAACATGACCGTTTTTACCAAGGTTCGGCCATCACCCCTGAACGCATTCTTTTAGAAGTAACGAGGTGTAACGATCCGCTTCTCACGGAAATTGAACTCATAACCCACCATGATCTCAAAAGCTCCTGTGGTCACGTTCGACAGTTCAGTGAGCGGATAGTCGTAGGCTGCGCCAATGCGGAAGCCGTTTTTCATCAACAGGGAAATCCAGATGTCAGCGGAGTCATAGGAGCTCTTTCCGTCGATGAGCTTGGCCCATGAAGACCGGAACGAGGCACCCACCCAAAGTGTTTCCTGAAACAGCAGTGAGAGGTCGATGTCGAACTCGTTTGGCGCTCCGATGTCGCGGAAGGCATCCAGTTTGGTGGCACGCTTGTCCCAGCCAACGTTCTTTATCAGCATGGAGGGCTTGAAGACCAGCGCCGGACCATTCAGCGGAATGGCCGTTCCGACGAAGAAATAGTAATGGCGTATCTGACGTGCGTAGATGTCCAGTTGGGTATTGTTTCTGAGGTCGTATTCAACGAGATGGGGTACAGAGCCGCCCACGTAAAAATGTGGGGTATAGATGTAGAATCCAGCGCCGAAGTTGGGCAGCATCTTGTTCACGTTTTCCTGGAAAGAGGGGTCGGTCGGGTCCTCGATGTTCAGCTTGGTCCAATCGGCCCGGTAGCTTTCCAGCCCGGCCTGCAGGCCGATGCTGAGCTTGGCCTTGCCCATCGGGATGCGGTAGGCATACACCAGGTTTACGCCGGTGGTGTTGGATGGGCCGATCTTGTCGTTGACAATGCTGAAGCCGACGCCAACCCGCTCGTTGCGGAGGGGGGTGTGTAGGGTGAACGTTTGGGTAGTTGGTGCTCCGTCAATTTCATACCACTGGCTGCGGTGCAGCAAGCCCACCGACATGTACTCCTTTGAGCCGGCATAAGCCGGGTTGAAGATGAGGGGGTTGAACATGTACTTGGTGAACATGGGCTCCTGTTGCCCGAAGGCAAACAGAATTGAGAAGCAAATGAAGATAGCGCTGGAGAAAAGCTTTTTCATTCTGGGAAAATTTTAAAGTTCCGGTTAATTAAGGGGTTGCTTTGTTTCCCTTCAGGTGCCGGAAACTGCCGGCCTCTGATCACAACCTGGTTAGTTTTGGCGGCAGGCCTATTCCTACCGCTGTATTTGCATAAACCCGGAATATTCACGTCCGTCGTTCAATGTGACGATGTAGAAGTAAGAGCCGTCGGGTAGCTTTTTAGAGCCGAATCTGCCGTCCCAGCTGTTGTCGTAGTTCTTAGCCTGGAAAACCAGATTGCCCCACCGGTTGAACACTTTTACTTCATTATCCGGGAAATGTTCGATGTTCTCAATGGTAAAAAAGTCGTTGTAGCCGTCGCCGTTGGGTGAGATGCCGTTGTAGATGATGATAGTGTCTGTTGGCGCACAGCCTACGTTGACAAAAACAGTGGCCGTATCACAGCCCAGCGGTGTGCACAGCTCGTAATCAAAGCTGTCCGCTCCGCAGAAATCCAGGAAGGGGTAGTAATCTACCGTCATATTCGGATTCAGTACTGTGACACCGCGATGCGGGCCTGCATTGCTGCCATCCTCGAGGATCCTAACGGAAATGAGGTCGCAGTTGCCGGCATCATCGTTGGCCAGAATGTCAATATTTCTGGGGGTGTTCAATAGTGCGTCCGCCTGGTCGTCAACGGCGGTGGGGGGAAGGGCGTTTGGGCAGGGGCTGATGTCATCGGGAACTACTGTGATCAGCAAATAAGTGGAATCACAAACGCCGTAATCATCACAAACGGTGATGCAGGCAGTGTCAGTTCCGACGCTCATGCCCTGTGCATCAACGCACAAATTTAGTGCATTGATTGAGAAACTCACTTCATTGACCGGAATCGCAGGGCAACTATTTTCAATACTTATCACATTGCCTGCCAGTTCCAAATCGTCAACGCAGTAAGTTTCGGACTGACCAAGAAGCAGGGTGTCAAGAATTATACCACTCTGAGGGTTGCGCACTGTGACACAAACCCGCACCGTATCTCGGTTTCCGAACTCGTCCACCAGCAGGTAGCATGCATTGTCGGTGCCAGGGGCAAGACCTGTGTAAGTGACACAATGCGTCAGCTCATCGTATTCGAAAGCCACATGGGTGCCGGAGTCATCCGGGCAAAGGTTGGTGACCGATTCGATGATGCCCGGCAACTGAAGGGTGTCGATGCACAGCGTTTCCGTGAAGTTGATGAACATGGTATCGGTAAGTTTCTGGGATAGCCGCATGCACAGGCTGAAATCAGTGGTCACCTCCAGAATGGTGGTGTCACAGAAGCCGTTTTCGTCGCAAATGACGATGCAGGCCTCCTCGGTGCCTCCGCATTTCAAACCCTGGTATTTCACGCAATAATTGGCCGAGTCGAGGTAGAAGTGGACGAACTCACCCGAAGAATCGGGGCAGGCATTGTAAAACTGGGTAATGGCGCCGGTCATCTGGCTTAGGTCCATGCAGGTGCTGTACGGAAATCCGTTGGCCTGAATGGTGTCTGTCACAATGGTGGCGGGCGGCCCGGACAGGCAGCTCACCTGCACCATCAGGGTGTCTTTGCTGTTGTTGGTATTGTCAATGGCTACGATGCTGTGCATGCCTTCGGTCAATGGGAGTTCCATTCCGAGAGGCAACAAACCGAAATTCACCCCAATGATAGATGGGGTGTTGTTGAGCATGACGGTTACGTCCATGTTTGAATAGACCTTGCCGGGAGCACCACCTACGATGGTCAGGTTGCCGGGTTTGTGTTCCCAGTTGCCGGCGGGGTCCCACTGGTTCATCATGTCCACCAGTTCATCGATGTTCTGGAACATGCCGTCATAGCTGATACCGCTCACATCCCATTTGTCCAGGTGGTAGGGGCCCATGTTGCCCAGGCCCAACAGAGTGTTGTAGGAATAGGTGACCATGGTGTCGAAATTGCAGCCGTTCAGCGCACCGAGGTAAGGCTGCCCGTCCTGCAAAATGGTGTATTGGGTAAGGTTGCTCGATGGCAGGGGAATGCAGACATCTTTGGTTCCCTGGCAGTTGTAGCTCTCTGCATAGATGGTGTCAACAGGGAAAATGCTCTGAGCCCGGACCAGGGTGGTCAGGCAAAGGGCGAAAAGGAAAATACAATGACGTTTAACGCTTGTCATGGGATAGTGAATTTTGGAGTCCCGGTTAATCATTCAGGTCCCGGATGTGCCATGCTTCAGCGTCGTTGCCCGCCGTGGGGCTGGTGTTTTTTCATCAACTGACGACATCCGGCTTGTTTCTTTTGCGTTTGTTGTTCGTGTCTGTTTACCGGTATAAAAGCTTTCGGAATTCGCACTTACGGTTTACACTTTTTTCTCATGCTTCGAAAATTGTGCCAAAGGAGATAATTTTTTTTAATGTGTTTTCAGCTGTTTACCACTGTTCTTGTGCTGGGAATTGCCGTTCAGGAAGTTGGCTGCCCCGTTTCCTGATCAAACCACTCCGTTTCCTGAATTAGAAGGTGCAACGAAAAGTTGTTATCCTTGTGCCAACCTCTTTGCAAGGCCAACCGTCTGTAAGGGCATACCAACCAAACCATTTATGAGAAACAATCGATTAGCCAACTCCCTCCTCAGTGTTTCCCTGATGCTGGCACTGCTGTTTTCTACCAGCGATCTCATTGCGCAGCGAAAAGGAAAAAAAGCAGAAAGCCAAAATGTGATTGGTATCAACATCACCAGCACCCTGGCCGGATTTTTCAATTCCGGTGGGCAGAACATTCCAAAAGACCCTTTCCTTTTTAGCTTCAAAGTGGACAAAGGGGACCATGCCCTTCGTTTCGGCATCGATTTCTCCATAGATCACAGCGAGAGCTTCATCGGCAATACCCTCAGGAAAGTGCGAGAGGATGACTTTAAATTCCGGGCAGGTTACGAGTGGCAGAAGCCGGTGAGCGAGCGCTTTACCATGCACTATGGCATTGACGGAGTGGTCACTTATTACTACCAGAAAACCAGCGTGGAGTTTTTCCCCTCAGATCTATCTTCCTTTGAGAAAACCAGAGGCATTGGTGGCGGGCCTTTTCTGGGTGTCACTTTTCACCTGTCGGAACGAGTGAGCCTCTCCACCGAAACCTATGCCTACCTGATGTTCGAATGGGGCAATTCTTCCACGGACATCGATCCCAATCTTCCGCCTGAAAAGGAGGACATCAACAGGGTTGCCCTGCTGCCCGCCGTACCCAACTCCCTTTACATCCACTTCAGCTTCTGATCACATGAGATACCTCACCGCCATTGTTTTTTTCCTCGCTGCGCAATGCGCTTTTGGGCAGCGGCCCGAATTCAAACAGAAATACCTGGTGCCGGAAAACTACCGGATGATCGGCGTCAATGCCTCCCCGCTGCTGGTTCAGCTGGTGCCCTTCAACAAGAGCAATCCCCTGACCACCGGTCCTTTCAATGTCACCTTTCACCGTTTCGTGGGCACCCGGGCCTTCCACACCGCACTGGGCTTCAATATCCCTAGTGAAGGGGAAGACACCGACTTTGAAAACATCCATCTCAATTTCAGAATGGGGATAACAAAACGAAAGCCCCTCGGTGGCCGGTGGACTTATTTAAGCGGGTTCGACCTTTACTTCTCGGCCGGAGGGCTCAACCTGCGGGCTGACCCCAACGACGATGAAAAGGCGATAGCAGCGCTGGGCCCTCGCTGGGCCATTGGCTACGCCATCGAGGAGCGCCTGTTGCTGAGCATTGAAACGGCAGCGGTGTTCGGCTTTGATCTCGAATTCGGAATACCCGAATTTCGCTTTATCCCACCTGTTGCCTTATCTTTGAACTTCATCCTGCCGAGGTAGCCTGAAGAAGATGTGGAGCGTTAATTGCGCAAGCGAACAGGAAACAGTTGAAAATAATGCCTTGGAAACCCAACGATTTAGCCATTACCTCAGTCTATAAGCACACAAGGGAACCATACACCTCAATCCTTCGAAACAGCTCATTATGAAAGCAAGACTTTTCCTCCTCCTCTTCATGGTTGGCACCACTGTGTTCATGGCCGGCTGCCTCAAAACCGAAGAAATCACCCAGGACCTTACCGAACCCAAGCTGCCGGAGCAAGCCTACAACTACACCGACATCAGCTTCCCGCCGGGCCTCGACGTGGCTTTTGGTTCCAATGCACCCAATGTTTTCGTCGTAAACAATGATCCCGTCAACTTTTTCGGGGGCATTGACAATCCAACGGTTACCGACGAAGGCGCCACCCTGGGCCGGGTGCTCTTTTACGACAAAAGACTTTCCATCAACAATTCCATCGCTTGTGCCTCCTGCCACCGGCAAGAGCTGGCATTTTCTGATTTCAGGGCAGGCAGTGTGGGCTTTGGCGGCAAGGTGACGCCCAGAAACAGCATGGCCATCATCAATGTGGCGCTCAACCGCAATCTGTTTTGGGATTCAAGGGTGCATTCGGCCAAAGAGCTCATCCTCCAACCCATCCAGAACCACATCGAGATGGGCATGGAGTCGCTCAGCACCCTGGAAAAAAAGCTTAACAACACGCCCTTTTATGCCGAACTGTTCAAGAATGCTTATGGCGATGGCCAGGTGACCAGCGAGCGAATTGCCGATGCCATGGCGCAGTTCCTTTGCAGTATGGTCAGCGCTAATTCAAGGTTTGACCAGGGCCAGATGAACAACTTCGCCGATTTTACGGCTCAGGAGAAGCTGGGCATGAACCTCTTTTTCAGCAGCCGCACCAAGTGCAGCGAGTGCCACGCCGGCGCCAACTTCATGGCCGAAGACCAGCCGGGAGGCCCCTACGGCACTCCTACCACCCGTGGCTCTGCCAATACCGGCCTCGATGCAGTGACCCGTGACCCTGGCTTCCGCGACGGGCAATTCCGCATACCCAGCCTGCGCAACATAGCGCTAACGGCACCCTACATGCACGACGGCCGCTTTGCGACGCTGGAGGAGGTCATCGATTTTTACGACCACGGCGTTCAGGCCCATCCAAACCTCGATCCGAAACTTGTCGGTGCAGATGGAGAGCCTCTGCGCCTGAATCTGAGTGCAATGGAAAAGAAAGCCCTGGTGGCCTTCCTCAATACCTTGACTGATCAGACCCTTGTCAAAGACGAAAAATTTTCAGACCCTTTTAACTAGTGTTCTCAATCTACATGTGAAATGAAAAAGCCCTGCAGATGCACTCATCTCGCAGGGCTTTGTCTTTCGTCGCAATGGGCTCAGTGGTCGTAAGTGAAATTGCCGTTGGGCGTTTCTATTCTCACTTCCTCGCCTTTGTGTTCCTCAACGTAGCCAACGACCCTGGCGTCGATCCGGAACTGCTTTGCAATGTCGATGATGCTTTGAGCGGCAGCTTCGGGCAGGTAGAATTCCATGCGGTGCCCCATGTTGAACACCTGGTACATCTCTTTCCAACCGGTGCCAGATTCGTTTCTGATCAGCTCAAAAAGCGGAGGCAATTCGAAAAGCGAGTTTTTGATCACCCGTTTGTTCTCGATGAACTTGATCACCTTGGTTTGCCCGCCTCCGGTGCAATGAATGATGCCGTGCAGCTGCTCTTTCGGCAGCCGGTCGAAAATGGCTTTGAGAACGGGCATGTATGTGCGGGTGGGGGAGAGTACCAGTTTTCCGACGGTGGTCTGCATGCCGTCAATTTCGATGGGGTCGGTCAGCAATTTACTTCCCGTATAAACCACTTCCAGCGGCGTATTCGGATCGAAGGATTCGGGGTATTTCTCGGCATAAGTTTTAGAAAAAACATCGTGGCGGGCGCTGGTGAGTCCATTGCTGCCCATGCCGCCGTTGTATTCATCTTCGTAAATGGATTGACCGAAGGAGGCAAGACCCACGATTACATCGCCGGCCTGGATGTCATTTACCACCACGTCTTTCCTCGCCATTCTGGCAAAGGTGGTGTAACCCACGTCGATGGTTCTCACGATGTCGCCCACGTCGGCCGTTTCGCCTCCGGCAAGGTGGAGGCCTACACCGTTCTGTGCCATTCTCTCCACAAACTCATTGGCAGCCTGGATGAGGGTGGCGATGACCTCCCCGCTGACCAGGTGCTTGTTGCGGCCGATGGTGGATGAAATGACAATGTCGTTGACGCAGCCCACACAGGCCATGTCGTCGAGGTTCATCACCAGAGCGTCCTGGGCAATGCCTTTCCAGACAGACAGGTCGCCTGTCTCCTTCCAGTACAGATAGGCCAGGCTGGTTTTGGTGCCGGCGGTGTCGGCGTGCATGATGTTGCAATGGGCATCAGAGCCACCGGTTACATCCGGCAGGATTTTACAAAAAGCTTTTGGGTAAAGGCCTTTGTCGAGGCCTTTGATGGCCTGGTGTACTTCCGCCTTGTCGGCAGAAACACCCCTGAGATCGTATTTGTAATGTTCTGACATCGAAAGGTGGGTCTGTTTAGGGCGGCAAAGATAGCGATTCTGGCAAGGCCCGGCTGTTGATAATTGAATCTAAACAAGGTTAGTCTTTATCCGCTACCTTTGCCAGGCAACAACCCCCGAACACCCATGTATGACTACGATGTCATATTGAGCTTCATCACAGCTTTTACCCTGACTTATTTTGTCATTCCGCCCACCATCCGTGTGGCCATTGCAAAGCAGCTCTACGATGTGCCTGATGCAAGGCGCTCGCATGTGGAGGTGACACCCCGGCTGGGAGGCGTCGCCATTTACGCAGGGGTGGTTTTTGCCCTTATACTCTGGACGCCTTTCGACAAATACGGCGATGCCATGCAGTACATCCTTGCTGCTTTTGTCATCATTTTCCTGGTAGGGGTCAAAGATGACATCGATGGGCTGGCTCCGAGGACAAAGCTGCTGGCTGAAATTCTGGCGGCGCTCATTCTGGTTTTCAAGTCAGATCTGCGCATTGAAAGCCTGTACGGTATTCTGGGCATTGAAACACTCCCATTTTGGTGGAGCGTATTGCTGACTGTCTTCACAGTAGTTGCAATCATCAATTCTCTGAACCTGATCGATGGCATCAATGGTTTGTCGGGCAGCATTACTGTACTGACCACTGGTGTGTTGGGTGTTTGGTTTCTCATCCTTTTGCGATACGATCTGGCCATACTCGCCTTTTCCACCTGTGGGGCTGCCATGGCATTTCTGAAGTACAACTATTCTCCCGCCAAAATTTTCATGGGCGACACCGGTGCCTTGCTCATCGGGCTAATCATTTCCATCCTCGTCATAAAATTCCTGCAACTGAATGCCGACCTGGATTCAACCCATCCCTGCCATATCAACGCAGCACCGGCCGCCGCTTTCGGTTTGCTCATCCTGCCGCTCTTCGACACGTTAAGGGTCTTTGTCGTGCGCATCATGCGAGGCCGAAACCCCCTGCGGGCCGACCGAACCCACATCCACCACCTGCTGCTGGACTCCGGTCTCTCCCACATGCAGGCCACTTTTGTTCTCATCTTCGTCAATGTAGTCTTCGTGGTGCTGACCTGGCTGGTGCAACGCTATACCAACAAGAACCTGTTCATCATCCTGCTGCTCATCAGCATTGCATCGCTCATGGCCGGCGGGCTTTTCTACACGGTTCGTCGCCGCTTGCGCAGCTCGTAATACGTGACAGACGTGACAGACGTGACGGGCGTGACAAGCGTGACAGACGTGACAAGCGTGGTCTAAACATCATAATCCATTATAATCATTTTTTAACCACAGAGTTATTGGAGTTGAAAACAGAGTTGCGCAGAGTTTTCCTGCGTCAACCTACAACTTACAACCCCTATAATCCTCCATAATCCTCCATAATCATCCATAATCCTAAACAAATCAACAATCTCAACAATTCAACAATTCAACAATTCAACATTCTCAACAAAAAAAGACCATCCAACTGCTCTTCACAGCGGATGGTCGCACCCAGAACATACATGAGAAAAATTTGCTTTTTCAGGGCAAGAAAAACATCGGGTGATTTGTGTGGTGATCTACAGTATCAGTAATCGAGTTCGTACAGCCTGTACTTTTCGATCAGTTCGATGAGGGTTTGGTCATAGTGCGGGGCGGTGGCGTAGCCCAGGCGTTTCAGGCCTTTAGCCCATTTCTTGTAATCGTTTCCGTATTTCAGCAAGGACTTGTACTTGCCATTGGCGATCAACTTGCTATGGGAGCGCCAGCTTTCCCAAGCGGTGCCGTATTTGCGGAAGAAGTCTTTGTGGCTGTCGTCGCCAAAGTTGGAGCAGTGGCCTTTTTTGCAGGTGCGGGAGAAGCACTTCATGCCAAAGTGGTTGTTGTTTTTGGTGGAAAGTGAGCTGCGGCCGGCGTTGCTCTCCAGGATGGCCTGCGCCATTTTGACGCTGGCAGGTATGCCGTATTTCTCCATTTCCACTTTGGCCACTTTGCGGAAGCGACGGACATAAGCTTTCACGGTCAGGGTTTCGGCGTCGTCTTCAGGGGCGTCGGCAAAGGTGTCGGCCTTTTTTTCCGGAGCGGCAAAGACTGCTTTGGTTTCTGGCGCCGGATTCAGCGGCATGCTGGCAGGCAGGGCCATGGCTTCCACGGTTGAAAAGTATTCGTGGCCCCGTTGCTCTCCCAAGCTGACACTAACGTCCTTTTTCATTGCGACGAAAGCCAGAACGGCTATCACACTCAGGCGCCAGGCCGTGGGCCAGCTGACAGCCAGTTGGCTGGGATGCAGGGCCGTGGTTTTGTAAAACTGGTAGCGGGCCAGCACCAGCAAGCGCTCTGAAATGAGCAGGGTTTTGCGAAGCACCCAAACAACCAGCTGAAATGGATTGGGAATGGCTATCGCTCCGCCATCGGAACGGCGGGGCGGCGTTCCGCCCATGTTGAAACTTTTGTGTTGATTCGATTTCATATTTTCATGGTTTTGCAACAAGTTGTACCTTTAAGCTGCTTTGTTCAAATGGTTTTGTTTGGTTTGTCCGTTGACAAGGCAAATTTAAAAACAAAATGTTTTGATAAGCAAATAATTTTAAAACAATTTTTTTAGAAAAATGGGAGACTTCTCCAAAAGCATTGTAAATCAACGGTTCAGGCAAGTCTATGAGGAGCTGGAAAAGCGGGGGATGATCAAAGGGAAGTCCGATCTTGGCAAGAAACTGGGCACCTACAACCACGTAATCAACAGTATTCTGAAGGGAGAGCGCAACCTGACGGTAGAGCAACTACACAAATTGTTTGAAACATTTCAGGTGGATGCCAACTTCATGTTTGGCTTTTCCGAAGGCATATTTCAGGAAGGCGCACCTGGCCTGTACGATTTTCCAACCCGCTCCCTCAGCGAGCGCAGTTTCGCTGGCAGATCCAACATCACGCTGGTGCCCGACCGGGCCCTTGCCGGCTATGCCCTGGAGCACCAGGATGAAACTTTCCTCTCAGAATTGCCGAAGTTTTCGATACCGCACCTGGAGGGCAGCCTCATCGCCTTTGAAATTTCGGGCGACAGCATGTATCCCACCATCACCAATGGCGATATCGTCGTTTGCGAGCCGCTGGAGCGCGACGATCCCCTGCGCGACAACAACGTCTATGTGGTGGTCACCGACGTGGTCGTTGCGAAGCGAATACAGCAAATAAAACAGGGTGACCACCTAGCTCAGCTCCGCCTCATTTCCGACAACGAAATGTACAAGCCTTACGAAGTGGATGCCCAGGATGTGCGGCAAATACTCCGGGTGAAGTGCCGGCTCACCACCCACGCCATTGCATGACAAGCTCCGGCGCCCATGAATTACCGCTTTGAGTCAGCATTCTTCAAAAAAGCAGGGTACCTCACCTGGGGCTGCCTGCTGTTGCTGTCGTTGATTTTCTGGAAGGAGCGGGCTTTCTTCATGGACGCCGGTTTCCAGCTTTTCAACCTCATCAACGAGGGGCATATCCAGGTCTATCACTACCGCTTTGTTACCGCCGTTCCGCAAATACTGCCCTGGCTGCTGCTGAAGCTGCACGCGCCGCTGTGGATGCTGGGACTGAGTTTTTCAGTATCCTATATCCTGTTTTACTTCTGCTCTTGGTACCTGATGACTGAAAAGCTCAAAAACGAGCGCATGGGCTGGGTGCTAACGGCCCTGTTCACCTTCATGGCCCTCGACAGTTTTTACCACGTTCAGAGTGAGTTTTACCTGGGGCTCACATTGTTGTTACTCCTCTTCGGAATGGTGCTGTACCGGCCGGAATTGAAAGGCTGGAAGTTTTGGCTGCCAGCTGTTGCCCTGTTGATTACCATTGGCTTTTCACACAAGCTCACCGTCATATTCTTTCTCTTTCTCTGGCTTTTCTTCGCAAAATCGAATCCTGCCCTGAGGCACCGCCGCTACCTGATTTTACTCGCATCGATGCTGATTGTTGCCTTCGTAAAATCCCATTGGTTCACCAACTGGTACGAGGCCGCCAAGCAAGTGGATTTCCAGACCAACTGGCAACTCTATTTTCCACGATTCGACCGGCTGCCCTCCAACGAAGTGTTGCTCCAGCGGCTCATCCGGCATTACTACTTGCTGCCCCTGCTCCTGCTGCTTTGCACCTGGTTTTATGCGAAGCGCAAAGCCCTGCTTAAGCTGGTGATGGTGTGGGCGTTTACACTGGGGTACCTGCTGCTTTACAACATCTCCGATCCGTCATCCAGCTACCGGTTTTATTCGGAAGTGAGCTACCTGCCGGCCATACTCTTTGTGGCTGTGCCGTTGTTTTTTGATTTGTTGCCGGAGTGGGAGCGCTCTTCCCAGGCCTTTTTTTCCTTCGGCAAATTGGTTTTCGGGGCTGTGGTGGCCTTGCGCTTGTTCACCATTGCCCTGGGCCACCAGCCCTTTACGCTTCAGCAACGCTGGGCCCTCCGCCAACTTTCGCAGGCCAACCGCCTGCACACCAACCGCCTGCTGATGCCCTCCGCCTCTGCTCCGGCTGATACGGTCATCATGGAGTGGGGCATTCCGTTTACGACCATGCACCTCACGGCCCTCGAAAACCCCGACAGCGCCAAAACCCTGCTCATCATGCCTGATTTTGAGCGCTATGAAGAGCATTTGCAGGCAGATAATGTTTTCTTTTCTCCTTTCAGACCCTTTCCGCAATCCTGGTCAACCCAGCGTACTACCACCCGTACCCTGCACTCTACCGCATGGTGGAAAATGAATGAGCCTGGGGCAGTGTTGGATCACGGATGGGTGGGATTAGACAGATTGCACAGATCAGGTGCCGCAGGTTGCAGGCTGTGGGAAAATCCTTGTAATCGAAAATCCTTTGTCAATCAGACAAAAAAAAAGCCCACCCGAGGCGAGGGTGGGCAATCTATTTACCGGGAAAGCCGGTAAAACCTCATGAAAATACTCTTTATCGCACAATCAGCTTTTGGGAGCTGGTGCCTTTTCCATTGCTCAGCAACACGAAGTACGCGCCGCCGGGCAGGGAAGAAATATCAATTTGTTCGGTGCCGCTCAGTGCGTGGGTCAGTTGCTTTTGAATAACCACCTGGCCCAGCGAATTGAGGATTTTAACGGCAAGATTGGTGTTTTGTTCAAAGCTGTATTCCAGGTTGATGAAGGAGGCGGCAGGGTTTGGACTGATGGACACTGCTTCGGCCAGCCTGTCATCCTCCACAGAGCTGACCATATCGCAGGTCACGCACCATCCGATACAAACAGCATCCAGGTCTGCATCGCCAAGTACACTCAGCTGGCGGTTGTAGTTGCCGAAGCCGTCGTCGGCGCCACAGGGCGACAGGTCGCCATCAGGTACAATGGCGGTCTCCCAGCCGTCGGGTCCATTTTTGAATTTGTAGAACACTTCTGTGCCGGCGTCAATGACCTTGGTGATTTCCCAGATGGTGCCGGAACTGTTGGTCATCGCCTCATCGGTCCACCCGTTCATGCTGCCAGCGAGGAAAACACCGGCTGGGTCGGGGGTCATTTCGCCCAGGTCCACTTTGAAGGTGACCAGTGCCGGCGTATTGGTGAACAATACATCGTCAATGTAGTAGTGGTTTTGGTTGTTGATGGAATAAAAGTCCACCGCACCCAGGTTGCCGTTGTAGGGCATTTGTTCTACCATCTGGCCGTCAATGTAAAGCTTGAGCTCGTTGTTGTCCAGGTCTATGTCGTGGCTGACCATGAACCAGGTGTCTTCCGGATAGGTAAACGTGGTACCCGTTTGTGATACCAGGCCAGTGCCACCTGTTGAGGGATTGCCCATGGCATCGGTGCCGAAGAACACATCCAGGTTCCAGGCGACACCCGGCGTTTCCGACTCCTGGATGTTGTAGTAGGCTGACGAACCACCCTGGACATAACACATCCATCTGAGCAGGTAGCGGCCGCTTGTCTTGTTGCCGAGCAGCAAGAGCACATCCTGAATTTCACCTTCGGCAATGAGCATGGAATTGGGTGCTGAAAAAGCCTGGTCGTCAATGACGACGCCGTCTTCGGTGCCACCCACATTGCCGCTCCAGGTACTCCAGTGTGGCGCATTGGTGCCCGTTGTGGACCCTACGTTATAGGAATCGAAATTGTCGAAAATGATCTGGGCGGAAACTTGTGTGATGGAGAAGGTCAAAACCGCCAGAACAAGCGATTTGAGCATTGTTTTGTAAAGTGTGTTCATAGAGATGAGTTTGTTAATTAGTTGAAGTTGAGGAAATCGTTGTATCAATTTTCTCAACAACTTTTCATGGTTGTCAGTACTCAAATGAGCACATCAGAACTTGTAATCCGCTGAAAGCACACGATTTTATCGATCTTAAAATTGTATAGCTGCCTGCCTGGAACGGTGGCTCGTGCGCTGGTATATGTTCGATGGGATGCCGGCTTGTATTTGGCAACAAGCGCTAATTTATGAAAAGGATTTGGCTTCGCTGTAATTACAGTAAATGAAATTTCCTAATAATACCCACACATCCGCCATTTTAGCGGGCCGGTTATTTCCTTCACCGTCTCGGTGATAGTTTGAGGGTTGTATCTGCCCAAAAAGTGGTGCCGTAATTTGGAAGTTGCCGCATCGCATCGGCGCTGTTTTCGGCGGTGGCCAATTGCTTCACATGCTCTCCGTGTTCACTCCGTGTCCTCCGTGTCCTCCGTGGTTTATTTTTCTTCCCTTCGGAAAATGGAACCACTACCTGTGGCGATTGAAAACAGCTTTAGCCAGAACCACCAAGGCGCAGAGCGCCGTTCCCCTTGGTAGCTCAGTAGCCAAATAGGAATTTGCGGCGCATAGCGACGCCCCTCTTGAAGTTTAGAGTTTGAGAGTGTAGGGTTTAGAGTTGCCCGAAGGGCGACCAAAAACCGGCCGCAGGCCATTCCACCACGGAGGACACGGGGGACACGGAGAATGCACGGGGAAGAATCCTGCAAAACCCTCAAAATCCAGGTTGGCCGAAGGCCGACCAAAAAAACAAAAGGCCGAAGGCCGCAAAAAACAGCGGAGGGCGCAGCCCGACAAAAACCCAAGCGGCGGCAGCCGCAAAAACTCTAGGTTGCCCGAAGGGCGACCAAAAACCGGCCGAAGGCCATTCCACCACGGAGGACACGGGGGACACGGAGAGAGCACTGTGAAGAAGCCTGCGAAACCCACAAAACCAGGTTGGCCGAAGGCCGACCAAAAAAACAAAAGGTCGAAGGCCGCAAAAAACTGCGGAGGGCGCAGCCCGACAAAAACCCAAGCGGCGGCAGCCGCAAAAACCATGGCCGAAGGCCAAAAGGGCGCCAGCCCGACAAAAACCGGCCGCAGGCCCAAAAAACGTCGGGCCGTTATGATTTTTCGCTGAAATACTCAAATGCGGCTTGTTCCAGCAGGGCTTTGGTGATGCGGAGGGCCTTTTCCAGCGGCATGCCTTCCGGGGTGATTTGCCGCACCTGCTGAAGCCCCATCTGTTGCCAGTCCCCGGGTGATGCGTCCACCTGGCCGCAGAAGGCAACGGCGGGTACGGATCGGGCGCTTGCCGCTTTTGCCACTTCGTAAACCAGTTTGCCCCTTTTGGTTTGTCCGTCAAAACGACCTTCTCCGGTGATTACGAGGCTGCAGTCGTCCAGGGCCTTGTAAAAGCCTGTCAGTTCCATGATTTTTTGGGCGCCGCTGACCAGTTTACCGTTGAGGAAGGCCACGGCGCCGGCGCCCAACCCACCGGCCGCGCCCGCGCCGGGCAGGTCCATCAGTGTATGTCCGAACTGCTCTTCCAGGAGGCCTGCAAAATGCTGGAGTCCCTGGTCCAGGAAAACAACATCCGCTTCGCTGGCACCCTTCTGGGCGCCGTAGGTAAAAGCGGCACCGTCGGGGCCGCAAAGCGGGTTGTCCACATCGCAGAGCACTTCGACCTCCATGGCAGGAGTGTTTTTCGGAGGAATGACCTTGCGCACCAGTTCAAGGTGGGCTCCTTTTGGTGGGATGATCTTTCCGGCTGCATCCTGAAACTTCCAGCCCAGGGCGGCGGCCATCCCCATGCCCGCATCATTGGTGGCACTGCCACCGATGCCGAGTAAAATTTTTTCAGCGCCGGCTTCGATGGCGCTTTTGATGACCTCGCCGGTGCCGTAGGTGCTGGTGTGCATGGGGTTGCGTTCGGCTTTGCTCAGCAATTGAATGCCGGAAGCGGCTGCCATGTCAATCAGCGCCAGTTTTTCAGGTTCCACAAAATACCAGGTGACTTCCAGTGGCCGCATCAGTGCATCGTGCACCAATGCCTTACGGGGTTCGGCATGCAGGTGGTAAGCCAGGATTTCGGCAGTGCCTTCGCCGCCGTCGGCCAGGGGAAACAGTTGGCAGGCCAGTGCCGGCCTTGCACGGTGGATGCCCTGTTGGAGGGCCAGCCCGGCTTCCATGGCCGTACAGGCATGCTTGAAAGCATCAGGGGCAATCAGAACGGGTTTGGTTATTTCAGCCATACTCGGGTCAGGTAGTCGTCGGAGGTTATGTACAATGCCTTGCCGTCGTTGCCGATGGCACAATTGGAATTGGGCACACCGGTGATGAACTTGCCGAGCAATTGCCCGGAGGGCGAAAAGACGTAAACAGCACCGGGACCGGTTGCAAAGATGTAACCTGTTGGTGTTACTTTCAATCCATCCGGCAGGCCGCGGAAGGTGTCGGTGACCTGATCAGTGGCCTCGTAGAACACCCTGCCATTGTGCAGCGAGCCGTCAGCGGCAATGTCATAAGCCATCCAGAGGGCCTTTTTTTCGTCGGAATTGGCGATGTACAAGGTGCGCTCATCGGGCGACAGGGCAATGCCGTTGGGGCGGGTCAGCGAATCCACCAGCAGGTCCACAGTGCCATCGGTGTTGAGGCGGTACACGCCGTTGAAGGGCAATTCTTTGGTGGGGTCCTCATCCTGGCCGGGCAGGCCGTAGGGCGGATCGGTGAAGTACAGGTTACCGGATTTGTCGTAACAGGCGTCGTTCGGGCTGTTGTAGCGCTTGCCCTCATAGTTGTCGGTCAGGGTTTCAAAATCCGGTGATGGTTTGTCCAACGGAGCCTTCATGCGGGCCATGCGGCGGTCGCCGTGCTGGCAGATGACCAGCCGGGTTTGGGCGTCGAGCAGCAGGCCGTTGGAACCCTCGTGGCCGGTGGAGTCAGGGCCGGTGTAGCCGGCGGGAGTCAGGTAAACGCTGGCGCCTTCGGCTTCCGTCCATTTGTAAATTTTGTTTTCCGGAACGTCGGAAAAAAGCAGGTAGTCGCCTGCGGCAACCCAAACGGGGCCTTCGGTCCAGACGTAGCCGCTGTCCAGCAATTCGATCTTTGCGCTGTCGGGCAGCAGCTTGTCAAGCTCGGATGAGAGGCGCTCGATTTTGCCGATGGCAGGAAAGCCGCTATCCGCCACAGGTGAACCGGCTTTTTCCTGCTCCTGGCAGGCGGTGGCCAGCAGCGCCATTGCGCCAGCGAAGAGGAAAAGAAGTTTTTGCATGGTGCTGAGGGTGAGCTAAGGTTTTGAATGAGGGCCCAATTTAGTGCTACTTGCGCTTTTGGCAAGTGAAATGTGCTTTTCCTTCGGCAAACACCAAAGCAGTGCTTGTTTTATACCTTTGCAGCCCGCCGGCAAACCACTCCGGCAGGCTAATCACCATGGATTTAAAGTCTCAGATCAACAAGGAAAAGCTGCCCCGCCACATCGCCATCATCATGGACGGCAACGGCCGCTGGGCCAAACAGCAGGGCCTGCCCCGTGTGGAAGGCCACCGCAACGGCGTGGTGGCTGTGCGGGAAGCCTCCGAAGCTGCCGCCGAGCTGGGCGTGGAATACCTGACCCTGTACGCCTTCTCAACGGAAAACTGGGCCCGCCCCGAAACCGAAGTGAACGCCCTGATGACCCTGCTGGTGGAGACCATCCAGAAGGAGATCAAAACCCTGAACGACAACAACATTGCCCTGAAGGCCATCGGAGACATCGAAAACATGCCTACCCATACCCGTGAAGCCCTGAAATGGGCCATTGACGAAACGGCCTCCAACACCGGCATGAAGCTGGTGCTGGCACTCAACTACAGCGCCCGCTGGGAAATAGTAGAAGCCGCCCGCAAACTGGCCCGCCAGGCCGCCGCCGGCCAACTGGACCCGGAATCGATCAACGACGAACTGTTCGCCAATGCCCTCTCCACCGCCGGCATGCCTGACCCTGAACTGCTCATCAGAACCAGCGGGGAAAAACGCATCAGCAACTTCCTGCTCTGGCAAATTGCCTACGGCGAACTCTGCTTCCTGCCCATCATGTGGCCCGAGTTCCGCAAAGACCACCTCTACCAGGCCATCATCGACTACCAGCACCGTGAACGCAGGTTCGGAAAGACGAGCGAACAACTGGGATGAGGGTTTAGGGTTTAGGGTGTAGGGTGTAGAGTTTAGGGTTTGGGGGTGCTAGCACTTTCGCCTCCGTGGAACTCCGTGCTAAAACTCCGTGAAACTCTGTGTAACAACTCTGTTCAACTCTGTGGTTAATAAGAGTAGGGAGTAGGGAGTAGAGAGTAGGGTTTGGGGGCGCTAGCACTTTCGCCTCCGTGGGACTCCGTGCAAAACTCTGTGGTTGAAAAGTGTAGGGTTTAGAGTGTAGGGTGTAGGGTTTAGAGGCGCTAGCACTTTCGCCTCCGTGGGACTCCGTGCAAAACTCCGTGAAACTCTGTGTAACAACTCTGTTCAACTCTGTGGTTAATAAGAGTAGGGAGTAGGGAGTAGAGAGTAGGGTTTGGGGG
>PAAY01000040.1 GCA_002698985.1 Saprospirales bacterium | reverse complement strand
TTAGAGCACGTAAAGAAAATTCTTAGGGAAGATGGCGGGTATTTGGTGATGCAGGATGAGCAAAAAATACCCATTTCACGAAGCAGGAAGGACAAGCTTTTTGAGATCGTAAAAACCAGGTTTCTTTAACCATTGGGGCCATCTCACAAAAAAGCAGCCGATATCACTACCGGCTGCTCTACCTTGTAGCCCCGCCAGGAATCGAACCTGGATCTTAGGTTCCGGAGACCTACGTACTATCCATTGTACTACAGGGCCGTCAATTGGGACGCAAAGTTAACAACTTTGACTTCAAATGAGTAATAAGTTCCAGGAATGAACAGCCCCTTACCAGGTCAATCGAACAAAAAATAATCGTCATTCGTTAGGAAGCTGAATCCAACATTTGATCTACATTTGATCCATCAATTAACCAAACCAATTTTAAAGACAATGAAACAGGTACTCACTATTCTCAGCATTTTATTCGTCCTCGCTGCCTGCTCAAATGCAGGCAAGTACGCCGACCAGATCAACGAACTGGCCTCCAGGTGGGATAGCACAACCTCTGCCATCACTGACTTTGCCGGAACAGTTTCTAACACACAAGCCAGTTGGCTGAGTGAAGTCAACACCATGAAAGTTTCTGAAGAAACCATGGCTGGCTGGTCAGAAGAAATGAAGGCCAAGTACAATGAGTTGATGGCTGCTGTTAACAACAACACCAGCAATCTCTCCGGACTTTCTTCAGAACTGGATGGCTTCATTAGTCAATGGACCGAAAAGAGCGAAGAATTGAAAGCGCTCAAAGAGGGGCTCGCATCCGGCAAACTGGGTGATAACGTTGAAGAAAAAATCAGCGAACTCACCAGTCTGGCCAACACCGGAGCAGCCAATCTGGAAACCTGGCAATCCAAGTTTTCAGAGATCAATGCGGCCATCGCCAATACCAAACAAATGTTTGCTGACCTAGGCGTCAGCGGTGGCTCAGAAACGAGTCGATAATCACAACACCACGTAAAAGGCGTGTTTATCCCGGAGGATGAAGATTCTCCGGGATTTTTTTTGTCAGTAATTGTATAATTCGAAATCAAAGATTAGATTTGCACCTGTTAGTGGCGATTTTCCTTTCCGCCGATTCGATCCTCTCTTTCGGCACGCCGCTAACGCCTTCTCGGAGCGTTTTTGAAAACTGTAACTCCTGACTAAGTTTAGGAGTTACATTTTTTTATACCCATCTCAAAACGATTTTCCCAAACTGTTCGGCATTCTCCATCCGGTCAAAAGCCTTTTCAAAATCTTCCTTGTTCCATACTGAATCCACTACCGGGTTCAGTTTGTGTTCCGATACAAATCGAAGCATGTCCTCAAACTCTGCGTTTGTCCCCATGGTAGAACCAAAGATCTTGAGCTGCTTCCAAAACAAAATCTGTGGGCTGACTCCATTGATAACCCCCATACCTCCGCCATAAATACCAATGCGTGCAGCCGGAGCAGCCAGACTGAGTAAACGTTGAAAGCCATCACCCCCTGCACTATCGATGATCACATCAAACTTATCGGCAGTCCGGGCCAACGCTTCACTCCAATCCTGGTTCCGGTAATTCACGCCTCCTGAAGCTCCAAGCTTCTTCGCCTTTTCAATTTTCTCATCACTCCCGGAAGTCACCCAAACTTCAAGGCCTGCCGCCAGGGCAAATTGCACACAGGTGAGCGCCACCCCACCTCCGGCCCCAGTAATCAAAATTCTTTCTCCTGATTTGATTGCACATTTGGTAAAAAGAACCCGATAGGCAGTAATTCCGGCTAGTGGCAAAGCAGCCGCTTCTTCATCGGTCAGGTGCGATGGTGCTTCGAATACATTCGACGATGGAACCAGAACGAGATCCGCAAAAGCGCCGTCGTGTGGGACTCCCAGAATGTGATAGTTTTTACTCTGGACTTCCGGATTGGGACCCCAATTTATCCCCGGCTGTACCACAACCCGCTTTCCATTCCACATTCCAACCAGATCAGAACCTAGAACTACAGGAGGCTTCACACCGGGATATTTCCCCTTCAGAATCCATAAGTCCCTGTGATTCAATGAGCAAGCCAACACCTTAACAAGTGCCTGACCCGCACCAGAAGGCTTGGGATCTGCATATTGTGCCAACACCGGAGGCTTTCCTCTTTCCTTCAGGAATATCGCTTTCATAAACTTCACTTTTAACAAGACTTGAGAGGCCAAATCTCGGATGCAGGTGGGTTATGGGCAAAAAAAAAAGTCGTGCTTGCGCACGACTTGAAATAATCCCATGAACATATCCAAAACAAATAAATTTTTTTTCAAAACATTCGGTCAGTTCTTTGCAAAGAACCTGTTAGAAGACTATCTTTGCCGAGTGCTTTTTTGATAGCACACCTGACAAATTATAGTCCCATGAACATGCTCCTAAACGAGCCAGCTGGCAGGATACCTGTCAGCTTTTTTTATGTCTTATGTTGAAGGGATTTTTGAAGTTAAAAAGGTAAGCCGCCCCTCGAGTGAGGGGACGACCCACTATTAACAAATTATAATCCCATGAACATTATCTTGTATGTCAACTTTGTGGTGAAAGGCTTTATTGTTCTTCTCATTTCTTGCCGCTTTCGGCGTTTCCTTCCTTTCACAGTACAAATGTGCAACTAAACAATACCCTGTACAAGAACAAAATCGAGGCGTTGTGAGAAGAGATTTACAAAATCCCTCTCCATTGACAATCATTTTTGAACTGATTTACAATAACTTACGAAATCGTAGACTTTATTTTTCTTGTAAAAATTGTGAGAAAAAACTTTTAAAAACTTAGGTTTTGCACAAAAAAAAGTCGCACAATTGGTGCGACTCACTAGCAAAATAAAATTCCACGAAAAAGTATCGTCCTATATAGAGGATGGGATTAGATCCAAATTGATTAACGCAAAACCTGGAACTTGCTGGAAACAAGGTTTCCTTCAGAGTCCAAAGCTTTAACGAAGTAAACACCCTGGGCAAAGTCCTGCAGTGAAAGCTGATAAGTTTTGCTATCCAGGCCATCGGCTGTGAACATCAACTTTCCAAGGGCATCGTAAACAGCGATAGAGCTGAACTGTGCCTGTCCTCCGTTCAAGTGCATCTTGAGGTAATCACGTGCAGGATTTGGGAACAAGATCAATTCTGAAGAGGGAACCGAAATAGTCTCCTCCTGTAGCCCCTGATTGAAATTCATCGTGAACTGCAGCGTGCTGTTCTCCAAGGTGACTACCTGACCGGCACTATTCATGAGGCCGTTGGGCTTGATTTTCACGGTGGACACCATATCATGCAATTTGTTCCCGATTACATCATCAATCACAATAAATTCAACAACACCAATCTTTCCATACCCGGTGGCAGCCAAGCCACTCGTCCTGGTCAATCCGGCATCCACCTTACCCAGAAGCGGCTTATGGGTCATGGACATAACCGGAGAATTGTAGGACATCCAGGAAGCCTCATCGAAATACACGTTTACATCCTCAAAGAAAGTCGGATCGAATTCCAACTGGAAAGTGAGTCCGTAAGCGTCGAATGCGGGAATGGAATCATTGCCCAGGTAAATGGGGGCATACAAGATATCACCCGGCTCCACATCGGAGAAATCTGGTTCTTCGATGTAAAACGGAAGTGCAGAGACCGCCGGTGCATCTTCAGGAGTCAGGTTGTGGTACTTCCCATAGAACTGCTTAATGGCAGTTGTGTCAGCAGATGTGACAATTCCATTACCATCGGCATCGGCAAACTTCAAATCATGGCCGAGATCCAGTTCAAGGTTGTTCCAGTTGTTGGCATACTGACCATACCAGGATGTGCTTCCATTGGACCTGGCTGCACCAGTTGCGCCCATGGCCCACCCTATTGGTAGAAGATCTCTTACATCAACGGTTCCATCTAGGTTGGCATCACCGGCCCAAACGCAATCGCTGCCGGCGCAAAGCGTATCACTTTGGGCACCGCTTATTTCTTCAATTTCAAGTTCTACTTTGACGAGCGGACAGTTGTTGGTCTGTCCGTTGGGGCAGTATTTGAACTCAAATTCATCGGAACCTGTCACTCCTGCGTCAGGCGTGTATACAAGCATATTGACTCCTGAGAAAGTTTGACCATAAGGACTGGTCACAGTCTGGTAGCCGGGATAAAATTCGAGGGTTCCAAGATCTGCTCCGTTCAGTTCCGTGAACTCGTAATTTGCAAAAGGCAGATGATCACCCAATACCAAAGGCGTATTCTTGGGTGTGGACATCTGAAACACCGGAAGGTCAGGATTCAAATCCGAAACAACGATGTAACAGGTTGCATATTCGAAATAACCACTGTTTGGTGGTGTAGCTCGGTAGGTAAAAGAATCCACACCTATGAACCCTGTAGGAGGTTCGTACTTGTAAACTCCTTTGCCAATTCCGGGCAAATAGTACAAATGACCGCCAGCTGCTGTATTTGGAAAGCCAATGGCACTGACATTCATCAAATGGCTTCCGCCTTTGTCATTGTCGAGCAAATGGATTTCTTCAATCACACCATCGACAGGGGTGTAAACGATGTCATCAAACAAGAAATAATTGTCATCGGGAACATCCAATACCCTGATCTCACAAACCCGGACCCTGCTGTTGGTAGCATCGGTGAAAATCACTTTATCATAGCCTACATAGCCGGTATCAGGAGTATAGACCAATGTTTCCAGTGTGTCAAGAACACCATGAGAGGGTGCCATTGTCAGTGTATAATTGGAATCCACAGCGAGCAGAACGACCTCTGATGCATTCTTCTCAGCAACGACAAAGATCGAGTCGTATGCCGGAGGATTGCTCTCAGTTACACAAATACTCACCGTGGCCACATCACAGGACCCCTGAGCATCGCAGATGGTGTAGTTAAGGTGAGCTACACCCGTGAAACCCGGGGCCGGTGTGAATACGATGCTTGTATCGCCGCTTCCTAAAGTAGCTGAGCCGTGGTTGATATTCGGAACTTCAGATACAGTCAAATTGGTTCCGTTCCCGTAATCATTACTCAAAACATCAATTTCAACACTTTGACCAGAAAGCGTTGAGGCATAATCATTAACAGCTATGAGATACGAAGGAACAACCGTTACATAGTAAAGTCTGTATGCAGGAACTGACCCCCCATTACCGATTGAGCGGTAATACATTACTTCAAAAGTATCCTTTCCAATGAATCCTGCCTCAGGTTCGTAGTAAATGTGATTGATTCCGGGCTGTTGACCTCCTGGCGCTTTGATACCAAATTTTGGCGTATAGGTATAAGGGTTGAATTCTGCATCACCATGAGCAGGGAAGGTCTTGATTTCAGGAAAAGTAGCAACGTTGTAATGAGGAAAGGAATCGTGATAGGTTGTATTGCTCAACATCTTGACTTCGATGAAGTCAAGCCCGGGAACCTGCCCATAGCTCCCTACTGCTGCGAACAGAGCGCCCAACAGCAGTACAAGTGGCAATCGCTTTAAGGGTAACGATACATTCATGGATTCGTGGATTTTCATTGCTTAACAAGGGGCCTTATCTCAAAAGTGTTGGGCTGTGTTTGCCTCCTTGTTTTTTACAAACCGGATTCAAGGTACAATACTCCCCGGAATTAGCAAAAGGGGCAAGTACAAAAAATTTCGGTTGTGAAAATCCTTGCAAAAGTACAAAACATTTTCAGCAACTTTAACCCCTTGAAAATTCGCCGGTTAGGCTAAAAACCTCACAGAACAATTGTGAAATTTTTATTTTTATCTACTTTTGAAAATTAAATGGTTAAACCTGTGTCCAACCAAAAATCGATCAAGAAGGCCGCTATCGGAATGGAAAACAGCAAATTGTATTCCACACTTAAGACCTTTGACAAATACGAACAAAACAGGATACGTAAGTTCCTCAAATCACCCTATTTCAACAAAAACGAGGCCCTCGTCAAATTGTTCGAACTCTTTTGTGCCCATTTCAACTCCAGCAGACAAAAATCACTGCTCAAAAACAGTCTCTGGGAAAAGGTCTATCCAGGCCAACCTTACGACGACGTACTCTTCCGCAAGAACTGCTCCGATCTGCTCAAATTGATCGAGAACTACCTTGTGCAGCAAAGCCTCGAACAGGACCCTGTTCAACGGCAAATTCTGCTGATGGATGCATTAAAACATAGAAAAATTTCCACTCTGTACAATTCGGCTGTACGAACGGCCAGAAAACTTGCAGATGGCTCACCTTTTCGTTCATACAGGTACTATCACCAGCAGTACAAGATCGAAAAGGCATACTTTGAACTTTTTGAAGTAGAGAAAGACCGTACAGCAAAGTACAACGTGGAGGAAATGCTGAACAACCTGGATTGGTTTTACATTGCTGAGAAACTCCGATACTCTTCCATTATCTATACGCAACAACGATTTATATCTCACAATTACAACATTCTCTTGTTGGAAGAGATATTACAGTCTGTTCAAAAGAACAACTTGTTTTCTATCCCTACTATCGCAGTGTACTACACGATCTTACAAACACAACGCGAACCTGAGAACACAGAACACTACTTCATTTTACGGGACCTAATTGAATCACATGGCAACAAGTTTTCAAAAGAAGAATCTGAATTCATCCACCAAGCTGCCCTGAATTATTGCATCTATAAACTTAACCAAGGAAGCTTGCAATTTCATGAGGAGTATTTCAAGCTATTCGTCTGGCTATTGGAAAGAGGCTTTCTTTACACAAATGGAGAACTGTCACCGTGGCATTTTAGAAACATTATTGTGATTGCTCTAAGAATTGGCAAATACACCTGGACCGAAAACTTCATTAAGGAATACAGCAAGTACCTGCCGGAATCCATGAGAGACAACGCCGTTTCGTTTAACACTGCCCAGCTCTATTTCTCACAAAAGAAATGGGATAAAGTGATCGAATTACTACGGGAGGTTGAATACGAGGACTTTACGTATAACCTCAACTCCAAAACCATGCTTCTCTCAACCTACTATGAGATCGATGAAATAGAACCGCTATTCTCCTTGCTGGACAGTTTCAGGACCTACCTCAACCGCCATAAAAACATTCCGGCTGCGAGAAGAACGCCATACATGAACCTGATTCGTTTCACAAAGAAACTTGCACGCATCATTCCGGGAGATAAAGCCGCGGTTGAGAAACTCAGAAAGGAACTGGATGAAATGCCAACAGGAAGTGTGGCAAACAGTAAATGGCTCAATGAAAAGCTCGCAGAACTGGAATGATCTCAGGCTCTCACCTTTCGGGTATAATACATTGAAAACCATTCATTTGACAGGGCCATGATGCTGTGCACCAGGAAAGCAATCCAGATGGTACCCGTCTGCATGGTGAGCCAGCATAAAAGTGCGCCAAGTGGAATCGCTCCCACCGTTTCGTTGAAGCCTTTTGGCACATGCACCAGTGCGTAAAGGCTTACATTCACCACGATGGCCAGCTCTGGACCCATGGCATCGAGGCAGGAAAAAAACAACCACCCCCTGAACATGAACTCATAGGCCAACAGGTAAAGCACCCAGGTCACAGCACTAGCCGCAACCACTGACCTGGGCCAGCGATGCATTCTGATTTGCGGGTACATGGCCAGATTTGAAGGTGTTCTGCCAACAAAGTAGTTCATCAAAACCACAACGGCACCCAGGCCAGCCGTCCAGATCAAGGTTTCCCGGCCGGACTGAAACTTCACACCGAAATCGGAAAGGGAATTCCCCATCAGTGAGAAAATCACCAATGGCACCAGGCCATACAACAACAGCCCCCACAGCCTTTGAAAATAAACCCACCAGGCAAGGCTCCGCTCCTGCCCCACCCCTCTGGCAAAACCAGCCCTCAACCTTTCCGAAGAAATGACAAACTGGTAGGCGATGAAACCCAATGTCAGCAGTGTGATGGAGAGGGAAGCTTTACTCATTGAAGAGGATTATGAGGATTATAGGGATTATGAGGATTATGAAGGTTGTTGGAAACAGCTGAAATTGTAAGCGGCGTTGATCACTCTTGCCGGGCCAGTATCTTGATGTCCACCCGTTGGTCTTTTCGTCGGGAATAGAGGCTGTAATCACGCACCCGCCAGTTCTTTTTGCCGAAGGTTTTGACATTGATCCTGTCTTCTGAAATTCCTTTGCTGATGAGGTAATCCACCACCGATTGAGAGCGGTTGGCAGCAAGCTGACGGATGTAATCGTCTGAGGGTATGTTATTGGCCCTTCCCTCTATGAGCACCCGCCAGTCGGGGTTCAATTTTAGAATGCCCACTACCTCTTCCAAAATTTCGTAGTCTTCCTGATCCAGGTTAAAAGAATCTGACACGAAATACACCTTTCCGATGTATTTCAGCTTGTAGTCCACCCAATAGGTGGTGGTATCATTCCGGTGGGTGTGCTGAACACTGACCGTTTCTTCCTCTTCTTTCGCTGTTTCTTCACTTTCTTCCACAACCTGAGTGCTTTCCGGAGGGCTTTGTTCCTCCTCCTTTTTCTCTTCCGGAGGATTTGGAGAAGGCTTTAACTCCGGCACCTTGTCCACCACTGGTTCTGGATCCTTTGGTCTAGGCACCACGGTGATGGTCCTCGACTTAGAGACCTTGCAGCCGCTTTCAGTTTCGATGGAAATGGTTATGGTTTTCTTCCCGGTGGTCTTGTACACCACTTTGTGCGGTCCTGGGCCTTTGGCGGTGGAGGGCTTTGCACCAACGCCAAAATTGTACTGCCAGTCAACAATGGCACCGGAGAATTTGGAAGCATTCTTCACCCACAGCTCCTGGCCTTCCTGAATTTTCAATTTACTCACGGTGAAATGGGCAGTGGGACCGGCGAAAGTGCCGCTGCCGCCGAATTCAATGGAAAAGCCGTTGCCCGAGTTGTGGTAATTGTTCACCACCAGGGCATAACTCTGCCCCGCTTGCATCTGGACAGCCGCCACAAAGTTGTTGTCAAATTCATCGCAGCCTTCTCCTTCCATCATATCCACTTCCCTGCTTCGCAAACCGGTGGCACCGGTGCAGCGCTTCCACATTTCAAAAGGCTGGTTCACGTTCTCGCCGCTGGCCATGCACCGAACAGGGATCTTCTGGCTGCAATCATCAACACCATTGGGAAGAAGGAAAAGGACGAAATCGAGGTCGTCGGTAGGGTTGACCGGGCGCAGGGTAAAAGTCAATGACCCCGGCTTGTCGCAAGTCCATTTGAACCAGGCAGAACTGGATTCCTGCGGCACACAAGAGGCGCTTCCCAGCTCATTGCCGTTGCGACCTACCCCCTGCATTTTCGGAATGGTGAAAGAGGACTTATCGCAAAGCACCATGGCCGTAGCGCAATCGCTGGAGGGCGAGGAAACCGGGTTGAAATTGTTGACGCAAAGCTGGAAAGAACCGGTGGCGTTGTTGCGGCCATCCACCCGCAGGTAATAAGTCTGCCCCGGGGTTAGATTGCTCACAAATGTTTCTACGATGTTGGCGCCACGGGCATCAGAAATGCAGGCCAGCAGTTCCATGCTCCCGGTGCAACTTCCCTGGTAAACCGCCAGTTGCGGATAGCGAAGGGTTCCATGTGAGTTTCCGGGCACATCCCCTATCACACTGACATTCACCGTCGTGGCTTTCGCCACAAACCTGAACCAGACATCGTTGTCGGCATCCAACATGTAGGATGGGAAGCAATCGGGGTTGAGTAGCCCTGAGGGGGTGGCTGCGTAATTGGTAAACTGGGCCGGCGAACTGCACCAGTTGTCCACATTGCGAAGTAAATACGCAGAAGAACAATCATCGTTTGCCGGAGCTGCCCCAAGAGCAACAGCCAGCATTGAACTCACCAACAATGTGAAAATGGTTTTTTGAAATCTCATATCGAAATCCTCAATCGGTCAGGTGCGAAAATACGAGTTACTACTCCCCCCTGACACTTATTCAACTACCATACGCTTCAATTCTACAGAAACGCTAAATTGCCGGCCTGTCTAATCCCACTTTCTGAAAAAACGTTTACCAATGGCAAAGACCGTATTAAGATTCACGCTGTTGCTCCTTGCTCTTACAATTGCAAACACACCCGCCATGACCCAGGACAACAACGACCCTCTTTTTCAAAAGGCCAACGAACTTGCCCACAAGTACATTATTGTGGACGGCCACGTTGACCTGCCCTATCGGCTGAATGTTAGAAACTTCCGGCTGACAAAAGAGTTCATCGGCATTCCCGTGCAGACCGACGACGGAGATTTCGACTATGTGCGGGCAAAAAAAGGCGGCCTCACCTGCCCCTTTATGTCCATCTACATCCCCTCCCGATACCAGGAAACGGGCGGTGCCAAAGAGTTTGCCGATTCTTTGATCGACATGGTAAACGGCATTATCGAAGCACATCCGGACAAATTCGGACCGGGTTTGTCGCCAAAGCAAGTTTGTAAAAATTTCAAAAAGGGCCTGATCTCCCTGCCCATGGGCATGGAAAACGGAGCACCCATTCAAGAACTTGCCGATGTGGCCTACTTTCAGAAAAGGGGCATCCGCTACATCACCCTCACCCACGCCAAAGACAACAAGATTTGCGACTCCAGCTACGACACCACCCACACCTGGAACGGTCTCAGCGAGTTTGGGAAACAGGTGGTCAAAGAAATGAATCGGGTAGGCATCATGGTGGATGTGTCGCACATTTCAGATTCGGCATTCTGGCAGGTCATGCAAATCACCGATGTACCCTGCATCGCTTCCCACTCCTCCTGCCGGGCCTTCACACCTGGCTTTGAACGCAACATGAACGATGACATGATTGCCGAAATGGGGCGCAATGGTGGCGTCATCATGGTCAATTTCGGCACCAGCTTTCTCGACGGTGAAATCTCGAAAAACCGGGACCGGATGCGGGAGGAACTCTCCAAAATTCTGGAGGAAAAGGGCCTGGGCATGAGGGATGAAGCCGCCAAACCCATCATCGAGGAATTCAAAAAGAATTTCAAGGCCACCCTCTATGCCGATGTTGAAAAGGTGGCCGACCACATCGATCACATCGTGAAAATAGCCGGCATCGACCACGTCGGTTTCGGTTCTGATTTCGATGGCGTTGGTGACTCATTGCCCGTAGGGCTAAAGGATGTTTCAGCCTACCCCAACCTGATCTATGTACTGCTCAAAAGAGGCTATTCCGAAAAAGACATCGAAAAGATTTGCTACAAAAACGCCTTCCGCGTCTGGAAAGCAGTTGAGAAAGCAGCCAAAAAAGCCCGTTAAACTGACCGAATCCATCAACTTCAAAAACAAAAGGTATTTCCATGAATTCTTTTACCTCGCTGCGCAATGCCTTGCTGGCATTTCTTTTCGTCGCAACTTTTGGCCTGAACGCAACAGCCCAAAGCGATCTCGAAAAGGCACTCTATGCCCTGCCCGATGTCATCTTCCACGAAATCGACCCCCCGAAAGGTTTTGAGGCCGCCTATGAATTGCGCATCAAACAACCCATTGACCACAAACATCCCGAGTTGGGGTTCTTCTACCAGCGGGCCTACCTGACACATAAAGGATTCGACCGCCCTACCGTCATTGCCACCGAAGGGTACCAGCGCCCGGCCAACCGCATGTACGAACTCACTCAACTGCTCGATGCCAACCAGCTCGATGTGGAGCACCGTTACTTCGGTGCCAGCATCCCTGAGAATGCAGACTGGCAGTACCTGAATCTGGAAAACGCCACCGCCGACCTGCACCACATCAGGGAGCTCTTCGGCCGGCTTTACGATGGAAAATGGATCAGTACCGGCATCAGCAAAGGCGGGCAAACCACCATTTTCTACCGGTATTTCTACCCCGACGATGTGGACGTGAGCGTTCCCTATGTGGCACCGCTCAACCTCTCCACAGAGGACGAACGGATTTACACTTTTCTGGACACAGTTGGCTCTGATGAGTGCCGCAAGAAGATACTCGATTTTCAGAAGGCAGTCCTGAAAAACAGGGATGAGATACTGCCCCGGCTCTATTGGCAAACCAAAGGTGCAAAACTGGATTTTACCTACCTGAGCTTTGAGCAGGCCTTTGAGTACGCAGTGTTGGAGTACTCTTTTTCCTTCTGGCAATGGGGCGCTCATTGCGAAGACATCCCCTCACCCAAGGCACCTGTTGACAGCCTGCTGGAACACCTGCTTTCCGTCTCCGGCCTCGATTTCTTTGCCGACCAAAGCATGAAGGCTTACGCCTCTCATTACTACCAGGCCGGCACACAAATGGGCTATTACGGCTACAAAACCGAACCTTTCAAGGGCCTGCTGAAAGCCCTGCCTATGCACCCGCACCCCTCGGCCATCTTCATGCCCGACAAGATGCCGGTCACCTTCACCGATGAGCTAGTCCGCAAAGTTTACAACTGGGTCAACGAGCACGGCAACAACATGATCTACATCAACGGGGATGCCGACACCTGGAGTGCCACGGCCGTTCGCCCTTCGGGCAAAACCAATGCGGTGTTCTTCTTCCTTCCGGGAAAAGACCACGGCCAGGCCCGCATCCGCAACATGACAGACGCTGAACGTTCAAAATTTGTCAGCACATTGGAAAATTGGCTTGAAATGGATATTCAGGAGTGAGTACCCTGCCACCCGTCACGAGTCACGAGTCACGCGTCACGAGTTACGCGTCACGAGTCAAGCCTCCCGTCCTCAATACCCCCCGTGGTACCTGCGGAGGAACCATTCCATTGACAACAAACCGAGCAGCAAAAAGAAAATCCATTTGAGATGGATGACTGACCGGGTGCGGGTGGTGGCAAAGACGACGGGTTTCATGTCCTTTTGCAGAAGCTCTTCCGCAAGGGCATCCAGTTGGCCGGCTGTGTAAAACCTGCCGCCATGATCGGCAGCCAGGCGACGCAACAGGCCGTGATCGGCGGTGGTTTCGTACAATTCCAGTTGGATGGGCTGCACGCTGAATTTCCCGTTGTAAGTCAGGTTTTGACCGTTGAAATTCACCCTGCCGTTGAAGCGGTAATTGCCCACGGGAAAAACACCGGCTTCCAGGGTGTAGCCGTTGGTGGTCTTGTCGAAAGTGTAGTTGAACTCCCGGCCCTCTTCGTTGATGATGGTGAGGCTCACATCGGGTTCGTTCACCAGCTCGTAGCTTTCGTTGTACAATTCGGCGTCGAATGTCACCGGCTCGTTTTCATTGAAGATGTTCTTTGCCACGCTGATGCGGAAGCGCCGTTTGTCGGCTTTCACGGTGGCGTATTGTACGGCCTTGCCAATGACTTCATCAAAAATGTCGTGGTTCTGATTCTGGAGGAAGTCGAAGAGCCGCCAGCGCCACAGGCCTTCGGCCGCCAAAACGACGAACTTCCGTTCGCCCTCCTGACCGAATGCCATGAGTGGAAATTTGGTGTCCACCTTGCCGATGCGCTGGTTGAGCAAAACGGAAGCCCCGCCTTTCAGGCTGAATTCTCCGAAGGGAGCCACCAGTGGATTGAATTGCGGCAGTTGTTTGCGTAGCTCCTCATCGATGGTGAAAAGGTTGAAACCGTCATTGACGGCGGCCTGCACATCGTTGGGGTTGGTAGTATTGCCCTGGATGCTGAGCACCGGCTGCACCTGGTTGAAGCGAGCCAGGTTGGTCTGGGTGCCCACCAGAAACATCGTCGGAATGTTTTTCTGTTCCGCAATGTTGAGCACAGCGCTGCCATCGTTGGTGCGGCTGGGCAGGTTGTGCAGGATCACGAAATCGTATTCCGCAACATTGACCTTGTTGATGTTGCGGATCACTTCCGTTGTCACTTCGTAATTCTTGTTCTCCTCCAGGCTTTGCTTGATGGCAGACATATCCGGGTGCGGAGAATTGCCGACGATGAGGATTTTCTGACGGGCATCCAGCACCTCCACATAAAATTCACGGTAGTTGTTGGAGCGGCTGGCCTCCCCGCTGATGGCACTCAGGCTCACACGGTAGCGCTGCACCCCGGCCTTGTCGGCTTCCAACACGTATTCCCTTGTCTCAAAAAAGTCGTTGTTGCGAATCTGAACCGTCTCCTGGATCAAGTTGGAAGTTCCGTTTTCATCCACTTTGGAGATGGTCAGGTTGGTGTTGCTGCCGGCGCAGTTTCTGGCCGACACATCCACCTGGACGCTGAACTTGTCACCGAGGTAGGCTATTTCATTGTGGAACACCCTTTTCAGAATAAGGTCTTTGCGGATGAGCGTATCACCCAGGCCAACGGTGTAAACAGGCGCGTTCAACTTATTGGCGAGGTAGAGGGGGTTGCTGCCCTGGTTGTAAATACCGTCGGTGGCCAGCACCAATGCACCAAGGTTTTGCCCGGCATGCAAATCTGAAACCAGCGTGATAACCCTGGAAATGTCAGTGACTTTGTCGGAAAACTGAAAATCCACCGGCTGCCTGGGCTCCTCGCCAAAAGCGTATTCCTCCACTTCGTACTTTTCTGAAAGTCGGTTCTTTGCCGCTTCCCATTCATTTCGGAAGGTTTCCAGGGTATCGCCTTTCAATACTGCCGCCAGAGATTCGGATTGGTCCAGCGCCAGCACCACGGTTGGCTTTTTCACATCTTCCACCAATGTCTTCAGCAATGGCTGGAGCAGCAAAATGGCGATCAGCGTGACCGCCAGAAAGCGCAAAAGGGCCAGCCACTTCGGCAGGTTAGGATACTGCTCCGTAAAGGTCTTGTCCTTGAAATACAGCAAGGCGGCATAACCTGCACCGAGCAAAATGCACAACAGAAGGTACCAGGCGGGATATTGAAAAGTAATTGATTCCATGCAGGCTTTATGTTTTCCGAAGGCAAACAAACGCTATAAACAACTCATCAGTTGCAAGGATGCAGCATTTGTGCAACCGGCCGGCAAAAATGGGAATTCCCGGCCGCAAATGAAATTCATGGCTCTTTGTTCGGTTTTCCTTCGTAAAAGTTGCGAAGCGAAGGAAGTTCTGACAAAAGTGATAAACCAGCTGCCCGGCTGATCGTTTCATACAATGCCAAATTGCTTGCGGCGTTCAACAGTGCCACGCATTAGGCAGAATTATTGGATGTTTGCTTTGGGGATGTTGAAGTGTTGAAATTGTTGAATTGTTGAAGTGTTGAGATTGTTGAAATGTTGAGGTGTTGAAATGTTGAGGTGTTGGGGTAGTCGTCAGGCTGCTCATGCACCACCAAATAATAGTTGAAGAGTGATGAAAAGAATTATCCTGAGTTTGACCCTGTTGCTGACGGTTGTCAGTGTGGGCCGTGCAGCTTTCATGTTGCTGCCTATGGACCTGGAGCAGAAAAACCACCTGAAAGCCTATGGCATCACCTATTGGGTGCTGGAACACGATGTGGAAGCCTGGTGGCTGCTCAACTACCGTGGCGGAAGTTTTGCATTTCCGCACACCACCATTTTCGAAAAAGAATGCCTGACCAGAGGGGTCAGCTTTGAAATCATCCCCGATGCGGTGTTCAACAACATCCTGGCTGAAATTGCCAACCCGGAGGTGAACATGGATGCCGTCAAGCTGGAAAAGGCACCGAAAATCGCCGTGTACACCCCCACCGAAGAATTTATGAGCAACAAAGGCGAAAGCATCCAACCCTGGGACGACGCCGTGACCCTGGTGCTGACCTATGCCGAAATTCCCTTCGACAAGATTTACGACGAAGAGGTGCTGGCCGATAAACTGGTGGAATACGACTGGCTGCACCTGCACCACGAAGATTTTACAGGGCAGTACGGAAAGTTCTACGCCGGTTTCAACGGCCAGGCCTGGTACCGCATCAACCAAAAACTTTCCGAAGAAATGGCCCGCCGCAACGGCTTCCAGAAAGTGTCGCAGCTGAAACTCGCCGTTGCGAAGAAAATCAAAGAGTATGTGGTGGGCGGCGGCTTCATGTTTGCCATGTGCTCCGCCACCGACACCTACGACATCGCCCTGGCTGCCGACGGCGTGGACATCTGCGACAAATACTACGACGGCGACCCGCCCGACCCCCACGCTCAGGAAAAACTGGACTTCAGCAAATGCCTGGCCTTCGAAAATTTTGAACTGTCGAAAAATCCGCTCGAGTACGAACACTCCAACATCGACAGCCATTACGGAAGAAACATCCCGCCAGATCAGGACTACTTCACCCTTTTCGACTTTTCCGCAAAATGGGATCCCGTGCCCACCATGCTCACCCAGTGCCATACCCGCACAGTCAAGGGTTTCATGGGCCAGACCACTGCTTTCAAAAAGAACGTGATCAAATCGAACGTGCTGGTGATGGGTGAAAACAAGCCCATGAAAGAGGCGCGCTACATTCACAGCCCTTACGGGCAGGGGTTCTTCACTTTCTACGGTGGCCACGACCCCGAAGACTACCGCCACTACGTCAACGACCCAGACACAGATCTGGACCTGCACCCGAACTCCCCGGGCTACCGGCTCATCCTGAACAATGTGCTGTTTCCGGCAGCAAGGAAGAAGAAGCGCAAAACCTAAGCCCTGCCCTGCATGAATTACCAGCAAATCCTGGAGGAAATCGCCGCCGAAACCGCTGACGAAGCCGGCAGGGGACAACTGGCCACCTACATTCCGGAACTGGCCAAAGTGCCACCGGATCGCTTCGGCATCCACCTGGCCACCCTCGATGGCGGTCAGTTTGCCTTTGGTGATGCTGAGATCCCCTTTTCCATCCAGAGTATTGTGAAAGTGCTCGCCGTGGCGATGGCCTACGGCAAGTTGGGGGAGCGCCTTTGGCAAAGAGTTGGTGTGGAGCCCTCGGGCACAGCTTTCAATTCACTCGTTCAGCTTGAATACGAAAAGGGCATCCCTCGCAACCCACTCATCAACGCCGGCGCAATCGTCATAGCAGATGTTTTGCTCGACCTGCTCGATGATCCCGAAACGGAGTTCATTGCCTTCGTCAGAAAAATGGCCGCCGATGAAACGATCAGCTACAACTTGCAGGTTGCCGAAGGAGAAAAAGCCACCGGCTTCCGGAACGCAGCCATGGCCAACCTGCTCAAGTCCTTCGGCAATATCCGCAACGATGTCAACCGGGTGCTGGATTTTTACTTCCTAAGTTGCTCCATTGAAATGAGCTGCCGTCAGCTGGCACAGAGTTTCCTGCCCTTCGCCAACCACGGGCAACTGCCCGGCACCACAGAAAAAGTGTTTACGATCAGCCAGACCAAAAGGCTGAATGCCCTGATGCAAACCTGTGGCTTTTACGACGAGGCGGGAGAATTCACCTTCAAGGTGGGACTGCCCGGAAAAAGTGGTGTAGGAGGTGGAATTGCTGCCGTCTGTCCCAAACAATTCGCCGTGGCGGTTTGGAGTCCCCTGCTCAATCCCAAAGGCAACAGCCACCGGGGCATGAAGGCCCTGGAATTGCTCACCACCAAAACCGGGTTCTCGGTTTTCTAATTCGATTTTGACCTTCAATCAATTCACTGCGGTTGCTTCTGCACCGGCACCGGGTCCGTCCAGACGTGCCGGAAGATTTCCCAGTCGCCGTTGTTGTTCCTTCGGAAAACATGGAAAAAATTGCCGGTATTGCTGTAGTGGACATTCTGAAACTCGTAGTCCAGCATGCCCCGGCCCCTGGCAAAAGCGTAGTTGCCGGCGCCCACCACCTCCAGCACATTGTTGTCCATGCGGTGCACCTTGGGAGGAGCATAGAGCGGGTTGAACCAGTAGCGCTCGATGGCATCACGCCCCACGATTTGCTCTTCGCCGTGGTGCGGTATCAGCACCGCATCCCAGGAGTAATGGTAAAGTATCTTGTCTTTGTCGCCGGCCAGCCAGGCGTTGGTCAGGCTGTTGCATTTTTCGATGATGGCCAGCTTGTCCTCTTCGGTCAATGGGCGTTCTGCGCCATTGTCGGTTGCCTGTTGGCCGCAGGCCGAAAGAAAGACCATGACAGAAAACAGCAGGGCCGTGCGGATGCCGCTTATCGCTTGAAAGGGTTTGCTCATTTTTTCAGGAAGTTTTTGCTGTGTTCTTTTTTCTTCGTCAAAATCCGGTGGCCTGCAGCTTTTTGTGCAGGTCGTTGACCAACACCAGTGCAGCGGAGCCGTACCAGGGTTTCAGCTCCATCACCAGGCTGCCGGCCTGAATGGCAGGGTCGCTTTCCGTCAGGGCCCTTGCCTCTTCAATGGTGGGCACGTTGAAGATGTAAATCCCCCGGAGTTCACCATCATCCATAAAGGGTCCGGCCAGCACCAGTTTTCCGGCATCGGCCATGCGGCCAATGTTTTCCAGATGCGCCATCTGCAATTTGGCGGCCTCTTCTTTGGAGAGGTCCCGGTTGGGTCCGGCTTTCAGGAAGGCCATCACATACTGCCGCATGCCGTATTGGTCGGCACCCGTTTGGCGCACCAGGGCTGTGTCGAGCTGGCTGTTTTCCTGTTGGCCGAAGGCCGAAAATGAAAGGAGAAGAAAGAGAAGTGTAAGTAGTCGCATGATTTCAGAATTTTTCAAAAGCGTGGTTGCGAAAATATCAGACAATCTTCAGCTGACCACGTTGCGTGGCTGACCTTTGATGAAAGCCCGAACATTTTCGACCGATTCGTTCAGCAGGCGCTGCCGGGCTTCTTTCGTGGCCCAGGCGTTGTGCGGGGTGATGATGCAATTATCGAGCGAAAAAAGTGGATGGCCGGCCGGTGGCGGCTCTTGCTCCATCACGTCGAGGCAGGCGGCGGCGATGGTCTTGCTGCGCAGTGCTTCCACCAGGTCCTGCTCCACCAGCAGCCCTCCCCTGCCGGTGTTGATGAGGATGGCGTCGGGTTTCATCAGCGCCAAGCTGCGCCGGTTGATGATGCCCTGGTTTTGCTGGCTCAGGGGTGCATGCAGGCTGAGCACATCACTGTTTTTTAGCAATTCGTCAAAATCCACAAAGCTCACCCCGGGGCGGGCATCCCTTTCGGGGTGTTTGTGGTGGGCCAGCACCCGCATGCCCAGTGCCAAGGCGATGTCGGCCACTTTGTTGCCGATCTTGCCCAGCCCGTAGATGCCGAGGGTTTTGCCCTGAAGTTCCGTGGTGGTGCCAAGCGTGTAGCTCCAGTCCGGGTTGGCACTCCATCCGCCGGACTTCACATGGCTGTTGTGTTCCGCAATTTTATTGGTCACCGCAAAGAGCAGGGCAAACACATGCTGCGCCACGGAAAAAGTGGAATACCCCCGCACATTGCTGACGATGATGCCCCGCTGCCGTGCCGCTTCGATGTCAACGGCATTGTAACCCGTGGCCATCACACTGATGAATTTGAGTGCAGGCAGCTGGTCCATCACCGGCCCGTCGATGATGGTCTTGTTCGTCAAAACGATTTCGGAACCGGCAGCTCTTTGGATGGTCAGCTCCGCCGGCGTCCGGTCGAAGGCCCGTACCTCACCCAGTTCACGAAAGACATCCAGGCTCAGCCGGCCGTGGGTCATGGTGTATGCGTCGAGGATGGTGATTTGCATATTGGTAATGGAGGATTATAGGGATTATAGGGATTATGGAGGATTATGGGGTTGTTGTCGGTTGCCGGTTGCCGGTTAGCAGGAATACTCTGTTCAACTCTGTTTTCAACTCCTATAACTCTGCGGTTAATTGGGGATTATGAAGGATTATAGAGGATTATAGAGGATTATCCAAACGTCCATCACGCACAGCACGTCTGTCACGTTCGTCACGTCTGTCACGTCTGTCACGCCTGTCACGTTCGTCACGCCTGTCACGTCTGTCACGTCTGTCACGTTCGTCACGTCCATCACGCTCATCCCGCTCAAGAAACGCTACCTTTGCAGCCGCAAAATTGCAAGGGTACAAAAATGCACAAACAAGCACGCCTGGTATGAAACTTTTCCGGACCATTTGGGCCATTTATGGAATGCTGGTATTCTTCATCCTTTGGCTGGTGTTGATGCCATTTTATTTCCTCGCTTTCGCAACCTTTCCGAAGCCTTGGCGCAAGGCCATCATCTGGTTCAGTCACCAGGTCTACACGCGCCTGTTTTTCACCCTCACTTTGATCAGGATCAAAATTTACGGGAAAGAGCAACTGGATCCGAAACAAACCTACATCATCGTCAGCAATCACGTCAGCGCCCTGGACTTCATGGTCAATGCCCGGGCCTATCCGGGGGTTTACAAGTACCTGGCAAAGCGGGAACTGGTGAAGGTGCCTGTCTTTGGCTACATCGTCAGAAAGATGTGCGTGCTGGTGGATCGCAAAGATGCACGCAGCCGGGCACAGTCCATCCAGTACCTTAAAGACACCCTGGCCGAAGGCTATTCGGTTTTCCTGTACCCCGAAGGCACCCGGAACCGAACGGAAAAACCCTTGCTTCCCTTCCACAAAGGCGCTTTCAAAATCGCCATAGAGTCCGGTGTCCCCATCGCCATTCAGACTATTACCAAGATCAAAAATGTGAACCGCTCCGCTGAAGGCTTCGACCTGTGCCCCGGCACCATCGAGGTGAAATGGAGCAAACCCGTGCCCGTTGCCGGCCTCACCGAAAAAGACGTGCCCGCCCTGACGAAACAGGTCCGTGAAGAAATGCTGCGGCAATTGGGAGCAGAGGAGGGATGAGGGATGAAGGCCTTTAGCTTCTTTCTAGGAAAATTCCCGGTTCGTGCAAGTGTTGAGCGCAGCGGCACTTACAAAGACCATTAGTCCTGCTCGATAGCCTAAATCACTTTTATGCCTTCCACCCTCCCAACGAAACCTCAGCAAGGTTCTGAACCTCGCTGAGGTTGGTGGCATGGATGTATTTTGATAGATTCGTCTTTCCGGGCTGCAGTGGCCTGGGGTATAAAAATCATGGGTATGAAAAAGGTACTTTTTAGATTAATTCCGGGTGTATTCATTGTAATTTTTCTGCTTGCCTGTAAGTGGAAGGTTAAGGTTGTCTCGGAAGCATTGACTCTAAAAGACGAAAGCAATACAACACCGACTACAATGCCTTCTCTTGCTGACGACGAGGCACTAAGGAGACTTGACTTACCAGTGATAGAATCAGACAATGAAGCATATGCAAATGACACTACACCAGATAATAACCTTATCAGGTTTAGTGAAAATGGAGCACCCTCCTCTGATTTTAAAATCCAGTTTCTCAATCCGGTTACGAGAAAAATTGAAAAGGAATTTGATATTATCGCCAACAATCCTTACAACAAATTAAAGTACCCGGTTTTAAGGAAAGATGAAGTAAATAGCTGCAACGTCTATGATTTATCTGGAATGGAGCTTAATGATGAAACAATTTCATATTTAACTTCCTACAGGAAAAAACCCATGAATTTCAAGCCTGAAATAACATTAGTTTCAAGTACGATTTCGCCATACAAAGAAGGAAAAAATTTCACGGCAATAGCATATAATTTATTAGCAGAAACATTAGATTTAGAACCCGTAGGATACAGAGGGACTGCAATTATATTAGATAAGGCTGGGAATATCATCCGCCGCTTTGAACACCTTGACGTGGACATCAACTACCAGATTGTCACAGAAGATGGAAAGTACTTTTGTTTTATATATGGAAAGGCGTTAACGGAAGACGGGAACCCACTCACCAATCAAGGATTCAGACTATATAGTGTTGAAAATGGAGAGTTGTTGTTTGAGGAAGAAGTCGCAGAACCTCAAGAAAGCTTTAGTTCGCCGACTACTATAGATGGCACATCTTTAATAAAAGTTGTATCCAGATTTTTCACTCAGGAGAACGGGAAATTGGTTTATTATTTCAAATACAGGATTTTTGATCCTGAAAGAAGGATAGTATATACTAAAATTTATGAAAGGAATGAACTTGGGAATTTGTTTGATATAACCAACAAAGGCATGGTGTTTAAGAATCCTGACACTGACAAAACAACTATCGAATTGTACGAAAATCATTTCATGAAAAAATCTTTTTAAGATGAACCCCTGCCCCAGTTCTTGCAAGCATTAAACACAACAGCACTTGCATGGCCAATGATCCCGCTCGAAATGTACTTTTGACCTGGTTCCAGACCTTCTTACATTAAAACAGCCAGCCCGAAAGCCTAAATCACTTTTATGCCTTCCACCCTCCCAACAAAACCTCAGCGAGGTTCTGAACCTCGCTGAGGTTGGTCGCAGAATTGGGGTAAGAGGAGGATTAGAACCTGTCCGCCGATCAGACCGGGAACTGAGCTAGTCCTGATCCTCCCCCGATCCCGATAGTTATCTGGATCGGCTTCGGGGCTCAATTCCTCAACAAATAAGCATACACCTCCTCATTGTGGCCCACGATCAGCACGGGTTTGCCATCTTCCAGGAGGTCCACCACCTGGAAGCGGGTGTCGCCGGCCAGGGGGAATTGCGGGAGCAGCCTTCCTTTGCCGTCGAGGATGTTGATTTGGTTGCGCACCGGATCCACAGTTCCGATGAGGGATTTGGGAGCGTTTTGCCAGTGCAGGCCGAAAAGATCCTCCTGGCGGTTTGCGAAGCGATGGGTGGCACTGCGAACAAATTTGCTGCCCTCGTAATTGTAAACGGCAAGGTCCTGGCTGCTCAGCACGATGTAATCCTTTCGGTTGTCGCCCACCACATCTTCAAAAATGAAACGGGTATCGGTGGAGTTGCCGGCTTTAAGGGAGAGACCAAAAGCCCCGCCGCTCAGGTTGACCACCCAGGCCCGCCCCTTGTCGTTGCAGGCCACGATGCGGCTGCTCTGCCGTGACACCTGCCAGCCTGGAGGTGACAGGAATTTACCTTCCAGCAATACCTCATCAAAGCGAGGCTGACCATTCCGACGAAAAACCCTGAGCGCAGGCTCGTCGTTGAGGAACACCAGAAAATCCATTCCCTGGGCCTGGAAGTGCTGCATTGGATGGGTCACCATGCCCACGCTGTCGCGTGGCCGCCAGCCTTCCAGCGGGAGGCCTTCTTCGTCAAAACCATAAGCTTTCTCGTTTTCGCAGGCAATGAAAAAGCTGTAATCGTGGCTTTTGAAGAAATCCACCACCGTCACGCCATTGGTGGCCGGCACCAGCAATTCTATGGGATATCCGGGCATTTCCTCACCCTGGATGTTGAGCAGGTGGATGCCGGTGCGGGTGCTGAAGGCCAGTTGCACATCGCCGTCGTTGTGCAGGTCCAGCGGTTGGATTTCGGAATTGATCAGTTCCATAAAAGGCTTTTTCCAGAGTACCCGGCCGCTTCGTGAAATGAGGTAGAGCTGCCGACCTGCATCCTGGGCGAACACCAGGTATTCGCCGGTTTCGGGGTGGTAAAAGGTGAAGGGGGAACTTGCCAGGGGCGCTTCCAGCGGCACCCGCCACAGCACCGAGGCCGTTGAACGGGCAGCGGGTCCGGCATCGCTTTGGGTGGCAATTTCCAGCTCGAACATGTTCCCTTTTTTGCGAAGGGTGGCAGCGAACAGGTCCATTCCGAGGGGGTTGACAGCCAGGTTTTTGAGTTTGTCCGGATCCAGCCAGACGGACAGCTGCTGCCAGGCCTTGCCGCTTTCAAAACTCACAAAGCCGTTCGCCGTCACCGGCAATTCGAGGATGGTCTTCAGAAAACGGGCATCTTTCGACAGGGTGTTGCCGATGACGTACTGATCCAGCCAGCGCTCCACCCCGGCCCGGCTGTTGCTGAACAGCGCATACTCTCCCAAAAGGGTGTACCAGGTTTCCGGCCATTGTTTTGCACTCCCCAAAAAGCCATTCACTGCATCGCCCTTCTGGTGGTAGAGGCTGAACATCTGGTAATTGCTGACCGAGGAGTCTCCTTCGGTCAAAGCCAGCTTCGGCAACAGGGTTTCGGCTTTTTCCCCGTCGGCCACTTTGAAAAGGACGAACTGCTCGAACGAATTGTCGAGCAGGGCCTGCCCGGTTGAAAAGGCCACCTCCTGCCCTATCCAGGGTTTGAAATACTTGCTCCACTTGTCGGCGTTCAGTTGCGGCTGAAAGCCCGAAAATGCAAACCATGCCACCACTCCCATGCCAGCCGGAATGTTCTCGAAGGAGTTGCGGAACGGAAGTGCTTTTGCATCGGCAATGGCTGCGCAGAGCGGATCTTTGGTGTTGGGGTAAATACCGCCACGCCAGACCGTTGTGGAGTCAGCGCCCGGCAGTGGCACCTGCATGTGCACCCATTTGCCGAAGGAAGAAAGCCGGCCCGCAGCAGGCAGCGCAGCGGGGTTCAGCAGGCCGGAAAAAGCCGTGCGAAACCGTGTCAGGTTCCAGTACAACTGCACGGTATGCGGCTGGGCGGGCAGTTCCTTTTGCAGCCGCCGGAAGGCACCGTCACGGCAAACCGAACTTCGGGGGCTGAGGAGTTGCCCGATGGCATTCTCGATCAGGTAAGCGTGGCGGGACAGCAGCAAGAGATTGCGGAACCGGGCTGCGGAAAAGCTGCCGGCCTCCGTTTTTCCGGAATAAATGGGATGGCCTTTGAACTGTGCGGTTTTCAATTGAAAGCCATCAGCCAGCGCATCCCCGATGTCCAGGCCCCGTTGATCGTCGTAAATGAAAAGTACATTGGTGCCGGTGCTTTTGGTGGGGTGTACGGTCACCACCACTTTGCCTTCCTTCGGTAAATGCAGTTGCTCGCCCAGCGTCTGCTCAAAGCTGGTCAGTTCCGAAAGGACCACAGGCGGCAAGGCGAAAACAGGCATGGCGCCAGGTTCAAAGGCGGCACTGCCCAGCCACTCCCGCTGGAAGATCATGGCCATGCCCGATTCCGACGGAATGGCGCTTTCCGCATGAACGCCCAAGAGCGGCAGGCGGACAAACAATGACAAGAGATAGAGGAGGAATACCAGCCCGAAGGCTGAAGCGGCTGCGATGGTCAGTGTTTTCTTGTTCTTCATTTTTGTTTTTTGCTTCGCAATAATAACTCATGTAGCTTCTATACCCAAGTCGAAGTAGTTTGAGAAAATTCCAGCTTTAAACTTCGGCGGGGTTTGGGAGTTAGGGCGGCGAAACCGTCCTAACCACTTCGTTTTGAGTATATCAGGTAGAAAATTCCAAGCTGGATTTGGCTTGCCTTCGGAGAATTTTGCGAAGCGAGTACACGCTTAACACCCCCTGACAAGTTCTGCGAATTGATACCTTTGGGCCGGCAAACGGCATGGTGCCTTTGCAGCCACGCTAAAACCTACCATTATGTCAGTTCAGAAGGAAATCAAACGGGTGACCGTTCACGTATTGCGAGCCCTGAAATCGCAAGGTGAAAAAATAACCATGCTCACCGGTTACGACTACTCGCTGGCCCGCATCCTGGACGAAGCCGGCGTGGAAGTGATCCTGGTGGGTGACAGCGCCTCCAATGTGATGGCCGGCCACGAAACCACGCTGCCCATCACCCTGGATCAGATGATCTACCATGCCTCCTCGGTGGTGCGTGCCGCCAAAAGGGCCTTGATCGTGGTGGACCTGCCTTTCGGCTCCTACCAGGGCAGTTCCCGTGTGGCACTGGAAAGCGCCATCCGCATCATGAAAGAATCGGGTGCCCACGCTGTGAAACTGGAAGGTGGCAGCGAGGTGGCCGAATCCGTCAAGCGCATTCTCTCCGCAGGCATTCCGGTAATGGGCCACCTGGGACTGACGCCACAGTCCATCTACAAATTCGGAACCTATCAGGTGCGGGCCAAAGAACTGGAAGAAGCCGAAAAATTGAAAAAGGACGCCAAATTGCTGGAAGAGCTGGGCTGCTTCTCCATCGTGCTGGAAAAGATTCCGGCGCAACTGGGCAAGGAAGTTTCGGAGTCGCTCCGCATCCCCACCATCGGCATCGGCGCCGGGCCGCATTGCGACGGTCAGGTGCTCGTGACACACGACATGCTGGGCATCACCAAGGAATTCAAACCACGGTTCCTGCGTCGCTACCTGGACCTCGACGAGCTCATCACCGGAGCCGTGCAGCAGTATTGCTCCGATGTAAAATCCGGAGATTTTCCAAACGAGAATGAACAGTATTGAGCGGTTGGCAGTTGACAGTTGGCGTTTGGCAGTACCATGAACAACCTTCATAATCTTTCATAATCCTTGATCCCCGATGAAAATCGGGGTCATAATCCTCTATAATCCTTCAATGCAAAAACGTAAAAAGATCATCGCCCTCATTGTGACTTTGTTGTTTCTGGCAGCACTGGTTGCCGGCTGGCTGGGTTGGTCCATGTTTCTGAAGCCCAATGTTCCGGAAGAGCTTTCGTCAGAATACGTGCTCATTCCCACCGGTTCCAGTCTGGAGGATGTTGTGACGATTCTGAAGGCAGGCAATTTCATCATCGATGAAGCCAGCTTTTTGAGAACGGCCGAGCGGATGAAATACCGCGGCCGGCCCGGACGCTTCAAGATCACACCGGGTTGGAGCAACTACTACCTGGTGCGGCATCTGCGGGGCGGCAAGCAAAGCCCGGTAAAGGTGGTGCTGGTCAATGAAAGGCTGCCCGAAGACGTGGCAGGCAAAGTTTCCAAAGTCATCGAGGCCGACTCGCTTTCCATTCTCACATTGCTGAAAGACCGGATTTTTCTCGACAGCCTCGGCTACACACCGGAGACGGCCATGTGCCTGTTCATTCCGAATACTTATGAGCTTTTCTGGAACACCGATGCCCGGAAATTTATAGCCCGCATGAAACGGGAAAACGAGGCATTTTGGAACAAAGACAACCGGAAGGAGAAAGCCGCCGAACTCGGTCTTACGGAAACGGAAGTTTATACCCTGGCCAGCATCGTGGAGCGTGAAACCAATGCCAAAAGCGAAATGCCCCGCATCGCCGGGCTCTATCTCAACCGCCTGCGCATTGGCATGCCCCTGCAGGCCGACCCCACCCTCGTCTTCGCCTCCCGCGACTGGGAAAGCCGCAGCCTGGCCAAGTACAAGACCCTCGACTCACCCTACAACACTTACATGTATCCCGGCCTGCCCCCGGGGCCCATCAGCATGGCATCCATCACCGCCATAGATGCAGTGCTGAACGCCGAAGACCACGATTACCTCTTCATGTGCGCTGTTGGCGATGAATCAGGCCTGCACGCCTTTGCCGAGACCTACAACGGCCACCTGGCCAACATCCGGCGCTACAAACGAAACCTCATCCAACGGGGGCTCGGCCTCTGATCTGTCCTCGCTGCGCAAAGTCATTGGTCAGCCATGCGTCACAACCACACCGCCAATGGCGGCTTTCTCATTGAATCGTTTACATTTGCGCCACGCTGAAACAAGAGCCTGTTTAAATCCCCATCACTTGGCTGCAAGTGGCCAATTTTATCCTGCACGTCGTTAAATTTTTCGCCGGATTACCCGTATCCGACTGCAAAATTTGCCTCGTTCAGAATAAAATTTGCTCACTTTCGCGCAAGCATGGAAATCTAAACAGGCTCTCAGATACCATTCCGACAATGAAAAAGATCCTCTTCGCAATACTTGTTGCTCCTTTTTTCTTCCAGGCTTGTTCCAATGATTTCGATGTTGCCGCTCCCTGGCAGGACATCCCCATTGTTTATGGTTTGCTGAACGTCAGCGATACAGCCCACTACATCCGGGTGGAAAAAGCCTTCCTCGATCCCAATGCGGATGCATTTGACATTGCGCAAATTCCGGATTCACTTTATTACGAAAATGCACTGGTCCAACTTGCCAAACTGAATACTGGTGAAGTTTTCACCTTGCAAAAAGTAGACGGTACCCTGGAAGGCTATCCCCGCAAAGCCGGTACCTTTGCCAACGTGCCCAACTGGCTGTACAAGATCGACTCCCTCACCCTCGACCTGAAAGAAGGCGATGAGATCCAGATTCAGGTGGATCGCGGCAACGGGCTGCCCCTCGTCACTGCCAATGCCCTCATCCTGGGCAAGGGCATCCAGCGGGTACCCATTGCAAGCAATCCGACTTTCGCCTTCGATTACAACTTGCCCACAACATTGTCGTGGTCTTCCAGCGACCAGGCCAGAATTTTTGACGTGACGCTGTTCATCAAATACACCGAATACCCCATCGGCCAGCCCGACCTCTTTGAACACAAAGTCATTGAATGGAAATGGGGGCAGGGCATCCGCTTCCCTACCGTGGCCACCCAATACACCATCGAAAAACAAGGCGTGGAGTTTTACCAGGTATTGGCCAACAACATCCCCGTCAATCCGGACATGAAGCGCATTTTCGAAGGCATCGACATCCAGATCATCCAGGGTGGCGAGGCTTTGGAAAAGTTCATCAATGTGTCCCTGGCAAACACCGGCATCACCGGCTCACAGGAGCTGCCCACCTACACCAATTTGTCCGAAGGCCTGGGCGTTTTCTCCTCTATCAACTACCTCGTCACGGAAAATGCCCTGCTCACTGCTGTCAGCCGTGACTCGCTGCGCAATGGCATCTACACCAAAGACCTGAATTTTTGATGAGCGTGATGGGCGTGACGGACGTGACAAACGTGACGGACGTAATGGGATAACCCTCTATAATCCTCTATAATCCTCAATTAACCGAAGAGTTATAGGAGTTGAAAACAGAGTTGAACAGAGTATTCCTGCGTCAACCTACCCCCGATACCGAAAGCTTTCGGTATCGGGGACAACTTACAACCCCATAATCCTCTATAATCCCCATAATCCTCTATAATCCTCCATAATCCTCTATAATCCTTTACAACCTCCAAACAGCCACAGAAAAACCATCACAAACTTTTAGAGTATGAAACACTTCACCTTGCTGTTACTGGCGAATCTGTTTATTTGTTTACCTGTTTTTGCGCAGGATGACGATGCAAAGACGGACCAACCTGATCCGATAGAGGTCATCCGCAAACACGGCCTGGAGCAGAGCCAGGTCATGGACATTGCCAGCTGGATCACCGATGTTTACGGTCCCCGGCTCACCGGCTCACCCATGCTGGACAAAGCCACCGACTGGGCTGTCAAAACCCTCAAAAGCTGGGGGATGAAAAATGTGCACCTCGACGAATGGGGGCCATTCGGCCGGGGCTGGGAACTGAAACACTTCGAAATGCACTGCGAAGCGCCCATGTACTTCCCCATCATTGCTTACCCCAAAGCCTGGAGCCCGTCCACCAACGGCACTGTCAGCGGGGAGGTCATCTACCTCGATGCTGCTTCCGAAGAAGAACTCGAAGCCTACCGCGGCAAGCTGAAAGGGAAGTTCGTTTTTCTGGACACCCTGCGGGCTTTGAAAGAATGGGAGAAGCCGCTTGCCGAGCGCTTTACCGCCGAAGAACTCCTCAAAAAAGCCAACGCCGGCCCTCCCACCCCCCGGCCCTTCCGCCGTTTTCCGCGCAGTGGCCGCAACTTTTACCGCACACTCAGGACCTTCATTTACGAAGAACAGCCCCTGGCCGTTATCGATCGCAGCTACAAAGGTGATTACGGAACCGTCTTCGTTTCCGGTGCCAATGCCAAAGAAGGCCGCGCCCGTGACGAAGGAGCCGAAGTATTGCCGCAGGTGACCATGTCCGTAGAGCACTACAACCGCATCTTCCGGTTGCTGAAGAAAGACATTCCCGTTACCCTCAGCATGGAGATAGCCGCCGAATACACCAATCCCGACGGCATGGAACACAACATCATTGCAGAAATTCCCGGCACTGACCTCAGCGATGAGGTGGTCATGTTCGGTGCGCACTTCGACTCCTGGCACACGGCCACCGGCGCCACTGACAACGGGGCCGGCAGCGCCGTCATGATGGAAGCCGCCCGCATCCTGTTAAAAACCATTGAAGAGACCGGCCAGAAACCCCGCCGCACCCTCCGCCTGGCCCTTTGGACCGGTGAGGAGCAAGGCCTCTACGGCTCCCGTGGCTACGTCAAAAAACACCTGGCCGAAACCGACGACCTCGGCAACCTGCAGAACGTAAAGCCGGAACAGGAGAAGATCTCTGCCTATTACAACCTCGACAACGGCACCGGCCGCATCCGCGGTGTTTACCTCCAGGGCAACGAGGCCGTGCGCCCCATCTTCCGTGAATGGCTGAGCGATTTCGAAGACCTCGACGCCACCACCCTCACCCTCGAGAACACCGGCGGCACCGACCACCTGGCCTTTCACGCCGTGGGCATCCCCGGCTTCCAGTTCATCCAGGATGGCGTGGCCTACTGGAGCCGCACGCACCACTCCAACATGGACAACTACGACCACCTGGTGGCCGACGACCTCAAACAGGCCGCCACCATCATCGCCGCCTTTGTCTGGCACACCGCCATGCGCGATGAAAAACTGCCCCGCAGGGAGATGAAAACCGCCGAGGAAGCTGCTTCCGACGGCAGGTAACCAAGCACAGTCATACAACCTGTAATGGACAGAAGAGGGAGCAGCCTTGTGGCACTCCCTCTTCTGCATTTCGGCATCTTTCCTTTCTTTTTTTCGCTTCGCAAAAACGAAAAAATAGCTTTGCCCCGATTCAAAATTTTCTATACCATATACGAAGTGGTTTGGGATTAACAACCACAATCTCCAGGGTGAATGTTGAGTTTATGTTCCTGAGCTTTCTGACTTGCCTGAAACGAGATCGTCGCCCAAACCAAGTCTTTTTAAGAATTAATTTATCTCTTTAATTTCGTTTTTGGGTTTTAAGCCAAAACTCTCTCCAGCCGCTCCTTCCACTTCTTCCAATCCTCCATCTCTTTCGTCTGCAATTCAAAAAAAGCGTTGCTGTGGTTATGATGTATCAGATGACAAAGCTCATGCACCACAACATATTCGATACAGCCTTTTGGTGCTTTAATCAACTCGACATTTAGGATGATTTTCCCTTTTGGGGTACAACTGCCCCAACGCTTATCCATCCATTTGATGACTAAAGATGAAGGTTCTACACCATATTTTTTGAATCGCACGATCCACTTTTCGGCTATTTCAGGGAATTTCGATTCTGCCCGCTTTTTATACCAATCTTGTACAAGTTTCCTGGCTTTAGATTTGTCGCTGGTATAAACTTCCAGGAAGCCCCTTTTCAGCTTTACCTCATCTTGCTCCGAATCATAAATTTTCAATCGGTACTGCCTGCCCAGATACAAATGACTTTCACCACTGATGTATTTACGTGGTGGGGTCAACGGCTCAAAGGACAGGAAATAGCTTTGCTGTTTCAATATCCAGGGGGCACGTTTGCGTACCTTCTCCTGTATTTTTTCAATGGCTGCATCCAGGGGAGCTTTAACCGCTACACTTCTATCAGGATAGACGGTAATTCCTAATGACTTCCGCTCCTGGTATTCCAGGTCAAAGACAATTTCCTTTGAACCAAATTTTATTTTCTGTTTGCTCATAGTTATTTGTATCGCAGCTTGGCTACATCAATACAGGACTTCACTATTTCATCAATATCTCCGAAGGATAATTTTAATCCATATTTATCCCGGATTTCGTCCATCAGGAAGTCACCAATGGCAATTTCAAGTTGCCCAATCAGATTGGATTTGTTTTGCCAGTCAATTTTGGCCTTGCCGTTATCGAGTACAATTTCCTGCACTAAATCATCAATCCCAGATCCGGCATCAGCAGCCACAGAACGAGCTATATCTTCGTCATCAAACTTGCCTTTTATTGATTCGAATGTAATTCCGTAAAACGCTTGTGCGATGGGTCGCTCTCGCAGACTATCTGGAATGTCGCTTCCTGTTCTGTTGCGCACGGCTTCTTCAATTTCTCTTGCTTTGGCTAAATACTCCGCCTCTGAAATCCGCTTTTCCTCATAAGCCCGAATGGTTTCCCGCAGCATCTCCGAGAAGCGTTTGTAAAATGCCGGGTCTTCTTCCATTTTCTCATTGATGTGCCTGGCAGTCCGGTGGGCAATGGTATCGGCTTTGGCAGCTGTACCAACAATTTTCTCCACTTCTTGGTCAAATTTCTCCGTATCGAAAATATTGACCAATTCCGTAATTGGAGTGACTTCGTGGGAAGTGACGTGTTTGTCAATCAATTTCTGAATCTGGTTTTCGTAGGCTTTGAAATCCACCACATCCGCAAAACGCTGTCTAACTGAGTTGCGCAATTTAGAGAAGAATCCCAGGTCATGTTTGTAGCGGTCCATTTCTTTCTCTGACGTTTTGCTGTTCCACTCAGCACTTGTCAGCGCAAGCTTTAGCAACCGGGCAAATTTGCTCAGTTTGTCATAAAACGATACCCGTCTTGCTTCGTCTCTGAGTACCTCCTCATAAGCAGGCTCGTCATATTTATTGCTGACTGTCTTAAAAATATCCCATAACTCAGAATGCGCTTGCGGTATTTTTTTGACTTCTTCCAGGATATTTATCATAGTGAAATCCAGATCCTCCGCATCGAAATCCTGATAATCAGTATAGGTGGCCAATGCCTCATCCAACTCTTTCAATACACCATAATAGTCAATGATAAAACCATAGTCTTTTCCGGGGTGTACCCTGTTGACCCTCGCAATCGCCTGAAGCAGGGTATGCTCTTTTAAACTTCGGGTGATGTACAGGAAGGTATTCCTGGGCGCATCAAAACCCGTCAGCAACTTATCAACTACTATGATAATTTCAGGGTCTTTGTCGTACTTGAACCGGTTAATCAAATACTTTTCGTACTTCGTCGGACTACCCCCAAACTCATCCATTTTGCTTTTCCAAAAACGCTTGACTTCATCGCTTGGATCATCGTAAGCACTGTCTTCTCCTTCTCTCGTATCAGGCGGTGAAATCAGCACTTCAGAAGAAACCCGTCCAATCTCGTCCAGGTACTTTTTGTATTTGATAGCTGCGACTTTGCTTTGACAGACCAACTGTCCTTTCCAGTCCGTTCCTTCTGTGGCATTGCGAAAATGCTCACTAATGTCCCAGGCAATGACATATATCTTATGGTCTGCAATGTTCAACTGGTCTGCACGGCTAAACTTCTTTTTTAAATCCGCTTTTTGGTAATCCGAAAGCGGTTCAGAAACTTTTGTAAAATATGCATCAACCGGGCGCTCATTCACTTCCTGATGGGCGTGCCTGCCTTCATAGAGCAATGGTACGATGGCTTTGTCTTCTACAGCCTGGCGAATGGTATAGGAAGGCTGAATAATGCCGCCAAACTTCTGAGCCGTGTTTTTTTCTTTTTTACGCAATGGGGTTCCAGTGAATGCGATGAAACAACCATTCGGAAAAGCTTTCTCCATGTTCATGCTGAAAATACCATGTTGAGAACGGTGTCCTTCATCAATAAGCACGAAAATATTAGGTGATTCAAATGGTTTTCTCGTTTGCTTAGCCGCAGTTTCGAATTTATTGATAATGGTCGTGATTACCGCATCGCTTTTGCTGTTGAGCAACTCCACCAGATGCTTACCTGTATTGGCTTGCAACACTGGCAACTGGCATTTTTTAAAAGTATGATATATCTGGTTGTCCAAATCCACCCGATCCGTAACGATCACAATTTTTGGATTTTTGATGGATTCATCGAGCGCAATGGCCTGTGCCAGCATCACCATCGTCAGCGACTTGCCACTTCCCTGGGTATGCCAAATCACACCGCCTTTTCGTTTGCCCCCATCCAGTACCTGGACTCGCTCAATGGTTTTTTTGATGGCAAAGTATTGCTGATAGCGGGCTATTTTTTTGATACCTGCATCATAAACAATGAAGTTGAAAATTAAATCCAGCAATCGCTCCGGCCGGCAAATGCTGTACAGGTACTTGTCCTGTTCCGTTACGACACGTTCGAGCTCTACTGCTTTTTCAAAATGCTGTTTGACGTAATTATATCGCTCTGTAAAAAGTTTTTGTTTTCCTGCCTGTCCGGCAGACGGGTGCTCATCTGCCAATAGACGATTTTTGATTTCACTGATGGCCTCCTCATAGGCTTGTGCAGACGAATCCAAAAAAAACTGCTCTTTCCAGTGTCCCCAGAATTTTTCGACAGTAGCGGTAGTAGCGTACGAAGCAGCATTGGTCGCTATGCTCAGTAATACCTGGGAGTAAGCATACAACAGCCGAATGCCATCCTCCTTTTGATTGCGTAAATGCTGGGAAATAGCCTGCTGCAGCGGTTCTTTCATATCAGGCCGCTTACACTCAATCACTACCAGCGGAATACCATTGACAAACAATACGATGTCAGGAATGTAATGCTCATGACTGCCTGCCCGTTGTACTTTGAATTCTTCCGTCACATGAAATACATTCTTGTCCCATTCTTTCCAGTTGATGTATTGGAGGGTGTAGCTCTTCTTGTCGCCCTCTATGGTTTGCTCCAGGGCTTTGCCCAGGGTGAGCAGGTTGTAGATATGCTCATTGGCGCCTATCAATCCCTCTTGCAGGGGCACCTCTTTCAGCGCATGGATGCCAGCCTGGATATTGCTGTCGCTGTATGGGTATGCCTTTCCCTTGTATTGAATGCGGTTGAGGGCTCGCAACTGCTTTTCCAGGATTTCCTCCAAAATTACATTGGACGTCTTGCCACCCCGCAGCCGCAGTGCCTCCTCCGGTGTGAGGTAGGTATAGCCCAGGTTTTGCAGGAAGAGCAAAGCCGGGATTTGGGAGATGTGGTCTTCTTTGAAGCTGGGTGTGGTCATGGTGTTGCTACTTTTGGTGGTTCATAAACCCATTTTCTTGCACTCCAATGATCCGGTCGAACATTCCAATAAAATTCACATAAAGCATCACCTTTCACATTGGGGTTTATGTTGGTATGAGGAATTGTATTATCACCAATTTTTTCGAACCAATTAGTGATGACTTCCAATTCTCCTTCGTACTTTTCAGATCTCCCATAAGCAGTTAACAGTAGATATTTATTTACAATAAATGCACCCAAATCTGCAACTTGAATTAAGGGCGACAAGTGCGACTTTGAGAAAAATGGAATATCAATTATCTCTTCTAAACGTGGTGGTATTTTTTTTGACCTTTTAGGTAAAACGTAGCCTGTATAGCCATCAGAAAAACTTAAGTCTTCATCAAATAAGGAGGATAGATTCTTGTCATGTTTACCTTGTTCATCAAAGACAATCATTGTTTTTCCTTTATTCTTTTTCTTACCCGTTTTTAGTCTTTGAATTGCCAAAACTACATTCAAAGCTCCTGCCTCGTATGGGTACTTCAGTTTATTAGCAATTGGACAGCCATTTGATTTTAATTTAAAAAATTTATCACTATCAATTGGAGAAACAACAAATTTGCAGGAGCGATCAACAGCCCACTTTATGAGTTCGTCAATGAATTTTGCCCTTTTTTTGGGAGTGACTCCTCTCCAATTGCCTCTTCCTCTGTAAATATTGGCAGACTTCACTTCTGTTGCTGGTATGCCTTCACTTTCTAATATTTTTAGCATACCATTGTGTTCTCGGTTGGTCTTAAAAAGTTTGGTTATGTCTGTAACGACACCGCATAGAACTTCTACCGGTTGATCTGGATTAAACTTTTCGCCGCAATGACCGCTTTCGTCAATGTAACATGCATACATAGGATTATTATTTTTTAGTTATACGACTCGTATTTTCCCCGTCAGCAACTGTTGCATCAGCCCCTTCTTCTGCGCCTGCAGTGCCGCCAGTTTCTCCCTGAGCAGCCCTATCTCTTCGTCCGCTTTGGTGAGGATGGCGGCGATGGCGGTTTGTTCTTCAAGAGTTGGTGGAATACTCAGTTTTACTAGAGCAAAACTTGGGAACTTACAATTTAACGTGTCCCCTACTAAACCTTGTGAATACCGCCAAAAAAAGTGAATAGACTTGGGGAGTTGAAAAAGATTGCCCATAAAGTTGACGTCAATTCCTTTTTTCGGAGTCACAATGGTATATGCAGGACTGACAATGCCCTCAAGTTTGGAGACGGCAGAACGACCTTGCCACATTCTCATTGTATTATAACCGATATCACCAGGGCAAATCCTTTTGTATTTAGATTTGTCGCTATTTGAATTGTCCTTTTTGTTAGATTCAGATTGAGGATAAACACCATCGGCTCCGATTGAAAGCAATTCTAAATTTTCGTAACCCCGCTCTTTTCTTTCTTTGAAAATATCCCCCATTTTAACCTTCTTCCACTCCCCCTCAAACCCTTTCAGCCGTACCTTCCCCGTCAGCAGCCGCTGCATCAGCCCCTTTTTCTGCGCCTCCTTCGCTGCGATGAGTTCCCGGGTGAGCGCTATGGCTTGGTCCCAGGTGCTGAGGATGGCGGCGATCTTTTGTTGCTCGTGGAGGGGGATTTTTGGGACCAACATATTGGATAAAATTCCTGCATTGACATTCTTTTGAGCACCACCAGCTTCAATTCCAAATATTATTTTTTTTCCTATAGGGCTGTTAATAAAATAAGCTAACCATTTACTATAAATTAACTGTTTATTAGGTCTGGTAATCAAGGATGTGAAACATTGCGCACCCTCGTATTCTTTAGGAACGGTTGCCGAAATTCCGGGGTATCCAGTTCTTACCGTAAGAACATCTCCCTCTTTTAATCTTTTGTTCTTGTGAATTTTTTCATATCCCTCTTCAAGAAAAAGCAAGTCCGAATCATCTAAACCTTCCTCTTTTATATTTTGATTTCTGAACATCGGAATACCTGATTCTCTGTAGGCATGAGTTGCAGCACTTGCAATGCCAACCATTATTTTAATTGAAAGAGATTTTAGTTTTACCACCTCCCACTCCTCGGGTATCCACCCCAGTTTGGTTTTTTTGTATCCGGGTTTGGCGGGGGGTTCAGCATGAGAATCAGGTATTGTATGCATTGTTATTTCGATAGTTTTTTATTAGTAGGAGGGTGAATTCCGCCACCGTTCCATTTTCCTGTAGTCAACCAGATTTCATAATGATACAACCACTCTGAAGTCCAGGGTATAATAGTTTGAACTAAAAACTTCTCCTCATTCCATTCATTACCATTAGGATAATACAAACACAAATCATTCTTTGAGTAAACATGTGGTAATTTTTTACCTTCAGGTATTTGAAGTTTCGGTTCCAAAACAAAAATCTTAGGTCGTTTACCTTTTCTCAGATATACCTTGACCCTGTAAGTTTGGCTCAAAGGAGAAGGTGTTAAGTTTCCCTCCCAAGTCAACTCATTTGAGTCATATTGAGCTGAAGCATCATCTGTAAAAACAGCCTTTAAAAATTTCGCCTGCTTCGCCATATTTTTTTTTCTACTATTCCTTCGAACCATAAAAAGTATGATTTTGAACCTTTGTTTTTCCTTCATTTCCCAACATTCCAGTTCCAGAAGCCATAAATAATTTTCCACTTTCTCTCGTCTCACGAAGAGAATTTCCAAATCGGTTCATCGCCTCATTGACTGCTCGTTCGCCAAATGGTGCTTTAAGCCGTTCGGCAATTTTATCTAAGCCTATCTCATTAATTGCTTCTAAAATATCCTTTTTTGCTTGTGCAAGCCATTTGTAAAAATTCTTCTCTTTTTGTTGTTCATACTCCCACTTGTCAGCAAAATTCTCTAAAGGATTAACAGGATTAACAACCCATTTTACTTGCTTTCCATTAATTTCCTTCGTTTCAATGTAATTTGGCATCCTATCAAGAATGCCTACTAGAGCATCGTATATGTTGCTTTCATTGGCATAAGATCTTGCAGCCAGGGTAGTTATAATGATTGAAATTGGTCGGTTTTCGTCATCTTTAAACATCAAATCTCTATGTCTCTTTAGTAGTTGAATTGCTCTTTGCAATGGTGTTTTTACTTCATAATCCTGAACCTGTTCAATACTCATTTGATGCTTTTCAGAAAACGTTTGTTTCCTTTCATTTAGGATAACTTTCATCTGCTCCTTAAACCATTCAGCATACCCCTTTGGATTACTCTTTGCCCAATACTCTGACTTGTATCTGTAGTTTGGGGCTTTATTATCTGTAATGGAAATTGCATTTTCCGCAAAAGCAAATGGTACACCTTGTTGAATCAACCAATTGCATTCATCGGGAATTGAAGGCAAAATATCCATGTGAAACTTTGTGGACTCAGCATAAATCAAAGTCCAACACCGACGCCCTTCTTCATCGAGCATTTTTTTATAAGTATCATTTTCTTTTAATCTGTCACCAACCATTCCTTTTACTTCTTCCTGAGTGTGGTCTTTACAATTTGTTTCAAGGAGGCAAACTAAATCTATATCGAACTCATCTTCCCCTGTAATGGGTTTTATGACAGTTCCTAATCGAAATGAACCTTGAGGATATATGACTGGATTAAATTGTGCCAATGGAGAATCTTCTTTGCTTAGCCAACGCCCAACCGCTTCGTATCTTTCTACTGCTGCCTTATATTGGCTGGGAGTAATGTCTAATACTTCTGCTAATTTTTCCAGTATATCACTATACTGAAGTTTTTTTTCTAAAAACATATTCAACTGATTTTAATTTGTAATGGTTATGGTTTTAAAAAATCCTTCTCGCTTCCAATTCTGATCGTAAATAATCATGGGCAAATCAGCTTTTGGCATCCACACACGCCCTAGCTCAATTGCTGCTGAAACTGGCATCGCAGGAAAAATATGAAGTTTTGCATCTTGTCCGTGTTTTGCCTTTATTCGGTCAAAGGCAATCCGCATTACTTTTCTAAAGTTTTGTAAATCGGCTTTACTTCGTAAAAAATCATTGTTAGGATTATCATGGCGGATAGACCAAATATCACAATCACTTCCTAACACATCAATAATCCTGTCGTCAATAATAGTTGCGCTCAATTCTAACTTTAGAGCTACAATTTTCTTGGTAGCTTCAGGTTCAATAATTTCAAATCTAACCTCATTGTCCTCATCAAGCCAACTCCATGTTGAAGGTTCTCGATGCAATTGATATACTTCAGCTGAATATATATCGCTGAATAATGTGCCCAGTTTAATAAGAAGAGGTTGTGGTGCTAAAGCAAAAATTGAAAAATGTTGGACTTCATGTGTTCCTTTAATGGTACCTATTTTTTGCATAAACTGTGTCATAAGGTTTTCTGTTTGTATGTTCCAATAATTATCTCTTGAATCTTCAAAAGAACTATTACTTAATCCTAATTCGATTGGATTAGGGGAAGCTGGGTAATAGTTTGGTAACAACGCTTCATGAACTCGATTGATATGTAAAGGGGACTCATGTACACCTATTTTCGACCCAAATAAAACTACATGACTCCTTTTGTCTGGTGTTAATCCTGTCAGGAATTCAATCCTACTTTCATGGTCTTTTTTCATTTTAATCAACCTTTCAGCAGGATATTGCCCTCTTGTTTTTTCACTATCTATACGTCTATGGTGTGTATCACACATCAGCATAAGATTGGAAAAATCTTTCTCAAGTTTAGGAGATAAAATTTTGTCGTATCTAGCACTATTTTCAGCATAGCCATAAATATGGGCAATGTATGATCTGTTTAACTCTGCGAAATCACTATCATCCCTCCAAAGAGGTATGTTGCACCCCTGGAATTCACAACGTCCACCAGATGCCAACCACAGTTTGGTTTTTATCCTTTGTGGAATCGCAGGGCGCTTTTTACTCCTTGATTTTTTATCTTTTTCGATCATTTCCTGTTTGCAGTTTTTTAATGGCTTTATCAAAATCCGATTCATAAAGCCGATCCTGTAGTTTTTGATATTTTTCGTATTCCCGGTATGCTAATTCCTTTGCCACCTTAGCCGAGACCTTCCCCGCATCCTTTAGCACGTCGTATTCATTGAATTGCAGAAAAGCATCCAGTTTTTGTACCCAATCCTTCATGGTCATTGGTATGTGTCGTTTTGCCTGATTTTCGGCATAGTCGAGATACATGGTGACAATGCGTTCGAGCTCTGCTATTTCCTGTTCGTTGAGATAGTTTTTAGCTATGTGTGTGTCTGATTTTAAAATCTTTCCTTCTGGGGCATTTTTCCAGGTGGTCAGTCCCATGTTGGGTTTGGCAGCATCCACCCGGTTGGCAATTATTTCCGCAGCAGTCTGTCCTGTAATTGCCCAATGCAGTTTATTCTGTACAGTCTGGTAAAATTGTTGGGTGATAGGGGCTTTGGGGTCGTAATCAATACTTGCCTCGGCGTACAGGTCGGTAATTTTCTGATAAAACCGCCTTTCAGATGCCCGTATCGCCCTGATACGTTCGAGCAATTCATCAAAATAGTCTTTGTCAAAGCGCTTGCCCTGCTTGAGCCGCTCGTCGTCCAGCACAAAGCCTTTGAGTAAAAACTCTTTGAGTACATTGGTTGCCCAAATGCGAAACTGTGTCGCCTGGTAGCTGTTCACCCGGTAGCCCACAGCTATAATGGCGTCGAGGTTGTAAAAATCTACAGTCCGGCTGACTTCCCGGCTTCCCTCGGTTTGAACTATTCGAATTTTTCGAATAGTTGAATCCTCCTGCAATTCGCCGCTCTTAAAAATCTCCTTCAAGTGATAATTGATGGTCTGTACTTCCACGCCAAACAGTTCTGCCAGCTTTTTTTGGGTGAGCCAAAAAGTCTCGTCTTCAAAGCGGATTTCTATTCTGACCGCACCGTCTTTGGTTCGATAAAAAATGATGTTTGTTTCGTTCATGTTTTATCAATTTAATCCCAGTTCTTTCAGATAATCCGCCATTTGCCCCTGCACTTCCGACAGTTCTTTTTCCAATTGGGCGATGCGTTGCTGCACGGCTTTGAGGTCCACCTCTTCCTCTTCTTCAAAGGTGTCCACATACCGGGGGATGTTGAGGTTGAATTCGTTTTCTTTGATTTCTTCGAAGGTGGCGACGTACGCAAATTTATCTTCCACGACGCCGGGGTTTAGTTTGCCGGCTTCAAATTGCCGATGGGTGTCCACGATTTTTTGGATGTCTTCGTCCCGCAAGCGGTTTTGGTTTTTGCCCTGCTCGTAGTGTTGGCTGGCATCAATGAAGAGGACGTTTTTGTTGTCGCCTTTACCTTTGTTGAAGACCAAAATGGCGGCGGGTATGCCCGTGCCGAAAAACAAATTGGCGGGCAGCCCGATGACGGTTTCCAGGAGGTTTTCCTCGATGGTTTTTTGGCGGATTTTCCCCTCAGAGCTGCCCCGGAAAAGTACGCCGTGCGGCACCACCACCCCGACTTTGCCTTTGCCCTCGTAAGCGGTTTCTATCATGTGGGAAATAAATGCCCAGTCACCTTTGCTTTTAGGCGGCACTCCTCTCCAAAAGCGATTGTGGGTATCAGCGGCGGCTTCTTCTGCACCCCATTTGTCGAGGCTGAAGGGGGGATTGGCGACGACGGTATCAAATTTCATGAGTGTGTCGCCTTCCTTAAGTTTCGGATTTCGGATGGTGTCGCCCCAGCGGATGGTGGCGTTGTCCATGCCGTGCAGGAACATGTTCATGACTGCCAGCGCCCAGGTGCTGCCGTTGGCTTCTTGTCCATAGAGCGAGAAGTTGTCGGTGCCTACCTCTTTGCCGGCTTTGATGAGCAAAGAGCCGGAGCCACAGGTGGGGTCGCATATTCTGGCGCCCGGTTTTGATCTAGTGAGTTTAGCCAGAAGAGTAGAAACTTCTTTTGGTGTATAGAATTCACCAGCCTTTTTACCTGCATCAGAAGCGAAATGAGCAATCAAAAACTCATAGGCATCCCCGATAATATCACTACCATCTAAATGAGATGGACGCAAATCCAATTTCTTATCACTAAAGTCAATGAGGAGGTTTTTCAGGCGGGTGTTTTTGTCCTTGACATCCCCCAGGTTGCTGGTGTTGAAGTCAATGTTTCTGAACACGCCAGAGCCATCTTCACCCGATAGCTTTCCGGGATTTTCCTCTTCCAATGCCTCCAAGCCCTGATTGATCAATTCACCGATGTTGGCTTCGTTCCGGTGTTGGTAGAGATAGTCAAATCTCGAATGCGGAGGGACTACAAATCTTTCCCGACGCATTGCCCATTCGGCACGGTCTTTATCGCCGTTGTATTTTTCGAGATACTGCTCCATTTTGTCTTTCCAGACATCACTCACGTACTTTATAAAAAGCATGGTCAGTACATAATCCTTGTATTGTGCAGGGTCAATGACGCCCCGGAAGGAGTCACACGCCCGCCAGACTACTTTGAAAATATCTTCTTTGGTGGTCTTGCTCATTTTTCAGTTAATTTTGATGTGTAAAGTTAAATAACAGGGTTTGGTAATAGGTTTCTTTTTGTTCCAGTAACTCCATGGTGATTTTTCGCTCCGAATCCCAGAGTGATTGGAATTTCAAAACGGCTCGTTGTTTCGCTAATGGAGGTATTTCAATTTTCACTTTTGCCAATGCTTTTTTTGACAATGAAAGAATGTGAGTGCCTTTTGACAAGCTCGAAAGCAAGCTTTGCATTTTAGCCGTGTTCAGGTACCATTGGAGATATTCCGGCAAGATGCCCGGTTCGTGCAACCGAATTACAAAAAAGGTGGAGGAGGCGACCGCTTGTCCAATTTCACTTTGGTAAAGGCAGACCCGATTTCTTTCACCTTTGGCGGTTATCAATAAGTCTTTGTCTTGAAGGATGTGTTTTTCGAGCCTGTCCTCCATGTGGATTTCAGGACTTATAATGTTGTCGTCACAAAACTTTCCCTGCTCGTCAAAATGCTTTGCTTGCAAGTAGTAGGTGTCTCCAGAAGGCCTTCCTTTTTCGTAGACTCCCGTAATAATGCTCCCTATCTCTTCCAGCTTGCTATACATTTGTAATAATTTTACGATTTAATTATCTGCAAGTATTGCAGTTTTATTTTCCGTAGAGCTCGTACAAAATTAGGGAATTACTTGACCCGATACCACTTCTTTTTGAATTTATTTTTTCTGTAACAATTCTACAAATACTAATTCAAAAAATAATCTACTGACATTCAATCATTTAACATGTTTGTTGCCTTGAAAAGAAAATTCATCTACTTGCTGGTTAAAACTTTCTTACCCTCCTTTTTTGCCCTACTACACCTATTAAAGGTCACAAGAAATCCGGAGAGAACTGCAGCACCAAGGGTCGCACAGGTTTATATCCCAAACATCCTGAAAGCTGCATGAGATGCTGGCTAAAGGATTGTCATCCGGCTACAGAGCTCCATAATGCTGATTCCAGCATCAATCAAAGAGGGAGTAGCCTGCCGCTGCTCCCTCTTTGTGTTTTCAGCAAGGCAGGTTTTTGTTTTTTTTCGCTTCGCAAAAACGAAAAAATAGCTTTGCCCCGATTCAAAATTTTCTATTTTTGCAGCCGCCCAAAAAGATGGGCCCCCAACCCTGCACGGGTGTTTAGCTCAGTTGGTTTAGAGCGCTACCTTGACAGGGTAGAGGTCACTGGTTCGAATCCAGTAACACCCACTTCTTTGGGGTTTATGAGGGATTATGAAGATTATGGAGGATTATGAAGATTATGGCCCCGTTGTTCTTCGGGGATAGCGGGTTAAGTTATTTCGCACCCATAATCCCTATAATCCTCTATAATCCTCCATAATCCGTATAATCCCCCATAATCCTTTCCGGCTCAAGCCGGAAAACCCAATTCGGGGTGTAGCTCAGCCCGGTTAGAGTGCACGTCTGGGGGGCGTGAGGTCGCTGGTTCGAATCCAGTCACCCCGACCATTAAGTAGAAAGGCAGCCTTTGGGCTGCCTTTTTTTGTTGGGGGTATCAGTTCTTCGATTCCTTTATGAATCAGCCCTGTTTTTTATTGGAAAACCTCGTCAATTCCTTTCTCACTTCAAGTTTCAACTGGTCTTCAGTGGGGAGATGCAACTGGTATTTAGATGCGAAAACTTGAGTGTTGCTTTCCGGTAAAGAGTACTGAACCACAACATCATTTTTATCTGCACACAGCAATACTCCAATGGTAGGGTTTTCATGGTCGGCCTTTACATCCCTGTCATAATAGTTTACATACATCTGTAACTGACCCAGGTCACCATGCGTAATCTTCTCAGTTTTTATATCAAAGAGTACAAAACACTGAAGAAGACGGTTGTAAAAAACAAGGTCAATCCTAAACTCATCGCCTCCCAGGTTGATACGTTTTTGACGTGCCACGAAAGAGAAACCATCGCCCAATTCCAAAAGGAATTCCTGTAGGTGTGTAATTATAGCTTGCTCGAGATCACTTTCATAATACGCAGCCTGAGGCTTTAAACCTAAAAACTCCAAAACAGTTGGGTCTTTAATGATGTCTTGTGGACGGGTTGGATTGGCTTCTCCTTTTGCCACGGCCAACACTGCCTCCTTATCCTTGCTCAGCAGCAGCCTTTCGTAGAGCATGCTGTCTATTTGGCGTTTCAATTGCCGGACAGACCAGGCATTCTTGACTGCTTCAGAGATGTAAAAAGTTCTTTTGTCAGGATCCTTTATCTTAACCAAAGTTCTATAATGTGTCCATGTCAATTCTTGACTCAGCGCGTCAAGATTTGGAAAGGTTAGAAAAAAGTCTCGCATGCGCCAGAGGTTATTAGCTGAGAATCCACTGCCAAATTCAGCAGTCAGTTTGGATGCTATATCCTCAACCAGGGCTTTGCCATAAATTGCCCTGCTACTACCCTGTTGTTCTTCCTCCACCAGCCTTCGTCCGATGTTCCAATAGGCAACGGTCAATTCATGGTTAACTGAACGTACGGCTCTTTGCCTGGCCTGAAGTATGATTTCTCTGATGTCATTCAGCAGTGTTTTCATTTGATATACCATTTGAGGGTGGATGGACAGATTCGATCACATCAATCCGGATTCAATAATCCGAAGCCACAAATTTTACCAAAGGGCAATATAAGAAATGTACTTTCTAAAAGCCCGGGTACCTACCGATCTTTCAGTGAAAAAAGATGATCCGTTAATGAAGTCGCCTGAGTGCCCCCCGACATCGAGGCTCGGTTCCTCCCCCCGAAAGCCGATCCCGAAAACTTTCGGGATATCGGCTTCGGGGCTCAGTTCTTCAGTTCCTCAATTCTTCATCCACTCCTCCACCCACTCCACCAGTTCCTCGCCGTGCAGGTTTTTGGCCACCACCTTGCCATTGGCGTCGAGGAGGAAGTTGGCGGGGATGGTGCTGATGCGGAGGGTTCTGAAAAAGGGCGAATCATCGCCGTTGAGGTCGGAGGCGTGGAGCCAGCGGTCGGCGCCGTCTTTTTGGATGGCGGAGGTCCAGGCGCCGCGGCCGGCATCGAGGGCATAGCCGATGATCTGGAAACCCTGGTCGTGGTATTTATCCCAGAGCGGCACCAGGTAGTTGCGGTTTTCCTTGCGGCAGGGGGCGCACCAGGAGGCCCAGAGGTCAAGGATGGTGAGGCGGGCAGCCAGCATTTTCCGAAGGGGAATGGTGTCGCCGGCATGCATGGGCATGGGGTAGTCCGGGATGGTGTCGCCGATGAGCACTAGCAGTTTTGAACGGTCGGCGGCAGCGGCGAGTTGTTGCACCCAGGGGTGGTCGGGAAATCTGGCCTGCCACTTTTCGGCCTGGGCGACGATGAACTCCGGCACCCGCTCATAGTCAGCTTCCGGGCTCACCCAGCGGATGGCGGTCAGGGCCGGCAGCAGCAGGTCGTCTTCTTCGGCAAATTCCATCAAACGGCTTTGGTAGGCTTTGAGGGCCTCCTCATGGTTCATCAGGCCCTCAACAGTGTGGGTGTCGGGGGCGTTTTCCGAAAGGAATTGCTGAAAGGCACTCAGCCGCAGGTCACGCAGTTGCAGCATGGCAGCATTTTCCGGATCGGGATTTTCGATGGTGAAAGTCTTCTGAAAGGCATCGGCATCAGCGCTCACATTCAGGTTTTTACCGGGTTCCCAAATGAAGGGCATGTAGTTGGCAACGGCAGGATTCTCATCCTCCAGCCGGTTGGGGAAAAGTTTCTGGTCCTTGCGCTGGATGGTCAGTTCCAAAAGAACGGGCCCGTTCACCGCCGGCATTTTGCCGAAGGAAAAGCTGCCATCAGCGGCAATGGCAGCAGAATCCAGCAGGGTACCGGAAAAGTTCTTTGCCACGGCGCCCCAGCTACCGGGATCGAGGAGGTAAACCATGGGCTTCCATTCAGAGCCGGCTTTCAGGTGGATCTTGCCGGAAAGCGCCGGCCCATCGGAGCAGGCGGTGGCCAGGGTCAGGCTTGTAAAAAGGAAGATGGGAAGGAATCTGGTCATTTGATTGGTTCGAAAATTTTCGATGTTCACTTTTGGTGAACACCGATGATTATTGAACAAGAAATTCAATTTGGTTATCCACAAAAGCTGGGAATGTATAGTTACCCCCAAAACAAAAGGCCGTACCAGATGCAAACATCCGGCACAGCCTATTTATGCTTTGTGACTTAGGTCTTCTTACTGGTGATAAGCCTGGTTGTGGGCCAGGGTAGCTCCGCATTTTGGACAGGGAACGGCAGAGCCAGCTCCACCTTCACAACCATTGGGGCAGGTGTAATGCCATACGCCGGCTGCATTCTGTGCAGGTTCGGGAGTGGCAGCGGGCTGGTTGTTTTGCAGTTGCACCGGCGGGGTGGTCTGCGTGCTGTTGGAGGCGTGATAGGCCTGGTTGTGAGCCAGTTGAGCGCCACATTTCGGGCAAGGGCCGGCAGCTCCGCCTCCACCTTCACATCCGTTGGGGCAGGTGTAGTGCCAAACTCCTTCTGCATTTTGGGCAGGTTCGGGAGTGGCTGGTGGAGGGGTTGTTTGCGGAGTGGTGGTCACGGCGTCGTTAGTCGGAGTTGCAACGCTTTCGGTGGCGGCATCACGGACATCCTGGTCGTTGCCGCAGGCGAAGAAAACAGTTAAAGAACAAAGGGCCAAAAGGCTGAAAAATGATCTGAGAGACATAATAGTAAATGATTGAATTGTAAACGAAACTCCAAAGCTACCATAAACCACACAGATCTATGGCGGCATCACCGACAAGTATCCATTTTTCGTCAAAACCTGAACATTGTTCTCATGCAGCCTGTGCCAGCATCTGATTTCTGTTTTTCTTTGCTGTCCTGCCAAATTCCACCGTCAAACAACTTTCCGAAATGAGATTCCCGCTGTCAATAGTATTACTGTGTATCAGTGCCACCCTGCACTCCCAACTCATCTGGACGGACCCCGTTTTTCCCACGCCCAGCCAGCCGGTAACGGTTTATTTCGATGCCACACAGGGCACAGGAGGACTGGCCAACTGCAACTGCGATGTGTATGTGCACACCGGCCTCATCACCTCCGAAAGCACCTCCCCTTCCGACTGGAAGCACGTGGTGACTACCTGGGGCGTGGCCAATGCAGCCTGGAAGATGACCCCCGTGCCCGGGCAACCCAACCAGTACAGCTACGACATTGCACCGAGCATCCTGGAGTACTATGGCGTCAGCAACCCCAATGAGACCATTGAAAAGCTGGCTTTTGTCTTCCGCAATGCCGATGGCAGCAAAGAGGGAAAGGACGTTGGCGGAGCCGATATTTTTTACCCTGTTTATCCGGATGCGGCGGAATTTCATGTGACACTGACCTCTCCTTCGGAAACTTTGATCTTCGCAACGCCCGGCCAGGTCATTCCCGTGCAGGGAGAAGCCACCGAGGATGCCACCCTCAGTCTCTTCGACAACGGCAATTTGATTTTTTCCACCTTCGGCAAAACGCTGAACTACAACATCAATGTCAGCGGCAGTGGCACCCACGAAATCCTGTTCCTGGGTGAGCGCAACGACACGGCTGTTGACAGCCGCAGCTTCACCTACCTGGTGCCCAACGACCCGGTCATTGCAGACCTGCCGGCAGGCGCAGAGCCGGGTATCACCTACCTGGGCGACACGGCCGCCATCTTCGCCCTGTATGCTCCCGGCAAGGAAAACGTCTTCCTCATCGGCGACTTCAACGACTGGAAAGTGCACACCGATTATCAGCTCAACCTGACGCCCGACGGCAGCACCTGGTGGATCCAGATCGGCGGGCTGACGCCCGGCCAATACTACGCTTTTCAATACCTGGTGGATGGCAGCATCCGCATTGGCGACCCTTACAGTGAGCTGATTCTGGACCCGGCAAACGACAGCTGGATTCCGGAACAAACCTGGCCCAACCTGCCACCCTACCCCACCGGAAAAACCACCGGCATCGTTTCATTGATGCAGCCCGGCAAAGCAGCTTACAACTGGCAGGTGACCGACTTTCAGCGCCCGGCCAAAGAGAAGCTGGTGATCTATGAACTGCTGCTGAGGGATTGGGTCGGAGAGCACGACTTTCAGCACCTCACCGAGCGGCTGGACTACCTGGCTGAGCTCGGCATCAATGCCATCGAGCTGATGCCCGTGAGTGAGTTTGACGGCAACATCAGCTGGGGCTACAACCCCACCTACCACTATGCCCTCGACAAATATTACGGAACGCCGGATGCTTTCAAAGCTCTGGTGGATGCCTGCCACGAAAGGGGTATCGCCGTAATCCTTGATGTGGTGTTCAACCACGCCCATGAGAAGAATCCGCTGGCCATGCTTTACTGGAACGATGCAGCCTATAAGCCGGCACCAGACAACCCCTGGCTCAACGAAGACCCCACCCACGATTTCAATGTGTTTTACGATTTCAACCACGAGAGCCCGGCCACAAAGTTTTACGTCAAAAAAACGCTGCAACACTGGCTGGATGAATACCATGTGGACGGCTTCCGCTTCGACCTTTCCAAAGGCTTCACCCAGAACGTGAACGGCCCCTGGCACGCCGGCAATTACGACGCCAGTCGCATCGCCATTCTGAAGGATTACATGGATGCAGTATGGGAAACCGCTCCCGGTGCTTACAACATTCTGGAACATTTCACCGACTGGAATGAGGAAAAAGAACTGGTGGAGTACGGCGCACTGGTATGGGGTGGCTTTGGCATCCACAACGAGTACCTTGAAGCGGCCATGGGCTACAGCTCCGACCTCTCAGGTGCCAGCTACAAAAGCCGGGGCTGGACGGTGCCGGGTGTGCTGGCCTACATGGAAAGCCACGACGAGGAGCGCATGATGTACAAAAACCTCCAGTTCGGCAACGGCGGCCTCAACTACAGCGTAAAAGACCTGCCCACCGCCCTCGACCGGGTGGAATTGGCCAACACCTTTTTCTACACCATCCCCGGCCCCAAAATGCTCTGGCAGTTTGGTGAGCTGGGCTACGACTACTCCATCAACACCTGCACCAACGGCACCGTGAGCAACGACTGCCGACTGGACCCCAAACCCATCCGCTGGGATTATGCCTACCAGCCCGACCGGGTGAATGTGTACAACAACGCCAGAAAACTGCTCTGGCTCCGAAACAATGTTGACCTGCTCCACACCACCGATTTCGACCTGAATGTGAACGGCTTCCAGAAATACATCTACCTGCACGCTGACACCATGGAGGCCGTGGTAATGGGGAACTTCGGCATTGGAAATGCAACCCTCACCGCTGATTTCCCGGAAAATGGATGGTACTACGAATACTTCTCCGGCGACAGCCTGGAAGTGAACGGCACTACCTCACTGGATTTTGGTCCGGGAGAATTCCGTCTCTACTTCAGCAAAAAGCTGGAAGCCCCGACAGTTTACACCGCTGATGAGGAAGTCGAAGAGACCGCAACCAGGCTGGAGATCTTTCCGAATCCGGCCACCGGCGGGCAGTTTTTCCTTCGGGTAATGTTGCCGCAGGCGACGGAAGGAAAAGCCACGGTCTATGACATTGCCGGCAGGCGAAGGGCTGTTTTGTTTGAAGAAAAATTGCCGGCAGGCGAAACCAATCTGACTGTGAACCATGTGCTGGAGCCCGGCATTTATTTCATTCATTTTCAGAGCCCGTCGGGAAAAATTGTGAAAAAATTGTTGGTTCGCTAATTGGCCTGACTGCCCGGCAATTACCCATGCAGAAAGTTGGAAATGCGGCCGACAAGGCAGCGGCAAAGTCCGTTTTGTGATGTCACAAGGGAACAGTTCTTGCATTGTGACAGGCAATGCTCATAACGAAACGGGGTCAGACATTTGTTCTGACCAAACTCCCCAGGCCTTCCCTTCCGGCCACTCGTTTCGGATGAGAAAAAAGCAAAGGACAGACTTGTGGCCATTCTTAACCTGCCCCCCACATGCGCTTGCCAATGGCAATCCTTGAAACCTGAGTGAATCAAGATACACCTCCTCCACCTCAATTCCCCGATGGCACACAGGGTGTTCTGCGAAACAATCACCAACCAAAACTTCGCAGGATTTATGAAGAATTTGATAGAGGTATCACGCATCCTCACCAAGAAAAAGGTGAGAAAAATAGAAATTATCGACAGCACCATCCTTGACAACCCTGAAAGCAAATTCGGACAATTTTACGAAGCCCTGATGGGCAACAAACTCAGAAACGACAGAGACGCCGCCACCCTTCTTTACAATAGCAGCCCCACCTCCGATAAATACCGCCAACTGAAATCCCGCTTCCGCAAACGCCTTTTCAATACCCTGTTTTTTCTCGACATCAACACCCCTTCTGCCGGCAGCTATGAAAGAGCCTACTACTCCTGCAACAAGGACTGGACCCTGGTCAAAATCCTCATTGCCAACGAAGCTTTCCTGAGTGCGAAAGACCTGGCCCGCTCCATTCTGACCACGGCCCTGAAGTTCAACTTTGCCGATGTCATTGTGAACACTTCCCGTATTCTGCGGGAGTTTGCGGCCAAAGAAGAAGACGAAAAGGAATTTGAAGTTTACGACGCATATCTGAAAGAATTTTCCCCGGTCTTGCAAGCTGAACACGACAGCGAGGAAGCATTCCAGCGCATCCGGCTCAAGATGAAAACACCCAAAGACAAACTACCGGAGGTGCTGCCCTTCATCGATGAACAGTGCAACAAGCTGGTTGAGCTCTCGGAACAATACGACTCGCCCGTCGTCTTTTACAACATGTACATGGGCTGGATCTGCAACTTTGAAATACAGCGGGATTTCAACTCCATGCTGCTCATTTGCGAGCGTGCCGAGGACTACATCAACAAACACCCGCAGTACTATCAGGACAATGTGCTGGCTGCTTTTCAGCTTCGCAAAATGTCGGCCTTCCTGCACCTCAAAGACTTCAGCAACGGGCAGGCCACAGCCGAAAAAGCCCTGGAGACCTTTACGGCCGGTTCACAAACCTGGTCGAAGTTTCTGGAATACTACCTGCTGCTGGCACTGCATTCCGGCAACTACATCCACGCCCTGGCCATCTACTCCCGGGCCGTCAAACACAAGAAATTCAACAAAATCGACCTGGCCACCCGGGAGCGCTGGAAGGTTTACGAAGTTTATCTCCATTACTTCATGGAACTGCTGGGCACCACCAAATCCAACATCCCGCCGGTGGGCAATTACAGCTTCCGCCTCAGCCGTTTCCTCAGTGACCCCATCGTGTATCCGAAAGACCAGCGGGTGTTCACCATCCACCTGGTCATTGCACAGCTTCTGTTCTGCCTCGGCAAAGACGAACACATGGCAGCAGACTGCGTCAACCGCCTGCGCCTCTATGCCAACAAACAACTGAAAAAGGAGGAAAACAACCGGCTCATCCAGTTCATCCGCCTGCTCAACCAGCTCAGCCGTGCGGACTTTGAACCTTCTGAACTCCGCAACACCGAAAAGTACCTGAGCGCCATGCAGGAAACACCCTTCCACTACCGGGGCCTCACCTCCGAATGGGAGATCATCCCGCTGGAAGACCTGTGGTCGCACATCCTCAACCGGCTGGGGGCGGCCATGGCTGCCTGAGGTCAGTGTTTTGATTTGACCACCCTGGTTGACCATTGCCGGCCTTCGCTGCGCAATGTCAGCACATAAGTCCCTTCGGTTAAATCAGCCGTATCGAGGCTCAGCTTCGAAAAGCCATTTACCCGAAGGGCTTTTTCATTTACCACTTGACCATTCATATTCAGCAGCTTCAATTCCAAATCCAATGGCCTTTCGCTGCGCAATTCCAGACCCAGTGACGCTGAGAAGGGGTTGGGCTGAACGCTGGCTTCCCTTAGCCCTTCGGGCAACTGTGTCGTGCTGGTCAGCTCCACCAGGATGGGATCTGAGGTGCTGGTGCAGCCGGCGGCATTGCCCACCACCACAGTGTAGAGGCCGGATTCCTGCGCCACCCAGCTGGCACCGTTGGCCCCGGGGATTTCCTCCCCATTGAGGAACCACTGGTAAGCGCTGTAGGTATCTGGCACGCTCAGCACCGTGTCATTCTGCAATTGTATCACGGGCACAGTCGGTGCATCATTGGCCGCCCCCACACCAAAAGTCTGGGTCAGGGTGCAGCCCTCATCGGTGGTGACGGTCACGCTGTAAGTACCCTCGCTGAGCCCGGTTCTGTCAAATTCGTCGGAGCCGTCGCTCCAACTGGCGTGGGCTGGTTCGACGTTGCCCGTAAGGGTGAGGTCAATGGCGCCGTCGCTGTCGCCGGGGCAGGTAACGGGTGTCACCACGCCGCTGAGCTGCAGCACCGATTCCGGCAGCTCGAATGTCTCGGTGGCAGTGGCACCATTCGGGGCTGTGATGGTCACGGTGTAGATGCCCCCCGGCAGGTCGGTGATAATTGAAGTGGTGTCGCCGGTGTTCCACAGGTATTGCATGGCCGGCGCAACGGCGTTGAAACTGATGCTGATAAATCCATCATTTGCCCCCGGGCAAGAAGCAGGCTGCAAATTGGAGGAATAGTCCCATTGCAAATCGGAATCGGTAACCCGGTAGATGATGCCGCTGCCGAGGGCTGCCAGGAAGAGCTCCCCGTTTTTGTTTTCACCGAAGGAGACAAACTGGAAGTTGTTGAGGTCTTTGAGCAGTTGGTTGTTCCAGCCGCCGCTACCGTCGGGGGTCAGGCTCCAGATCTTGCCGCTGCAATAGTCCGTGTAGAGGTAATGCCCATAGAGGTTTGGAAAGTTGAGGCCCCGGTACACGAATCCGCCCGTCACGGAACAGTCGGCGCCGGCATTGGCGTATTCCGCCACCGGAAAAACGTAATCGCTCATTGGGCCGCAGCCGGTGGTGTTGAAGCTGTGGTTTCCTTCGTAACAACGCCAGCCGTAATTCTCGCCGCCGGTGCTGGTGGCGGGCTGGAAGTCCACTTCCTCCCAGTTGTTTTGCCCCACGTCACCGATCCAGAGATCGCCGGTGAGCCGGTCGAAGCTGTATCGCCAGGGGTTGCGCAGGCCCAGGGCCCAGATCTCCGGCAGGTAACCGGAAACATTGACGAAAGGATTGTCGGCAGGAACGGCGTAAGGGCTGCCGTTGTCCACGTCGATGCGGAGCATTTTGCCGAGCATGGTGCCGGTTTTCTGGCCATTGCCCTGGGGGTCGCCGCCGCTACCACCATCGCCAAGGCCGATGTAGAGGTAGCCGTCGGGGCCGAACTTGAGGCAGCCGCCATTGTGGTTGGCATAGGGCTGGTCCACTTCAAAAAGCACCAGCTCGCTGTTGGGGTCGGCCTGGTTGGGGTCGTCGGCGCTCACCTGAAAGCGCGACACCCGGGTGTCGCCGTTGGTGCGGGTGTAGTTGACGAAGAAAAAGCCGTTGTCCTGATAATCCGGATGGAAAGCCAGCCCCAGCAGGCCCTGCTCGTTTTGGGTGCTCACGGGTGGCAGGTCGAGGAAGGGTTCCGGCAGGCGGTTGCCCTCCCGGTCGAGGATCCAGATCCTGCCGGTGAACTGCTCCACAATGAAGAGCCGGTCGTCACCGCAGTGGGCGATGTCCACCGGCCGGTCAAAGCCATCGGAAAAATTGACCAGCTGGAGGTTTTGGCCCTGACAGGAGATGGCCACTAAAAGCAGCATTGTGGAAGAAAAAGCAAAGTGGAACAAGTAGCGTGATTTCATACCGGGAGGATTGAGGATTTTGAGAATGAGAAACATAGGACGGTATCAATTGCCGTCAAAATCTCAACAATAAAGCAACGTATTCAAAACTTTGGGTGAATATCCATTACTTTGTTCGGCTAATTGCAAAAACAGTTGATATGAGAAAGAATTCACTCCCCTTGTTGCTCAGCGTATTTTGTTTGCAGATTGCCTTCGGGCAAATGGACCTGCCGAAAACACAGGTTTACCTGTTGCAAATGGAAAAAGCCGACAGCACATACCTTTTCAAGCATCCTCTTTTGCTCACCAGTTTCAATCCTGACGGCTACAACAACCAGCCATTTTTCCTCAGTAACAACGAGCTTCTGCTCACCGTCGGAAAACCGGAAGAGCACCAGACCGATATCTACCTGCTGAACTTGCAGCGCAAGACTGTGCTGCGCATGACCAAAACACCGGAGTCTGAATACTCACCGAAAACCACACCTGACAAATTGTACTTCTCTGTGGTGCGTGTGGAAACCGACGCCGAGCGCACACAGCGCCTGTGGAAATACCCGCTCGACCGCAAAGACAAAGGCAGTCCGGTGTTCCGCTTTTTGCGGGGCATCGGCTATTACCACTGGATCGACGCCTTCCGCGTGGCCCTTTTCAACGTGGCCGAAGTGAATTACCTCTCCCTCGGTGACCTGCGGGACGAAAGCACCAAACACCTGGCACCCAGCGTGGGCCGTTGTTTTGCCACCTCTCCCTCGGGCCGGCTGGTCTTCGTTCACAAGATCACCGACAACAACTGGGTCATCAAAGCCATGGATCCGGAAACCCTGGAGGTGGAGGTCATCGTAAAAACCATCCCCGGCAGTGAAGATTTCGTCATCATGCCCGACGGAGCCCTGCTCATGGCCAAAGGCAGCCGCCTGTTCCGCTACCACCCAAAAGAACCCGGCGACTGGCAGGAAGTGGCCGACCTGAAAGGCATCGGTATCACCCACGTCACCCGCCTCGCCGCCAGCAATGACGGCAAACTGGCTGTGGTTAATGGGGGATGATTGAGAGTAGGGAGTAGGGAGTAGGGAGTAGGGAGTAGAGAGTAGGGCGCTAGCTCCTTTCATCCCTCTTCCCAATGTCGGTAGAGACGTTGCACCGCAACGTCTGAATCTTGAGAGTGTAGGGTTTAGGGTGTAGGGTGTAGAGTGTAGGGTGTAGAGTTTGGGGGGCGCTAGCACCTTTCATCCCTCCCCCGAAAGCTTTCGGGGCATCCCTCATCCCTTTAGATTGGGTTATACCAGCACTGACTACGAGCTAACAGCTACGAGCTACCAGCCCCGAGCCAGGCACCGCCTTCCCCGCCAAAATGTCAATATCAGAAAGTCCTGTCAGGTTGATTTTCCAATGATTCTGCCACATGGTGCCATAATGACACCTTTTTCCGGGTGGCACGGAGTCTGATAGAGTGGCCGGAGAATCACCGGAGGGTGCAGTCTGCCATTTTGCGAAGCGAAAAAGCGCCAGCTTGCCCCTCCTTCAACCACGCGATCTAATCATCAACTAACAAAACGGATTTTAACTATGAAATTCAAGCCCATCAACGACAGAGTTGTTGTGAAACCGGCACCTGCCGAAGAAAAAACCAAAGGGGGCATCATCATCCCTGACACCGCCAAAGAAAAGCCGCAGCGCGGTGAAGTCGTTGCCGTCGGACCCGGAAAAGATGGCAAAGCACTTTCAGTAAAAGTTGGAGACATTGTGCTGTACGGAAAATACGCCGGCCAGGAAATGTCTTACGAAGGTGAGGACTACCTCATCATGCGTGAGGATGACATCCTTGTCGTTCTCGGATAATCTATTTCTATTGTTGCAGGTGTTTTGCAGAAGCAAGGCACTGTCAGCAAACCAATCATTCATTCTAACAAAAAAGGAAACCAATCATGGCAAAAGAAATTTCTTTCAATAGAGATGCCCGGGAAGCCCTTAAAGCTGGTGTGGACGCCCTGGCAAATGCAGTAAAAGTTACCCTCGGCCCCAAAGGCCGCAACGTGGTCATCCAAAAGAGCTTCGGTGCACCTGCCGTAACCAAAGACGGCGTGTCCGTTGCCAAAGAAATCGAACTGGAAGACCCGGTAGAAAACATGGGTGCACAGATGGTTAAAGAGGTGGCCTCAAAAACCAGCGACATTGCCGGTGACGGTACCACCACTGCTACTGTGCTGGCACAGGCAATGATCACCGCAGGATTGAAAAACGTGGCTGCAGGCGCCAACCCCATCGACCTCAAGCGCGGTATCGACACTGCCGTGGCCAAGGTCATCGAAGCGCTGAAGAAGCAATCAGAAACCATCGGTGACGATTTCAAGAAAATCGAGCAGGTGGCAGCCATCTCTGCCAACAACGACGAAGAAATCGGTAAGCTCATCGCTGACGCAATGAAAAAGGTGAGCAAAGACGGCGTCATCACCGTTGAAGAAGCGAAGGGAACCGAAACCTATGTGGAAGAGGTATTGGGTATGCAGTTCGACCGCGGTTACCTTTCTCCCTACTTCGTCACCAACCCCGACACGATGGTTACGGAGTATGAGAATCCGTACATCCTGATCTACGACAAGAAGATCAGCAACCTGCAGGAAATCCTGCCCATCCTCGAGAAAGCTGCCGGCACTGGTCGTCCGCTGCTTATCATTGCCGAAGATGTTGAAAGCCAGGCACTGGGTGTTCTCGTTGTGAACCGCCTGCGCGGTGGCCTGAAAGTGGTAGCCGTGAAAGCTCCCGGCTTCGGTGATCGCCGCAAGGCCATGCTCGAAGACATCGCCATCCTCACCGGTGGTCAGGTGATTTCCGAAGAGAAAGGCTTCAAGCTGGAAAACGCAACCCTCCAGGATCTCGGTCAGGCTGAGAAGATCACCGTTGACAAAGACAACACCACCATCGTCAACGGCAAAGGCGCTGAAGAGGACATCAAAGCCCGCATCGCCCAGATCAAGCAGCAGATCGAAACCACCACTTCTGACTACGACCGTGAGAAGTTGCAGGAGCGCCTCGCCAAACTGGCCGGCGGTGTTGCCGTGCTCAACGTAGGTGCACCCACCGAGGTGGAAATGAAAGAAAAGAAAGACCGCGTGGACGATGCCCTGCACGCCACCCGCGCTGCCATCGAAGAAGGTATCGTGCCTGGTGGTGGTGTAGCCCTGGTGCGTTGCATTGCTGCACTTGACAACGTGAAAGGCCGCAACGACGACGAAACGATCGGTGTCAACATCGTTCGCAAGTCGCTCGAAGCTCCTGTCCGTGTGATCGCTGAAAATGCAGGTCTGGAAGGAAGCGTCGTATTCCAGCGCGTTCACGAAGGCAAAGGCGACTTTGGCTTCAACGCCCGCACCGGTGAATACACCAACCTGAAAAAGGCCGGCGTCATCGACCCGACCAAGGTGACCCGCGTGGCACTCGAAAATGCCGCCTCCATCGCCGGTATGGTGCTGATGACAGAGTGCGTCATTAACGACAAACCAGAGCCGGAAGCTCCTCATGCCCACATGCCTCCGGGTGGCGGCATGGGCGGAATGATGTAATCAGCTTCCGCATGAAAATATTAAACCCTCTCCTGGTTCGCAGGAGAGGGTTTTTTGATGTGAGAAAAGTTTTGGACCAAAAATTCTACTCAAACAATTTTAGCTTAATGTATCGCTTCGACCTTTTCCTGGATCCATACATTATGAGTTCGTTGTCCGATATCCAGGTGCTATAAACAGGTTGAAGCCAAACTTTAACATCGCTATACGTTGCGATGCCATATTTCTCTATATTGCCAATGGGATCACAAGTTACCAAAATCGTTATTGCTTTTTTACTCATGCCATTCATCGCCATATAACCACCTATTGGCAATTTCACACTTTTAGTATAATCAAGATAAATTAAATACAACTTATCATCCCTTAAGAAAGGGAAAAATGACGAATATACTTTTACTTTTCTTTTACCTGACTGACTCTTAGGTATCATTTTAATCCACTCAACCTCAAAGTTTGAAGATAAACTAGTAACAAGAATTTCCTTAAAGACATAATTAACCGTTACACCACCCAATTCACCAGGTTTGGTTCGGCTATCCGACACCACAGTATATTGATGTTCAGCTATCAAATACACTCCCCCATCCTGCCGATTTAGGATATTTTTTATTTTGTAATTAAACAACCCATTGACTCCTCCATCGGCCTCTCTTTTCATCGCTGATTTCTTTTGTGCCTTAAACATACTTTGAGTAATCAAATCTATATCAAATTCTTTCGTACTTTCAAATTCAACACTTAAATCCTCTCCCTGTAACTGAACTACAAAAACACCTTCCAATGGACGGTTCCCCATAAATGGCTTCACATCAGAATGAGCATAAAAGCCCGTACATATCACATCACCTTTGCCGCGAACAAAAATTTTAGCTTCACGAGCAAGCTTTCCTTCAAACTTAATTGCGCGTTGAATGAAACTATCTTTTACTGCAGTAAAAGACAGAAGTGTGTATTTGTGATCTTTCTCGATGTTTAGTAATAAGCTACTCCTTTTCCCTTCGTACTCCTTACCCAGAAAATAGACATTACCCATGTTGTCCAAGCCGTAATCCTCCACATTGAACAGCCCCATAGAAGCGGGTAATTCTACCTCACGACCCCATAGCTTGTTGAAATCCGCATCAAATACAGCAAAGCTGAATTTTTCAGTCTCATCGTCCTGGTAAGGTTCTGTATAATAAACAAGCAACCTGGCACTGTCCTGAGAAGTTCGAAAACCAAATTTTCCAAGCTTCCTGACCAATTGGCTGGTATAGTTAAATTCTGCAATCTTCCGCCATTCACCTGTTGGCTGAAGCGTTTCCTTGCTGAAGCTGTTGACACACAGGTATCTTTTCTTTTGTTTGTTATTGACCCCGGATGCAAGAACATAAGGCTTGCCATCTTTGACCACTACACCCTCGTATTTCAACCGCTTACCCTGATATTTTCCTTTGAATTTCACCTTGATGACAGGAGACAAAGAAGCATCAACGTACTCGAAAAATATCGCTGGATTTTTAGGAAGTAACCCTGCACTCTTTTTCTTGACCGCAAAAAGTCCGTCTCCATCATAAGCGACAATTCTTTCCAATAGCATTTTTTTAGACTCTTTGATCTTTGGGCCAACTACAATATCCGGCTTTTTAAAATCAGTTTGCCCGAAGGAGCAAAGAGCCATTGCGAAAAACAAACATAAAATTGAAACTACCTTTTTCATATTGCATTTATTGAAGTGATAATTCAAAGATTCCCGATTCCGTGAAAACATCTTCAATTAAAACACAGGCTAAAGGCCCCGAATGATTGGGGCAAAGCCAATTTCAACCTGACACCTCGAAGGTCTGTTGCTCACCGGTACAGAATCAGTTACACTCAAAATGAAGTGCTTTGGACGGCGATCCAGAATGCCAACCCCTTCCGGGGTTTAAAGCTGGAAATTCCCCAAACTACTTCGACTTGGGCATAAATGGTTTCAAAGGAAATTGGATGTAAAACCTGTACAGGAATGATGTAAGGTCATTTAAGCCACATACAAGCAAAACATCGTAAAAAACTTACTTTTTTTGTTTGAGAAAACTCTTGTGTTCAACTTACCCACATGCATGAATTGCCATTTCAATTCATTACTATACCCAAGTCGAAGTAGTTTGGGAAAATTCAAGCCTATCATTCCAGAGAGTATGGAGAGTTTGGGTCCCGATCCCGAAGGATTTCGGGATTCGGGATCGCCGCACAAAGCACTTCGTTTTGAGTATTACCTCCTCGTTATGAACTTTAGCAAAGTTATTTCAACTCTTTACTTTTAAAAGAACGCAGCCCTATTTTTCATGTGTTGTACCTGGAATAGTTGAGGAAGGCAGGAATTCAATTGTCAGGCAGGAGCAAGAATCAAAGAGGCAGAGTCCGATTTCTCAACTTCCCGCCGGAGCCGGAAGCTCCTCATGCCCACATGCCTCCGGGTGGTGGCATGGGCGGAATGATGTAATTAGCTTCCGCATGAATAAACCGAACCCTCTCCCGCAGTTAGCAGGAGAGGGTTTCTTTGTTATAGGTCAGTTCCGGAGAATTTCTGTGAAGCAACAACTACCCTCTCCATCAGTTAAAAGCCTAACAACCAGCACTTAATGCCGCACCCCCTCACATCATTTTGAAAACTAACGGAAAAAAACATTTGAGATTTTTTAAAATAAATTAGGACGGCGACATTGATTCCCGTACCTTTGCCCCGCAGTTACAAAGAATGACTGCGTTATCATTGATAAGCCAGCAAGTTTCGACAGCACTGATTTTTTTACCTTCGGGTTTTTCTTTTCCTTCCTTTTTTGGTTCCGATCTGATTTCCCCAGTTAATAATTTCTTGTTTCCGTTCTGCTCCGCCGACGCATTCACATGCTACGCCAACGCCTTACTGGCTTTGTTACTATTTCATCTTTTATTTTTTTTGTTATGAACATTTTTGTTGCAAAACTCAACTACGACACGCAAACTGAAGATCTCCGCGAAGCTTTTGAAGAGTTTGGAGAAGTTTCATCTGCCAACATCATCAACGACAAATTCACCGGTCGCTCAAAGGGATTCGGTTTTGTTGAGATGGACAACGAAGAGGAGGCCCTGGAAGCCATCCGCCAATTGAACGACAGCGACCTCGATGGACGCACCATCGTTGTGAAGAAAGCTGAACCACGCCGCGAGCGCAACGGAGGTAACAGCTACGGTAACAACCGTCGCAACAACTGGTAATTCCAGAGAGGTACTAAGATACCAACCGAACAAAGCAGGGAATGCACAGGCATTTCCTGCTTTTGTATTTTAGGACCTGGGTAAAGCTATGCCCCAAAGTTCCTCAATGGCCGTTCAGTAACCCCATGCACCGAACAGGCCCATTTTTTTACGTTTGCACTTCGCAAAATTTCAAACGAAACCCATGCAACCAGATAAAGAAGAAATACGGCAGTTGATCGAAAAGGAGATCGAAAAAACCCGTGATCGCATTGCGGAATATGAAGAAATGGCACAGCCCATCACACCTGATGATGCGATCGGTCGGGTATCCAGGATGGATGCCATCGTGAACAAGAGTGTGGTGGAAGCAGCCCTGCGGGAAGCCCGCCAGAAACTCAGCAACCTGGAGGAGATGCAGGGCAAAATAGACAAGCCGGATTTTGGGATCTGCTCTAAATGCGGCAAGCCCATTCCCATCCGGCGGCTGATGTTGATGCCGCAGAGCTCACTGTGCGTCAACTGCGCCCGCTGATCCGCCATGCCAGGTTCCATTCTCATAGAACTGCAATACCTGCCGCCGGTAGCCAGCCTGCTGGCAATGGCCCGGTCAGAGGTAGTTTACCTGGAGGCCTGCGAGCATTACAGCAAGGGCTCCTGGCGCAACCGCTGCCTCATCGCTGCGGCCAACGGCACCCAACTACTGAGTGTGCCGCTTCGCAAAGGCAAGCACCAGCAAATGCCCATCCGGGAAGTTCGCATTGCTTACGACGAACCCTGGCAAGCCCGGCATTGGCAGGCCATTCAATCGGCTTATGGCAGAGCACCGTTCTTCGAACACTTTGGACCGGAGCTGGCCCCCCTCTACCAAAAACAATTCACTACGCTCTGGGAATGGAACCTCTCACTGCTCACGACGCTCTACAGTTGCTTCGGCCTGCGGCCAAACTGGCAACTAACCGAAAGTTGGGAGAAAGAACCGGCCACTGGCATCCGGGATCTTCGCAATGCCATACACCCCAAAAAGCCCTTGCCCGAAGATCTTGCAGAACTCCCACCCTACCCTCAGGTTTTTGAAGACAAACATGGTTTTCTGCCCAACCTCTGTGCCCTGGACCTGCTGATGTGCCAGGGCAGGCTGCTATAACCTTGCTTTATCCAGGCTGTTTCACGGTTCGCTTCGCAAATCCTCAGCTTTAGTTTACATTTGGAACTTTCCTAATGGGAACTGACAACTGCACAAGCCATGAAAACACTACCTGAGATAAAGAAAGGCCTTAAAGAACTGCTCACCGAAGGGATCGACCTGGCCATTGAAGCCATGGAAAACCTGCTTGGGAGTTCCTCTGAGGCTTTTAATAACCTCCTCCTCCTCAAAGCCCGCTACAAAGAGTGCAACAAAAAGCTGCTCACCGGTCTCATCAGCGATGCTGATGCCCAACTGGAATTCAACAAGATCCGGACAGCACTGCTTGAATTCATCGACACCATCGAGGAAGCAGACCTGCAGGAGAACGATACAGGCCCTGCCAAACCTGCCATTTACAACGGGGATGTGCTTTACCGGATTCCGCACCGGATGCAAAAGGACGTTGAAGTCACCTGTGTGGTACGGCTGGCCTTCAGCAAAGAGGAGCTGTACGTTGGGCTGGAGAAAGAATCGCACGATGTTGTGAAAGACCTGCGCATCTCAGATGTGATGGGCGTAGAACTGATAGACCCTTCGGAAAACGAGGCTTTCAGCATCAGGACCTACTCCGAACAGGTACAGTTCGTGGAAAAAGGCTTGCCCACAGAGTGGTTGTTCTATGTCAAACCGCTGAAAGCCGGAACCTACCCCCTGATCCTGAAAATTTCCGTCATCGAGATCATCAATGGCGTTGAGCGGAAGCGTAATGTGGTTTTGGAAGAAAAGGTGCAGATCGTTGCCGAACCGGTTCCGGAGGCCGAAGACCGGGCCGCCGGCATGGGCAAACTCAGTACGGCCGTTGCAGGTATTGCCCTTTCCGGTGGTGCCGCCAAAGCGTCTCCAGAACCAGCATTCCCCGCTGCTCCTGTCACTGAAGTTGCAGATTATGTCCGGCCTGCTAAACCACTGCCCAAAAAGCGCAGCGGCCGGAGTAAACTGGCAACAGCCTTACCCATTGCACTTGTACTGGTGGCTGCGGTCTGGGCCATGAAATCCATGCTCGACACCAACCCAATAAATGCTGACCCCAGCCTCGTCCAACGCTTCGAAAATGCCCGAAACAAGGGGGATGTGGATGAATTGAGGCAGATTGCCAATATGGATCCGGAATCCGAAATAGCTGCAAGGTCAAGAAACGTTCTCGACAGTCTGGAAAAAGCAACCTGGGAGGCAGCCATTGCAGAGCACAATCCTAAAAAGTACCTCGATCGTTTTCCCGACGGGCGCTTTGTTGCGGAAGCAAATAAGATCATCCAACCACACGAAAACGAGGACGAGAACACCGCCCAACCAATTCGTGAAAACAATGGAGGTATCATTGCCAATGAAAGGGAGCAAAGAATAACATCGCCGGTCACCGAACCCGTCGAAACACCCGCAACAAATGATGGGGCAAACAATCCGCCGCCAGTCCCACTGGCAGCAACGGCCAGAAAACCCGTTTACCCGGGGTGCAAGAACAGCAAAAAGGAAAGAGAGGAGTCTTGCACCGAAAATCGCATCCGCAGGTTCGTGGGCCAACAACTGAGCTACCCCGATGAGGCTTTGCGCAGGCGAATTGAAGGCGTTGTAACCGTTTCTTTTATCGTCGAAAAAGACGGCAGGATCAGCAGTGTTAAGGCATTGAACAAACTGGGCTACGGCTGTGAAGAGGAAGCCATCAGGCTGGTCAAACAACTCCCCAAATTCGAACCCGGCCGCGATGCCCGGGGCCAACCCATCAGGGTGCAATACCAGCTTCCCATCCGGTTTCAAATGAGGGGGTGAGGTTGGGGATTATGGAGGATTATGGGGATTATGGAGGATTATGGAGGGTTAAGATCGTTGGTGGGGCATCATCTCTTTAATGCAGCATCATGCTGATGCGCTCAAAAGCTTGATTTAGGAGGAAAGTGGCAAACGGAAAATTGGTTTTTTGCAAGGAACACAAAGATGAAATCGTCTAAAATTTTCCAAAATTCAGTATAAATGCTGAATTTTGGAAAACTATGAAGTTTCAAGAGTTTTCAGAAAGGTTCAAGAGCTATCCGGTTATCCAGGTCAGGGAAATAGAGAAAGCCTACCCTGGCTTTGACAGGAATGCTCTAACCAGATGGCAAAGCCAGGGATACCTTGTAAAAATCAGGCGAGGTTACTATCGCCTGGCTTCGAACCCCGTTCGAACAGATGCCGATCGTTTTTTGATTTCCAATAAGATCTATACTCCTTCCTACATTTCACTCCATTCTGCGCTGCACTGGTATGGATTCATACCCGAAGGGGTATTTATGACAACCGCCATGAGCACGAAGAAAACAGCAACCTTCAATACACCCTTTGGAGTATTCCGCTACAGCAACCTTCAGCGCTCATTCTTTTTCGGCTACACGCTGGTACCAGCAGGTGAGTTCCATTTTAAAATTGCAGAACCTGAAAAAGCCATTCTGGACTTTCTCAATGCATCCACCATCAAGACCAGAGAAGAAATGGAAGGATTTCGATTCAATTTCATCGAAATAGAAGAGCGTATCAATTGGGACAAACTGAATAGTTACCTGGCAATTTTTGGCTCCCGAATCCTGGAACACAGAGTTGCCCTCCTCAGAGAACTATACCTAAAACAAAGTGGTTTGGCTCCCCACCTTCTCAGAAATGAAAAGCATTGATTTTACCGAACAACTCCGCGTAGGGTATAAACAAGAAGTATGATCTCTCTCGATGAAATAATAAAATTCTACCCCGCTAATTTACATGGGCGTGAAGAGTTCCTGCTTCGGGAATATCTTCAGTACAAAATCCTGGAGCTTATTTTCCAAAGTAATTACGCCCAACAATTCAGTTTCCTCGGTGGCACCTGTCTGAGAATTGTGCACAACAACCAGCGTTTTTCTGAAGACCTGGACTTTGACAATTTTGATTTGAGTGAAGAAGATTTCACATCAGTTTCTGAGATGATCAAATCAGGATTGGAAGCAGAAGGGTACACGGTGCAGATTCGAAATGTTTTAAGAGGGGCATTTCATTGTTATATCCGTTTTCCCGGATTGTTGCACCAGGCTGGTCTCAGTGGGCATAGAGAAGCCAAAATTTTGATCAACATAGATACAGAGCCTCAGGGATTTACCTACAAACCGGACATTCACTACCTCAACAAATTCGACGTATTTACATCCCTCTTCTGCACCCCACCTGACATCCTGCTCAGCCAAAAACTTTATGCCATCACAAACCGCCGCCAACCCAAAGGGAGGGATTTTTTTGATGCGATATTCCTGATGGGATGGACCAAACCCAATTATCAATACCTCGATTACAGGCTCGGCGTGTCATCACCCACCGATTTGCGGAAAATCATCCTTGACAAGATTCAACCCTTTGATTTCAAGTTCCTTGCAAATGATGTCAAGCCTTTCCTTTTCAATCCTAACGATGCCATGAGAGTTGAGCAATTTCCACATTACTTCAAACAGGCTAAATTGTGAAATATTGATCATCCTCGATTCCTGAGTGCACTGCAAAAAGTCTTTTTTAAGGAATCGATTGTTCATTTAAAAATTAACCTCCCCTGAATTCTTGAATCATCGATGGTTTCACTGCTGTTCACCTTTGCTAGCCCTCCTCCCCCCTTGAGGGGGGTCAGGGGGGGTGAATACCCTGATTACCAATGATTTCCCTCATTTGCAGCAGTTTTAGAATTGCAGGAGGGTTGATTTTACAGTTACTTGCAAATTGTAAAAAATCACCCCCCTTATCCCCCCTCGAGGGGGGACAGAGTCTGCTAAATTGCAAAGATTTACTT
>PAAY01000039.1 GCA_002698985.1 Saprospirales bacterium | reverse complement strand
TTTGAGTTACCCCCGACCTAAAGGTCGTGGTACCGGCACATCCTAAAGAATGTGCTACAGTAGCGCAGTATCCCTGTAGCGCATCGTTCACGATGCGCAAGTGCAACGACCTTCAGGTCGTTGGAAATGACGACACCAAGCTGCTTTATGCTACTTCCCAGACAAGCTATCCAAACAAAAATTCATGAAAAAACTTCTCGTAACCGGCAGCTCCGGGCTGATAGGCTCTGAGGTCTGCACCTATTTCGCCTCCAAAGGCTGGCACATCCACGGGGTGGACAACAACCAGCGGGCGGTCTTTTTTGGCCCGCAGGGCGATACCCGCTGGAACCAGGAGCGGCTGAAACGCAAGCTGCCTCATTTCACCCACCACGAGCTGGATATCAGGGACCGGCAGGGCGTAATCGAGCTCATCAGAAATGTAAAACCCGATGCCATCGTTCACACGGCTGCTCAGCCCAGCCACGACCGTGCTGCGCAAATTCCGTTTGACGATTTTGATACCAATGCCGTCGGAACGCTCAACCTTTTGGAGGCCACCCGGCAGGTCAGCACGGCCATCCCCTTTGTACACATGAGCACCAACAAGGTGTACGGCGATGCACCCAACAACATCCCCATGGTGGAACTGGAAACCCGATGGGACTATGCCGATCCGCAATACCGGGAGGGCATACCGGAGACTTTCACCATTGACCAGAGCAAGCACTCGCTCTTCGGAGCTTCGAAAGTGGCTGCTGATGTGCTGGTGCAGGAATACGGGCGCTATTTCGGCATGCCTACCTGCTGCTTGCGGGGAGGCTGTCTCACCGGACCCAACCACAGCGGCGTGGAACTCCACGGCTTTTTGAGTTACCTGGTGAAGTGCAACCTGGAAGGCCGGAAGTACACCATCTTCGGCTATAAAGGCAAACAGGTGCGCGACAACATCCACTCGCACGACGTGGCCCGGTTCATCGAATTCTTTCTGGAAAAGCCCCGGGTGGCAGAGGTGTACAACCTCGGCGGCGGTAAAGACAATACTTGCTCCATTCTCGAAGCCTTTCAGCTGGCGGAGAAGCATTCCGGCCGCCCCATGGTTTACGAATACAGTGAAAAGGCCCGGGAGGGCGATCACATCTGTTACTACAGCGACCTTCGGAAAATGCAAAGCCACTACCCGGGCTGGGGCATCACCCGCAGCCTGGAGCAGATTTTCGAAGAAATCACCCTTAGCTGGAAAGAGCGAATGTGTGTGAGGAGTGAGGCGTGATGGGCGTGACGGGCGTGATGAACGTGACAAACGTGACGAACGTGACAAACGTGACGGGCGTGACGGGCGTGATGAACGTGACGGGGTAAAAACCCTCAAAAACCTCAAAAAACCTCTTCAATACCTCTGACCATGAAGTTGATGTTCCTTCAGGATTTTCACATGGATGCCAAGGGTGGTGGAACCTACATCCTGCGGCGGTTGCACAAGTATGCGCCGGAATATGGAGTTGAGCCATTTTATGTTTACGACACCAACGGGGAAGGGCTTTACGAATCCGGTGAGTACCCAAGCACGGCATTCAGTACCCGTCGCCGGCAGTACCGTTTTGGGCTGGGGCGTCTGGCCGGCTTTGCCACCATTGCCGGATTTGATTCAGGCGCCCGCAAGCAATTGCAACAGATCATTGCCGATGAACAACCCGACGCCTTTCACCTGACAGCCCATGGGGTGAGTTTCCCCATCATGGCCAAAGCGGCTTTCGAAACGGGGCGGCCTGTTTACCTCAGTGTCCACGACCTGTGGCACCAGACGGTGCGGCCTTATATCCCCGAAAGCCTGTCGCATGGAATTTTCGGCCGCATTGCCCGAAGGGCGAAGGAAATCTTTGTGGTGAGCGATGAGATGGGGGAATACCTGAGGCAGCTTTACGGCATCCAGTCCTGGAAGGTGGTTCACGACGGTGTGACCAACATCCATGAAAGGCGTGTTGTAGAGCAAATGCCGGAAACCATCCGGCTGCTTTACGTCGGTATGGTGCACAGCCGGCAGATGAAAATGCTGCACCAGTTGGTCCGGTGCCTCGGAGCATTTACCGATCGCAAATTTGAAGTCCATTTCTGCACCCGCACGCCTTACACCCCCGAGGTGAATCCCGACAATGTGGAAATCATATTCCACGGCTGGCTTTCAGAAGAAGAGCTGGTTGCACTCAGTCACAACAGCCACATGGGTTTGCTGCCCCTCAGCTTTGAGCCGGAAGATGCCCTCTTCTACCGCACCAGCTTTATGACCAAGATCACGTTCTATACCTCCGTCAGCTTGCCGATTTTGTGCTTTGGGCCTGAATGGGCCAGTGCCACGAGGATCGTCAGGGAAGATGGGCTGGGGCTGACTTTTACGGAACACAGCGATGAGGCCGTCACAGAGAGCATTCGGCAAATGCTGAATCTCACGCCATCTGATTACCAGCGCTTCATCGAAAACATGAAAAGTGCGGCCGCAAGCCGCTTCGATGCTGCTACCATCGCCCACCGTTTTTTTTCGTCAATGGGATTGACGAAGGGGATCAACGGCCACGCTGTGCCGGAGCAAGCGGAACCTTCCAAAACGCCAAAGCAGGTACATGAGCAATAACAACTCAGCACTTGTGGCCATCTATGCGCACCCGGAGGCCTACCCGCCAACGCTGAATGCCCTGGGTGTGATGGCGGATGAGTTGGATGAAATATCCGTGTTGCACAGGCCCATCATGGAATCCAATTGGCCGTATCCTTCCAATGTCCGGTTGGTGCCCAGCGGGCCTGCCATGCACGTCAGAGAACAAGAGCGCCTGCCCTTGTTGCAGAAGATTAAGCTGTTCGGAACCTATGTGAGGGATTTCCGGCGGCTCATCGTAGCGCAGCGCCCGAAGCTGGTGCTGATCTACGATGCACTGGCGCTTTTTGCCTATTCCCTCGTCAGAAAAACACCGCTTCCGAAGCACAAAGTCTGGTACCACAACCACGATGTCCTGGAGGTGCCGGAGGGGCGCTTGTCGCTCAACTGGTTTGCCAGCCGTGCCGAAAAGCGCATCTTCTCAAAACTGGATTTCTTCAGCCTGCCGGCCAACGAAAGGACAAAGTTTTTTCCCATGGAGCGCCTGAAAGGGCGCTACTTTTTTTTACCCAATCTTCCTTCGGTAAACAACTATGCAGCTGTGCCCGATCCAGGGCCACCGGAAGATGAAATGCGGCTCATCTACCAGGGTCATGTGTACGCCGGCCACGGTTTTGAAGAGATCGTCCAGCTGATGCCATTCGAGATAAACGGCAAAAAGGTGAAGCTGCTGTTGGTAGGTTGGATTACCGATGAGTACAAAGCGGAAATCGAGCGCCTGGCCAAAGAGCGGGGAGCTGAAGATTGCGTTGAAATCAGGGGCGTGGTGCCTTACAATGAGCTGGCAAAACTCACCGCTTCCTGCCATGTGGGGCTGGCTGTTTTCAATTTTGACAACATAATGGCTTCAACGGCCGGCACCGCTTCCAATAAGATATACGAATACCCGGCCTGTGGACTTCCGATTCTGTATTTCGACAATCCGCACTTCCGGCAACACCTGGCGGCTTTTCCCTGGGCTTTTGCCACTGACCTCACACCCGGTTCGCTTCGCAAAGTGCTGAGCGAAATTGCAGACAACTGGCAGGAAACCAGTTCGGCTGCCCGTGAGGACTTCAGGCGCAGGCTAAATTTTGAGGCAACATTTCAATCCACTTTCCAGCAAATCCTCCTCGCTTCGCAATGACAAACAAAACCCAACCTTTGGTGTCTGTGGTGATTCCGGTTTGGCAGCCCGATGAGGTGCACTGGAGGGAGTGCCTGGCTTCGGTGCTGGCGCAGACTTATAGCCCTTTGGAAGTAATCGTTGCCGACAACGACCCTGCCCACGGCGTTGCGAAGCGAGTGACCGAAGAAATGTCCGATGCGCGGCTGCACTACCTTCCAAATGCGAAACGCACTGGTATTTTCAGGAACCTCAACTTCGCTTTGGAACAATGCTCTGGGGAGTTCATCCAGATTTTCTGCCACGACGACCGGATGCTTCCGGGCTTGCTGGAGGCCCAGGTAAAAGGGCTGGAACTTTGCCCGAAGGCAGCATTCATCTACAGCCAGTGCCACGCCATCGATGACGCAGGAAAAATTGTACAGCCTTGCGAAAGCCCCCTTCACCCCTACCGGTATTTTGATCCGGAGAAAGCCAGGATGGGTCTGTTCAAATTCGGCTGCCTGCCCGGCAACTTATCTGCCGTGATGATACGCCGCAGCTTGTTGGAGCTAATGGGTTTTTTCGATGAAGATCTCCAATACGCCAGCGACTTTCAATACTGGGCCAGGGCTACCCAATACGGCGGCATGGCCGTCAGCATGGAGCCCCTGTTCGAGGTGCGCAGGCATTCAAGCCAGGCCAGCCGGGTGCTGGGGGCCGACCTCTGGATGAAGGAATCAGCGCCCATTTACCGCTTACTCTATGAGCAACTTCCGCAGCATTTGAAAACCTGGAGAACCCGGATGTATGCCAATGAACATTTTGGCCGGCAGGCACTGGTGGCGGTAATCCGGCAGGCCCTAACAGGCAATGGTTTTGCCGGTTTGAAAAATTTGCACTACCTGAACAAGCCTCCATTCAGCCTTTTTTGGATTGTGGTGATGACCTTACTTTCGCTTCGCAATCTCGTTTCATGGTTCAAGTTGCCGGAAGTGGATTTTTACGAGATTTCTGAAATTCCACAGCAGGCAGATCCTGTTGCGGCAGCAGAAGTTACGGAACCAAACAACTCCCTTTAGGAATAAATGCTACCTCCAAAGCTCACACAGGCATTTCTCGTTTTGGCGGCCCTTGTGCTGATACTGCAACCGAATTCGTTGACGGATGTGAGCTTCATTTTTCCTTTTTCGATTGCCTTTGCCGTTTTCTACTTTTTGAAGCTGTTCCTCAACTTCGGCAAGAAGCTCATTTTCATCGAGTTGCTGGAGTTGCTCAACGTGATGTTCCTGCTCTTTACTCCCGCCTTGTTTGCCCAACTGGACGAGGCCTACATGAAGGAGTACGACATCTACCTGCCGGTGGCTGAGAATTACTTCAGGCTGGCCATTCCTTCGGTAATGGCCATTCTGTTTGCCTTTTCCATTCCGCTTCGCAACAGGGCTGAACTGGAAAACCTGGTTCTGAAGGTGAAAGAAGACGAGAAGTTTCAGAAGCTCGGCATGTTTCTGTTCATGCTGGGTGTGGGCAGCACCGTACTCAACAATGTTATTTCCCTTGGATTCATAGGCGAGTTCCTTTCAGGACTTGCCAAGGTGGGCATTCTTTACCTGCTCTTTTCGGGCCACCGCCTGGGGCGTCCCCTGTTTTTCGGTTTTCTCGGGCTCATGTTTCTGGAGGCCCTCGGCAGGGGAATGATCGGGGAGTTCTTTTGGTGGCTGACGCTGCTGAGCATGTTCTACCTGATGATTTATCCCATGAAGCTGTGGCACAAAGTGGCCGGAGCGGCAACTTTCATTTTTCTGGTGGGTGTGCTCAACGTTATCAAACACGAATACCGCAGCGCCATCTGGTTTGAGCGGGGCGACTATGCCGGTATGTCCTCGGTGGATGTGTACCGGCATTTGCTGACGGAAAAATTTTCCATGGATGCCATCTTTTCCCCCGAGCAAACCCTGGCCTCTATGGGCCGGCTCAACCAGGGCTACCTCACCAGCATGGCCATCGAGTACACTCCGTCCAATGAGCCATTTGCCAAAGGCGAAACCATATTCGTTGCTGTTGCTTCGTCAATTGTGCCACGGGCCTTGTGGCCCAACAAACCGGAGGCCGGCGGGGCGGAAAAGATGATGCGTTTCTGTGGTTTTGATGTGCAGGGCTCCGGCATGAACATCGGCTTGCTGGGAGAGGCTTATGTCAATTTCGGCTTTGGCGGAGCTGCGGTGTTCCTGTTTCTTTTTGCCTTGTTCCTCAACTACATCTACACCTGGTTCCTCAAAGTGGGACAGGAGCGGCCTTACATCGTACTGTGGTTGCCGCTGGCCTTTTTCGGAGCCTTGAGTGTGGAGACGGACTTTGTGACCGTACTCAACCACATCATCAAATTCTTTCTGTTCTTTTTCTTCTTTGACCTGGCTGTGGCCATCATGTACAAAACAAAAGTCTATTGAAAAAAACAGCCCTCATCACCGGCATCACCGGGCAGGATGGCGCCTACCTCAGCGAATTCCTCCTCGGCAAGGGGTACCGGGTCATCGGGCTGGTCAGGAGCTACCTGAATCCCCGCCTCAAAGGGCTGGCCTACCTGGGCATCGACAAAGAGGTGGAACTGGAATATTGCGATCTCCAGGATCACTCTCAGATCATCAACCTCATTGCCCGGCTGAAACCCGATGAAATCTACAACCTCGCTGCGCAAAGCTCTGTTTCAACCTCTTTTGCCCAGCCCATCAGCACCATTCACTTCAACATCATCTCGGTGCTGTACTTGTTGGAGGCCATCAAACTGGTCAACCCGGATATTCGCTTTTACCAGGCGTCCAGCAGTGAGATGTACGGCAAGCCCGCCACCTTGCCCATTCAGGAAAACAGCGTGCTGCACCCCCTCAGCCCCTATGGCATCAGCAAGGCTTCGGCGCATTGGATCGCCATCAATTACCGGGAAGTGCACAGCCTCTTTACCAGTTGCGGCATCCTGTTCAACCACGAGTCCTTTTTGCGAAGCGAAAATTTCTTCGTCAAAAAAGTGCTGCGTCAGGCCATAGAAATCAAAAAGGGCCAGCGGGAAGTGCTGGAAGTTGGAAACATCGACATCCGCAGGGACTTCGGCTACGCCAAAGAATACGTCAAGGCCATGTGGCTGATGCTTCAGCAGGATACTCCGGACGATTACATCATCTGCTCCGGCAAGTCTGTTTCCCTTCGTGAAATCATCGAACACATCTTCGGCCGCCTCGGCATCCCCATGGACAGGCTAGTGGTGAGCAAGAACCTGTTTCGCCCCACGGAAATAATGGACAATTACGGTGACAACTCCAAAGCCCGCACTAATTTGAATTGGGAGTACAACTTGTCCTTCTTCGATGTCCTTGACATCCTGCTGGAGGAGGAGATGCGGAGCTTTTCTTAGGGATGAGGGATGAGGGATGAGGGATGAAAGGACTAGCCCTCCCCAAACCCCAAACCCCAAACCCTAAACCCTAAAACCTACTCCCTAAACCCTACTCCCTACTCCCTACTCTCTACTCCCTACTCTCTACTCTTACATGAAACTTCAGGTCGTATTTTTTCAGCGCAAGCCCCGCAGCAGCGGCAATTTCAGTCTCGAGATTGTATTCGATGATGTGCGCCGGCGGCTTGCCAACCGCATCGAAGCCCGGGTGGCCATATCCCGGTACGTGAGTTCGGGTTTGCTGAGGCGGCTCTACAACATGATCGAGGCCCGCTTCCGCCAGGGGCAGGTGAACCATGTAACCGGGGATGTAAACTTCCTGGCCATTCTGCTGGACCCCAACCGCACGGTATTGACCGTGCTGGACTGTTACCTTATGCACGTCAAAAGTGGTCTTTCAAGGTGGCTTTATAAAAAGCTCTTCCTCGACTGGCCGGTAGCCCGTGCAAGGGTGGTCACCACCATTTCTGAGGCGTCAAAAAACGACATCATCCAGTTTACCGGCTGCTCACCTGACAAGGTCGTTATTGTGCCGGTGGCTATTTCCCAGGGCTTTACGCCCGTTCCCAAAACATTCAACAAAGACTGCCCGGTGATTTTGCACATCGGTACGGCGCCCAACAAAAACCTGGAGCGGCTGGTGGAGGCACTTTCCGGGATCAGTTGCAAGTTGTCCATCATCGGCAAATTGTCGGATGAGCAGCTGGCGCTGTTGGAGCAGCACGGTGTGGCTTATGAAAACGCCTACAGCATTCCTTTTGAGGACGTGATCAGAAAATACCAGGAATGTGATATGCTGGCCTTCGCAAGCACCTATGAGGGCTTCGGCATGCCCATTCTGGAGGCCAACGCCACCGGTCGCCCCGTGGTGACGGGCAACGTAACTTCCATGCCCTGGGTGGCCGGCAATGCCGCCTGTCTGGTGGATCCCTACGATGTGGACTCCATCCGCCAGGGCATCCAAAAGGTCATAGAAGACGATGAATACCGGGAGCAGCTGATTCAAAACGGATTTGAAAATGTCAAGCGCTTCGACCCCGACCGGGTTGCCGAAATGTACCTGGATGTGTACAGGTCGGTTGTCGGTTAACCCCCAAAATCCCTATAATCCTCATAATCCCCATAATCCCTATAATCCTTCATAATCCCAACCAATGTGCGGCATCACAGGCATAGCAGGTCCGTGGACTTCCGTTGACCGCCGCCGGCGGGCGACGATAGCGCACATGACCAACTTACTGGCCCACCGGGGGCCGGATGCCGAAGGTTTTTACGAATCTGAAAAAGTGGCCCTGGGGCATCGCCGCCTGTCCATCATCGATCTGAGTGAGGCGGCCAACCAGCCCATGAGCGATGTCACCGGTCGCTACACCATTGTCTTCAACGGCGAGGTGTACAATTACCGGGAGGTGAAACAGCAACTGTCCGGCTACCCCTTCAGGACGAATTGCGACACCGAGGTGGTGCTTGCGGCCTATATCAAATGGGGGCCGGCCTGCCTGGAGCGGTTCAACGGCATGTTCGCCATTGCCATTTGGGACGATGAGGAGGAATCGCTGTTTCTGGTGCGTGACCGGCTGGGCATCAAGCCGCTGTATTATGCCCATCGGGGGGAGCAGCTCTATTTTGCTTCGGAAATTCGTGCGGTGATTCACGGCGCCGGATTGGAAAAGGCGCTCGATCGCAGGTCGCTGGCGAGGTACCTGGCTTTTCAGGCAGTGCATCCGCCTGAAACGCTGGTGGAGGGCATCCGGCAGCTGCGCCCCGCCGAGTACGCCATTTTCCGGAACGGAAAAATTGAGAAGAAAAGATACTGGGAGCCGCAGGTGCAAGGCCCCCTTGTCGGGGATTGTGATCAGGCCCGCAAGCAGGCCCGGGAACTGCTCGGCAAGGCTGTTGAAAGGCGCATGATCAGTGATGTACCGCTGGGTGCCTTCCTCTCTGGCGGCATCGACAGTTCCGCCATCGTGGCGCTGATGGCGCAGGCCTCAGAGCGGCCGGTGGAAACCTTCTCCGTCGTTTTCGAAGAACAGAAATTTGACGAGTCGGCTTTTTCGGGGCAGGTTGCGCAGCGATTCAAAACGAACCACCATCCCATCCTGCTCCGGCCTGACAGTTTTCTGGAATCCCTGCCCGATGCACTGGCGGCGATGGATACGCCCAGCGGCGATGCCATCAACACCTATGTGGTTTCGAAGGTGACCAAAGCGGCGGGTATCACCGTTGCCTTGAGCGGGCTGGGCGGCGATGAGTTGTTCATGGGCTACGGGCCCTATTTCAAGAGCCTCCGGTTGGGGCGTTTGCCCTTGTTCTGGCATTTGCCGGTTTCCCTTCGGAAAATGGCGATGAAGGTGGCGGCGACATTTATGCACAGCCACCAGGGAGAAAAATTGCAGGAAATTGCTGCCGCTGCCGGCAACAGCGCCGAACAGTTGCTGCCCTCTTTCCGCAAAGTATTGACCGATGCCAGCCTTCGGAAAATGGGCTTGGAGCCCCCGCAGCTCAATGGCCTATTACAGCAAAATAGCAAGCTGCCGGTGTTCAGCCGGATCACCCTTGCAGACCTGGCACTCTATACCCAGGATGTGCTCCTGAAAGACACCGATCAGATGAGCATGGCGCACGCACTGGAGGTCAGGGTGCCGTTTTTCGACCACGAGCTGGTGGAGTGTGTTCTTCGCATTTCTGACCCCTGCAAACGACCCGATTATCCGAAGAAATTGCTGGTGGAAGCCCTTGGCGACCTTTTGCCGAAGGAAGTGGTCTTCAGAAAAAAACAAGGTTTCGACCTGCCCTGGAAAGTCTGGATGAAAGGTGCCCTGAGGCAGTTTTGCGAAGCGAGGCTGAACAGGCTGAGAACCAGGAATTTGTTTGACTTTGGGCAGGTGAATGCGATGTGGCAGGAGTTTCTCTCAGGTCGCAATGACACGTTGTGGTCACGCATCTGGGTGCTGGTGGTGCTGGAAGATTGGCTGGAACGCAACCTCGATTGAACGGGCAGCCATGAATTTTGAATGGCTGCTGGTATATTGAATTTTTGATTCATATTTGTCGGAATGCTTCCACATCCCCGATTCTAATCACTTAAATGAGTCTTCGACAAAAACAACTTTCATTGGCCGGTTTGGGCATGCTGCTTTTTTCCGTTGCCATTCTGAAAAAAAGCTGGTTTGCCATCTGGCAGCCAACAGTGTATTTGCTGCCCGTATTCTTGATTGGAGGCCTTTTGCTGCTGCTCGTGTACGGTGGCAGGCTGACAGGGCTGAGGCCGGCTGTGCCGCTGGTGGTGCTGGGCGTATTGGAGCTCTGCCTGGCCATCGACTTGCACCTGGCAGCGATGAACCAGCAGGGCGGAATCATGTCCCGCAACATGCTGCAGGAGCTCTACCTGAATGAACTGCGCTCCATTCCTTTTCTGACGAGTACCTCCGGCTGCTACAACGAGGATTTCTTTTACACCCTCCGGCCGGGGCAGAGCACTTTCAGCAACCTGGAATACACCAATGAACTGAACATCCACGCCTCCGGGTTCAGGGCTGAGGAACAGGATTTTCGGAATGGGGAAATCGTTTTTCTGGGCGATTCCTTTACCATGGGCTGGGGCGTGGAGGCGGAGCAGGCTTTTCCGAAGGTAGTGGAAAAGCTGTCGGGCATGCAAATCCTCAACCTGGGGATGCCCTCATTTGGCACTGCCCGTGAGCTGATGGCCTGGAAAAAATACCGGCCGGAAAGTTCACGGCTGGTGGTCTGGCAGTTTTGTGCCAACGATACCTCCGAAAATTCGGCCTACGTTCACAACGACTTAGATTTGGAAATAAGCCCCCGCTGGACTTACGAAGCAGCCCGCCGTCGGAACGAATTGCAGCAGTACTACTATCCGCTGAAGTACAGCTCCTCATTGCTGCGCTGTGCCCTCCGAAGGGCCTTTGGCTCGCCAATGGAGGCCTCTACAGAACCATGCCTCGAGCAGTTTTTTGCCATCGTCGCAAAATGGAAGGAAGAGGTTGACCTGCCGCTGGTGATCATGGACCTGGAGGGCGGGAAACCGGATGGGGGCTGGTATGCGGCCATGAAAGATTTCCTTCGGCAAAATCCGATGCCACAGGTGTACCTTTTTCCGGTCAATGAGCTGCTGTCGGAAAATGACTACTACCTCATGGACGATCATCTGAACTCCGAAGGCCACCGGAAGGTGGCGCAAGGACTCTGGAATTTTATCCTGACAAACAATATTCTTCAACCTGCACAGCAGGAAGTCAGCTTCCATCTGTGAGACAGCCCGGGCCACACGCTTGGCCCGACCAAACACCCAGAATAGACACAAAATGAAAATTTTAGGAATATCCGCCTTTTACCACGACTCTGCAGCGGCCGTCATCGATGGAGGGGAGATCATCGCTGCTGCGCAGGAGGAGCGCTTCACCCGCAAAAAACACGACCCGGGCTTTCCCACGAACGCCGTTCGTTATTGCCTGGAGTACGCCGGCCTTACCATCGATGAGCTCGATGCCATCGTTTTTTACGACAAACCCCTTCTGAAATTTGAGCGCCTGTTGGAAACCTATTACGGTTTTGCCCCGAAGGGGCTACGCTCATTCATCATGTCCATGCCCGTTTGGCTGAAGGAGAAGATGTTTCTGAAAAGGATGATTTATGAGGAATTGGGGAAGGTGATGGAATTCAAAAAGAGCAAGGTCAAATTGCTCTTTCCGGAACACCACCTGTCTCATGCTGCAAGTGCCTTTTATCCTTCGCCATTTGAAAAAGCTGCCATTCTGACCCTCGACGGCGTGGGGGAATGGGCTACGGCCTCTATTTGCATTGGCGAAGGAAAGGATATAAAAATCTTGAAAGAGCTGCGTTTTCCGCACTCTTTGGGCTTGCTTTATTCGGCCTTTACCTATTACCTCGGCTTCCGGGTGAACTCCGGCGAGTACAAGTTGATGGGACTGGCCCCCTACGGCATACCGGGCTCGGAGGAAGTTGCCCGCTTTGTGGATACCATCAAAAAAGAACTGGTTGACATCAAACCCGACGGTTCCATCTGGCTGAACCAGGATTACTTCAACTACGCCACCGGCCTGCGCATGGTAAAAGACGCCGCCTGGGAGAAGCTGTTTGGCTTCCCAAAACGCAGTCCGGATGAGCGGCTGGAGCAGCACCACTGCAACCTGGCGCTGGCCATTCAGGAAGTCACCGAAGAGGTGGTGATGCTGATGGCTGCAGAGGCCAAACGGCTCACTGGACTTGACAACCTTTGCATGGCGGGTGGGGTGGCGCTCAATTGCGTAGCGAACGGAAAACTGCTGCGCTCAGGCCTTTTCAAAGAAATTTTCATCCAGCCGGCTGCCGGCGATGCAGGTGGTGCACTGGGAGCTGCCCAGGCTGCTTACCACCTTTACTTCGATCAGGAGCGGAAACCGGACGGAAAGGCCGATGCCATGAAGGGCTCCTACCTCGGTCCGGAATACAGCTTTATCGACGTTGAGGTGATGGCCAGGAAATACAAGGCTCCTTTCATCAAGTTTGACAATTTTGACCAGCTGGCCGAACAGGTGGCTGGCATCATCGACCAGGGCCATGTGGTGGGCTGGATGCAGGGGCGCATGGAATTCGGCCCACGGGCATTGGGTGCACGCAGCATCCTGGGAGATGCCCGCAACACCGAAATGCAGAAGAAGCTGAACCTTAAGATCAAGTACCGCGAAAGTTTCCGCCCCTTTGCACCATCTGTGCTGGCGGAGGAAGTGTCGGAGTACTTCGAACTGGACGGGCCTTCGCCTTACATGCTGCTGGTGGCCGATGTGAATGACAAGCACAAGGCCACCCTGCCTGATAATTATTACGAGCTGCCCCTGATGGAGCGATTGTACATCCAGCGATCTGACTTGCCGGCCATCACGCATGTGGACTTCTCGGCCCGGATCCAGACCGTTCACAGGGAAACCAACCCCCGTTACCACACCCTGCTGGAAAAATTCAAAGCGCTGACCGGGGTCGGCGTGCTGGTCAATACCAGCTTCAACGTAAGGGGTGAACCCATTGTATGCACACCGGATGATGCCTACCGCTGCTTCATGCGCACGGAAATGGACTACCTGGTGATTGGAGACTACCTCTTCGAAAAGCGGGAACAACCCGATTGGGACAAAAAAGACAACTGGCAGGAGGAGTTCGTTCTGGACTGACCTTTTTGCCTGAATTCAAATCATAATCAACCTGTCATGGATTTTTTAAAAGACCTCTGGGGATTTCTGAAAGAGCGTAAAAAATGGTGGCTGTTTCCGGTCATCTTCGTGCTGTTGTTGCTGGGCGTGCTCCTCGTAATTGGAGGTGGCAGCGCGGTTGCACCCTTCATTTACACACTTTTTTAATCCCTCACCGGGCGGGCTGCCCGGATAAAAATTAAGACGATGCAAAGAGAAAAACACCTGGAAACCTGCCTGGTGATCGCCTCCGGTTTGATGATTATCTGGCTGATCTACGGCGTCAAATGGCTCATCTGGGCTGCCCTGGGCGTCAGTCTGGCGGGGGCCTTCGTGCCGGCGCTTGCCAAAGGCATCCATTGGGTATGGTTCAAAATTGCCGAAGGGATGGGCTACGTCATGTCAAAAGTGATCTTGTCCGTGATATTCTTTGCCTTCCTCTCGGTTGTGGCATTTTTCTACCGGATGTTCAACAAAGACCTGCTCCAGTTGAAGCGAAAAAAAGAGGGTAGTTACTGGTCTGAGCGTGACCACAGCTACACCAAAAAGGATTTGGAACAGGTGTGGTGATGATGAGGATTATAGGGATTATGGAGGATTATGGGGGATTATGGAGGATTATGGGGGATTATGGGGGTTGTAAGTTGTCCCCGATGGCTATCGGGGGTAGGTTTAGCAGGGGTACTCTGTTCAACTCTGATTTTAACTCCCATAACTCTGTGGTTAAAGAGAGTAGAGAGTAGGGAGTAGAGAGTAGAGTTGGGGAGCGCTAGCTCTTTCATCCCTGACTTATGGGGTTTAGCAGAATCAGCTACGAGCTACCAGCCACAGCCTGCCCCGAGTACTCGGGGAGCCCCGACCATTCGGGGAGATACGCATCACCTCTTACGAGTCACGAGTTACGAGTTACGAGTCACGAGTCACGAGTCACGAATTGAAAATTCTGCAACTCATACCCACTTACAAACCCGCTTACGTTTATGGCGGGCCGATCTTTTCCGTCAGCAAACTATGCGAGACCCTGGCCGCAGAAGGCCATGAGGTGCGCATGCTGACCACCACCGCGAATGGCCCGGACGAGCTCCAGGTTCCGACGGGGAAGAAGGTGATGGTGGACGGGGTTGAGGTGTATTATTACCGCCGTTTCACCAAAGATCACACGCACTTGTCGCCGGGGCTTATCTGGGCCGTGTGGCGCCAGTGTCGCCGGTACGATGCGGTTCACATTCACGCCTGGTGGAACATTCCGGTGCTGATGGCTGTGTTGGTTTGCTGGCTGCGGGGAGTGCGACCGGTGCTGTCGCCGCGGGGCATGTTAAGTGATTTTTCCTTCGGCAAAAGCAATCCGCTGTCCAAAAGGCTGATTCACAAATTTGGTGGGGCCTTTCTGCTGCGCAAGGTCAAGATGCACCTTACGGCCGAAGCCGAGCGGCAGGAAGTGGAGCGACTTGGTTATCCGGGTGGGGTGGTGATTCCCAACATCATCGATCAGGCCACTGTGCCGGGATCACCGTTGCCACGGAATCATCCGCCGGAGCTGCTGTTCCTCTCCCGCATCCATCCGAAAAAGAACCTTGAATTGCTGTTTCAATCGCTGGCTGAGGTGCCGCACGACTGGCGGCTCAACATTGCCGGCGACGGCGAAGAAGCATACATCTCTGCCTTGCAAAAACTGGCCGCAGAGCTGGGCATTGCGGAGCGAATCAACTGGCTGGGCCACCTGTCGGGTGAACAGAAATTTGACCTTTACCGGAAAGCCGACCTCTTTGTCCTGACTTCGCACAATGAAAACTTCGCCAATGTGGTGATCGAAGCGCTGTCAGCTGGCACACCGGTTTTGCTCACCAAAGGAGTGGGCCTCTCGGATTACGTCCGTAACAACGATTTGGGCTGGGTTTGCGAAGCGAACAAAGATGCGGTGAAAAGCAGCCTCGAAGAGTTTTTCAGCCGGCCGGAACTGGCTCGCAGCTTCGCTGCAAATGCTCGACAAACCGTGGAGCGGGATTTTTCTGCCAAGGCCCTCATTCCCAGATACCTCGAACTCTACTCGCAATCATGATTGCGGACGAAAAGCAGAAGGTGGATTTCAGCTTCGTGGTGCTTACCTACAACGAGGAAATTCACCTGCCCAGATTGTTGGAGTCCATCAAAGAGCTGGGGGCGCCCGTTTTCGTGCTCGATTCGGGCAGCACCGACCGCACTGTGAAGATTGCCGACGAATATGGCGCAATTGTGGCGGTGCATCCCTTCGAGAACCACCCCAAACAGTGGGCTTACGCCCTGGATCACTTTCCGGTAACAACCCCCTGGATCATTGGCCTCGATGCCGATCAGATTGTGACGCCGGAGTTGTTTGAGTTGCTTCGCAATTTTTCTGACAGCTCTGTGCCTGCGGATGTCAACGGCATTTTCTTCAACCGCAAAAACTATTTCAAGGGGCGTTGGATACGGTACGGCGGCTATTTCCCGAAGTACCTGTTGAAGATGTTCCGCAAGGGGGTGGGGCAGAGCGACCTGAGCCAAAACATGGACCATCGCTTCGTGGTGCCGGGCAAACACCTGGTGTGGAAAAAGGGTTATCTCATCGAAGAGAACCTCAAAGAGAACGACATCACTTTCTGGATAGAAAAACACAACCGGTACAGCACCCTGCAGGCACACGAGGAATTTGAACGACGCAGGGGAATCCGGGCAGCAAATGGGAAAGGTCGTTTCTTCGGCCACCCCGACGAGCGCATTTTGTGGTTGAAAAACCTGTGGTGGCGGGCACCGCTGTACTTGCGCCCTTTTCTGTACTTCTTTTGGCGCTATTTCCTGCAGCTGGGTTTTCTGGATGGCAAACAGGGATTTGTCTTCCATTTCCTGCAGGCATTCTGGTACCGGTTGCTGGTGGACATCAAAATAGACGAACTCAAAAAAGCCGAGAATAATTGAATCCAAGCTTTTGGTTTTAACCTCTTTCTACCATGTACATTTTAGGAATTAACGCATACCACGGCGATGCCTCCGCTTGTATTTACAAAGACGGCCAACTGCTGGCCGCCACTGAAGAGGAGCGCATCGTCAGGGTAAAACACTGGGCAGGGCTGCCGGTGGAAGCCGTCAAGTTTTGCCTTTCTGAAGCCGGTATCGGTTTTGGTGATCTGGACCACATTGCCGTGTCCAGAGATCCCTGGGCCAAGTTTCCGCAGAAGGTGCTGTATGCCCTGAAGCACGGAATGCCTTTCTCTTCCATCCGGAAAAGGACCACCCACATTGGTGGCGTCCGGGAGATCGTGACTGACCTTGCCCAAAAGCTCGGTTACTCGGGCCCCATGCCCGAAACCCACTTCATCGAGCATCACCATTGCCACATGGCCAGTGCCTTTTACGCCTCACCATTTGAGGAAGCGGCTTTGCTATCAATCGATGGCATGGGCGATTTCAGTTCGGTGATGAGGGGAGTGGGAAAAGGCACCAAAATGAAAGCCCTGGACAGCGTCACTTTCCCACATTCGCTCGGCTTCTTTTACACCATGTTCACCCAGTTTCTGGGCTTCCCGCATTATGGCGATGAGTACAAAATGATGGGCCTTTCGCCCTACGGGCAACCGAAGTACGTGGACAAAGTGCGGGACGTGGTTCAACTGCTCCCGAATGGCCTGTTCAGGCTGAACCTGAAATACTTCGGCCGGCTGAAAACCGCCGACTGGATGACGCTGGAAGACGGGGTGCCCAAAGTGAAACCCATGTACAGCGAGTATTTTACGGAACAATTCGGGCAGCCCCGACAGAAAGGCGAACCGCTTACGCAATACCACATGGACATGGCCGCATCGGTACAGCGGGTGACAGAGGAGGTCATTTTTCACATGGCCGAAGACCTGCACAAAAAGACCGGCATGAAAAACCTCTGCCTGGCGGGAGGGGTGGCCCAGAATTCCGTTGCCAACGGCAAGATCACTTCCAACACCTCCTTTGAGCGCCTTTTCGTTCCGCCCGCCGGCCACGATGCCGGCACTGCCGCCGGTGCTGCGCTCTACCTCTATCACCACAAACTGGGGCATGAGCGGATGCCCTACCAACATCAGGCTTACACAGGTGCCAGGTTTACGAAGGAAGAAATTGCCGATTTCATCAAACAGCAGACCATCAACGGCTTTGAACTGCACTACCTGGAAGATGAGGCGCTTTTCGAGGTGGTGGCGGAGCAACTTGCGCAGGGCGCTGTGGTTGGCTGGTTTCAGGGGCGTGCCGAATTTGGCCCCAGAGCCCTCGGCAACAGGTCCATCATTGTGGACCCCCGGCGGGCTGATGCCAAAGACCTGCTCAACGAAAAAATCAAGCGCAGGGAGAGTTTCCGGCCTTTTGCCCCTTCCATCCTGCGGGAGTTTACTTCGGAATATTTCGTGATCGATGACGAAGTGCCCTACATGGAAAAGGTATTCGTCATCAAACCGGAAAAGCGAAAGCTGATTCCGGCCGTCACCCATGTGGATGGAACCGGCCGTTTGCAGACGGTGAGAAAAGAAGATGCGCCCAGGTACCACCGGCTCATCCACACTTTTTACCAGAAGACCAAAGTGCCCATCCTACTCAATACTTCATTCAACGAAAATGAGCCAATTGTGAACAGCCCGAAGCACGCTTTTGACTGTTTCATTCGGACAAAGATGGATATGCTAGTCCTTGAAAACTATGTACTTAGCAGGAAACCACTGAAGCATGAAAAGAAAACTTCGGCCAATCACTTATCAAAATGAAAAATAACAAGGTACTTTCTTGGAAAATTCCGAATAAAACACACTACCTTTGGCTTCTGAAAAAAGCTAATTGAAGGAGTCCTTGCACTCACTTTCCTTGTTTCTACCCTGCCTTAATAAATTAGCTTACACCGCAACTGGTCAACCTAGCAGTAGCACAATTCCTACTATCAAATTGAAAGTAATTTGATTCAAAACCGATTTAGTACGGAGCGTAAACAAACACTATCAAACCCCAGCACATGAAAATCTCATTGGTAACGGTGAGTTTCAACAGTGAAAAGACCATTGCTGAGACCATCGAAAGTGTCCTTGAACAAACCTACAAAAACGTTGAGTACATCATTGTTGATGGTGCCTCAACAGACAACACCCAGGAAGTACTAAAGAAGTACAACGGTCAAATTGCAAAAATCATTTGTGAACCCGACTACGGTATTTACGATGCCATGAACAAGGGCATCAGAGCTGCCACAGGAGACGTGATTGGATTTTTGAATGCCGACGACATCTATGCAAACAAGTACGTTCTGGAACGGGTAGCCAAAGCTTTCAGCGAAGATGAAAGTGTTGATTCCGTCTACGGTGACCTGTGTTATGTCAGTGAAGAGAATCCCAACGAAGTTGTCAGGTTTTGGAGAGCCGGAGAGTTCAACGAAAAGAGCTTCCTGAACGGATGGATGCCTCCGCATCCCACGTTTTTTGTCAGAAAATCCATTTTGGAAAAGTACGGTCTGTTCGATCCTACTTTCCGCTTTGCAGGTGATTACGAGCTGATTTTGCGTTTGCTCTACAAGCATCGCATCAGTGCGAAGTACCTGCGTTTTCTGATGGTGAAAATGCGCATTGGGGGAGCGGGCAACCGCTGGGTGGAAAACCGCCTCATTGCCAACCTGGAAGACCGGCTGGCCTGGAAGAAGAACAAGCTTCGCCCCCGGCCTTACACCACTTTCCTGAAACCACTCAGAAAGGTGTTCCAGTTTGCCAGGGTGAAGCCCAAAGCTGCACTCTGACGAAGATCCATAAGAGAACAAAAAAGGGTAGTGCCGAAAGCGCTACCCTTTTTGTTTGCCCCTACCAAAGCCGGTTGGCGTCCTGTTCCCGCTCGGCTTTGGTTTTCTCGAAAATGTCTCTGGGAAGAAAGTGCTCTTTCGGTTCACCGGAAGACAACCACTCAGGGTCCCGTCTTTCTTCGTCGGTTTCAATTTCTTCTTTGTACCAGTAAGCGGTGAGCAATCCAACCACACCGCCCAGCAGATGGCTCTCCCAGGAAATGCCCCTGTCGTTTGGCAGAATGCCGAAAATGAGGCCACTGTAAAGGAAGACCACGATCAAAGCCAGTATGATGGATTTGACACTCCTTCGGAAAACGCCGCTCCAGAATACGAAAGACACCAGCCCGTAAACCACCCCGCTGGCACCAATGTGAAACACCGGTCTGGCAAACAGCCACACGCTCAGCCCTGACAGGAAGTAGATCATCAGGAAACTGCGCATGGCCACCGTGCGGTAGAAATACAGAATCATCACCATCATCAGGAACAAGGGGGCGGAATTTGAAATCAGGTGGCCGAGATCCCCGTGGATGAACGGCGACAGGAAAATGCCCCGCAAGCCGATCAGTTCCCTCGGGTAAATGCCGTACATGTACAGCCCGGGCCAGATGGTGGCTTTCACCAGGTGGGTCACCCACATGATGATCAGTACGAAGAGCGGAAACTGTACGCTGCTGATGAAATGCTGTTTGACATTGTTCATGAACTAGGAATTGCGACGAAAAAACTAAAAAGGCTTGCCTTGTTACTGCTCCAAAAACAAGCTCATTTGCGAAGTGGTTGTGAAATAAACCGGCATCTGTTGAAATACGTATCTTGGCGGCAAGAAAATTTAGCTTATGAAATTGCCCATTGTTACCCTCTTTGCCCTCTTATTTTTGATTGCTTGTCAGAATTCCACTGACAACACAAGTTCTGAAGCTCCTGCCCAGGCTGAAAGCACGCCGCCAGCGGCCCAGGAAATGCTGCCCGCCATGCCTGCTGACGTCAAGCAGAAATTATTCAACGAGTGCACGGCAGTGGATTACATCTTTTACGACGAGCCCTTTACCATGAGCCTGGTGGAAAAACCTGCCATTCAGTACGTGGTAAGCCACATCGGCGATGCGCCGGCTGCAATCAATCCGGCTTGCAAACCCAACGGCCACATCACCTACCAGATCAATGGCGACATTTTTCTGGAGGCGGACTTTTACTATGCCAACGGATGTACCTATTTCATTTTCACCAAAAAGCAACAAAAGGTCTACGCCTCCAACATGACACAGGAAGGACTGGGATATATCAACAACCAGATCCAGCAGGCTGCCAAAATGCGCCAGCAAATGGAAGGCGGGGCGAAGTAAACCCGTACAGCACACCTCGAACTCGAAGAAAACACAGTCCTCATGCGCCTGGGAATCATCGATTGCGGCACCAACACTTTTCACCTGCTCATTGCGGAAGTAAAACCGGACGGCTCCTATGAGACCGTCTTCCGGGAGCGCAGTTATGTGCTCATCGGAGAGGAAGGAGTGACACAACTTGGTGAACAACCCCAAAAGCGGGGCATCGAAACCCTCAAGAATTTCCGCAGAAAAATGGAGGAAATGGCTGTGGACAAATGGCGGGCATTCGGTACTGAGGCGCTTCGCCGTGCCGGCAACAGCCAAAGCTTCATTGACAAAGTCAGGGAGGAAACGGGCATCAATATCGAGATCATCAGCGGTGATGAAGAGGCCCGGCTCATCCACCTCGGCGTGATGCAGGCGGTGCCCCCATTTGCCGGAAAGGCCCTCATCATGGATGTGGGGGGCGGCAGCGTGGAGTTCATCATTGCCGATGCTGAAAAGGTGTATTGGGCGCAGAGTTTCCCCATTGGCGTACAGGTGCTGTACAGCGATTTTCAACGGAACGATCCCATCAGCCAGGGCGACATTATTGCCATCGAGATGCATCTGGAATCGGTATTGCAGCCACTGGCCGAGCAGTTGAAAATACACCAAACGCCATTGCTCATCGGAGCTTCAGGAACCTTTGAAGTGGTGGAGAGCATGCTACGGCTCGACAAACCCAGCCCGCTCTACGGCATCGTTGACATCGAAGCATTCAGGAGTTTGTGTCGGAAAGTATGGCCTGCAACGGAAGCGGAGCGTCTCCGCATGGAAGGTTTGCCTAAGGAAAGGGTAAAACTCATTTCGGTAGCCCTCAAGCTGGTCGACTACACCGCCAAGCTCGCCAATGTGCGTCAGATCATCACTTCGGTCTTTGCCATGAAAGAAGGCATGCTGAAGGAGGAGATCAATGCAGCCCTGGGCAAGTGAACCACCAACTCATCCCAACCTTTGGTCGGTTTTGGCTTTGATCCTCGCAAGGTGCTCATCGGCCTTCCGGCCAATCGCTTCGGCTTTGCCCAGCAGTTCATTTTTCACTTTTTCATCCTTCAGGCTGGTGGCGTTGATTCGCACGTTCATCCAGGCGCCGTGCAGGGCTGCATGGGCACACAAAGCACCCACAGCGCCGTCCGTCACTGAATTGGGATTGCCCTGTTCCACCATTGCCTCTGCCAGTTCAAAAACCTCAACGGTCAGTTCCATGGTTCGCAGGGGCACCTCGGTGGCGTATTGGGTGGCAGCTTGGATAGCTTGCGTGCGCGCAGCTTTTTCTTCGGCTGTTTCCTTCGGCAAACGGAAAGCCTCCATGATGCGGTTGAAAGCCTGGGTGTCTTCGTCAACGAGGTTGAGGAGGGCATCTTTGAGCTGCTGGCCTTTTTCAGCCCATGCCGAGAACTCTTCGATGCGGTCGTCCCAGCCACGCTTGCCGGCACTGAGGTTGGCCACCATGGTGCCCAGCGAAGCGCCCAAAGCTCCCACGTATGCGGCGATGGAGCCGCCGCCGGGAGTCGGGCTGTTTTTGGCAGTTTCATTGGCAAAGGCACGCAGCGTCATTCCAACGAGGGGTTGGCTGGATTCATCACGCAGCTGGTATTCAATGATCTTTTTCTTCGGGTCAAAGGGGCCTAATTCATCCAGACCCATACTCTTCACCGCAATGTGGATGAGCTCTTCTTCTGAGGCGCCGGTGCTCCAGTTTTGTTTCTTCAGAAAATACCTGCCGGCATCGAGCAGCACTTTCAGCGGCACCAGCCCCACCACTTCTGAGCCGGTCACCCGCATGCCCCGGCTTTCAGCGCTCCGGCAGCAGGCCTCGAAGGCCTCGTGAACGGGCGTCACACTGATGTTGGTGATGTTCATGGACACCTGAGCCAGGCCGTATTCCGGAATGTACCAGCCGATGGCTTTCACACCTTTGCAGGCGCCGGGTTCTCTTACCGGCTCTCCGTTTGCGTCTTTCACGATCTCACCTGTGATGGGGTTGCCGAGGCGTTTCACCCTTCCTTTCTCACGCACATCAAAGGCCACGGAGTTGGCGCGGCGAACGCTGGTGGTGTTGAGGTTTACGTTGTAAGCCACCAGGAAATCCCGGGCGCCGATGGCCGTAGCTCCTGCCTTTGCGTTGAACTTTGCGGGGCCGAAATCCGGTTTCCATTCGGGCTTGACCAGTTTTTCGGGCAGGGCTTCGTATTCACCTGCGCGCACGGTGGCCAGGTTTTTCCATTCCGGCTTGCTGGCGGCCGCTTCGTACAGGTAAACGGGGATGCCCAGTTCTTCGCCAACTCTGGCTCCCAACTTCCTGGCCCATTCAGCGCATTCTTCCATGCTGATGCCTGAGACCGGTACCAATGGGCAAACATCGGTGGCACCCATGCGGGGGTGTTCGCCCTGGTGTTTGCTCATGTCTATCAGTTCCGAAGCTTTTTTAATGGCACGGAAAGCAGCTTCTACCACCGGTCCGGGTTCGCCAACAAAGGTCACCACGGTTCGGTTGGTGGCTTTGCCGGGGTCCACGTCGAGCAGCTTCACGCCCTCGACGGTTTCAATGGCATCGGTGATCTGTTTGATGATGGAAAGGTCACGCCCTTCGGAGAAATTGGGCACGCACTCGATGAGTTGTTGCTGGTGCATGGATGTCAGGTTATTTGGTGAGCTCGAGTTTACAAACGGCTGCAAACTTGCGGAATATTTCCAAAACCTTTACCTGACAAATTTGGACTCGTACACCTTCTCGTTGCCTACGGCATCCCTGACCACGATTTTCAGGCTGTGTTCACCCGGGCCGATGTGCTCATCAAACTCGTGGGTGATGCTGGCAGATTTTTTATCGTACTCCATGAGAATCCACTGGTCGTCCACCCAGGCATCGTAGCTCAGGTCGTCAACATTGGCAGCGGTGGCAGTTTCGTCTTTGATCCGGAAGCTCATCTTACTGCGTCCTTTCATGTTGTACCGGAAGCTCAGCGGCGTAATGGTGGGCGCTTTGGTGTCGGCCATGATGCAGTAATTGCCAAACTGGCGCACTTTGGTCATGAGCAGGCCATCCTGCCAGGTGCCCCCGCAGTTGACCACGGAGTTGCCGTTGCAGTAGGCCACAAAGACCTTTGATTTCAGTTCGGCAGGGATGGGCTTCGTTGGCCGCAGGCCGAGGTCAAAAAACTGGTGCACAGGCGTGGTGGACTCGTGGAGGTGGTGCACGTCGGAGTAATACCCGTCCGAGCGCTCCGGTGAAACGTCGTAGCGCAGGTAGAGGTCTTCGTACAGGGTGCCGGCCGGCATGTGCAGGTACAGGCCCTCGGTGCGTATCATGTTGCCTTCGTCGTAAGGCAGGATGTAGTTGTACAGTTCGTTGGAGACGGCCACGGCGCTGTATGCCTGTTTGCGCTGCACCCAGAATTCCAGCCTGGCCTCGTTACCGGCAACATCAGAAGCGATCATGGTGATTTTGGCGGGGCGCCGCTCGGGCACCTCCACCACACCATAGTTTTTGTTTTTTCTGTAAATGGAAAGCTGGTTGCCCGGCAGGGTGAAGCAGCGGTTGTAATAGCTGTTTTTGGTCACTCGCTCCTCGTAGTCGCAATGGGCATTCAGGTAGCGGGTCTCGTCAAAGGAAAAAGTTTCCAGATCGAAAGCGTAGATCAGGCTGTCGTTTTTGAGCATGCTGAGCGAGTAGATGCCGTTCCAGTTGCTCACCCGGTCGAAATGGTCGTAAACCTTGAGTCCGAATCCGGCCCGGTCGCCATCAGTGTAGATGGTGTCGCCTTTGATGCGGTAATTGCCGTTGGACTGGTACACAGAGTAGGCCCTGGCACCTTTGGCGTGGAGGTGCTGGTCCAGTTGGTAAACTTTTACGGAGTGCATCCGCGGGGAAACATTGTCAACTACCGGAAATCCGAAAAGCAGCGGATTGATGGGATCCTGGGTGCGGGTGTCTCTGATTTCGAAGTGCAGGTGTGCACCGTTGGACGAACCGCTGTTGCCCATGGCTCCAATGCGCTGGCCCTGGCGCACCGGGAAAATGTCGGGAGTCAGGTCGAGGTCAACCTCAAAAGATTGCTGTTCGTATTGTTTGGCCTTGACGTAGGCTGCTATTTCTTCGGAAAAATGATCGAGGTGGGCATAAAGGGTCGTGTAGCCGTTGGGATGGTCGATGTAAAGGGAGTTGCCGTAGCCGCGGCTGTCCACTTTTATTCTTGAAATGAAACCGTCGGCGGCTGCAAAGAGGTCGTCACCGGGCACGCCTTTGGCCGATTTGATGTCAATGCCGGCGTGGAAGTGGTTGGGCCGCAATTCTCCGAAGGTGCCCGACAAGAGCATGGAGTGGTTGACGGGAGAGCGGAAGTATTTTTTAGGGTACTTTTTGAGCGCAGGGGTTTCCGAGTTGTTGAAAGCCAACAGCAACAAGGGAAGAAGTAAAAGTGACAACGCTCTTTTCATGATCTCCTAAGCTTTTCCTCAATAGATGTTATCCGCAACTTGTCAGATTCTTAAAACCCTTGAAGGGAACATTCGCAACGGGGAGCTATTGCGAAGCGACGGGCAAAGCAAAAATAAACTTCATTTTGGCTTTTCTACCCGTGGGCGGGTTAAAACATGGAAAAAAGACACATTTAACATTTGGCTAGTTCATGTTTCTGCCCCTCACAGTTCAAAAAGCGTGTCAAATTGTTGTTGGCAAAACACAATTGCCTCAGAACCCGCTATTTTTGCCAGCCTTTTTGAGGTCTTGGCCTCCTACACTTCACTTGTATCACCATCAACCGGAATCCTTGCCGGGTTCGGGTTGACCTGAAAAATCAACCATTCATGTACCGTACACACAACTGCGGAGAACTGAGGATAGCCGATGTCGGCAAAGAAGTAAAACTGTCGGGCTGGGTGCAGAGCAACCGGGATTTTGGAGGCATGACCTTCATCGACCTGCGCGACCGCTACGGCATTACCCAGCTGGTTTTCAATAGCGAGGAGGATGCAGCACTCTGCGAACGTGCCCGGAAACTGGGCCGGGAGTTCGTGATCAGCGCCACGGGTGTGGTGCGCGAGCGCAGCAGCAAGAACCCCAACAGAGCCACCGGAGATATTGAGATAGAGGTGAAGGAACTGGCCGTGCTGAACGCTTCCAAAGTGCCTCCGTTCACCATCGAAGATGAAACTGACGGGGGCGACGACCTGCGAATGAAGTACCGCTACCTGGACATCCGCCGGCCCATCGTCCGGGAAAACCTGGTGTTCCGCAGCAAGCTGGCCATCGAGACGAGGAAATACCTGGCCGATGAGGGATTCGTGGAAATAGAGACCCCCAACCTCATCAAAAGCACCCCGGAAGGTGCACGCGACTTCGTAGTGCCCAGCCGCATGAACCCCGGTCAGTTTTACGCCCTGCCGCAGTCGCCCCAGACTTTCAAACAGATCCTGATGGTGGCGGGTATGGACAAGTACTTCCAGATTGTGAAATGTTTCCGGGATGAGGACCTGCGGGCCGACCGCCAGCCGGAGTTCACCCAGATAGATTGCGAAATGTCCTTTGTGACGAGGGAAGAAGTGCTCCAGACTTTTGAAGGTCTCACCAAACACCTTTTCCGGGAGGCGCTGGGTGTGGAGCTTCCGGATTTTCCACGGATGAATTACGACGAGGCCATCACCAAATACGGCTCCGACAAACCCGACCTCCGCTTCGGGATGGAGTTCGTGGAACTGAACGACCTGGCAAAGGGCAAGGGCTTCGGCGTGTTCGACAACGCCGAACTCATCGTCGGAATTTGCGCCAAAGGCCAGGCTGAGGAATATTCCAACAAGGCCATCAAAGAGCTGACGGAATGGGTGCAGCGCCCGCAAATTGGTGCCAAAGGACTGGTGTATGTCAAGGTGAACGCCGACGGCACCTTTAAGTCTTCCGTCGGAAAATTCTACAGCGACGACGACCTTAAACAGTGGGCCGAAGCATTCGGTGCCGAGGCCGGAGATATGTTGTTAATCCTCTCCGGCGAAGCCGAAAAGACCCGCAAGCAACTGGGTGAACTGCGCCTGGAAATGGGCCGCAGAATGGGGCTGATGAAGCCCGGAGATTACAAACCGCTGTGGGTGGTTGATTTTCCTTTGCTGGAATGGGACGAGGAGGCCGGCCGCTTTTTCGCCATGCACCACCCCTTCACTTCTCCAAAGCCGGAGGATGAAGAAAAAATGCTCAGCGATGATTTTGAGACGCTGAAAAGCCTGCGGGCCAATGCATACGACCTTGTCATCAACGGTGCGGAGATCGGCGGTGGCTCCATCCGTATCCACGACCGCAAGCTGCAAGAGAAAAACTTCAAGCTCCTCGGCTTCACCGAGGAGGAGGCTGAAAAACAGTTCGGCTTCCTCATGGGGGCTTTTGAATACGGGGCACCACCCCACGGTGGCATCGCCTTCGGTTTCGACCGCCTCTGCGCCGTGATGAAAGGCCAAACCAGCATCCGTGATTTCATCGCCTTCCCGAAAAACAACATGGGCCGCGATGTGATGATCGATGCACCCTCTGAGATAGATCCCGCACAATTGGAGGAGTTGGGTTTGAAATTGGTTGATAAGTGATGTGGTGAGGATTGAAGAATCGAAGAATCGAAGAACTGAGCGCCCCGATAGCCATCGGGGCAAAAAGTGTCCTCATTCGTTTAGAGGGGTTTAGAGAGGTTTAGAGAAGTTGAGAGGGGTTGAGCTTTGTCGCCCACGCTGGTTACGGACTCTGTCCGGGACCCCATCTCGTCGGACTCCGTCCGACCTTTGTTCAGAAAGAACAACATCTTTCGATGAGGTTAACACTTTTTGCCCCGATGCCGATCCCGATCCCGAAGGATTTCGGGATTCGGGATATCGGCACGGGGGACTCCGTTCCTCAAATCCTCAACAAAAAGCGATGGAATTTCCCAAAAAATTGCGAATGGCCATGCTGATGAACGAGCTCCCCGGTCGGGAGGCACAGTTGCGCATGGCCCATATCACCCGCAGCAGGTATGTGGAGGCGCCACCGGAAGCCCGTGTGGCAGCGGTGATGCTGACCCTTTTTCCGAAGGAAGAAAACTGGAACCTGCTGCTCATCAAGCGCAAGACCGTCCACGGAGACCGGCACAGTGGGCAGATCGGCTTTCCGGGGGGTAAATTTGAGCCCGAAGACGGTACCCTCATTCAGACCGCCCTTCGGGAAACGGAAGAAGAGGTCGGCATTGCCAGGAGAGAGATCAATGTGTTGGGTCCGCTTACGGATCTGTACATCCCCGTGAGCAATTTCGTGGTGCATCCGTATGTGGGAGTGCTGGACCGGCAACCTGCCTACCGCCTGCAGGAATCAGAAGTGAGCAAAGTATTTGAAAAGCCAATCCGGCATTTCCTGGACCCCACCGCCCGGAAGATCACTGACATCAGGGTGGGAGAGGGCCTGAGCTTGAAGAACGTTCCCTATTTCGATTTGGAGGGCGAGGTGCTTTGGGGTGCCACGGCCATGATACTAAGTGAGTTCCTCGAGATCATAAAATCGAACTTTTCCGGGGATTCGTCAGCTTTTTAGGAAAGATGAGCTGAATATCAAAACCTTGCGATCATTCGCAAGTTGATAGTATTGTTGAGACAACCTCTCTAAACCTCTCTCAACTCCTCTCAACCAAATAAACTTTTAGTCAAAATGCCTTACCGAAATACTGCCGCTTTTCGCATCAATTCCATCATGGGGCTCCTGGTCATGGTGGGCTTTTTCATTGCCTTGTTTTACCTCATGCGGGGCATCTTCATCATTCTCACCTGGGTGGCTCCGGTTCTTTTGATCGCTGCGTTCATCATTCGCAAGTCTGTGGTCATCAATTATGGCAAATGGCTGCTCAGCACCCTTAAGAGCAATCCGCTGATGGGAATTCTGGCCATTTTGCTGACAGTGGTTGGCTACATGGTGGTATTTCCCTACTTGTTTCTGAAAGCTCTCTTCGTAAAAAAAGTGGATGACCTCCAGCAGGAACACATCCGGCAGACCCAGGGTGACCTGGTGGATTTCGAAGAACTCGACAGCCAGATTTTTGACGAGGATGGAGGTTTCGTTGAACTGCCTCCCGCCGGCCAATCCGGTAAAACCAAAGATTCCGACTACCAGGAGCTTTTTGATTGAAAATGAAAACCCGGAAGGCCTGACTAAAATGCCTTCCGGGTTTTTGCCATATGGCTAACCTGGTTGAATTTACTAATCTCAGAAACTGCTCTGCAAATCAGCCGGGGCATTTCTACTCAGGCAGTACCTTCCCCTCAACAATTCAACAATTTCAACACTTCAACAATTCAACCAGGCGAAGCCTGCATCAATACCTGGTAATCACAGCCACCCGCTGGTGTTTTTCCAGATCCCCGTTTTCCACGAAGATCACTTCACCCCCCTGCGCCATCATCAGTTCGATGAGGTCATCCACGGCATCGTCGATAACGCCGGGTGCATCCGCCTTTTCCTCCACATAGAGCAGGTAGCCGTCGTCGTTCAGGTGGGCAGGCTGGTGGAAATCCTGCTCAACGAGCAAAGCCCTTGCCCGGCCATCTTTCACGGCTCGCCAGGCTTCTCCAATGGTTGAGGCATAGTAGTTGGCGCTGACGGCATCTTCCAGCTTGTCGAGCCAGGACTTGCGTTTTTCATCAAAAGCCCTGCGTGCCACTTCCCAGGCGAGTTTGCCAAGTTCATGCACCGGAGTGTCATCGTAGTTTCCCTTGAGGCTTGTCAGGATGGCATCGCCGTGGCTTGTCACTTTTTCAAACATGGCCAGGTAGTGCTCCACTCCCGCCACCACCACCGGTATCTGGGCGTCTTTCCAGTAGTTGTGGAAAGCCTCATCCACCTGCCGGAAGAACTGCATCAGGTATTTCTCTTCAAGCTTCGAAGGCTCGATGCCGAATCCGCCGGGCAGCGGCTCAGTGCTTCCGGGGCCGTCATAAGCCATCGGGAATCCATCGCCGATGGCTTCGAAAATGTCTGTGCGGATGCCGTGGTACAGGCGGGTAGATTTTTCACTCAAGACGAGCAGCCAATAGGGTTTGCTGCGGTTCAGGGTGAAAACCAGGTCTCTGGTCAGGAAGGTATCGTCAAGAATCACCCGTTCCGGAACGCTGAATGGTACCCGGTAATATTTTCCAAAATCCTTGTTGACGAAAAGCGCCAGCCCTTCAAGATTGTGCTGGTGGTCGATTTCAGCAGCCAGGGATTCCAGTCGCTGGATAAGCCCGGCTACTTCTTCCTCTTTGAATTCATCCAACAGCCGTTTTTTTGCCTGACGCAGCAAATCGTCCAATAAAACCTTGTCTTGCTTATTGTCGGGAAATGTACGGTGAGTTGGCAGTGTGATGCTTACCGAGGGGTAAGACTTCATTTGTTGCAATTGCAGAATTTCCTTTTTTGTCATGGCTCTTGTGTTTTGTTTTCGTTGGCAATAAATCTATCGCCACGAACCATCCGGTTCAATGACTTTTTTCACATTTACCCAAGACTGAAGTAGTTTGGAGAAATTCCAGCTTTAAACTTCAGCTGGGATTGGGAGTTTGGGCGGCGAAGCCGCCCAAACCACTTCGTTCTGAGTATAAATAATTGATTGAACAGCCTTCGGGTTGAACGAGCGGGATTATTTCTGCGCCTTCATGAAAAGAATCACCGCCACGATGCCGAAAACGATGTTGGGCAACCAGACGCCCAGCAAAGGGTGCAGCGCCTCGTTGGTGGCAAAGGTGATGGAAAAGCGGGCTACGAACACGAACAGCGCCCCGATGACGATACCCATTGCCAGGTGAAGGCCCATGCCGCCCCGCACCTTTCTGGAAGCCATGGCCATGCCGATGAGTGTGACGATGATGACCGTGACAGGATCGGCAGTACGGCGGTAGAGTTCTATTTCGTAAACCCGGGTATTGCCCGTGCCGCGCAATTTTTCTTCGGCAATGAAATCCTGCAGGCGGTTGGTGGGGATCATCTCTTTGGTGTCGTCGTAACGCACAAAATCGGCAGGGGTCAGGTTGATGGTGGTGTCCAGTTTGTCGCGGTTGTTCATCACCAGGCTTTCCTTCATCCCATCAAAAGTGCGGATTTCGTATTTGTTCAGTTCCCACTTGTTGGGGGCGCCTTTCCACCGGGCCTCTTCGGCTTTCAGCAACCAACGCAGCTCATTGTCTTCGAAATGCTCCAACCGGAAATTGCGTGCAAAAGAATCGCGCTTGAAATAATCCTTCACAAAAATCTTGGTATCGGGGCTGATGAACATGTGGATGTCCCGGGACTTCCCTTTGTCGCTCTCTTTGTGGATGTAAGAATGGTAAAAATCCAGCCGGGTTTTATTGCTGTGGGGAATGACATAGTGGTTGGCCACCAGGTGCAAAAGCGCCAGGATTCCCGCTCCCACCAGGTAGGGCCTGGCCAGCCTGCGAAGGCTCACGCCGGCATTCAGGATGGCAATTATCTCGGAATTGAAGGCCATTCGTGAAGTGAAAAAGATCACTGAGATCAAGGCAAACATGGGCCAAAGCAGCCCGTTGATCCATACGGTGAACGGCAGGTAAAACTCCTGAATGACCCGGCCGGCCGGCAGTTTCTCGTCGATGAACTCCTCCACGTTCTGACTGAAATCGATGATGATGGCCACCAGCGAAAACACCAGCACCGTGAAAAAGAAGCTGGAGAAAAATTTCCGGAGGATGTATCTATCGAGCAACTTCATTCGAATCGAAAAACTGCTGTTGGTTAAGCCGGCCCCAAAATAACGAACTCGCTGTCGCAACGGCGAGGCTGTTTACCAGACGTTGACAAGTGGAGGTTTTTCTGAAGGTTTTTGAGAGGTTTTTTTGAGAGTTTTTTTTTGGAACATCAGCGAAATCCAATAATCCGTTTAATCAGCGATTCTGACAATTTCCCCTGCTCAAGCAGCGACTTGTCCGACTTTGGCGGGCAGACGGACGCCGAACAGGAGTTCGGCGTTACGGCAACTACGTCACAGCCGCCTGCTCATCTTCTCCACCATTTCCTTTTTCCATGCGGCGAAATCGCCGGCCTGGATGTGTTTGCGGGCCTCACCAACCAGCCAGAGGAAAAAGCTGAGGTTTTGGAGCGAAGCCAGCTGATAGCCCAGGTATTCCTTGCTGTAGAGCAGGTGGCGCAGGTAGGCTTTTGAGTGGTGGCGGCTGGTAGCGCTGGGGCTGTTTTCATCGATGGGGCTGTGGTCGTTCTTCCACTTCTCGTTTTTGATGTTGATCATGCCTTCTGCGGTGTAGAGCAGTCCGTGGCGGGCATTGCGGGTGGGCAGCACACAGTCGAACATATCTACTCCGCGGGCAATGCACTCCAGGATGTTCATCGGGGTGCCCACGCCCATCAGGTAGCGGGGTTTTTCCTTCGGCAAAATTTCGCAGACCAGCTCCGTCATGTCGTACATGGCCTGCTCCGGTTCACCCACCGACAGGCCGCCGATGGCGTTGCCCTCCCGGTCGAAGCTGGCGATCACCTCCGCCGATTGTTTGCGAAGATCTTCATAAACACTGCCCTGCACAATGGGAAAAAGCGTCTGGCTGTAGCCGTAGTGCCCTTCCGTGCTGTCGAAACGGTCGCAGCAGCGCTTCAGCCAGCGGTGGGTCATCTCCATGGACTTCTTCGCATAGTTGTACTCACAGGGGTAGGGCGTACACTCGTCAAAGGCCATGATGATGTCGGCCCCGATGGCCCGCTGGATGTCCATCACGTTTTCCGGTGTAAAGAGGTGCTTCGACCCGTCCAGGTGCGATTTGAACACCACCCCTTCCTCTTTGATCTTCCGCTGATCGCTGAGGGAGTACACCTGAAAGCCGCCGCTGTCGGTCAGCATGGGGCGCTCCCAGCCGATGAATTTGTGAACACCCCCCACCGTTTTCAGCACCTCCGTGCCGGGGCGCAGGTACAGGTGGTAGGTATTGGCCAGGATGATCTGCGCCTCGATGTGGTCAGCCAACTCGTGCTGGTGGATGGCCCGTACCGCACCCACAGTTCCGACGGGCATAAAAATCGGCGTCTCGATGGGACCGTGATCTGTCTCAATCAATCCCGCCCTGGCTGCCGAGCCGGGATCCGTATGTTGCAGGGTGAATTTCATTTGTGAGGATTATGGCCCCGATATTCATCGGGGATGGAGGATTATGGAGGATTATAGAGGATTATAGAGGATTATAGAGGATGTTAGTTGCCAGTTGTCAGTTTGTGTGCGCTAGCTCTTTCATCTCCGTGGAACTCCGTGTCAAAACTCAGTTCAACTCTGCGGTTAAAAAGTTTAGGGTGTAGGGTTTAGAGTGTAGAGTTTGGAGTTTCTAGCTCCGCGAAACTCTGTGTCAAAACTCCGTGCAACTCCGTGAAATAACTCCGTTCAACTCTGTGGTTAAAAAGTTTAGGGTGTAGAGTTTGGAGTTTCTAGCTCCGCGAAACTCTGTGTTAAAACTCTGTGTTAAAACTCTGTGCAACTCTGCGGTTAAAAGAGTTTAGAGTGTAGGGTGTATAGTGTAGAGTTTGGAGGCGCTAGCGCTTTCATCCCTCCCCCGAAAGCTTTCGGGGCATCCCTCATCCCTGGTTTATATGGTTTAGAGCGCATCGTCGCAAACCCCTCTCAACCTTTCTCAACATTAAATCAAAAACGAAACGGCGAAAGCCAGCACGGTGGCGATCATTCCGTACATGAACACCGAATAACAGTAACTCAGGAAGCGGAACTTTTTGGCCAGCACCACTCCCAGAAAGTAAATATCCTTCGTCATGGAGCTGTACAGGAAGTCCTTGTCCCGTATCATTTCCATCATTCCCCAATGGAAATCATCCAGTTTCATTTTGTAAAAGTTGCCGAAGAAAAGCAGGTTGGCACTGCGCTTCTCGATGTCATCCCGGGTGAAACGTCCTTCGGTAATTTTGGGTTTGGTGGCCAGCGTGGCCAGTATGATAGCCGTCAGGCAGGTAGCCAGCAGCATCAAGGAGGGGATGATGAGGCGGGCGTCGGTGCCGAAACGGGGCATCAGCTGCGGCAGGGCGATGCTAAGCACGATGGCGTTCATACTCAGCATGATGTTGGCCTTGTTGTCGGCAATGGCGCTCAGGTTGACATGGGTGCGGTAGGTGGTGCGGTACATGGTCTCCACCCCCCTGCCCAGGTTGAAATCCAGGTCTTTGGTGCCGTCGAGGGCCTTGTTTTGCTTTTTCTTCTTTTTCTTCTTCGCCTTCGGCAAAACCGGAGGAGCAGCTTCGGGGCTTACCCTTCGGCGGTGTTTGAACAGCTGTTGCAGGTGCCGGGCTTTGCCCTCGCCATACAGTTGCCGTGCCGCCTCGGTAAAATAGCTGTGGCGTGTCAGAAAATCGATTTCGAAGGTCACCCACTCGGCTTCCGACATGATCTTGTTGCGGGTCAGGGCCAGCTCCTGCCGGATGCGGCTGCAGCGCTCCCAATAATTGGCTTTGCCGAGGTGGCTCAGGTCCGCATCCCGCAGCAGCATCTCGTATTCATCTGTGGGGGTGGTGTTGGTATTGGTGGCCAGAATGCAGCGCTCCACAAATGCAATATCCCCTTCGGAAAAACCCTTGCCTTGCATGAACTCCCTGGCATAGGCTGCGCTGCGCTGTTCATGCCCCTCCGGTCCTTTGTCATATCCGGCGTCATGAAACCAGGCGGCAATTTTCAACAACAGTCGCTTTTCGCCGTCGATGCCCACGTGGTTGCAAAGCTCTTCCACCGCATCCACCACCTGCCGTGTATGTTGGAATTCATGAAAAACATAGGCATCCTCGATGCGCTTCCGGAAAAACACTTCCAGGTGCCCTGATACCCTGTCCAAAATGTCTTCAGCCGTGCTGCTCATGTGGCAAGTTTACAGAAATGAGCCGCAAATTTAACAAGGTGGGGAGGATTCGGAAGAAAGCCCACCGTATCTGGGAAAGTAGCTCACTGAATTGAACCGTCCAGTACCATTGCACCCCCTCTAAACTTCTCTCAACTCTTCTCAACCCCCTCTTAACCAAATTCTCACCAGATCCCCACCTTGTGCACCTCTGTTCTGCCATCGGCTAAGGGCACTTGCAGCAGGTAAATGCCTGCCGGTAGCTCATCTAAATACAGCGTGGCCTGGCGGCTGCCGTTGACCTTCCACTGCCGCAGCTCCACACCGGAGATGCTGAGCAGCCGCAGGGTGCCGCTGGTGGCTGCGGGAAAGTCCACCTGGAGGAGGGAGGTGGTGGGGTTGGGATAGAGGGATGCAGTGCGTGCTATTCTCTCCGCAACGGCTGTCACCACCGTATCGCAGGGACTGCCGGCAATGGCTCCCAGTCCAAAACCGAAGGGCTGGTTGGGCACAGTTCGGTAGTTGTTCGTGGGCAGGTACAGGCTGTGTTGTTGCACATCACAGGCCAGACCCAAAGAGTCGGGTTGTTCGATGACCCCCATGTAGCGCGAGGGGGGCTGCCCGCTGAAAGTAGTAATGTAAATGCGGCCGTCTGGTGCGGTTTTCAGCAGTTCGAAAAAGAGGGGATTGCCTTGAGCATCCACGAAGCCGTCCCATTCGGCCACCGTGGTGCGGGAGGCGGCAATGTCGTTTGCCCACAGGTCGAACTGATAAATGAACAACGGATGCGAAACGTAGAGGAAGCGGGAGCTCTTCGAAAATGCCACTCCACCGGTTCCATAATCATCGTCGTAAAAAATCCGGAGCGGATCGCTCAATTGCCCCGTACAACGATCGAATCGGTACAGATCGATGGCAATACCCGAAATCAATGGGTCAAACTCGATCCATGTGTAATAAGCCAGCCAATTGCCGTCAGGTGACATGGCCACCTGCCCCATGCCGGGATAGAAATCTTCGCCAATGGGCTGCAGGTCGTGGAGCTGAATGCCATTGGGGTCAATCAGGTATTTGCGGAATTCGTTGCTGCCAAATGCCGGTGGTACGATCAGCCACCAGTCCCTGCCGTTTCCGTGCAGCACCCCGGTGAATTTTCCGCCGTGCAAGGTGTCTTGTGAAAGCACCGTTTGTTTTGCGGTTACCTCCCATTCTCCCGCCACCTTTTCGATTACGGACCAGGTCAGCGGGCTGCAACCATCTACGAAATAATAATCATCGGCATAGTAATAGGCGTGTTCGCCATGCAAATACAGGTATTTGTTGGCTGCCCCGGGGAAAGGGAAAAATATCGCTCCCTGAGGCATGTCGTATCCGGCTGGATAGATGTCGGAGGGCGCAAACTCATCCCCGTTGCCAATGATTTCGTGCTGATCGTCATAAATATTCACCCCATTGGAATAGAGCTGCAAGTTGCCATCCTTGTCAGAAATGGTGGAACTGCACTGGTAAAAGCCAATGAATTCATCAACAGTAAATATGGCCGGCGCCCCCCACCGCTGAAGTCAAATACGGTGGTGGCGTCGATGCTGTCCGGTGCATTGATTCCACCAAACAACCACACATTGTCTTCTTTTTGGGCAAATAATGAAAGCGCAGTGAATACCAGCGCGATGGGGAAAAGTGCTTTTTTCATAGTGAGATAATTGTTCAGGGATGTTTTTTTTGACACCTACCACTTTTTCCTGGTCTGTCTCAACAGTACCTATTTCTTCACCGGAAACTCTACAATTCTATGTCTTCTTCAGGTAATGCCTTCTCTTCTTCCCCAGGTTCTGTGTACTATGTAATAGGCGTCGTTGAAAAACTTGCCAGCTAATGTAGGTCAGGAAAGTTGTCCTTGCAAATGCTTCACGTACTTTTTTAATCAAAAGCTCAAAAGGTATTACACCCCCACACCCAATCATCCAGCGGTGACAGGTCATTGCGTAGCGAGTAATGCCACCATTCGGTGCGGATGTGTTTGAAGCCGTGGCCTTCCATGGTTTGGAGCAGGAGCCGGCGGTTGGCGAGGATGGAGTCGGGCAGGGCAGTGTAGCTGTGGTGGGCTTCGGGCCCGAAGAAATCGTAGCCGGTGCCCATGGGCAGTTCGTGGCCGAGGCTGTCCACCAGGGTGAGGTCAACGGCGGCACCCCGGTTGTGCATGGAGCCTTTGCGGGGATCGGCAACGTAAGCTGGGTTTGGCACCTTTTCCCAGAGCTTCCACTGGTAAGGCCGGGGCCGGTAGCAATCGAAGAGCTTGAGGCCGAGGCCTTTTTCCCGCAGTTCCCGTTGAATGGCCAACAGTTTCTCCGCTGCTTTTTTCCGAAGGAAACAGCGCCCGCAGTCGTAAATCTGCTCACCGGTGAAGTTGTTCGTCGTTGCGTAGCGAATATCCAGCACAAAGGTGGAATCCAGCCTGATCAGCTCTGTCCATTCAGAGCTGTCGTAGTCGATGCTGTCAACGGCTGGGGTGGCTTCAGCCACCGGAGCTGCAGTTTTTGGAGCCTCCGGGGCCTTTGTCTCCCCTGCACAGGCTGCCATTGCGACGATAAAAATGAATAGGCTGATACGCATGATTCTTTAATTGAGGAATTGAAGAATCGAGGATTTGAGGAATCGAGCAGGGCAAATTCAGTTCTTTAGTTCCTGAGTCCCCCGTGCCGATATCCCGAATCCCGAAATCCTTCGGGATCGGGATCGGCATCGGGGCAAAAAGTCTTTTTCTATTGAAATTGGCGCAAGTTCCGCTGGTCAATAGGAGTTGAGTTCGTTCTAAAGTATTGGGTTAGAGAGGTATATGGGCGACAGAGCTTAACCCCTCTCAACTTCTCTAAACCTCTCTCAACCCCTCTAAACGAATGAGGGCACTCAGTTCCTCAGTTCTTCACTTCCTCATTCCACCAAAAACACTGCATTGCTAAAGAGCAACTTTCCCTGCTCCCAGAAAGAGCGGAACAGTGGGTTGTCGATGAGGTAGATCACTTTGCCGCGGCCTTTTTGCTGTACGGCAAAGGCGGCGGAATTCTTCAGCGACTTTTTCAGCTTGTAGCCGATGAAGCCGTGGGATTTGTAATCCTCGGCCAGGTAGCCCACGTTCCAGGCGTTTTTCAGCAGGTCGTAGCGCAGGCTGTTGGTTTTGAGGGAGAAGTACTTGTCGCCAAAGCCAAAGGCCAGCGGGTGCGAGTTGTCCATGGTGACTTCCACCACGGCGCCGGGCATGTTGTTGGAAACGGAACTGCGCACCCGGTCCATGTAGCGGGCGGTGCGTTGCTGCAGGGCTTCCTCTTCTTCGGCCTTTTCGGCGGCGCTCTTGTCGGCATCGCTGGCAAAGCGCTTCAGGGCAAAGCCCTCTTTGTCGGCCAGCAGCCTGTTGGCGTAGCCGATGGCAATGAGCTTACCGCCGGCGCTGACCCAGTTGTTCACCTTGTCCATCACCCCATTGTCGAGTCGGTAGAAGCCCTCGGGCAGGATGAGGGTGTTGAAATCGTCGAGGTTGACGCTGCGGAAGTCATCGATGTCAACGTAGGTGGCCGGGTAGGCGATTTCTTTATCGAAGAAAAACCACAGCTGACCAAACTCGTTGTTGAAGGTTCCTTCACCGGCAATGACCAGCACTTTCGGTTTTCCGATCAGCTTCACATTTTCGGAACCAAAGTCCTTGCCTGCATCCACGAAGCCGGTGTATGCCGGCACCACTTCCTGCTGCAACTTCTGTGCGGCAGCGGCCACGGCGCCGTGAAAATCCTCGTGTTTTCGGTTGTCGGCACGGGTGATGACGAGGGTGCCTGCCGGCCATTTGCGATTATCCAGTTCGAAAGCTTGCTCGGCGTAGCGCACCATGATATCCTGTTTCAGGCATTCGGCCAAAAAGGCGGCGCAGTTGGTGCTGTTCCAGGGTACCAGGTAGGCATAGGGCTGCTTGCGGCGTTGTTCCATTTTGGGCATCTCCACGGCAAAGCTTCCCTGCGGGTCTATTCTTTGTTTCGTCGCAATGGCGTCGAAGCCATAGGCGTGCAGCAGCGACCATGCGGTGATGTCGTAGGTGAGTGAGTCCACCAGCGGTGATTCCGGCTCCAGCAGCACCTGGGCAAAAATGCCTTTGGGCTGGTAGGCACTGATCACCAGGTCTCCTTCGGCAACGTCGGTTTTGGTATCGGTGCCGGTGAGGTAGCTGTAGCCGGCCACGCCGCTGATCTTCTTCCCGGCTGTGCCGTAACGGATTTTGTGGCGGTCCAGCAATTCGGTGAACTGCTTCAGTTTGTGGGGTTCGTTGTTGGCTTTTACGATGAACGATTTGTACGGACCCGGCGGGTTGTTTTGCGAAGAATTGTAATGCTCTTCAAAATTCTTTACTACATCGGCAGCATTCATCGAAGTGACTTCCACGGTGGACAGGGCGGTGGTTTTGTGGTGCGCCACGCGGTCGGCCAGTGTGAGGGTGTCGCCGTTGGGCAGTTGGATGGCGCGGCCGGCACGTGAGTGACCGCCCTGCTCATAGGTCATGCCGATGGCTCCGTTGAAGCTGGGGTAGGTGTCGCCGTAGCTGGGGTAGAAGAGGTCGAAGACTTCCTTCGTAAAATAAAGCCAGCCGTTGGCGTCGAAATAACGGGCGTGGTTGCGGCCGATGATGTCCTGGAATTTTGATTGCCAGTCCGTCAGGTAGGTGTGGTAGGGTTGCGCCGCAGGCGCGAAGTAATAAGGCTCTGTGTAACCCTGCTCGTGCAAATCCGCTACAACATGCGGCAGCCAGTCGTTGTAAACGGCGATGCGGTTCTGGCTCTCCACCTGGGTGCACCAGGCCCAGTCCCTGTTCAGGTCGTAGAGGTAGTGGTTGACCCGGCCGCCGGGCCAGGGTTCGTTGTGTTCGCGTGCCACGGGGTTGGGGTCGGGCAGGGCGGGGCTGGCCTGCCGGTACCAGGAAGTATAGCGGCTGTAGCCATCGGGGTTGACGCTGGGCTCGATGAGCACCACGGTGTTTTCCAGCCACTTGCCGGTTTCGCCGTTGGCGGGGTTGGCCAGTTCGTAAATGACCTCCATGCTGGCTTCCGAGCCTGCGGCTTCGTTACCATGTACGCTGAATCCAAGCCACACGATGCCTACAGGTGGGGCGTCGCTGGGCTCACCTTCGGCAAGGCCCGCGCGGCGCAGGTTGTCGAGGCGGATTTCCTCGATGCGCTCCAGGTTTTGCGGGCTGCTGACGATGGCCAGTATTTGCGGACGCTCCTCGTTGGTGCGTCCAAATTCCTGCAAGATGATGCGGTTGCTGTGGGCAGCAACGTGGCGGTAGTAGTCCACCAGTGCAGCGTGTTCGGTAAACTGCTCACCCACCTTGTGGGGCAAAAATTCATTGGGTGATAAAAGGCGGTCCTGTGCGTTCAGGGCCATTGCAAAGCTGATGCAAAGCAAAAGGGGAAGGATTCGCTTGAACATGGTAGATGGTTTTTGTCGAGTAAATTTTAGTCGCCTCCGGCAATGATGGGCGGAAGTGTGGCCACAATGATAATTGCCATTTGGCTTTTTTGGAGGATTTTGAAGGGTTTTTGTCGGTTGACCCCGATACCGAAAGCTTTCGGTATCGGGGTCAACTGCCAACTGTCAACTGCCAACTGAAACCCGCCATTGCGCAGCGAAGGGGCAAAAAAAATCCGGCGGGCGCTGGTGGCCGGCCGGATCTGGTGTTTCCCGAAGGAAATCATTTTTTAATCGTAGGTCTGTTTGATTTCGACTACTTCGTAGCCTTCTATCACGTCGCCTACTTTTATGTCGTTGAAGTTCTTGATGGTCAAACCGCACTCCATGCCGTTTTTGACTTCTTTGACGTCGTCTTTGAAACGCTTCAGCGAGCTGATTTCACCGACAACGCCTTCTTTGGTGGGATAGATCACGATACCATCCCTGATGACACGGATGTTGGTGTTTCGGGTGAGCTTGCCGTCCATGACGTAGCAACCTGCCACGGTACCCACCTTGCTGATCTTGAAGACGTCCCGCACTTCCAGGTTGGCAACGATCTTCTCTTCTTTGGTGGGCTCCAGCAAACCTTCGATGGCCAGTTTGACCTCTTCGATTGCTTCGTAAATGATGGAGTACAGCTTGATCTGCACACCTTCCCGCTCGGCCAGCTTACGGGCACCCAGCGAGGGTCGCACCTGGAAGCCGATGATGATGGCATCAGAGGCAGAGGCCAGCAACACGTCCGATTCAATGATCTGACCCACTCCTCTGTGGATCACGTTCACCTGTACGGTTTCGAGCGACAGCTTGATGAGTGCATCGGAGAGGGCCTCTACCGAACCGTCCACGTCACCTTTTACGATGAGGTTGAGCTCTTTGAAGGTGCCCAGTGCCAGTCGGCGTCCGATCTCGTCGAGGCTGATACGCTTGGTGGCACGATTGGCCAGCTCCCGGTTGATCTGGGCGCGTTTGGCAGCAATCTGCCTGGCTTCCGTTTCGCTTTCCATGACCTTGAAGCGGTCACCGGCCTGCGGTGCGCCGCTGAGGCCCAGCATGGAAACCGGCGTCGAGGGGCCAGCTTCTTTGACCCGCTTGCCACGCTCGTTGAACATGGCTTTTACCTTGCCGGAGTGCTCTCCTGCCACCATGGCATCGCCAATGCGCAGGGTTCCGGTTTGTACCAGTATGTTGGCCACATAGCCTTTACCCTTGTCGAGGCTGGCTTCCAGAATGGTGCCCATGGCCGGACGGTTGGGGTTGGCTTTGAGGTCGGCCAGTTCTGCCACCAGCAGCACTTTTTCCAGCAGGGCATCGATGCCCTGACCGGTTTTGGCCGATATGTCTTGTGATTGGTACTCACCGCCCCAGTCCTCAACAAGGATGTTCATGGAGGCGAGTTCCTGCTTTATCTTTTCCGGATTGGCGCCCGGCTTGTCAATCTTGTTGATGGCGAAGACCATGGGTACACCGGCAGCCTGTGCGTGGCTGATGGCCTCTTTCGTTTGCGGCATGATGTTGTCGTCGGCCGCAATGACGATGATGGCGATGTCGGTGACCTTGGCACCACGGGCACGCATGGCTGTAAAGGCCTCGTGACCAGGTGTATCGAGGAAGGTGAGTTTCTTGTCATTGAACACCACCTCGTAGGCACCGATGTGCTGGGTGATACCCCCTGCCTCGCCTCCGGCAACGTTGGTGTTCCGGATGTAGTCGAGCAAAGAGGTTTTACCGTGGTCAACGTGACCCATGACGGTGACGATCGGGGCACGGGGCACCAGGTCTTTCGGATCGTCTTCGTAATCGTCTTCGAAGTCGGTTTGCTCCTCCACGCTGATGAACTCAACCTCGTGGCCAAACTCACCGGCCACCAGCTCGATGATTTCCGCATCGAGGCGCTGGTTGATGCCGACGATCACGCCCAGGTTCATACAGGTGGTGATCACGTCGGTTACAGGCACATCCATGAGGTTGGCCAGCTCCTGCACGGTGATAAACTCAGTTACCTGAAGCTTATCGGTGGCACCTTCCATTTGTCTGAGCTCGCTCTTTTCACGGATTCGCTCACGGGTTTCCCGGCGCATTTTCTGGCGCTTCTTTTTACCGGCACCAGAAAGGCTGGCCATGGTTTTCTTGATCTGCTCGTCAACTTCCTTTCTGGAAACTTCCCGCTCCGGTTTGCGGCGACCACGACTGGAAGAACCGGGTCTCACGTCATCGGTCTGTACCTTGCGGCGGGTCCGTTTTCTTTTGCCACGGCGGGTCTCCTCTTCGTCAGAAGAAGCAATGGGGCGTTTCTTGCCTTCTTTGTCTTTTAAGAGCTTTTTCTTCTTGGCCGCTAATTCTTCCTCTTCAAGTTCCTTCTTGGTCTTTTTCTTCTTTTTCTCCTTCTTCGCAATGTCAATTTTGCCCAGAATTTTCAGACCCCGGAGTTCGGGAGCCTGCATTCTCACCAGTTCATCATCGTCAGCGATTTCAGCTTCTTCGTCCTCATCCTCTCCCTCAACAGGTTCATCCGCAGGTTCTTGAGGAGCTTTCCCTGGCTCGGCTGTTTCAGGAGTTTCAACGGGTTCCTCCTGTTCGTCGGCAACAGGTTCAGCCGCTGGTTTTTCTTCTTTGGCTTCTTCAACGACTTCGGGCTCTTCCTTCTCTTCCTTTTTCGGAGCGATGGGCATGCCTTTGTCGTCGAGCTCGATTTTGCCTTTGACCTTGAGGCCTACTTTCGGCTTTTCTTCGACAACTTCCTCCTCTTTCTTTTCTACCACAGGAGCTTGCACTTCTTTTGGTTCTTCTACCGGCTTGGATTCCTCCGCCTCGCCGGGCTTTTTGAAAAGCGGCTTTTTGAAGAGATCTTTTTTGAAAAGAGGAGATTCTGTTGTCGTAGTTTTTTCCTTGACCTTTTCTTCCGTCTCTTTCTTCAGGCCTGGCCGGATGCCAATGGTGAGTTGGTCGGCCTGCTCTTTGACCGCGATGGAACCGGAAAACTCTTTGATGAGGAGTTGTTCCATCTCATCGGTGATGACCGTTGTAGGTTTGTTCTCAATGGAAAAACCGTTGTTGTTGAGATAATCCACAACAGTGGCCACCCCTACGTTGAGCTCTTTGGCAACTTTTACTAAGCGTTTCTTCATTCAAAAAATTAAATCCAAAATTTAAACAAGCATCCTGTCTCGATCAGAGATGGCAGGACATTCTGCAGGCGGAAGCGTCAGGAACTATCAGTCCTCGAACTCAGCCGCCAAAATCTTCAGTACTTCGTCCACGGTTTCTTCTTCCAGCTCGGTACGGCGGAGCAGTTCTTCTTTGCTCAGCTCCAATACGTTGCGGGCCGTGTCACAACCGATGCGCTTGAGTTCGTCGATAACCCAGCCTTCGATCTCATCAGAGAACTCGTCCAGATCGACATCTTCGACTTCCTGTTCATCGGTGATTCTGTAAACATCGATTTCATAGCCGGTAAGCTTGCTGGCAAGCTTGATGTTGGTTCCGCCTTTGCCGATGGCGAGAGAAACCTGGTCGGGCTCGAGGTAAACCGAAGCCCTTTTCTTTTCCTGGTCCAGCTCGATGGTGGTGACCTTGGCAGGTGTCAGCGCCCGTTGGATCAACAAACTCTCGTTGCTGGTATAGTTGATGATGTCGATGTTCTCGTTGTTCAGTTCACGAACGATGCCGTGGATACGGCTACCCTTCATACCAACGCAGGCACCTACTGGGTCAACGCGGTCGTCATAAGATTCAACGGCCACCTTGGCACGTTCACCCGGCAGACGTACGATGCGCTTGATGGCAATGATGCCGTCTTCGATTTCGGGAACTTCCTGCTCCAGGAGCTTTTCGAGGAAACCATTGTCAGTCCTCGACATGATCACGGCAGGGGTGTTGTTACGCATTTCCACCCTTTTAATGATGCCGCGCACCATATCTCCTTTGTGGAAGAAATCTCCACGGATGGTTTCCTGTTTGGGCAATATGAGTTCGTGGCCGGTTGCATCATCGATGATGAGGAACTCTCTCTTCATGATCTGTCCCACTTCACCAACAACCATGTCGCCAACGCGCTCCATGTACTTTTTGTAAATCTCGTCTTTCTCCAGTTCCATAATCCTGGAGATGAGGGTCTGGCGGGCGGCCTGGATGGCGCGCCGTCCGAAGTCCTCCAAAAACAGTTGCTCGTAGCATTCCTCGCCAATTTCATAAGAATCATCGATGGCAAGGGCTTCGCTGATAGATATCTGGCTACGGTCGTCGGTCACCTCACCGTCAGGCACGATTTCACGTACCCGCCACAACTCGAGGTCACCTTGTTGGGTATTGACGATCACATCGAAGTTATCGTCTGAGCCGAATTTCTTTTTGATCAGTGTACGAAACACGTCCTCGAGCACGCGCACCATGGTAGGGCGATCGATGTTTTTGCTCGATTTGAAATCCGAGAATGTATCAACTAAGTTTATCATTTCAGTAAAAAGTTAATTGTCAAAAATTGAGATCCACACCGGATCCGGATGATCAAAAGCTAATCACAATCATGGTCTTTTCGATCTGTTCGAACGGGAGTTCAGTTTCAACGGAAACAGTCTTCTTTTTCTTCCCAACTTTTTCCGTTCTTTTCTCTTCCAGCAGGATGTAGTCTTCGTGAACTTCCTTCAGGATTCCGGTTCGCACCTCTCCGTCGAGGAGGGTTGCAGCCACAGTTCGTCCGATGTTCTTTCGATACTGCCGCCACAATTTCAATGGGCGGCTCAGTCCAGGTGAGGAAACGTCAAGTGTGTACTTTTCGCCCAGCCATTGGTTTTCTTCAATGTGGGCTTCGAGAAATCTGCTTACTTGCTGGCACTTTTCTAGCGTGACTCCACTGTCGCAGTCAATAAAAACTTCCAATTTGTTGCCACCGTGAAGATGAAGTTCGACAAGGAAACAATCCTGAAAAGCTTGTTCTTGAAACTTGGTGTCCAGCAGCTCGCGGATCCGTTCTTCCAATAAAAACAAGTCCAAAGTTCTAAAAGTAAAAGAGGGAACTTTTTGTTCCCTCCGGTTGGTGCATTTAGTCTGTGCGCCGCAAAGGTAATATCTTTTCAGGGAAATTACCTAAAGCTCAATGAATTATTTAGCAGGCGTAATCGCTTTACTCTTCTGTGATTTTGCTTTAGATCACTCAATAAACAAATGCCACGACATCCGGTTCAAACCGGCTGGCTTGATCAATAGGCCTTTGCAAACAAAACCCTGCGTTTGGATGGTCTTCCGGTCAAAACACAGGTGCCTTCTTCTTCCGGGGCATCGTTGGGGATGCAGCGGATGGTGGCTTTGGTCATTTCTTTGATCTTCAGTTCAGTTTCGGTATTGCCATCCCAATGAGCTGAAATGAAGCCACCTTTGGCTTCGAGCGCATCCCTGAAATCATCGAAATTGTTGACCACAGTGGTGTGCTCAGTCCTGAACTGTTTGGCCCTTTCAAGGAGGTTGCGCTGGATGTCATCCAGCAAATTGGACACATAATCGGCAATGCCGTCGATGGGCTTGCTGGTTTTTTCTTTGGTGTCGCGGCGGGCCACTTCCACCTCGCCTTTTTCCAGATCCCGGGCACCGATGCCGAGTCTGACAGGCACGCCGTGCATTTCGTATTCCGCGAACTTGAAGCCCGGCCGCTTTTTCATGTCCGTGTCGTATTTCACGCTGATGCCTTTGGCCTTGAGGGCTTTCATGATCTTTTCTGCAGCCTCATCGATGGCCGGGGCAGGTTTGGGTATCGGCACGATGGCCACTTGCAGGGGCGCCAGTTTTGGCGGCAACACCAGGCCGTCATCGTCGGAATGGGTCATGATGAGGCCGCCCACCAGTCGTGTGGATACGCCCCAGGAGGTAGCCCAAACGTATTCCTGCTCGTTGTTCTCGTTGAGGAATTTCACATCAAACGCTTTGGCAAAGTTTTGACCCAGGAAGTGGGAAGTGCCTGCCTGAAGGGCTTTGCCATCTTGCATCAAAGCTTCAATGGTATAGGTCTCGTCAGCTCCTGCAAAACGCTCATTTTCAGTTTTGACACCCTGAATTACCGGCATGGCCATCCATTCTTCCGCAAACTGGGCGTAAATCTTTTGCATCAGTTTGGCTTCTTCCTCGGCTTCGGCCTTTGTGGCGTGGGCGGTGTGACCCTCCTGCCAAAGAAATTCTGCGGTACGCAGAAACAGCCTCGTTCGCATTTCCCACCTTACCACGTTGGCCCATTGGTTAATAAGGAGTGGCAGGTCGCGGTATGAATTGATCCAGGTGCGGTAAGCATCCCAAATGATGGTTTCTGAGGTGGGCCTGACGATCAGTTCCTCTTCCAGTTTGGCTTCCGGATCTACGATGATTCCATTGCCGTTTGGGTCATTCATCAACCGATGGTGCGTTACCACGGCACATTCTTTTGCAAAGCCTTCCACGTGCTGTGCTTCTTTGCTCAAAAAGCTCTTCGGAATGAAAAGCGGGAAGTAGGCATTGACGTGGCCGGTTTCTTTGAACATCCGGTCGAGCTGGTCTCTCATTTTCTCCCAAATGGCGTAGCCGTGGGGTTTGATTACCATGCAGCCGCGCACGGCAGAATAGTCCGCCAGGTTGGCCCTTGTGACGATATCAACATACCACTGGGAATAATCGGTTTCTCTTGGTGTTATTTCTTTTGCCATGGGTTTGATTGTGGTTTTTTAACAAAAAAAGGGCGCCCGGTGGCGCCTGATGGCCTGTTTGGCTGGGTTTTAAGATTTACTTAAGTGAATCTGATTCGAACAATTCGCCAGCCTAAACGTCATATCAGAAACTTTAACAGGGGCTAAAACGCAATTTAGTCCCCCGTTAACTGAAAAAGTGGCGCAAAGCTAATAAATTCGTGACCGCAAACTCGAAAGAGAGAGTCGAAGTTAAACGCTTAAAATCTTGCACGATGAAAAGACGGAATTTAATTCTTGGGTTAATCATGCTTTTCAGCTTTGGACTTAGCTCCCTGGCTGTGGCTCAATATGATGACCTTTATTACGACCCTGATACGGATGCCGGGTATTATTACAGCTCACCGTATGATAACAACGGCAACAATCAGGAATACTACGACGAGGATACTGATGATGACGAGTACGATTATTACGATGAGTATGACTACGAGTACTCTTCACGTATCCGCCGTTTTCATCGCCCCTATTATGGCTTCGACTTTTACGACCCCGTCTATGTGGATCTGTACTATTATGATCCGTTCTTCTCACCGGTCACAACGGTTCTGATTTATGACAGCTACTATCCATGGCGCTCTTATCGCCGCTGGAACCGCTGGAACGCCGGATTTGGCTACAACAGCTGGCGAGGTTCCTACTTCAGCTTTTCATACAGCTTTGGCTCTCCGTGGTACAACTCCTGGTATTCACCCTGGTATGGCAACAACTACTATGTAAACAACTATTACTATGGTGGTTACGACCCGTATTATGGCGGCGGCTTTTACAGCAATGTGTATTGCCCACCCACCTGGGGCAACGGCTATGTTTACAACACTGTAAACAACAACAACTACTACTACGGTGCCCGTCGCACCAGCACCAGTGGCACACGCCCCGGCAATGGACGCCATTTCCGTCCTTCGGGTAATGAAGACCCACAGGTCGGAACCCCGGTTCGGGATGGTCTTACAACCCGCCCACGGGCAACCACCAAAGTTGGCGAAGACGGAAATACTTCTCTCAGAAGGCCTTCGGAAACAGATGCCAAAGGTGTGACCACTCCAACTGAGACCCGCCGAAACAGAGCGAGTGAGGTTACTGCAGAACCAAATAACCGTCGAGTGCCGCGAACCGAACCTCAGCCCGACAACCGGAGAAACCGCAGCATTGACAGTGAAAGAAACCGTAATCGCACGATAACACCATCTTCCCGTGAGCGGGAGGTGCCAAGAACTGAAAGGCGGACATCCCGCAGAAACCGTTCATCTGCAACTCCTTCCCGAACACCATCAACAAACCGTTCGGGTGTGGAAAGAAACCGCTCTTCCAACAGGAGGAGTTCCGGAGGGGTTAGCCCCCGGTCGAACAATTCCTCGTCCCGCAGCAGTGGAACCTTGAACCGTGGAAGCTCGCCTTCACGGAGCAGCGGAAGCTGGAACCAGAGCAGCGGCTCGTCCCGCAGTTCCTCAGGAACCATGAGGAGCAGTGGTTCCTCCCGCAGTTCTTCTGGCAGCATGCGCAGCAGCGGCTCGTCCCGGAGCAGCGGCGGATCTTCAAAGAGTTCCTCCCGCAGCAGTAGCAGCCGCAGAGGAGGAGGTCAGTGATTGAATTGCACCAGTTTTATGTGATTGATTTGAAAAAGTGGGTGGAAGGAACGAACCCCGTTCACCCACTTTTTTTATGCTCAAAAATTGAGCGCCGTATTCCATTCAGTGTAAACACCTTCGAAACCAAAAATTAAGAACTGATGAAAAAGTTCCTGATCATTACCGCATTCTTTTCATTCTTTCTTACCGTCGCAAATTCTCAATCCCTTTTTGATGCCCTTCGCTATTCGCAATTGGAGGTTGGAGGCACCGCCAGGACCATCGGTGTAGGTGGCGGAATAGGGGCCTTGGGTGCTGATTTTTCAGTGCTGAGCACGAACCCTGCCGGCATGGCAGCTTACCGTCGTTCCGAGTTCGTCTTCACCCCCACCTGGTATTCGAGCCAGACGGAAGCGCAACTTCGGGGCGATGCCTCAAATTTTGCCATCAACTCTGAAAAGACCAATTTTAATCTGAATGCGCTGGGAATCGTCTTTGCCTCCCGGCCAATGGCTTCCGACTGGAAAGTCACTGCCTTTGGTATTGGCTTCAACAAATTGGCAAACTTCAAACAGCGCACTTTTTTCGAAGGTGTTTCCGAAGGCAGTATTACCGACCGCTGGCTGGAACTGGCCCAAGGTTACACCCCTTCAGAACTGGACGATTTTGAGGCCGGGCTGGCTTATGATGCCGAGGCCATTTACACCGATGCAGACGATGAAACACTGTACTATTCGGATTTTGATGAAAATGAGCCCGTTAGAAAATCGCAGTTGATCCGTCAGAAAGGATCCATCAATGAACTGGTGTTCTCATTTGCCGGCAATTACGACGAAAAGCTGATGATGGGCCTGACCTTGGGGGTACCCATTCTTGATTACGAAGAAGTAAAAACCTACAGGGAAACAGACCCCGATGACACCAACCCCGTTTTTGAGGAACTGGAATTCAGCGAGCGGGTGCGCACCACCGGTGCCGGCATCAACCTGAAAATGGGACTGATCTACCGCTTCAACCAGATGGTCAGAATGGGAGTGGCCCTGCACACACCTACCGGATTCGCCCTCGATGACAGCTATTCAACATCACTGGATTATACCTACAACTTCAACGGTTTCAACCAGGGTAGTGCCAACTCCCCGGAAGGCTCTTTTGAGTATCGCCTGCGCACACCCTGGCGCTTCATCGGAAGCCTGGGGCTGCTTTTTGACAAGCTGGGATTCCTGACTGCTGAGGTAGAATGGTTGGACTATACCTCTGCACAATTCAACTTCAATCAGACCAACAACATCGACGACCTGGAGTACGAGCAGGAACTCAACGATCAGATCGAGCGGGAGCTGGGTTCGGCCGTCAACGTCCGCCTTGGCGGGGAATTTGCGTGGAATATCCTGCGGCTAAGGGCCGGCTATGGCATTATGGGATCCCCCTACCTCGATGACGATGAATACCAGAGTGCCATCAGTGTGGGTGCAGGTGTACGTGAAAAAAGTTTCTTCATAGACCTGGCTTACAGGCATACTTCTGATTCCGGGACCTATTCCCCCTATATCACAAGCAGTGCACCGGAGCAGACCGTTGCCATTGACGAATCAAAAGGCAAGTTCATGCTGACATTCGGCGTGAAGTTCTGAGCAGGGTGGTGCGCCCATAATGTTAAGGGCGCACCACATTGCATCTTGCCTTTTGATATTAGAAGTTTTTAAAATACTTTTATAGCCCCTTTTAGGGCGAGATGCTACACGAACTCAGAATCCCATGAAAATAGCGACTTCCTCAATCGCTTCCATATCCGCATTGCTCTTGCTGTTTGTGGTCATTAACACCGCAGGTGCGCAGCAATTGAGCCCATGGGACCTGCCTGACGAGCGCCTCTTCGTTGAATCCAAGTGGAAATACACCTACACGCTCCACCTCGAATCCAATACCATCATTCACAAGGCGGATAACAACTACGATTACTACCTATACTTCCGCTATGACAACACCTACCAGCAATACCTGAACGGCAAGTTCTCCCGAGGCACTTGGCAGTTGGATGCCCGCACACTTCACTACAGTTTTCAGAATGCTGACAGGTTCACCATTGCGCAGCTAAGCAAAAACAAGCTGGTGCTGGAATTCAAACAGCCCAATAGCCGGGGCACCTACCAGTACCATTTCGTTAGGGTGTCCAGTTCGGAGGCGCCCTTCGTGAAACCCTCCAATGAGCTGCCGGAAGTGATCGTTGAGGCAGAGCAAAATGTCAAGAAGTCAAAAGCAGAAAAGAAAAAGGGCTTTTGGTCCTGGTTCCGTAGAAAAGACAAAGCTGAACCCAACAAGCCGGAGCCCGTCTATATCAACATAGAACTGGTGGGCGGAGGCTATTATGGGGGTATAGATCCCGTACTCAAGGATTACATACGCATCAAAACCGACGGGCGGCTGATCCAGGAGTTCCAGACCGTAAGAAAAGGCCTGATGGTGAACAAAAAAAACATCCCCCGCGAGGAACTGGAGCAGTTCATAGAATGGGTCGTAAAGCAGCGTTTCTTCGAAATGGAAAAAGTCTATGACTGCACCGACCCCGTCTGTTTTCAACGAAAAACAAAAAAGCCTACTCCCGTTCCGCTCCGCTTATCCATTACCTACGGCATCAAAAAGAAAGTGGTGACAGTAGCCATCTGGGGGGAGGACGACCGCAAAACAAAATACGTCGATTACCCGCCTCAGCTGGACAACATCATCGACGCCATCCAGCGCATGGCCAGTCGCATGGAGGACCCACTGGTGAAGAAGTGATTCCGCATTTCCCCAGTCAACCTTTCCTTTGCAAACCTGTTTGCTCATTTTCAATTCGAAACCTAGCCTATGGATTCATTGACCCAACTGGCCTTGGGTGCTGCTGTTGGAGAAGCAGCAATGGGGAAGAAACTTGGGAACCGTGCCATGGTATGGGGCGCTTTCGGAGGTCTTCTTCCCGATCTGGACGTGATGGCCATGTTCTTCACCGATGAAATGGGAGCGTTGGCCTTCCACCGGGGCTTCATGCACTCTTTTGTTTTTTCGTTAATGGCATCGCTGGCGCTGGGCTGGTTGGTTCACCGATTGTATGACAGCGGCTTTTACAAAACACTTTTTTACAAAGGCCTGGTGAGCACTTTCGTTCTGGGCATATACACCCTGCTGGGTCTGGGGCTACACATGATTCTCAAAGAGGCTGTCGAAACCCCATTCTGGATAGGACTTTTCGTCGCAATTGGGGCGGGAATGGCTCTCCTGCTCTGGTTCCGCTATGTCCGCAAAGACCTCCAGCCCGTCAGCTTGAGCGTCAGAAACTGGGTCTGGCTGTTCTTCCTGGCCATTTTCACCCACCCCTTGCTCGATAATTTTACCGCCTTCGGAACGCAGATCTTTCAGCCCTTTTCCGATTACCGGGTATCCTTTTCCAACATTTCCGTGGTTGATCCGCTGTACACCATCTGGTTGCTGATAGGCATCGGTGTAGCGGCATTTTTGCGACGACAAAATAAATGGAGAAGGTGGGTGAACTGGGCCGGTCTCGCACTCAGCTCGGCATACATGGTTTTTACCCTCTACCACAAGGTTCAGGTGAACCGGATTTTTGAGGCCTCCCTTAAAGAACAGGGCATTGCTTACACCCGCTATACCACCAGTCCCACCATCCTGACCAACTACCTGTGGAACGGCCTTGCCGAAGGTGACACGGCTTTTTACCATGCCCAATATTCACTTTTTGACGAAGAGTCCACCTTCCCTCAAGTCAATGTATTGCCCAAAGGCTTGGAGCTGATCAGCGGTCATGAAGAGGATCGGGCTATAAAAATCCTGCGCTGGTTCAGCAAGGGTTATTTCAACATCATCACCCGGGCTGACGGGAAGCTGCAGTTGAACGACCTGCGCTTCGGCTCTTTTGATGGGAAATTCGATGCCGAGGACAAATACATTTTCCGCTTCATTCTGGAAGAAAAAGACGGCGAGCTCGATGCTCATCAGGAGCGGGGAGGCCGTGAAATCAACAAGGAAGAATTGGACAAGTACTTCAGCAGGGTCCTCGGGCACAGGGACTAAGCACGAGAATTATTTCTTCTTCTTTTTGAAATCTCCTCTTTTCCAGGAATCAAAGAATTGTTTCCAGGCGATGGGGTTGAAGATGTTCATCGGCGGTTGCTGCCCGATGTAGTAATAACTGCGAGCCTGCTGGCGCAGGTAGTAGTTGGCGTGCTCACGGCCATCAGAAGGCACGGCACTGCGCATGCGCTCCAGGGTTTCGTTGGCCACGTTCCGCAAGGCCCTGGCCTCCATTTCCGAAGTCACATCCATTGCCAGGAACTCCAGCTTGAAGTGCTCCTTGCTGGGCCATGGAAATACCACCGTTTCCGGCAGGTTGATGGTGTCTCGTGTCATCAGTTGCACCAGAGAATAGCGGTTGTCGTCGAGGTCGGTGGGGATGCCGTAGTGGACGGTTTTGTAACCCACGGCAGAAAATTCGATGGTGTCACCTTTCTCCACCACGATGGAGAAGAAGCCGTTGAAATCGGAGTAGGTGCCCCGTCCTTTGCCCTTCACAATGACGTTGGTGAACGGTACCGGAATCAGCTCAGCATCGGTGCCGTCGAGGACCATTCCTGAAAATTGAACCAGGTTCTTGTCGATGTCCTCCTGGGCTATGACGGCTTCACTGCAAAGCAAAACCAACGCAAAAAGGAAAAGGGCTTTAAAGTTCATATTTGTATGTTTGATGGGCTTAAACGAAAGTAAGACGCCCTCCCCACAGATAAAGTTGGCAGGGCCGCCAAAAATAGCACAATTGTAACGATGCGACATCTGCTTCTGTTTAGCCTTCTCTGCTGCTTTTCTTTTTCACTCACTTCGCAAAACCTGTCACCCTGGCATTTCACGGTGCGGGAAGTTCGCCTGCTGAAGAATGCAGGGGAAGTGCTGCCTTTGCGTTCTCTGACCGAACCTGTATTCTGGCATTCTGACGAGACGGTTTTCTCCCGCACCCTGGCCAAATACCAGTTACCGGAAGAAGAAATGGCTCAGGCCAAAAGGCTCATCCTATCCTGCAAATGCAACGAGCCGGCCACTGTCTCCGGGTTGCGAAGCGAGCTGAAGAACATTGCCGAAGAAAAGCAGGTGATGCTGGCGCTTTTCGGGCCTTGCCAACCTTCTGAAATAGAAACCTTCGTTGCGCAATCTGATGCCCTGCTGTATTCCTCAGCGGGGGATGCACTCCACCAGTCCATTGCGGCGCAAATTATTTATGGAGCCATCGGGGCCATTGCAACGATGCAGAAATCGCCCGGCCCGGCAGGCTCACTGCAGGAGAGCCTTCGTACAGCGCCCATCCACCGCCTGGGATACCTGCCTCCCGAAGCGGCCGGGATGAACGGCCGGCTGCTGGAAGACAGCATCAAAGCCATTGTGGAAGAAGGCATCAGGGCAGGGGCTTATCCGGGGGCGCAGGTGCTGGTGGCCCGGAAAGGACTTGTAGTGTATCACAAAGCCTTTGGCTACATGACCTACGACAGCCTGCAGCCCCTCAGCACGGAAGCCATCTACGACCTGGCATCGGTGACCAAAGTGAGCAGCACCTTGCCGGCGCTGATGAAGCTTTATGGTGAGGGTAAACTCGACCTGGATGCTCCGCTCTCGCAGTATTTCGATTTCCTGAAGCACTCCAATAAAAAGGACCTTACCCTTCGGCAAATAATGGCGCACTACGGAAGGCTGAAACCGAGCGTGGTGTTTTGGAAGAAAGCCCAACGGAAAAACGGCAAATGGCGTTGGGGAACCTTCAAACCCCGCCAAACCAGAAGGTTCAGCGTCAGGATAACGGATTCGCTGTTCGTCAATCCGCGCTACCACCGGCGGATGTATAAGACCATTGCCCGATTGCCGCTGGAGGACAGCCTGCGCTACCTCTATTCGGATTTGCCTTTCGTCATAACGCCCCTGCTGGTGGAGCGGCTGACCGGGCAACCCCTGGAGGAATACCTGAAGGCGACTTTTTACCGCCCACTGGGTGCCGCCACCATCACCTACAACCCCCTGCGCTTTTTCCCGAAGGAAAGGATAGTGCCCACAGAGCGGGACACTTTTTTCCGAAGGCAACAGGTTCACGGCACCGTACACGATGAAAATGCAGCCATTCTCGGTGGGGTGTCGGGCCACGCAGGCCTCTTCGCTTCGGCCAATGACCTGGCCAAGCTCTTCCAAATGTACCTGAACGGAGGGGAGTACGGTGGCCACCGCTACATTGCCGAAATGGCGGTTCGGGAGTTTACCCGCTGCCAGTATTGCGAGGAGGGCAACAGACGGGGCCTCGGCTTTGACAAACCGCCACTGGAGTACGAGGAAGGCAGCAGCTACATTGCACGCAGTGCAAGCAAAGCATCTTTCGGCCATTCCGGCTATACCGGCACCTTCGTTTGGGTAGATCCGGAATCGGAGTTGCTGGTCATTTTCCTGAGCAACCGGGTCTATCCCGACCGCTCACGCCGGGCCTTGTACACCCGCAACATCAGGCCGAGGCTGCACCAGGCTTGTTATGAGGCGATTGGTGTTGAGGAATGAGAGATGAGGGATGAGGGATGAAAGGGGGCTAGCTCCTCCAATCTCTACACCTTAAACTCTACACCCCTCGAAATCACTTTCAGCGTTTCCTTCACCCTTCGGGCAATGTCGAAAGCGGCGGCTACGGAGTCGGCCACCACAGTTACGTGCCCCATTTTCCGGAAGGGGCGGGTTTCCTTTTTACCGTAAAGGTGGACGTTGACGCCTTTCATGGACAGGCACTGTTCCATGCCTTCGTAGGCTACCGGACCGCTGTGTCCTTCTTCGCCCAGCAGGTTCACCATTACCGAAGCGGTTTTCATTTCAGTGCTGCCCAGCGGGAGGTTGAGGATGGCGCGCAGGTGCTGTTCGAACTGCGATGTGTAGCAACTGTCAATGGTGTGGTGACCGCTGTTGTGTGGGCGGGGTGCCACTTCGTTGATGAGCAGCTCGCCGCTTTTCGTCAGAAACAACTCAACGGCCAGCAAGCCGCAAAGTCCGTATGCCTCGATGGTTCGGACGGCAAGTTGCTCAGCAGCTTCTTCCACCTCACGGCTCACGTTGGCCGGGCAGGACAGGAACTCCACCAGGTTGGCCACGGGGTTGAAGATCATCTCAACGGCGGGAAAGGACTTGACCTCGCCCCGCTCATTCCTGGCAACGATGACGGCCAGCTCTTTGTCGATGTCCACCAGCTCTTCGATGACACAGGGGCCGGACAGCAGGCGGCTTTCCAGGTGCTCTGGATTTTTGATCACAGCCACACCCCTGCCATCGTATCCGGCCGTGCGGGATTTTTGCACGAAGGGAAAAGTGAGGCTGCCATCCTGCAGGGCCTTTCTCACTTCTTTTTCGTCGGAATAAAGGCGGAAGGAAGAAGTGGGCAAACCCTGATCTGCGTAGAACTGCTTTTGCAGCCCTTTGTCTTTGATGATGTTGAGCTTTTCAGGTGCCGGATGGATTTTCACGCCCTCTGCCGCCAGCTTGTGCAGGGCATCGGTGTTCACGTGCTCGATCTCGATGGTCAGCACGTCCACCTGTTTACCGAAGGCATAGACATCTTCAAAATCTTTGAAGTTACCTGTCACGAAATGAGAGCAAACAGGTCCTGCCGGGAAGGATTTGTCCTGGTCGAGGACCCAGGTGTCGAGGTCCCAGTTGTGGGCGGCGAGGGCAAGCATTTTGCCCAATTGGCCGCCGCCCAGGATGCCGGTTTTGATGGTTGTCGGATTCATGGCCGCAAATGTAGGAAGCCATCAAACAACCCTCATCATTTTGACGGGAATCCGAAACCATCCGTGCGGCCTGCTGTTTTAGAGCCTGTGTAGATTCTCATGCTTGAGCGAAAGTGAGCAAATTTTATTCTGAACGAGGCAAATTTTGCAGGCGGATACGGGTAATCCGGCGAAAAATTTAACGAAGTACAGGATAAAATTGGCCACTTGCAGCCAAGAAATGGGGATTTAAACAGGCTCTTAGGCTGGAATTTGGGAATATTGCCCGGTCTAAAACCATGCTGATGACTTTTGAACCCGTATTTGAAACACAACAAAGGCCTTTGCTGGTAGCAGGCCCTTGCAGTGCTGAGTCGGAAGCACAGGTTTTGGAGGTGGCCAAAGCCCTGAAAACCGTTGGCATACACCTGTTCAGGGCCGGCATCTGGAAGCCCCGCACCCGGCCCAACAGTTTTGAAGGGGTAGGGTATGAGGGGCTCGGTTGGCTGAAGCGGGTCAGAGAGGAAGTGCAGCTGCCCGTGACCACCGAGGTTGCGAAGGGAAAGCACGTTGATGCCGTTTTGGAACATGGCATCGATGTCTTGTGGCTGGGAGCCAGAACGACCGTCAACCCCTTTTCCGTTCAGGAAATTGCCGATGCGCTGCAAGGTGTTGATGTGCCGGTGATGGTGAAAAATCCGCTCAATGCCGACATCCAGCTTTGGATCGGAGCCATCGAACGCATTTACAAAGCAGGTGTGAGGCGAATTGCCGCCGTACACAGGGGCTTTTATAAATACGGTGAAAAGCGCTATCGCAACATCCCCTACTGGCAAATCCCCATCGAGCTGAAGCGGCAGTTTCCCGACCTGCAACTGATCTGCGATCACAGCCACATCTGCGGCATCCCCGTGCTGTTGCAGCAAACGGCCCAGCGGGCGCTGGACCTGAATTACGATGGGCTGATGACCGAAGTGCACCCAAATCCTCCGGCTGCCCTTTCCGACAGCCGGCAACAAATAACGCCTGTAGAATACGACCAAATGGTCCGTTCATTGGTGGTAAGGGCGCCCGGCACAGAGGACAGTTTGTTTTGGCGGGAACTGGACCACATACGCCGGCAAATCGACGAGATCGATGATGAGGTGTTTCAGCTTTTCAGCGAGCGGATGAAGCTGGCTGAGCAGATTGGCATCCACAAGCGCAACCGAAACATATCCATCTATCAGCCGGAACGATGGAGCCGGATTCGTGAACGGATTTTAAGCAAAGGAACTTCGCTGAATCTCGCCAAAGAGTTCTTGTCGGCAGTGATCGATGCGGTGCACCAGGAGAGCATCCAACACCAGGGAGAGGTCATGAACCGGCCAATGGATCCCGGGCATAAGGCCTCATCCGGAGAGCTGAAAAGTGTCAAAAGCGAAAATTCTCCCAAATAATTTTTGAAACAAAAAAAGTTTTTTCATCTTAGCAGCCCTGCGAGAGAACATATCCCATCCCCACGTACAATTCCAAATTTTTACAGTCAGCAACCGGCATTCTCCCTTGCTTTCCGGTCGCATCCCATTGAACATCGTCCGCTTTTGCCCTGAAAAGCCAGGTACGGAGGCTACATACTTGCTATTAACTCAAAAACTATCGGACCATGTTGATCTTTTACATCGCAACTGCTGCATTCATTCTCGGGGGCTTGATTGTTTTGGTGTCTAACTACATGCCAGAACGAAACAACCGGATGTGGTACTGACAGGCGCTCTCAGCCCGATTTTACCCCATCACAACATATCCTATGTTATCCGTTTATCTACTCCATTTTAAAGATGTTTCGTTTGCACCTGCCGGTGCAAGCACCACCCTTCCCTTGTACTGTCAGTAAGCCTGCACACCAAATTTTAAAAAGGTCTTATCGTATTATTGTCAACACTCAATTGGCAAGGTAATTGTCTTACCTGGATTAGCAGTTTCACAGGCTAATTACGAATGCCTTACGTACATTGATTTATCATCAATTAAGTTCGCTTCGCAATTCTCTAAACTGCTTTCCTCGCACTATCAGAACACTTTTTCAATCCCGTGTTTTTGTCCAAAACGAATTGCTGCCTGCTTGCAGGTGGGGTTTTGGTCAGCACGGGATAGAAAAGTGCGATTTCTCTGAACAACCCACCCTTTGCAGACCTCACCTTAGTCATTCAGGCACATGCTCAAAACCAGATTTATCACACTCAAAAACGGTTTAAGTTATGCTGATCCTCCAACTTGCATTAGGTGCTTTTCTTATTGGTGGCGGTATCATCACCCTCACCAACTGGGTCTCAGAGAAGCTAAAGAGAAATTCCACGTATTAACGCAAAAGAAAGAGGGAGCTGTGAACGATCATGGCTCCCTCTTCTGCTTTTGAACTGCTTGTCTCATTTTCTCAAAGCCCTTCCAGTTCTTTTACGGCCAGCCATGCCATCAGGCCGGCGCCTGTTTCCAGGCATTTTTCATCCACATCGAATGTGTTGGTATGAATCGGTGAGTTGATCCCTTTCTTTTCATTGGCTGTGCCTAGCCGGTAAAAGCAGGCGGGCAGCACCTGTGAGTAGTAAGCAAAATCTTCTGCTGTCATCCGCATCGGTATTTCCACCACTTTGTCAGCGCCCAGGTAGTCGATGGCGTGTTTTTTCACCCTTCGGGTAAGTTTGGGTTCGTTGATGAGGCATGGATAGCCTTTTTCTATTCTCACTTCGCAAAAGCCTCCGAGGCTTTTGGCAATGCCCGTTGCAACCTGCTCGATGGATGACAGGGCTTTGGCCCGCCAGATTTCATCCATGGTACGAAAGGTGCCTTCCACTTTAACTTCGTTGGGAATCACATTGGTGGCCCCACCCGTGGAGTTGATTTTGCCGAAGGAAAGCACTGATGGGATGATGGGGTTTGCCAGGCGGCTGACCACCTGTTGCAAAGCGACGATGATTTGCGAAGTGATAAAAACCGGGTCGATCACCTGGTGAGGTGCAGCAGCATGTCCGCCCTTCCCGGTTACTGTCATGTAAATCTCGTCGGCGCTGGCCATGAACATGCCTTCACGGATGCCAACTTTTCCGGCGGGCAATTCCGGTAGCACATGCTGGCCGAGGATCTCCGCTGGTTTTGGTGGTTTTTGCAACACTCCCTCTTTAATGAGGATGGACGCTCCCCCGGGCAGTTTTTCTTCAGCCGGTTGAAAGATCAGTTTGACAGTGCCACGGAAATGGGCCTTCAATTGATTGAGGATAAAAGCAGTGCCCAAGAGGCTGGCGGTGTGCACATCGTGTCCGCAGGCGTGCATCACACCAGGGTTTTGGGAGCAGTAGGGGACATCGTTGGCCTCCTGGATGGGCAGGGCATCGATGTCGGCACGCAGTGCAATGACGGCTGATTCGGGTGTCTGACCTTCAATAAAGGCGACCACCCCGTTTTCGGCCCATCCGTGTTCGTGGCGGATGCCCCATTCATTCAGTTTGGCGGCGATGAATAGCCCCGTTTCTTTTTCCTGGTAAGACAATTCGGGATGCATGTGGAGGTGCCGCCGGATGGAAACTATCTCAGGATGGTTCCTGCTTGCCAGGTCTTTGATCTTGTTACTGAGCATGTTCTGTGTTGTCGTTGTTGAGCAGTGATTCCAGCCTCATGCTTCTGGATCCTTTGATGAGTATGGTGCAGCCGGAGAAGTCTTGCTGCCGGTACCATTCAGCCAATGCATGTGTGTCGTCGAAATGGAGTGCTGCGATCTGTCTGGCCGCTTCTTTGAACTCATCCCCCACCAGAATTATCTTCTCAAAATCAAGCCGGGAGGCTTGCCGGGCGATGCGTTCGTGTTCTTCGGCACTGTAATCACCCAGTTCCTTCATGGCACCGAGTATGGCGATTTTATGCGGTTTGTCGAGGCCGGCAAAGTAATCCAGGGTCTTGGCCACACTGGTTGGGTTGGCATTGTAAGCATCGAGCAGGATTTGGGTGGTTCCGGTAGTAATCCATTGAGAGCGCATGTTTTGGGGTGTATAGCTTTCGATGGCTGCTGCAATTTTCCGCTCCGGCACTTTGAAATACTGCCCGATGGCAACGGCTGTCATGACATTCTGGTAATTGTGCATCCCTGACAGCTTGCTGTTGGCAGTGTATGGCCGTTCATATTCGTCCCAGAAGGTGATCTGAATGTGTGGCTCTGCCTGCTCCAGTCGCACCTGAAAGTCAAGTGAGTGCGGATCGAAGGATGTCGTCCTTCGGTAAAATACCGCCCGCTGTGCAGGGGAGAGCAGTTCCTGTAGGTGCTCTTCATCTTTGTTGACGAAGGCGACGCCATTGTGGGCTGCGAGGTAACGGTACAGTTCCGATTTCCCTTTTTTGACACCTTCCAGGCCTCCAAAACCTTCCAGGTGAGCCCTGCCAATGTTGGTGATGATGCCATGCGTCGGGTGGGCTATCTCACAAAGCACTGCTATCTCACCCTGGTGGTTGGCTCCCATCTCCACTACGGCAATTTCGGCCTCTTCTGGAATGGCCAGCAAGGTCAGTGGCACGCCGATGTGGTTGTTGAGGTTTCCCCGGGTAGCATAAATCCGGTAGTGGCTGGCCAGCACCTGGCTGATCAGTTCTTTGGTAGTGGTCTTTCCGTTTGAGCCGGTAATAGCCAGGAAGGGGATGAGAAACTGATGGCGATGGAACTGGGCAAGCCGCTGCAGTGTGTGCAGAACATCTGAAACGAGGATGTATTTGTCGGAAAGCGCAAATGCCGGGTCGTCTATGACCGCAAAGGCTGCTCCTTTGTCGAGTGCCTGTTTTGCGAAGCGATTGCCGTCAAAGTTTTCGCCTTTCAGGGCAAAAAACAGGCAGCCTGGCTCCACCTTTCTGCTGTCGGTGCAGATGATGGGGTGTGCTTTGAATAGTTCGTATAATGCTCCTATGTCCCTCATTGGGTGAAAGTACAAGAGTTATGGAACGGGCAAAAAAAATCTCCACTTCCAAAAGGCTGAAAGTGGAGATTTTCCCTTTACGGAAGCGGCTTACTTGTAGCGACGCTTCACTTTGTTCTGCTTCGTTTTGAAGGTAATGCCGGCAGCGTCTTCGTTACCGGTTGGTCCACCGGTGCGGGTCATGGCGCAGCGGAAACCAAGGTCACGGTAGGCTTTGTCTTCGTCACGGAAGCGCCTTGCACCCGGGCTGAGCCAGTAGGCACGGTCTGCCCATGAACCACCTTTGATCACGCGAGCCTTGTCGCTGATGAGGGTGTGCTTACCGTAATCATAGAAAGCTTCAGACTGCTTGTCACCGTCGAGGTAGTTGTATGGCTGACCTACTTTGTAGTTTTCACGGGTGGCCACTTCGTCGTCCTCAACATAGCGGTAGCGCAGGCGGCCGAGGCTGTCTTTTTCAACCGGCTTGCCGTCTTCATCGAGTACTTTGGTTTTGAATTTATTACCACGGAATGGGTTCAGGTCCTGCTGTTCAACATCCCTGATTGTAACGCTGGTCATTGGACGGTAGAGGTCCATGGTCCATTCGTTTACGTTACCGGCCATGTTGTAGAGGCCGTAATCGTTGGGGAAGTATTGGCGAACCGGACCCGGGAACGGTGCGGCATCATTGAGGTTGCCGGCCATACCCATGTAGTCACCTTTTCCACGCTTGAAGTTGGCGAGGATCTTACCCTGGTATTTGTCACGCTTCTGGTAGCGAACGGTGTTTCCGTTCCAGGGATAGATACGGCGGTCAGAGATCCGCTCGTCTTTTTCCGAAACCATGTTGCCGCGCAGTCCGACGGCAGCGTATTCCCACTCGGCCTCAGTTGGCAGGCGGTATTCCGGAAGCATGATGCCATCCTCAAACCTGACTGGCCTTTCACCGCCGGTGCGGATGTCTTTCATGTTCTTGCGGACACTACCTTGGTATTGTCCTGCCAGATATGCTTCCGTGTTGAAGTTGTCTTCGTCTTTTTGTTCGGGATTGGGGTTCAGAATACCGCGCTCTATGAGAATCATCTCATTCACCCTGTCGGTACGCCATTTGGCGTAGTCGTTGGCCTGGAGCCAGTTGACACCTACCACAGGGTAGTTGTCATAGGAAGGGTAGCGGAAGTAGGTTTCTACCAGTGGTTCGTTATAGGCAAGTTCTTCACGCCAAACCAAGGTGTCCGGAAGTGCATTGAGGTACACCTCGGGATATGATTCACCGAATACGCGTTTCAACCAGTAGAGGTATTCCCGGTAGTCAATGTTTGAAACTTCTGTTTCGTCCATGTAGAATGAACCTACGGTAACCCTGCGGGGTACGGCATTCCATTCAAACATCACGTCCTGATCGGTCAGACCCATGGTGAAGGTACCACCTTCAACCAACACGAGGTTAGGACCGGTCACCTGTCCTTCATAATCGGTTTTTTCGAATCCGCCCCAGTCAGCGTCATTGTATTGCCAACCAGTGGTTGCCGAGCGCTCTTTCTTGCTGCAGGCGCTCAAAATCAGCATGATGGCGAGGATGAAAAGCGAATTTAACTTCAACAAATTTCTCATCACTTTAAAAAAGAGTTTATACGATGAATTATAGACCCGCAAATATAGGAAAGTAGATTTCTAAACAACGTGCAGGGTGGTTTTTAACACCTGCCTGACGTCTATTTTCCACTTTTTATTTTTCGGGATTGCAAATTTATCAGCGAAAAATTTTGAAACAGTCGTTGTAGCGTTCAGCATAGCGCTTTCTACGCTGAGTTTCGCTGTTGTCGAGATTGATCAAAAGCGAAATTTCGTGAGAGCCACCGGAATCAGGCACTTCCAATCCGCTGGCCACCGTAAAATCATAGCTGTACCCGATTTTGAACACTTCGTATTGGAAACTGACGGTTCCGATGAGGGCGTCAGAATTGGTGAAAGCATGGCGGTAAAATCCTCCCACTGCAAGCGGCCCTCTGCTCAAATGGGTGCCGACGTTCACCTGCCCCTGGTCTCCCTGCTTTACAAAGAGGATGGCCGGTGCGATAAACGTTGACGGTATCCTGTTATTGCCCGGCAGAAGTGTGAGTTCAGCACCGGCCTGGAGGGTCAATCGCAGAGGCAGCCCCTCTTCCAATCCCGTTCCGGAACGGATGAATCCTTCCGAAGGAGTGGTCAGGTGGTGCAGTGCTATGCCACCGTAGAACGCGGGTGTGTAAACCAGCAGGCCGGCCCCCACATCGAAGTGGGTCTTCGTCAAAGATTCTGGTGGTATCTCGTTGGTAGGGTTTGGGTTTCCCGAAGGATCCAAAGGTCCGGTGAGGGGATCAAGTTGGTCGAGGAAGATGAGTCGGTCCCAATCAAGCCGCAGTTGCCGGAAGCCAGCCTGTATGCCCAACTTCATCCCAAAATCATTGCTGACGCTGACCTGGTAAGCATATGCTGCATTCACCATGGACGTTTTCAGCAATCCGCCTCCGGCATCGTCCGTCATTACCATTAGGCCAAAGCCGCTGTTGAAGGGTGTGAAAAACTGGTCGTAAGAAGCGGCGTAGGTGGCATAAGCGGTGACCCCGGCATCAGAGTGGGAGGGCCATTCATTGCGGTAGCTGGCTGCAAATCTGGGAGCAAGGGTGGTGCCGGCAAAAGCCGGGTTGATGGCTAATGGCGTGGCATTGAACTGCGTGAACACCGGATCTTGTGCCAGCAAACTGGCACCCAATGTGCCTGCCAAAATGAAGATAAGTGTTATTTGTCTCAGCATTGACCATCCGGATTGAGTGCAGGGCAACAAAAGGCTTATTTTTGTTTGCCTCTTTTGTAAGCTCTGCGACCATGTTAAAAAAGAGGAAATTGCCATACAGGTGCTTTCTCAACGTTTCTTGAGAGTCCGAGATTGCAGGTGCTAAGAAATGCATTTTGATGAGAACACCTGTAGAACCCTCACCCAAAGATTGTGTAAACTGCAAGTTATGAAGAATCTTTTTACGGTAGCCGCCTGCCTGCTCGCACTAAACAGCGTTTTTGCAAAATTACCGACAAGCTTTAGCAAAACCCTGGCATGGGAAGAACCCCTCACCATCCAGATGGCCGAGGACAGTGAGCCCGTTGAACTGATCCGTTTTGAGGATGCTGTTTACCTGGACGAATTTGGAAGTTTGCCGGTTTTCTCAGAGCGCTTCCTGCTCGATCAGTTCGGGAAAGTATCTGCGGTTTTTACCAGTGCGAAGTACGAAAACCTGGATGCAGCTTTTCTCGAAGATTCACCATTCCTTACCGAGCAGGTTCAGGTCAGGGTTGTGGTTGAGAAAGAACGCTCGGAATACTACGCCCGCATTTATTTTGTTCCCCTTCGGAAAACGGGCGGCGGGCAAGTTGAGAAACTTACCTCTTTTTCCCTTCGGTTAAATTTTGAGCCCCAGCCTGAGCCACTCAAGGTGCGCAATGGCCACACAACCGAATCTGTGCTCATGGATGGGCAGATTTTCAAATTTGCAGTGGCTGAAACCGGCATGTACAAACTGGATTTCGATTTTCTGAAAAACCAGTTGGGTGTGCCGGTAGAGAGCATTGACCCCCGGGCCATACGGATCTATGGCAATGGCGGTGGAATGTTGCCGGAGGCTAACAGCGTGGAAAGACCGGATGACCTGATTGAGAACGCCATACAGGTAATAGGCGAAGATGACGGCAGTTTCAATAGCGGTGACTACATACTAATGTATGCAGAAGGACCCGACAAACATTATTACGACGAAACCACACAGACCTTTTCCGTTCCCAAAAACATTTACGACGACCGCAATTACTACTTCTTGAAAATTGGCAGTGGCACCGGCCTGCGTGTGCAGGATGTGGCTTCTCTTCAGAATTCCGATCACAGCACTTCTGAGTTCAACGACTTCCTTCGGTATGAAAAGGACGAGCGAAACATTATGCACGACTGGTCTTACGGCGAAGGTTCCGGAAAGCAGTGGTTTGGAGATTATTTCAAAGTGACGGAATCAAAATCTTACGATGAGGAATTTCTCGTCCCCGATTTAGTGGGCACGGCGCCAGCCTATCTGAAGGCAGTATTTGCGGGTAGAATCCAGAGTGGGCAAACCGGCCGGTTCAGCGTAACGGCAAATGGTACTGTATTTACCAGCAATACTTTTTCTTCAACAGGCGGCGGCTCAATTGACCTTTTCGCAAGTGCGTTGAGTGTGCAGGGCGAATTCACCCCCGGAACTGACAATTTCAATATCGAACTTGAGTTCATTCGGCCTTCCAACAGCTTTAACGAAGGCTGGCTCGATTACATCGAAGTCAATTTCCGGAGAAAGCTGAACCTGACTGAGGATCAGATGCGCTTTCGTGATCTGTATTCCATTGGTTACAATGCCACGGAATTTAACCTCAGTGGTGCCAGTGCAAGGACCAGGGTTTGGAACATTACCAATCCGCAGGTGCCGGCAAACCAGTTGGGAAGCCTCACCGGCGATGTGTTCTCTTTCGTTGCAAATACCAATGAACTGGCTGAGTTTATCGCATTCAACGACAATGCCGGCTTCCTCACACCGGAGGCCGTCGGCGCCATACCCAATCAGAACATCCACGGCATCACCTCTGCCGATCTGGTCATACTGTACCATTCCAAATTTTTGGAGGCAGCCCAGAGATTGGCGGACCACCGAATCAATTTCAGCGGACTGGATGTGGCGATGGTGGACGTTGAACAATTGTACAACGAATTTTCCTCCGGCCGGAAGGACCCCGCAGCCATTCGGGATTTTGCGAAGATGCTCTATGAAAGGGCACCGGAACAATTCAGGTACTTGCTGCTCTTTGGCGATGGTTCTTTCGATGCCAGAGACATTTACAAACTGGCAGGTGATTACATCCCCGTCTGGGAAACGGCCAACTCAACCAGCCCCATTTATTCCTATCCCTCTGATGACTTTTACGCCCTGCTCGATGACAACGAGGGCGGGAGTATCAGTTTCGGAGCATTGGACATTGCCGTAGGGCGGCTGCCAGTGAATACACTGGAGGAGGCCAATGGGGTGGTGGATAAAATTATCCACTACGATTCACAGCCCATCACCCTCAAAGACTGGCGCAACCGCATAGCTTTTGTTTGTGACGATGAAGACAATAACCTTCACGTTCGTGATGGAAATGCAATAACCAAAGTGTTGGAATCAAAGTACCCTAATCTTAACATTGACAAAATTTATCTTGATGCTTTTGAGCAAGTGTCCACTCCGGGAGGAACAAGGGTGCCATTGGCAACAGAAGCCATCAACAATGATATTTTCAAAGGTGTGGCAGCTATGGTATATCTGGGCCATGGTGGCACCAAAGGCTGGGCGCAGGAGCGGGTTCTCAAAATAGAAGATATACTCAGTTGGGAGAATTTTGAAAAACTGCCACTGATCGTTACTGCTACTTGTTCCTTTGCCGCCTACGACAATCCTGCTTTTACTTCTGCCGGTGAACTGGCCTTCCTTCATGACAAGGGAGGAGCTATTGCACTATATACTACTGTGAGACCCGTGTTTGCGAGTGCCAATAAAAGATTGACCCAGGCTTCATTAGACACCTTGTTCAATAAAATCTCAGGGGAATTGCCCGCACTGGGTGAAGCACTTCGGTTGGGGAAAAATAAAACCAGTGACAATACCAACTCACGGAAATATACACTCCTCGGTGATCCCTCTCAGAAGATGGCATTGCCGATGCACAATATTGTGATGACTAAAATTGACGAGCAGGAAATGAACACAGGTGCACTGGACACCATCCGTGCTTTGCAGAAAGTTACTGTAGAAGGGGAAATAAGGGATGATAACGGAAACCTGATTGAAGACTTCAACGGTGTGATATACCCAACCATTTATGACAAAAAGGTGATGTACCGCACCCTGTCACAGGATCCGGGCAGTCCTTATTTCGATTTTGATCTTCAGAAAAACCTCATTTTCAAAGGGCGGGCCAGCGTCGTCAATGGCAAGTTCAAGTACACCTTTGTTGTTCCGAAGGATATCAATTATGCCTTCGGTAAAAGTAAGTTCAGCTACTATGCAGCCGATGAGGCTGACCTGGTTGATGCTGCCGGCAATTACCGCGATATCTTCGTGGGCGGCACTGACCCCAATGCACTGGCTGACAATCAGGGGCCGCAGGTGCAGGTGTTTATGAACGATGAAAATTTCGTCTTCGGCGGCATCACTGACGAAAATCCTACCCTGCTTGTTAAGCTCAAAGACGATAATGGCATCAACGTTGCCGGTAACAGTATCGGCCACGACCTTGCCGCCATTTTGGATGACGATTCAAAGAATACCCACATCCTGAATGATTTTTACGAAGCTTCATTGGATGATTACACCAGCGGTGAGGCCCGCTTTCCGCTCAGCAGTTTGGCCGAAGGCCGACACCAGATAAAAGTGAGCGCCTGGGATGTGGCCAACAATCCGGCTGAAGGCTATACCGAATTTGTGGTGGCTTCCAATGCCGTTGCTGCACTTGACCATGTGCTGAATTATCCAAACCCTTTTACAAGTTCGACTTGCTTCATGTTTGAGCACAATTTGTCTGGTGCTGAGTTGGATGTGATGGTGCAGATCTATACCGTATCAGGCCGCCTGATAAAAACTTTGCAGCAAAGAATAATTCCCGATGGCTACCGTTTAGGCACCGATAATTGCATTCCCTGGGATGGCCGAGACGACTACGGAGACCCGCTGGCAAAGGGAGTTTATCTCTACAAAGTGAAAGTCAGAACCAATGCCAGTGATGAAGCCATCGAAGGTGAAAGCGACTTTGAAAAGCTGGTTATACTCAGGTAACGATTCGGAATTATCTTCGTAAAACCTGTATTAGAGCATGTTTAATTTAGCCGCTTGCAACCAGGCGATGGAATTTTATACAGGCTCTTACATACTTTGGGAACCCATGTTGAATCCGGTCCCTTTATATTTGCACACTTTTTTAAAAAATTGAGTTTATCTCATGAAAGGTTTACACTTGAAATCACTACTCTTCTTCGCAATGCTGATGGGGCTGTCCTATACACCCGCTTCAGCACAATGCCTTCTTCAAAACGGAAAATGGATCAATCCGGACGGATCGGATTGTACAAATACCATACTCACAGCGGTTCCTTTTTTAAGGATCGTGGCCGATGCACGTTCGGGCGCTATGGGTGATGTCGGGGTAGCTATCTCTCCCGATGCCAACGCCATGCACTTCAACCAGTCAAAACTGGTGCTGGCCGACAAGCCGCTGGGCGTTTCTGCTACCTACACTCCCTGGTTGAGGGCGCTGGGGCTTACCGATGTTTACCTGGCTTACCTCACTGGTTATTACAAGCTGGATGATTTGCAAGCCGTCGGAATGGGGCTCCGCTATTTCGCACTGGGTGATATCAACTTCACCGACGAAAACGCTACCCCAACGGGAACCGGCCGTCCCAACGAGTTTGAGGTGACCCTGGCCTATTCCAGAAAACTCTCAGACAAGTTCTCTGCTGCCGTAGGTGCCAAATTCATCTACTCCAACCTGGCCAGCGGCCAGCAGGTAGATGGACAGATCATCGAGGCCGGAACAGCCGGCGCAGCTGATATTTCATTCACATACAAAACTGACCTGGAAGCCAATGGCCGTCCAAGTGATCTGATGCTCGGTCTGGCAATCACCAACATCGGTTCCAAGATTACCTATACCAACGCTGCCAACAAGCAGAAGGATTTCCTGCCGACAAACCTTGGCCTGGGAGCTGCCTGGACCATCAACCTCGACGACTACAACAGCATTACCCTGGCTGGCGATGTGAATAAGCTTTTGGTGCCAACCCGCTGTATCGGCGAAAACAAAGAGGATTGTGACGCCGACGGCAATGGTGTGCCCGACTGGAGAGAGCAATCACCCATTCAGGGAATTTTCTCTTCTTTCAGTGATGCCCCCAACGGTTTTGACGAAGAGCTGAAAGAGCTGATGTTCTCCGTTGGAGCAGAATACTGGTACGACAAGCAGTTTGCCATCCGCATGGGTTACTTCACCGAGAGCCGCAGCAAAGGTGATCGCCACTTCTTCACAGTAGGCCTCGGCTTGAAATACAACATCTTCGGCCTTAACTTCTCTTACCTGGTGCCCACCACCAACCAGCGCAACCCGCTCGACAACACACTCCGCTTTTCATTGCTGTTTGATTTCTCAGCCTTTGAAAATCCGGAAGAATAAGACAAGTGTCATTTCCGACAGAAAAGGCCGGGCCATTGTGGTCCGGCCTTTTTTGTTTGCCCCAAAATCAAGTCGGTCGTTTCTTAGCATTCGTCTATGCAAGCTACTGTTTAATCAATAATACCATGCAATAGATGGTACTATGTATTGCATAGTACTTGGTAAACCCTTAGATTTGCCCTGTCAAAACAAAACTGAAGAGCTGATCATGAAGCCATCATTTGTAAACTTCAGCAATGAAAGTTCAGGAACTAATAGATAACACAGGCCAACAGATGCGGAAGGGGATACTGGAGCTATGTATCCTGGCCATCATCTCAGATGAGAAAGAGGCATACCCTTCTGACATCATCAAGCGCCTGGAAGCCGCAGAGATGATCGTAGTGCAAGGCACCCTTTATCCGCTGCTGGCTCGATTGAAAAGTGCCGGGTTGCTCGACTACACCTGGAAAGAATCAGATGCAGGCCCCCCTCGCAAGTACTATTCGTTGACGAAGGACGGCGAGGAATTTTTGAATGGACTGATGAGCAACTGGCAAAAATTGGTGGAAGCTGTCAACCAGTCCACCCGCAGTTTAACCGCTAACAACAAGGAAGTAAAATGAATAAGGTACTCAACATCAACCTCGGCGGCATGCCTTTCACCATCGATGAGGATGCCTACGACCACCTTCGCACTTACCTGAAAACAATCCACAAGCATTTCAGTAGCTCAGAGGGCTACGAGGAAATCACTGCGGACATAGAGGCCCGGATGGCAGAGCTTTTTCAGGAAAAACTTGGAAATCGCCCGATTGTCACCCTGGCTGACGTGAAGCACGTCATTGCCATCATGGGCACTCCGGAGGATTTTGGAGCGGAATCCATTGGAGAGGATGCTCCGAAATCTGATTCCGGAAAGCGGTGGGAATTCAAGACCGGCAAGCGCCTCTTCCGCAACCCTGACGACAGCGTAGTGGGTGGTGTGTGTTCCGGAATAGCTGCTTACTTCGGTATTCAGGATCCCGTGTGGGTAAGACTCGCTTTTATCCTGCTAACGGTGTCAGGTGGTTTTGGAATACCGCTCTACCTTATCCTGTGGGCAGTATTGCCGGAGGCGAAAACAGCCAGTGACCGCCTAGCCATGCGGGGCGAACCTGCCAATGTCAGCAACATAGGTCGCATCATTGAAGAGGAACTCTCTTACATGTCGAAAAAGATGGGGGAACTTGGCGAAGAACTGAAGGCTGAGTTTTCGAAAAAAAAAAAGTAAGAAACGGCAATACGGAGCCAGTGCAGCCTCCCCTGAAGACCAGGAAGGCGACGAAGGCGATGAAGCCGGAGAAGGAGGAGAAGACCCCACCCTCGGCTTTCGCAACGCCGCTTCAGAAGGGGTACATGTTTTAGGCTCCATCATCAAAGGCATTGTAAGTTTTCTGGCCACTGTGCTCAAGCCTTTGGCTTATGCCATCGGGATAGCACTCATCATATTTCTGGCCTTGTTCTGGATCGCTACTGTTGGTATGCTCTTCTTCGGAATGCCCTTTACTGCATTCCTGGCACCGGAACCGAAGTACCTCACAACCCTCGGAATCATCAATGTGCTTTTGATGGTGGGCATACCGGTTTTGATGGGCATCCTCATGGTGATGCGGATTTTCATGAAGACCTATTTCAAACCACGATGGGCTGCCGGCCTGTGGATTTTCTGGATTGTCAATGTGGTCAGCTTCTTTTTCGTCGGAACGAAAACAGCCAGCGATTTTTCAGCCGGAGCTGAAATGTCCATGCCTTTAGAGGCCAACCTGGGTTCGGTGGATACGCTGGTCCTCGAATTTTCTAAAAACCCTTACAACTCATCGTGGATGCGGATTGGCGATTTGCTGTACGTAAGCGGTGATAAGCTGATCAGTACCAACATTGTACTTTCAGTAGAGAAATCCGAGTCCGGCAATTTCGAAATCATGCAAAAGCGTATGGCTCGTGGTGCAACACCCGAGCAGGCAGAGCAACAGGCCCAGGCCATTGATTTTGAATACACGCTGGAGGGCAACACCCTCAAAGTCCCGTCCTATTACGTTCTTGACAAAGGACAGAAGTGGCGGGCCCAGGAGGTCGAACTCCTCATCAGGGTTCCCGAAGGAAAGTACATCCGGTTTGAAGGCAAAACGCCCAGGGCACAACGCCGCCTGGACATTGACAGCAATTACAGCTTCCCCTGGCACCTTGGCGGATACACCGCTCAAATGACCTCCAACGGCCTGATCAGCCAGCAATACCTACAGGAGGACGACCACTACCATTGGCTGGAAGGTGTAACCAAAGTGAAGGGGGAGGGCCCCCTGAAATTTGAAATCATCAAAGGAGATCTGCCCCTGGCGCACATCCGCAGAGGAGAGCGATACACAGACCATGTTTCTTTCAAAAAGAACGGTGATGAGCTGGTGGTCTCCACGGATTTCGATGAGGCAGAATACCCCATCGTTATAGAAATCATTGTTCCTTCGGTAAATGAGTTGGAATTTCTCAATACTGATGATGTGGAATTGTCCGGCTTCCACTTGCCCTCACTCACATTGCGCAGCGAAGGAGAGCATGAAATAAGAGGAGAAGAACTCAATGTCAACAACCTCAGTGTAGAACTTGGAGGGGATGTGGGTATGCGCCTGGAAGGGGAAGGTCAAATGCTCACCGCTCGCCTTTCTGGAGATGTGAAACTCGATGCTGAAGACTACATTGTTAAAACAGCTGATGTTGTATTGACTGGCGACAGCTTCGCAAAACTTGCCGTGACCGATACCCTGTACCAAAGTGTTGGTGAAGATTGCGGGCTTGAAGTTTTGCACTCGCCCGTCGTTGTCAATCGCTGATTCGTATTACTTCCGACCATAGAAGGCAGCCGGGCTTCCGGCTGCCTTTACACTTCCAATCAATTTTGTAACCGTCCGGCAGAGGCGCCCGTCCAACGGGGTACAGCTTCTATCCGGGATGCAAGCTAATCAGCAATGTCAAACGAAAACCTGATCATTGAAAAAGCCCGAAAGGGCGATGCCAATGCCTTCCGGCAATTGGTGGAGATGTATCAGGATTACGTTTTTACCATTGCCATGCGCATCCTCAACAACCGGGAAGAAGCCGAAGAAGCCGCTCAGGATGCTTTTCTGAAAGCATGGAAAGGGCTGGTATCTTTTGAGGGCAAATCGAAATTTGCCACCTGGCTTTACCGCATCACCTGGAGGGCGGCCATTGACCGGTACCGGTCCAGGCCCGGCAGAACAGCCTCCATCGATGATTCGGAAACGCACATGCAGGTGCCGGATTTTGAGCCGACACCTTCTCAGGCCATGGAGGCTGCTGACACCCGGCAGATGCTGGAGGTGGCAATAGCCCAGATGAAACCCGAAGATGCTGCGCTGATCAGCCTTTACTACCAGGCCGAACGCTCGGTGAAAGAAATTGCCGAAATTACCGGCCTGACGGAGAGCAACATCAAAGTGAAGCTGTTCAGGTTGCGCTCAACACTCAAAGGCATTCTGGAACGCCAATTGAAAACGGAAGTAAAACAGTTGTTATGAAAGATCAGGAGTTGCTTTGGAAATATGTGTCCGGAGAGTGCACGGCTCAGGAGGAGGAGTTGCTGAAGAAAAGACTCAAAACGGATAAAACCCTGCAACAAGAATGGCAAAGGGTAAAAGCCACTCACGAGTCTCTGAAACAATTGCCCCTGGAAAAGCCATCGATGCGCTTCGCCAAAAACGTAATGGAGGCCATTCAGGAACAGGCCCTGGCCACCGGTAATTTGATCAACCAGTCCATTCTGAAAAACTTGATTGGCGGGTTGGTGCTGGTAAGCATCGCCATTTATTGGATCTTCTCCAGGTCTTTCGTTAATATCAACGATGCTCCGCTGGTGAGAGACACTGTTCACCGGTTCAATGAACTGCTGACGGCCATTCCTGCCAAAGGCATTTTCTACCTTTTTTCCACCATTGCTGCAATCATGCTGCTGTTTGTTGTTGATCGACTGTTGAGCGAAAGCATTGCCGGGAAAGCAAGTCAGCGACCCAGGAACTGAAGCCTTTCACCTTTTTTATCTTCGAAAAACCGGCCCTCATTCCATGCGATATGGCCACTCACGATGGTGGTTTCCACTTTGCCTTTGAAAGTGTGCCCTTCAAATGGTGACCAGCCACATTTGTAATAGATGTTTGACTTTTCCACTGTCCATTCCTTTTCCAGGTCCACTATTGCCAGGTCAGCCCAATAGCCCTCATCGAGGTAGCCCCTTTCTTTCACCCGGAAGCACTCAGCCGGTGCATGGCACATTTTCTCCACGATCCTTTCCAGGCTGATCTGCCCCTTCTGGTAAAACTCCAGCATGACATTCAGCGAGTGCTGAACCAGCGGCACACCCGAAGGTGCATTGAAATACGACTGCTGTTTTTCCTCCCAGGTGTGCGGGGCATGGTCGGTGGCCACGATATCCAGCCTGTTGTCCAGCAAGGCCGGCATCAGGGCTTCCTGGTGTTCGGGGCCTTTCACTGCGGGGTTGCACTTGATCTGGGTTCCCAGCCTTTCGTAATCCTTGCTGTTGAAATAGAGGTGGTGCACGCACACCTCGGCAGTGATCAGTTTTTCACGTAGGGGAACACCATTGGTGAACAGATCCAGTTCGTCTTTCGTCGAAATGTGCAGGATGTGAAGCCGGGTGCCGTGCTTTTTCGCCAGGCCGACAGCCATGCTGGACGAAAGGTAACACCCTTCCACACTCCGGATGAGGGGGTGCAGCCCGATGGGAACGTCTTCGCCGTATTTGTTACGGGCTTCCTCCATGTTCTTGCGGATGGTAGCTTCGTCTTCGCAATGGGTGGCGATGAGCAGGGGGCAGCGGGAGAAAATGGCCTCCAGGGTCTTTTCGTCGTCAACCAGCATGTTGCCCGTGCTGGAGCCCATGAATACCTTTATTCCGCAGACTTCTTTTTCATCGGTCTTGAGCACCTCCTCGATGTTGTCGTTGGAGGCACCCATGAAAAAGGAATAGTTGGCCAGGGACTTCCGGCGGGCAGTCAGGTATTTTTCTTCGAGCAATTCCTGGGTCAGTGCTGGCGGCTTTGTATTGGGCATTTCCATAAAGGAAGTAACCCCGCCGGCAACCGCCGCCCGTGGTTCGGTATAGAGGTCGGCCTTGTGGGTCAGACCCGGTTCCCGGAAATGCACCTGGTCATCGATGATGCCTGGAATGACATACTTTCCTTCACAGTTTAGCTCCATTGTGGCCTGAGCGTCAATCGAGGAATCTATGCGCTCGATCCTTCCGTCTTTGATCAGGATGTCACCGGTCTTGATTGCTCCTCTGTTTACAATGTTGGCTTGCTTCAATAAGATACTGCTCATAAGGTCGGTCATTTCCGGCGAAGTTAGGCAAACACCTGCACCTGCCGAATGTACATGATCAGGACTTTCAGCAGTTGTTCTGGAGCCTATTGGTTCGAAAAGTTGTCACAGCATTTCGGCGCTTTTATTATTGGCATAAAAAGAGTTGCTTTATTTCTGGTAAATTATGCTCGTCACAAATGGACGTATATTTTGAAAAAAATAGCTCTATTTTTAAAAAACTCCGATCGTGACCCTGTTTTTGAAGAAAAATGAACAGGCTAAAAATTTTTTTCATTTTTTTTGTGCTTGAATTAATTGTTTCTGTTAATTGTAATTCCTTTGTTTTTAAATGTTTTTTGAATGAGTGTAATTTTTTAAATAGCTGATAATGTGTGGTTTGATTGTGTTTTATAATTTGAAAAAAAGTTTGAAAAAACATTGCCCAAAACCTTGACACGAGTCCGTAAGGGGTATATCTTTGTGACACCAATTCGGAAATAACCACCCTCCTCCGAAAATTCTCTCCAACTCCTTCTCATCTAAAAAGCACAACTCCCAAAGTTTTTGAAACTGCGAGTTGATTCCGCCCGGAAAAGCACTAATTCCAACAACAATCGTCCGGACGAAATTCCGGAAACACTATCAACCCAACTCCTCCCCCTGAAGCAAGCACCTGAAACAACAAACTCTGAACAAACACCATGAAAAGCATCGTTTTTACTTTCGCACTCGTTCTCACCACCATCGCTGCCTTCGCTAACAACAGCAACAACCAGCTTCCTGTAGCTGATGATTGCACCATCGTTTCCACTCTTTCCGTAGAATTTGTTAGCCCTGAAGCCATCCAACTCGATGAGTTCATTCCGGTAGAAGGCCTTTGCAACAGCGAGCTCAGCACCGATGCCAATGACGTAGCTGTAAAGAACCGTGTTGACCGTTTGGCAGAGTTGAGCAACCCGCTTTACACTTCAAGTCTTCTTGCTTAATCCAACCCTTCATCCATCACGTTAATTTTAAAACCGGAACCATGAAAGTGATCAGCAAGCTCCTGAACGAGGTGAAAGAAGTTGTAACAGGTGTTATGGATCTCCTGGATGAGTTGTCAGGGGCATCAGCCCAGCCGGTGCCGGTGCCGGTTCCCAAAAACGATAAGAATAACATAGCCATGGGAAATAGCTTTGACCTGGTCTGGGGATATTGCGAAACCAATATCCCCATGCACCAGCTTTTCGGAGAAGCTGCCCGGAGCTGAAAGAATGATTTGCAAGACCGCTCTACCCCCTTTTTTTTGACAATTACGCACAGCAATGTGCTTTAAGATACGACCCGCTCTACCCCCTTTTTTTGAACAAATACGCACCGCAAGGTGCTCAAAGATATGACTGGCTCTGCCCCCACTTTTTGAATCAAATTGCCAAACGAGGCATAAAAATACAGACCACTGCTCTACCCCTCTTTTTTAATTCACTCACGTATGTGTGAACGATCCTGAGGCGCTTAGCCTTTTTAGATACAGGACAATTGTAAGAATATACGTGATGTTTGATTCTCGTAGGTCTCTGTTTCGGTTCGCCGGACAGGGGCCTTTTTCTTTTATTACCTATCTTGAAGCCGAAACAGCTTTGCGCTATATTTTAAAAAAAATACCCGAATTGTGACAGGCAAAATCAAAAAGCACCTCTCGGCAGATCCGGTGATGAAGGAATTGCTCCAAACTGTGACAGTGGAAATACCTGAAAGACCCGGCAATATTTATGAAGCCTTGCTCCGGGCCATCGTCGGCCAACAACTCTCCGGCAAAGCGGCAGCGACTATTTACAGCCGCTTTTTGGATCGCTATGCGGGAGTTGTTCCGGAACCTTCCGTTTTGCGAAGCGAGGAAATAGATGACCTTCGCTCGGCCGGACTGAGCAGGCAAAAGGCATCTTACCTGCTGAACGTGGCGGCCTATTTTGAAAATAATTCCCACCTGATAGCCGACTACCACGAATTGAGCGATGAGGATATCATTCAGGAACTCACAAGCATCAAAGGGGTGGGGCGGTGGACCGTGGAAATGATCCTGATGTTCACCCTCAACCGGCCGGATGTGTTTCCCGTTGACGACCTTGGCATCCGTAATGCCATGCTGAAACATTATTCTTTGAGAGAAGAAGGGCGTGAATTGAAAAGGAAAATGGTGGAAATTGCAGAGCAGTGGCGGCCTTACAGATCCTATGCGTCTTACGTCTTGTGGCGCTCACTCGATCAAAAGTGACGGGATCATTCCTCCTCTTCAGCTGATGAAGCTTCCGCCGGTTCTTCGGCTTTGGGCTCCACCCAGAAATTGTTGGGGCCTTCGCCCTGGGTGATGGCAACCTTCTGCAGGTTGAGCAATTCCAACAAGGCCAGGAATGTAACGATGGCCTCTATCCGGTTGCGCATTCCGGCGAAGAGCTCTTTGAATTCTGTGCGCTTGCCGGGTTTTATCTTTTTGAAGATGTATTCCTGCTTTTCAGCGATGGTATAGGGCCATTTGGCCACAGTGTGTACCACCCGGTGCTTGCTTTCTTCAAAACGTTGCACCATGCGCTCAAAGGTGCGCAGCAGGCGGAACAGCGACAGGCTTTCCAGCTCCACATCCACCAGCGCCACTGAAGCTATTTTGCGGAGTTCACGGCTGACATTGCCACGGTATTCCCGGCTGGAGCGCTCCTCTTCCAGTTTGCGCATATCATCCAACACGCTTTTGTAGCGCTTGTATTCCAACAGGCGTTGCACCAGTTCCTGCCGTGGGTCTATCTCATTGCCTTCTTCGTCAACGGGTTTGCGGGGGATGAGCATCCGGGCCTTGATGCGGCACAGGGTGGCGGCTACCAGGATGAACTCGCTGGCGAGGTCGATGTTCATGGCCTCCATCTGCCGGATGTAGGCGAGGAAATCATCGGTGATCTTCGCAATTGGGATATCGTTGATGTCCAGTTCATCGCGCTCGATGAAAAAGAGGAGCAAATCGAAAGGGCCTTCGAATTGCGGAAGAACGATTTGATATGTATCCTGGCTGTTTTGCACTTTTCAGGTCGGCTTATGCCAATGCTGAGCTTGATTCGTACAGTGGGAACTGCTCCATGAACTCGTTGACGCGCTTTCTGACGTCCGTTATTACCTCTTCGTTTTCGTGGTTCATGATCACTTCGTCCATCCAGTCAACCACCTTGAGGCAATCAGCTTCCGTGAAACCCCGAGTGGTCACCGCAGCGGTGCCGACCCGGATGCCGGAGGTAACGAATGGCGATTGTTCATCAAACGGAACCATGTTCTTGTTCACGGTTATATCGGCTTTCACCAGGGCCTCTTCGGCCTGCTTGCCGGTCCTGCCTTTTGACCGCAGGTCGATGAGCATCAGGTGGTTGTCAGTGCCTTCGGAAATGATGTGGTAGCCTTTTTCAACGAAGGCATTGGCCATCGTTTGGGCATTGCGGATGACCTGCTGACCGTAGGTTTTGAAGGAGGGTTGCAGCGCTTCGTGAAAAGCCACGGCCTTGGCGGCAATTACATGCTCCAGTGGGCCGCCCTGCATGCCGGGAAATACCCCGCTGTTCAGGATGGCACTCATTTTAATGACAGTGCCTTTGCGTGTGGTACGTCCCCAGGGGTTATCGAAATTTTTGCCCATCATGATGATGCCGCCGCGGGGGCCCCGCAGGGTTTTGTGGGTGGTGGAGGTTACAATGTGGCAGTGTTCCATGGGGTTGTTGAGCAGGCCGGCGGCGATGAGTCCTGCCGGGTGGGCGATGTCTGCCATCAGCAATGCTCCGACTTTGTCGGCAATTTGGCGGAAGCGGGCATAGTCCCAGTCACGACTGTATGCGGAAGCACCGCAGACAATGAGTTTCGGCTTTTCCCGAAGGGCGATTTCCTCCACGCTGTCCATGTTGATGGTGCCGGTCTCTTTTTCCACGCCGTAAAAAACGGGCTGGTAAACTTTACCGGAATAATTCACCGGAGAACCGTGAGAAAGGTGGCCGCCATGAGCAAGATCGAGTCCCAGGATTTTGTCGCCGGGCTGCAACACACTGAGATATACGGCTGCATTGGCCTGCGAACCGGCGTGCGGTTGCACATTGGCGTATTCTGCACCGAAGAGTTCGCACAGGCGCTCGATGGCCAGGTTTTCCACCTCGTCAACAACCTCACAACCACCGTAATACCTCTTTCCCGGGTAACCCTCGGCGTATTTGTTGGTGAGGCAGGAGCCCATGGCCTGCAAAACAGCCGGGCTGGTGAAGTTCTCGCTGGCGATGAGTTCGATGCCTTTGCGCTGGCGTTCCAGTTCTTTGTTGATGAGATTGAAAAGGGCAGAATCCTTGCTCATGTTGGATGTTGTGAAGAATTGAAAATTTGGTGACAGGAGGCTTCGTAACCTCTTTGTTCGAAAAGTCGTTCAATGAACACCGGCTGAATGCACTTTTGTGCAACGTCATCCGGCTTTTGCTTGTTATTATTGCATGCTTTGACACGGGATGATAAAAATCCCTTCGGGAAAAGCGGCGCTAAGTTACAATAAAAGGGGGTGGAAATGCTTTCTATCTCCGCCGTATCAGCGACAAAGTTTGCAGGCATTTCATTCCCGCATTTGCGAAGCGGACGAACGGGCAACTTTGCAACGCTGATGGAGAATTGAACACGCTGTTTTTTCAAAAACCTTCACCATTCAATGGTTCGGAACAAAACAAGATTCTTCCTGCTCATCCTTGCTTTGTGCTGTTTTTCTTCGGCCCTCTGGGCCAAAGTTGAGCGGCTCAGGCTCATGTGGTATGACGACCCCGCCACCCAGGCAGTGGTTGGTTGGGACCAGGTTTCCGGTTCCGATCCGGTACTCTTGCTCGACAACGCCGACCATGGAACCCAGGCTGAAGGTTATGCTTTCTCTTTCAATCCGGATGTGGTACACGATGCCAAAGGCATGCACAACCACTTTGTTCATCTTCGGGGCCTGCGCCCCAATACCACTTACTATTTCGTCATCAAAGACAGTGAAGGCGTCAGCATGCGCTACTACTTCACCACCGCCCCCGACAATGCCGGGGAACGACTCTCCATCATTGCCGGAGGCGACTCCAGAAACAACCGCGACGCCCGCCGCGACGCCAACCTGCTGGTGGCCAAACTGAAACCTCATTGCGTACTCTTCGGCGGTGATTACACCCTCGACGATTTGCCGGACCAGTGGGTGCGCTGGATGGACGACTGGCAACTCACCATTGCCGATGACGGCCGAATGACGCCCATCGTTCCTACCCGTGGCAACCACGAAGAAAGCAACCGGACCCTCGTAGATGTTTTCGGTTCACCCTACCAGCATGCCTATTTCGGCACCACCATCGGCGGCGACCTGCTCCGGGTTTACACCCTGAACACCATGCTGCCCGCAGGGGCTGAGCAACGTGACTGGCTGGAAAGGGACCTGCGCTCCAACCAGAATGTACGCTGGAAGATTGCACAGTATCACCACCCCATGCGGCCCCATACCACCAAAAAATGGGAAAAGAACGACCTGGTCGTGCATTGGGCTCCGCTGTTCGAACGCTATGGCGTGGACCTCGCCGTGGAATGCGACGCCCACGTCGTAAAAGCCACCTGGCCCATCAGACCCTCCTTTGGCAGCGAAGGTGATGGGGGCTTTGTCCGTGATGATCTGGCCGGCACCGTGTACATTGGTGAAGGCTGCTGGGGCGCCCCATTGCGCATTGCCGACGACAATAAAACCTGGACCCGTGCCAGCGGCAGCTTCAACCAGTTCCACTGGATTTTCATTGACAAGTACAAAATTGAAATTCGCTTCGTCAAAACCGATGGAGCGGCTACCGTGGCAAGCGTTGACCTCAACGACAGGTTCTCGATACCCAGGGGCCTTTCCGTATGGAGCCCGCCCAACGGCGATGTCATCACCATTCCTTACTTCCGCCAGCCCATGCAGCCCGAAGACGACATGCTGGCCGCCAGAGCCGTTATCGATCAGGCTCCGGCACCGCAGAAAGGCCCCGCCCTGCAACCCGCCATTACCGATGAACTGGCAGATTGGGACATCAGCCCGCAACTGGTGGCCGACCCACACGGCGAGGTAAAGGTGAAATACACCGTGGTGCAGCACTGCGATGTGGTGGTGAGGGTGGTAAATTTGGATAAACGAGAGGTGTTCCGGAAGGAGTTCAAACACCAGCGACCGGGCGAATACCTCAAGTCCGTCTGGCTGGATAAATTGCCTCGCGGCCGCTATCTCATCATCATCAAGGATGCCACCAACCGGCGGCTGCTGCGGCGTTTCAGGCTCATCAAGCGATAAGGCTGCCCAGACTTCGGATTTCCTGTATCAAACCCTGTAAATGCTCTGCTTCCGTCATGGGATTGATGACGGTGCTGCGCAAGTACAGCTTGTCACCCAGCCGGGTCTGAACGATGAAAAACTTTCCCTCCTCAACAAGGCGCTGTCGGATGGCCGCATTCACTTCGTTGGTCTTTTCCGGACTCCAATCGGCATTGATCAGCCGGTAACAAAGAATGTTCGATTCCGGCCGCTCAACCGCTGTTTCAAAATCGGGCTGCGCTTTGAGCAGTTCGTTGAACCGTTGCGCCAGCGAATACAACCTGTCCACATTTTCTTCAAAAACAGCCGGGCCATAGGCCTTCCACAACGCATACACCCGGATGCTCATAAAGCTCTTGGTCAGCTCGTAAGTGCGTTTGCCCAGGTTGTACCACTCCTGCTTTTCGTCTTGTTCCCACAGGTAGGAGGCCTTCTGGGCAAAGGTCTCAAAGGAGTGCTGGCCGTTCCGGAAAACCAGGGCTGTCACCAGTTTGGGCGTCAGCAGCATTTTGTGAAAATCCACGATGAAAGAATCTGCCCTTTCGATGCCGGCCAGCAGGTGCCGGTGCTTTTTCGAAAACAGCACACAGGCGCCGTGGGCGCCATCCACATGCAGCCACAGTTTGTTCGCTTCGCAAAAATCAGCGATGGGACCAATGGGGTCGTAACTGCCGGTGGCCGTTGTGCAACTGCTGGCCACCACTCCCAGCACCTTCGTACCCCGTTTCTGAGCTTCCCGGAGGCATTGTTCCAGGGCCTCCGGATTCATTCTGTAATGCTGGTCCACGGGCACTTTGATCAGACCATTTTCACCCAGGCCCATGCTTCTCACCGCCCGGTCCACGGAGTAATGCGACTGCTCGCTGGCCATGAAGGCCAGTTGCTGTTGGCCGTTGCCGTTTTTCCAGACATCACCGCCGGCCATCACCTGCCGGGCGCAGAGCAGGGCCGTCAGGTTGCCGAGGGTGCCGCCGGAGGTTAGGAATCCCGATGCCCCTTTCGGCCATCCAGCCAGGGCCGCCAGCCGCTCGGTGAGGATGCGCTCCAGTACCACACCCAGGTTGCCCTGCTCAAAGACCCCGATTCCGGGATCTAGCAATGAGCCCACCAGCTCCGAAAGCGCTGCCAACGGAGCCACCACGCTGGTTTGGTGGCCCAGGTAAGTGGGGTGGTGCATGCGTATCGTTTCCCGAAGGAAAGGCTCGAAAAGGCTGGTGATATCAGGTTGGTTGGGCGCATCCAACAACTCATTCATCAGCCGGTAGCTGTCCTCAGGTGAGCGGTAATTCATCACTTTTTCCTCGTCCGAATGTTGCCGCAGGCGATGCAGGTAATCAGCGAGCTGATCCACCAGTCGGTGTCCGTTCTGACGGAATTTTTCAGGGTCGTATAAATCGGAGAGTGGCATGGGTAGGTTGGTTTCAGAACAATTCGTCCTCGTGTTTTTGCAAAACGGCAATGATGAACTCGATGAGCTTCGGCAATTCCCAGCCCAGCAATTCGGCGCCTTTGTACACCTCTTCCCGGTCAACGGAGGCAGCGAAGGTCTTTGTTTTCAGCTTCTTCAGAACGCTCTTGGCACCCATCCCCTCCAGCCGTGTGGGGCGAATCAGCGCAGCGGCAATGATAAAACCCGTCAGTTCATCGGCTGCAACGATGCACTTGTCCAGCAAGCTGTTGCGGGGCACGTTCCATTTGGTGTAGTGCCCGGCAATGGCGTGGGCGATTTCCGCCTCGCCCATTTCTTCCAGTTTCTTCACAATGACGCCGGGATGCTGGTCGGGGTATTTTTCATAGTCGGCATCGTGCAGCAGGCCCGTCACGGCAAATTTTTCTTCGTCTTCGCCAAAATGGCGGGCCAGGGCCTCCATCACCAACTCCACACTGCGTGCATGGCGGCGCAGTGAGTCGGTTTTTGTCAGTTCAAATAAAATGCTGCGGGCTTCGTCTCTCGTCATGGCAGTGGCTGTTCGTCAGAAATTGCTTTTGCGAAGCGAAGGAAATAAAAAAATGTCAGGATCAGGATTTTCAGGATTGGCGGATTAGTAGGATGGCGGTGTCAGGATCAGGATTCTCAGGATTGACGGATTAACAGGATGGCGGTGTCAGGATCAGGATTTTCAGGATTGACGGATTAGCAGGATGGCAGTTTCAGGATCAGGATTTTCAGGATTGGCGGATTAACAGGATGGCGGTGTCAGGATCAGGATTCTCAGGATTGACGGATTAGCAGGATGGCAGTGTCAGGATCAGGATTCTCAGGATTGGCGGATTAGCAGGATGGCGGTGTCAGGATCAGGATTCTCAGGATTGACGGATTACCAGGATTCGGTTCAGTAGCAGAGAGCTTGGGTGTCAATCATTTATTCCGAACCTTCCCCGGTAACCCCTTTGTCATCCGCCCGAAGGGCGGATCTTCACAATGAACGGTTAGCTAGCCAGATACCTCGTTTCCAGGCCTTACGAGGTTTCCGGAAACCTCATAAGGTCTCGCTAACCTGCACCCACACAGCCCCTCGCCCCAACTATTGACGGCACTTCAGGTGTCCCCTGACAGCAGGGTGGTAGCAGGATGGTGGTTCGGTAGCAGAGAGCTCGGACGTTCATCATTAACACCCTCATTTACCCAGTCCCCCCTTTTGTCATCCGCCGAAGGCGGATCTTCACAATGAAAGGCTTACTACACGGGTGCCTCGGTACCACCCCGAAAGCCGATGGCTATACGGCTTCGGGGCTCAATTCCTCAAAAAGGGCGAAGCCCGATCAGTTCCTAGGTTCTTCCCCCGATGTCGATAATTATAGGCACGGGGCTCACTCCACCACCACCTTAAAAAAGCCATAGCCTTCCACCTGGCCAAAGTACACCCCACCTGCCCAGCCCGACACATCGAAAAACAGCTGTCTGTCCCCGGCCCGGCTGAGCATGCGGTACACCTCCCTGCCCAGGGCGTCGTACAAGACCAAACGAACGGGGCGGGGCGAAGGCTGCGGCAGCTCCACCACCACGCCGGAGCGGGCGGGGTTGGGCCAGACTTTGACGGCCGGGGCTTGCGGTTGGGATTCTTCGGTGGCATTGGGCGCATCCACGGTGACTTCCCGGCAGAA